>CAVSYI010000009.1:0-312720 GCA_963732045.1 Terriglobia bacterium | reverse complement strand
CGCAATCGGCTTCATTACATCTGAGCCAATGCCACTCTCCCACAGAATGGGGACCAAGCTGGCCAGGACTGCAGTGACTGTCATGAGCTTCGGCCGGAGCCGGTCGACCGCGCCTTCAATCACTTCGTCCTGAATCGCTTCTAACGTGAGCGGCTGACCTGTGGCGACTTGCCTTTCCAGAGCCTCATCCGAGATACACCACCATAACGACTCCCGTCTCAACTGCGATGCCGAACAAGCGCGATATAGCCCACCAAAACAGCAACGCTAAAGTTGTAACCGAGAATCCACTGCAAGCAGCAGCCCGCCGCTGATTGCGTAAACAGTTGGAAAAATCAGAACCAAGGCTTCGGTTACAGAACCGAACACCAGATACAGCAGGAAAGGATTACCAGCGAAAACGATTGGCAAAATCAGTTTAAGCCGTTCTCGTGCCCGCAACTGGGAATCCGTATACTCCCGACCACTGATAAGTGAAACCGACCGGCAGCTTCAGTTCCTGCTTCAGAAGTTGGCTCGCCAGATTCACGAAGCCGCCGTAGTCCGATGTCTTGAGATCGATAAATACATACCCGGTGAGCTGACCCTCTTCATCACGAATCATTGCCGGGCCGCGCGAAAATGAGATGTTCGCGACGGAACCAAGCGGTACTTGCGCGCCGGAAGGAGCTTCCACCAACACGCGAGCCAGTTCCTCAGGAGTGTCCCGGAAGTCCCGTTGATACCTCACGTTAATGGGATACCGTTCCCGGCCCTCGACGTTTTGTGCGATGTCTTCGCCACCGATTCCAGACTGTACGGCCCGCTGCACGTCTTCGACCGTCATCCCGTACCGGGCAGCTTCCAGGCGATTGACATCGATATTGAGATAGAAACCCTGCGAAACACGTTCCGCAAATACTGCGCGCACGCCGGGCAGGCGCGCCAACAGTTTCTCGATGCGGGAGCCGGCCTCCTGAATTCCTTCCACGTTGGTTCCTTGAATCTTCATGCCGACTGGCGTTTTGATTCCTGTCAGTTGCATGTCGAGACGATTTTGCACCGGCATCGTCCATGTGTTCGAGAGCCCCGGGAATTGAAGCTTTGAATCCATCTCCGCAATCAATTTTTCATAGGTCATCCCGGGACGCCACGTCTCGCGAGGCTTCAGCATAATGGTCGTGTCGTACATATCTAGGGGAGCGTTGTCGGTTGAACTGTCCGAACGGCCAACTACTCCAAAGACACTGTCCACTTCAGGAAAGCTGCGGATTATCCGATCCTGTTCCTGCAAGAGCTGCGTGGCTTGGGTAATGCCGATTCCAGGCAGGGACGTCGGCATGTACAGCGACGATCCTTCGTACAGCGGCGGCATAAACTGACTGCCCAGACGGAAAGCGAGCGGAATCGTCGCGGCGAGAAAAATCAAGTTGAGGACAATTGTCAGCCACGGCCACCGTAAGGCGAGCCGTAGCACTGGCAAATATAGCGCCTGGGTGAATCGCGACACCGGGTTTGCCGATTCCGGTCGAAGCCGCCCGCGGATGAACATCACCATCAGGGCAGGAACAACCGTGATTGCAAGGAAAGAGGAGAATCCCACGGACAGTGTTTTCGTCCAGGCCAGCGGCCGAAACATCCGGCCCTCCTGAGCCTCCAGCAGAAAGACCGGCAAGAAAGAGACCACGATGATGAGCAGCGAAAAGAACAGTGCGGGTCCCACCTGCTTGGCCGCATCAATGAGAATTCGTCGCCGCTCGCCCTCTGTAACCTGGCCAGCTTCGGAAAGATGCCGATAGCCGTTCTCGACAATGACGATGGCCGCATCGATCAATACGCCAATCGCAAGGGCGAAACCTCCTAACGACATAATGTTGCTGCTGATGTGCAGAAGGTACATGGGCACGAATGCGCCAAGCAGTGCAACTGGCAACGTGAGAATGGGAATAAGTGCTGACCGAAAGTGAAATAGAAAAACGATGGTGACAAAGCTGACAATCGCACACTCGGCCAGCAAGTCTCGTTTCAGAGTACGGATGGATTCCTCGATCAATCCCGAACGGTCATACGCTGCGTGGATCTCGACTCCAGCAGGCAGCGAAGGCGCAATCTCCGCGACCTTCTTCTTGATTCCGTTGATTACACTCAGCGCATTCTCCCCGTAGCGCATCACTACAATCCCGCCCACGGCCTCGCCTTCGCCTTGCCATTCAGCGACGCCCTCGCGAATCTGCGGCCCGAATGTGACCGTGCCTAAATCCTTTAAGAGAACCGGCGTGCCGTTCTTGGCCATGACGGGCACGTTCTCCAGGTCGCCCAGGGAACGCAGATAGCCAAGTCCACGAACCATGTAACGCGCACCATTCATTTCCAGCACGCGCCCGCCAACCTCGTTCGTGCTGGCGCGCACGCGGTCAATCACCGTGGAAAGTGGGATGCCATAGGCGAGCAGCCGATTGGGGTCGAGCTGCACCTGATACTGCTTTACGAAACCTCCGATGGACGCTACTTCCGCGACTCCGGGTACGGTTTCAAGCTGGTAACGAACCTGCCAGTCCTGAAGCGACCGCAGGTCGGCAAGGCTATGCCGGCCACTGCGATCGATGAGCACATATTCGAACACCCAACCCACACCGGTCGCATCCGGCCCGAGCATCGGTGCGGCCCCTTCGGGCAAGCGTCCACCAAGCCCCTGGATATATTCGAGGACACGCGAGCGGGCCCAATAAATATCGGTGCCGTCCTGAAAGACGACATAAACGTAAGAGTCGCCGAACATCGTCTGCGCCCGCACAGCCTTCACCTGGGGTGCAGCCAGCAAGGTCGTAACAATGGGATACGTGACCTGATCTTCAATGACATTGGGAGGTCGTCCCGGCCACGAGGTGTGAACTATGACTTGCACATCGGAGATGTCCGGTAAGGCGTCCAGCGGCACCCTCTGCAGTGACCAGATGCCGCCCAACACGAGAACTAGAACGCCGATGAAGACAAGAAAACGGTTGCTTGCACACCATTCGATCACACGAGAGATCATGGCTTAATTACCTCCCGTCGCGGTCAGATTCACGCGCTTGGTTAGAACCGTTTTTCCGGCTTGCTCTGCGCTAATAGTGACCTGAAACGTGCCTCCAGAGCCGAGTTCTACTTCGCCGGCATAAACTCCATTGCCCCGGTCAGTGAGCTGAGAGGTCACGTTCATCTCTGCCATGCCCATCTCCGGCATGCCGGCCATGAAGAAACGAACCGTTACTCTTGCTGCGGAGAGCGGTTTGCCGTCGGACGAGGTGAGCTTCACCTGGACGCGGTTCTTGCCTTTGTGCGGAGGCGATGGATCAGTTGTAAGTTCAGCCGAAGCTTGCGGCTCTGGCCCATTCATCGCTGCTGCCGTTCCAGCGCCAGGCGGTGGAGGAGTGTAGGCTCCCGCGGCAGCCTGGAGCTGGCTTTCCGAATCAATCAGGAAGTTGGCCGAGGTCACAACTGTGTCACCAGACTTGAGGCCCTTGAGTACAACGAAGCCTTCGTCAGTGGGTGCGCTGAGCTGCACCTCACGCGGCTCGAACGATCCCTGGCCTCGCGACAGGAACACAATTTGACGGCTTCCCGCCTGCAACACCGCTGAGGCGGGGACAAACAATTGGCGTCCGAGCGGCGCTCGCAACCGGACATTTACGAACATGCCAGGTTTCAGCGCAAGGGTGGGGTTCGGCATCGACAGTCGCACACGCAGGGTGCGCGTGGCTGGATCAACTTGGGGAAGGACCTGTTCGACGTGCGCGTGGAATATCCGGGTGGGATACGCGTCCACCGTGACGTCAGCAGGATCTCCCGGCTTCAGCTTGCCGGCATCCTGCTGGAATACCTGTGCGTTTACCCAGACGGTCGAAAGGTCCGCAATCGAGTACAGCCGCATTTCCGGTTGCACGTAGGCGTTTGGCAACACCATGCGTTCAACCACGTAGCCAGAAACCGGAGAAGCAAACGTAAATTCCGTCAGCGGCTTTCCGCTGGTCTCTAGTTTCGAAATGTCCTGCTCCGACAAGCTCCACTGCAGCAAGCGTTCGCGGGCCGAGCGGAGCAGAGTGTCTGCGCCAGCGGAAACTCCCTCGACAGAACTCTGACCGAGTCGGCCTGCGTTAGCTTTTGCGAGCAAGTATTCCTGCTGGCTGGCTACCAGTTCCGGGCTGTAGATTGTGAAGAGCGGATTACCCTTTCTCACAAATTGATAGGTCGCATTCACAAACACATCTTTCACCCAGCCTGGATAACGGGTCTGCACATACGCCACACGCCGCTCATCCACCTCCACCGTACCCATAGCGCGGATTTCAGAATTAATCGTCTTGTATTCGACCCGCCCAGTGCGTACACCAATGCTCTGCATGCGCTCCGGCGACAACTCGACCGGAGCAAGTGTGGGAGGAGCGCTTTCAATTGCAGAGGGAGTGAACCCTTCCATCGGCGGATGCTCTGTGGCTGCGTTTTCTGATGGTTTTGTGCCCCGCGAAGACTGCCAGAACCAGTAAGCGGCAAACGCCAGTAGCGAGATTGAGCACAACCGCGATAACGAAAAGTCTGCGGTAGTTCATTTCAGTTCCTCCCCAATGAGGCGCTCGATGCGGGCAACAGCAGCCTCATGTTCGGCCAGTGTGCGTTCGCGATCCATTGCGAGGCGGAGCGTGTCGTTGTACGACCCAAGCAGACCCTGATAGTCCTGTTTCCCTGCGCGATACCCAGACAAGCCGGCGTTCAATGCCGACTCACTCTGTGGAATGAGTCCCTGGTCGTAAACCGTCAATTGCTGTTCGGAAGTTTGAACAATCGCGATCTGTTCTCCCAGATCGCTTTCCATTTCCTTCAGGCGAGATTCCTTTTCGGCCTCAGCCTGCGTGAGCTTGGCCTGCGATTCGGCTTCGGCGGCCCGCACTCGAGAACGATTTGGCAGCTTGATCGAGAACGTGCCCATGTAATAGTCGCGGAAGTTGTCCGCCGTGTGCTGCCACATGTACTGAACCGCAAAGTCGGGTTTCTTTTCCCGGTTCGCGAGGGCCGCAGCGGCCTGGCTTTGGGACACTTGCTCCGCACTCACATGCAACTCAGGATTGTTTTGCCGGAGCTTCGCGAAGAGCGCGGGAGCCTCGGGAATGCGGCGGGAAGAAAGTGGTTCGGGAACAATGTCACCCGATTCGGGTGCTCGATTCAGAAGCGCTTTCAAAACGACCTGGGCCTGAGCGCTCTCGCGGCGCTGCATGGAAAGCTCGTTCAGGAGCTTCGTTCGCTCCAGTTGGGTTCGGAGTACATCCTGCTGCGTTCCCTGTCCCACGCGATAACGGATCTCTGCAGCTTGCTCGATCTCATCCGTGCGTTGCTGATTTTGTTCGAGCACAGCGACAAGTTGTTGGGACGCCGCAAGCTGGAAATACGCCAGCTTCAGGCGGGTGAGCACATCCCACGCGACTGCATCTTTCTCCGCGCGTGAGATGGCAATCCCATGCTGCGCGACATTTCCGCGCAATGCACGCTTGCCCGGGATAAGGAAGTTCCTGCGATGCACCAAAGCCGATGTAGGCAAAGTCACTATTGCTGTATCCGGCGAACGGCCTCGGACTACCCACGGTGAAGCTCTGGACCATCACTTCAGTGTCTGGCAGCGCCGACGCCTGTTTGGGCATGTATTCGGACGTCTGAATGGCGCGCTCTGCAGCTTTGATTGCGGCGTTGTTCTGCCGGGCTTCTTCGATGAGTAACTGGAGGCTGGTTGGAGCGTTTTGGCCGGAGGCCGCAACAGCCCAAAAGACAAACACACAGATTCTGCTGATCTTCGTCATTTCTCCTCGCACATGACTGGAGATGAAGTCACACGAGGACACACAAGTGCGGCCTCGCACTTCTATGGCGACGAAGGGATCAGATTCTAAGGACGTTGACGCTTTGCGGAGGGCTTTCCGGCGGTGACTCGAATGTGCCGACAGCGATTCCAATCATTGGACGGGCGAAAGGTGACGGAGCTTCGGCTAAGCATCGTAATCGCCAAGCCGAAATCGCTGCTCTGGATTCTTGACGCGGTAGCTGTATGAGGCGAGACAGGGTGCTGACAACACGAGTGCGAGCTGGGCATTACAGACATCTCACAGCGGCCGGCCATCTTTTCACAGCACTCACGCTGCTCCGGGCTCATCTCCGCGAAAGATGTCAGACATGCCAACAGCGGAAGCGCGACCACGACGATCGACAACGCGATCGAAACGAATTGTGACGCTTTGCGCACCATTTGATTCTACCGCAACCCTCAACCGTCTGACCGCTGTGCTCCAGAACCTAAGAAGGAGTTTTCAAGGAAGCAACCGGCCGCATACACCGGACAGACCCAGCACGTGTACCCACTTCCAGTCGCCCATCCCCAAGCCACCAAGGCTGTCTGCATCCTAATCCGGCACCGGAGTAGTTCCCTGTGATTGGCGTCACAGTACTCGGTAAACGGCCTCACTCGACTTTGTCTGTTCAGCTCTGCTAGCGAGAAATCCCGAGAAGGGATGAGTAATCAGCCACGAGTGGCAACGCCTGCTGGTAGGCGTGGGGTCTCCGAAATTCCCGTTTCGCGATCAGCGCGGACATTCAGGACACTTCCGGGACATCTGCACCAGGGAAAGAGGCGCTGCGCCAGCAAGATCCTACCGGGCAGATATGTCACGTAAGTGTTTGAAATTAAGAAATCTGGCGGAGAGGCAGGGATTCGAACCCTGGGTACCGGTATTAGCCAGTACAACGGTTTAGCAAACCGCCGCATTCGGCCACTCTGCCACCTCTCCGTGGGTTCAACTTTAGCATGTCAGCGGTTCCCTGGTCATTTCTCCGTCAACCATGCGCCAGATGCCCAAGGGGTTGCTGTTTTGCAACTCGGCGGGCAGAACGGATTCTGGAAATCCCTGACAACAAACCGGCCGGCAGAAGCGGAAGATCGCTTCGCTGCCAACTGATGTCGATCGTCCATCGGAGGTCGAGGGATACGGTCCGCCATGCACCATGGCGTGAGAGACCTCGACTCCCGTTGGGAATCCATTGAAGACCAACCGGCCAACTTTGCTTTTCAGAATCGAGATCAAATCGCTGAACTCGCGCAGATCGGCCTCGGTGCCATGAATAGTCGCGGTCAGATGGCCTCCCAGATTACGCGCGAGTTCCAGCAATCCGGAGCGACTCGAATGGCGAACCACCAGGGTCGCGGGACCGAAAACTTCCGCGGCTAAATCCGGATTTTGCAGGAAGGATTCGCAATCGGCTTCGAACAGCGCCGCGCCCACACCGAAGTTCTGATCTTTAGTGTCTGCTTTAGCATCTGGGGCCGGGGACGATTTTTCTGCCAGAAGCTGGACTCCTTTCTGAGTCCGGCGGCGTGCCGTTGCGGATTGATAGGCGGTTCTTATACCGGGCGTCAGCATATGGAACTCGCTCGAGTCCGTCACCAGATTTCGCAGCTTGTCGATAAATGTTGTGGCTTCGGCACTTTCGGGCAGAAACACCAACCCCGGTTTGGTGCAGAACTGGCCCGCTCCCATGGTGAGAGATCCGAACATTCCCGTGGAAATGCTGTCGCCGTTTTCCCGCAATGCTCCGGGGAGAATGAAAACTGGATTCGTGCTGCTCATCTCGGCAAACACTGGGATCGGTTCTCGGCGGGCCGCCGCCAGATCCATGAGCGCCCTTCCGGCATGGTGCGATCCCGTGAAACCCTACCGCTTTCACCAGAGGATGTTTGACCAGCGCAACTCCAACGTCGGTGCCGGAATCGAGCAGAAGCGAAAAAACTCCTTCAGGCAAACCACACTCCTGAACGCTATCTCGCACCAACTGGCCTACGAGATCGCTGGTGCCAGGGTGCGCAGGATGTCCCTTGACGATGACAGGATTTCCCGCAGCCAGAGCTGAAGCTGTGTCCCCGCCAGCCACCGAGAACGCCAGAGGAAAATTACTGGCGCCGAAGACCACCACCGGACCCAGCGCATGCAGCATGGAACGAAGATCGGGCTTGGGAGCCGGCTTGCGGTTCGCATCGGCCCGGTCGATACGAGCCGTGACCCATGATCCTTCTTCCACGACCTGCGCAAAAAGGCGAAGCTGTCCACAAGTCCGACCGGTTTCTCCCTGCAACCGCGCTTTTGGCAGAGCGGTCTCCTGCTCGGCGCGCTCGACGATAGCATCCACGGCGCCTTCAATCTTCGCGGCGATCGTCCGCAGGAACTTTGCCTTTTCTCGTCCCGAGAGCTGGCTGTAAGTCCCGAACGCTTCATGTGCCAGGTTCGCAGCCAGATTGAGTTCGTCCGGCCCCGCGGCAGTGAAATCTACTGGCAAAGGTTCGCCCGTGCGTGGGTTCGTAGCACGGAACGACGTACCGCTATTGGTCGCCGAACGAAATCCGATAATCGACTGTCCAGATATCTTCAATTGTCCGCCATCTCCTCTGAAATTCGGGCGGATAACAGTATATCGGTTTCGACGACGAGGACGCGCGATGCTAAACGCCGCGCGAGTTTCAGTTGGAAAATCCCGGAAGGCTTGTCATTCCGAAGCGCGATGTTTCGCGCGAGGAATCTGCTGTTTCTCTGCCGGCAACAAGCAGATTCCTCGCCGATGAAGCTGGCTCGGAATGACAAGGGTGAAGTAGCTTTTGGCGAGATCACCACGCAGTAAGCGTGACGCCGTCGACGTATTCCGTCATGCTGGCCCCGGCATTGGCGATATCCATCTGGAACTGCAGGCCCATGTCCTCACCCCAACCTGCCGGCAGCGCAGCCGAGGGAAAAGCAATGTTCCAGTTGTATGTCTTGTTGCTGACCAACTTGCCGCGACTGTCGAATTGCGCGATCGCAACGGACTCATAGTGCTCGTAATTGTCCGGGGAGCTGCGATGGAAGTTCAGCGTAATGTGGTACCAGTTGTTGGGCGTGAACTGTTTGCAGGCAACCTTGGTGTGCGACCACTTGTAATGAGATGCATCCCAGACATCCCAAACGCCGGCTGCGTAGTTGCACTGGGTTCCGAACATGAATTCCGTGCCGGTTGCGAATTGAGTAATCTGTTTGTTGAGCTGAAAAACGTCAAACTCCAATGCCTGCGCGTGTTGCGTATCGCTGGTCACGTTGAGCCAGAAATCCATTTTGAAGTTTGATGCACGATCGTTAATACCGACCTTGTACCACCACAGCCCGTTGGTGTAAGCGCTGCCGTTGATGTAAAAATCGCGGCTGGCCCCATCCACCGAAGGTTTCGTGATGAAGGGAGAGCTGGCGATGCTGGCCGTACCATCCGCAACCCCACCCGCACAGGTCACGCACGATCCCCATCCGACGCCCCCATTACCGCCATTGTCTACAGCCACGGACTCATCGATTTTTTGATAGATGACTTTCTGTGCGAATACGAAACTCGGGCAGACCAACAGAAAAAACACCGACAACGCGAAGAACTTCATTGCCTCACTCCTGAACGAACAATTGGTGATCACCATGCGGGAACCCCATCCCGCTGGGACCATCGCTAACCCTTGATTTTCGAGATGGGGACTTATAGCAACAAACTTAGGCGCCCGCAATCAGGGAGGTTACATTTTTTAGCAGGCGGCCATATTCAAGGACTGTTTTGGATCGATACCATGTCGATCTGTAAGATGTCTCTTCATCTGTCATTCGCTCGCGAGGTGAACGTATGCTTCCGTCGTCGACTGCAATGGCGGTTTCAACCAAGGTGGCAAGGCTGATTGTCCCTTTTCTCCTTATTGCCACCGCGATTTGCCAGAATCCCGCGAATCTCAGCCCTGCCGATCCCGGCATAAAAGACCCCTCCAAGTTTGATTCGAAGCGGCCACTTGCCCGCGAGTTGGAGACCAATGTTCCAGACGGCTTCACGCTGGTCACGGTCGGAGACTGCATCATCTCGCGCCCACTGCTGCAGTACGCCGCGAACGATGAGGGCTTCCGCAAAGTGGTGGAGATCCTGAAGCGGGCCGACGTCACCTACGGGAATATGGAGACTTCGATTCTCGATATACGGCATTTCACTGGATATCCATATCCCGGGCCAGAGGACGTCACTCTGGTGGCCACCCCAGAGGTTGCGAAGGATCTGGCGCAAATGGGATTCGATCTGGTCTCGCGGGCCAACAATCATGCGCTCGATTGGGGAGTGGAAGGCATGCGCGAGACCAGCCACTGGCTGGAGGGTGCCGGCATCGCCTACGCCGGTGCGGGCGAAAACCTGGGCCTGGCGCAGGCTGCAGGATACTTCGAAGGCGCCAAGGGACGCATCGGTTTGGTGTCGATGGCGTCCACGTTCCGTCCCGGAACGGAGGCCCTGCCGGCGATGGCCGCGGCACCGGCTCGTCCCGGAATCAACGCGCTGACTTTGAAGAAGTCTGTCGTCGTAACACCGGAGCAGATGGCCGAGGTGGTCCGCCTGCGCAATGCACTCTATCCCGGCAGAGAAACAGAAAGACAGCAAGCTGCCAGACGAACTCTCGCTACTAAGCAATAAATTTGTTCTGGGAAAAAGCTTCGGCTTTCGCTACGCGATGGATGCGACCGACTTGTCGGGAATTCTGCGCGGAGTGCGGCAGGGCAAGCAACATGCGGACTTTCTCATCACCACCATCCACTCTCACGAGCCAGCAGGAAGCACGGCGGCGGAAGCGAAGAACGACTTCGCTGACACGCCGGCCGAATTTCTACAAGATCTGGCGCACCAGGCAATCGACACCGGCGCCGACACCTTTGTGACGACCGGCATTCACCATCTGGGTCCGATTGAAATCTACAAAGGCAAGCCGATCTTCTACGGCATGGGCGATTTCTTCTGGGCCGACATACAGGAACCCATGCCGGCCAACGTGTATCAGCAAAATCAAAAAATAATGGCGGATGCGTTCGTCCATCCAGAGCGGGCCACGCATGCCGACTTCAACAACGCGACCAACGCTCAGGGATTTGCCGGCCAACCCCCTTTCGACGCCATGATCGCAGAAAGCAAGTTCGATCACGGCAAAGTGGTCGAGATACGTCTCTATCCCGTCGATCTGGGATACGGAATGAAGCTGACGGAAAGCGGCACGCCACGCCTGGCCGGTCCAGAAGCCAGCCAGAGGATTTTGCGCCGGGTACAGGAAATGTCCCAGAAGTACGGAACGAAAATCACGATCGAGGGATCGGTTGGTGTAGTGCGGCCCTAGGAGTCGCGAGGGAACGCCAACTGCTCCATAGACCGCAGTATCGAGTCGTGCTGTCACTCACAGACAGTTGACGTAATCATGCGATTACACTCATTGACCTGCCGAGGCACTGATCTACTCGGGCAAGTTCGGTTGGATGCTGAATGTAATGGCGACCTTTCAACAGTAATCCCGGCTAAACCGCGGCAGCCGATCACGGAACCAACGAGGCTTCGGCTTCGTATTTAAGAACATGCGCATTTCACCGAGGTTCTTGCTCCTTCCACTTTCTCTGGCATTATCGCTGGAGGCGAACGCGCAACTCCCAGCAGAGGCCGTCAGCCCTGAGCCGGAGTCAGTTCCGCCAATTTGGGGCAATCTGCGCGCCGGAACTCATGCGATAGGTTTTCGCACAATCTTCCGCTATGACAATTCACGCACCTGGAAATCCACGCGAAGTTACGATGGGACATTTTCGCCCGATCTGAATGGCCGTCCGACCCAAATCAATATCTGGTATCCGGCATCGCCCGATCAATCCATGAGAAAGATGCACTTTGGCGATTATGTCGACCAGAGCGCACCAGTAGATTTCGCCGAGTTTAATACCATCATGAGACAACGGAGCCGCGATGATGCTGTCGGTTCCGTTCCGCGAAACGAGATACCGCAGTTGCAGGCATGTGAGATGAACGCCTATCGCGACGCTCCATGGGCCAAGGGAGTTTTTCCCACGGTCCTCTACTTCGGTGGACTAAATGCTCCGATCAATTCAAACGTGATTCTGGCTGAGTATTTGGCCAGTCATGGCTATATCGTCGCCAGCATCTCTTTACTCGGCCCATCCGACGAACAAACGTTTCAGTCGCGAACTCCTGACGATTTGGAATCGTCGGTCCGGGACATGGAGTTTGCGTGGTCCGTCTTACAAACCGAGCCAACCATCGATAAAAGCAACCTGGCCGTGATAGGACACAGCGTCGGCGCCATCGAAGCCGCTATCCTGGGATTGCGCAACGGTGATGTCTCTGCCGTCATTGCCTTGGATGGAACTTACGGATTCCAGGGACAGTCCAGCGTGCTGACCCACTCCTTCGGCTACGCGCCCGAGAAAATGAGGGCATCATTTCTGGACCTTCGCCGAGCCCAGGGCGCACAGGGCAATGAGCCTCTCGATCTCAGTGCCATTGACTCCTTTCGTCACGCCGATCGTGTCTTCATTACCATAGATAAGATGCACCATAGCGACTTTACTTCATTCGCGATGATAGGAGCAGAATTCCATGCACCGCTGCCGACAAGCTATCCACTCAACGGGTGGAATCGGGAGACTGGAAGTGCCGGATATCAGAAAGCGTGCAAGATCGTGCTTTCTTTCTTGGACGCGAAGGTGAAGTCGGATTCGAATGCCTTGAGGGAGATTGATCACGTTGCTGGACAGAATGGAGAGATTTCTGTGAAGCACCTGGGTGCCTTGGCCCCTCCTCCATCGCCTCTGGAAGCAGCAGCACTGGCTAATACGAATGGCCTTGAGGCTGCAAAGCAGGCATTCATCACAAGTTGCGGAGAGGGCAACCTGACCTCCTGCCTGGACGGAGATCGCTTCAACACCTGGGGATACAATCTGCTTGGCCAACGGCGTCCGAAGGATGCCCTAGCAGTTTTCCAGCTGAACGCATGGGCGCATCCTCAATCAGCGAATGCCCAGGACAGCCTCGCGGACGGCTATTTGTCTGTTAACGATAAAGAAAACGCGAGAGTGGCTGTGCAACACGCCATCGCTCTCGCTCCAACCGACGAAACACTCGACGCAAGTGCGAAATCATCATTTGTATCGGAAGAGAAAGCCAAGCTTCAGAAGATGGAGTAGTGTTTCCCCTAAAGCTGGCCGGCGCTGTGTCCACGATAGCGAGTCTCTTGCGAGAAGTGGGGTCCGAGCGGCGGATTGAAGCTGTGGTCGTACATGGGTGGAAACATCGAAGTCCAACCCACAAGCGGCGGACAAGAGTGTCCGCCCCACACAAGACATCTTCGGTTTATCATCAGATTATGAAACTGATCCCTGGTCTCATCTGCGCTCTTCTGGTCTTTTCGGCGTTCGTGAATGCATCAGACCAGACGCAAACCTTCTCCACCTCCGCCGGGCCGGTCATGATCACGCCTCTCACCCATGCCAGCACTCTGATCCAGGCCGGAGGCAAAATCATCTACCTCGATCCCGCCAAGCCCGCGAGCTTCGCTGAGCGACCGAAAGCTGATCTGATTCTGATCACCGACATTCATGGCGATCACATGGATCCTGACTCAATCAAGGCCATCACCAAGGCCGGCACGGAGATCCTCGCTCCTCCCGCAGTGGTTCAAACCGTGACTACTGCCAAACCCCTCGCGAATGGCGAAACCAAAACTTGGCAGGACTGGACCATCGAAGCCATCCCGGCCTACAACCTGAAGCGCGGCCCCGCTCCGGGAAAACTATTCCACGACAAGGGACGCGGCAACGGCTACGTGCTCACTTACGGCGGCACGCGCTTCTACTTTTCCGGCGACACGGAAGGTGTTCCGGAAATGCGCGCACTGAAGAACATCGACGTAGCTTTCGTATGCATGAATCTGCCCTACACCATGCCGCCCGACGAGGCTGCGGACGCGGTGAAAGCCTTCCATCCCAAGATCGTGATCCCGTATCACTATCGCGGATCCGATCTCACCGTATTTCAAAAAGGACTGGAAGGGACTGGCATCGAGGTACGTTTGCTGGAGTGGTATCCGAAATAACGCTGCTGGCTGCTCGCTTCTAGCTGCTGGCCAAATCACAGGCCCCAGTGTTCCGGCTAGAAGCCAGGAGCCAGAAGCTAGAAGCGCTTCATGCAATATTCTGTCTGGGCTTCATCTTTAAAGTGCGGGGCGGAGTGGAAAGTTCCACTCGATTGCGTCCGGACTGCTTGGCCCGGTACAGGGCCTTATCGGCAGCTTGAATTACTTGTTCGACGGTGCGGTGGCGCGCCGTCGGCTCCGCCGCGCCCATGCTGACCGTAACCGAAAGTTCGTGATTCGCCCCCGCACTGCTGGGACGTACGGCCTCGGCTTTCTTCCTCGACGCGGCAGCCCGCCGGGCTTCGGCGCGGCGTTCCGAGCTGCGCCGGTCGCGTCCGCCAAAGCCCTGGGGCGAAGCATCTCGTTTGCGCGCAGCCTCTTCGCGTGCATCCTGCTCGGCACGACGAGCAGCGCTGCGCCGATCCTCTCCGGTCCGCACTCGAAATGTCGCCACTTCGATGACCGACCGCAGCAACTCGAGGTGGGGCATAATCTCTTTGGCAGTCTTCCCCGGAAACAGGATGGAAAATTCCTCTCCGCCAACACGATAGGCGCGGCCGCCGCCGGTAACGGCAGCGAGTTTGCCGGCCACCATCCGCAATACCTGATCGCCAGTGTCGTGGCCGTAGGTGTCGTTGAAACTCTTGAAGTGATCGATGTCCACGACCGCGACTGCGTAAGGCTCTTCCAGACGTAAAAGCGCGTCATTGAAAGCTCGGCGCGCTGGAAGCGTAGTGAGTTCGTCATGGTAAGCCAGAAAATAGGTGTTTTCGATGATGGAACTGACAAGTATCAATCCAGCCGTCGCTACATAGGCCGTTGCCGCCGGGCCGGCCGCGCCTACTTGAAAAGCAAGAAATGTCGCCAGCAGCGCCCACAGCAGACCACTCTCGGTTGGCTTGCGGTACATCAGCAGGCGAGACAGCAATACTCCTAGCGCCGCCACAAAAGCGAGCAGGGCGAGCGAAGGCAGCGGCGTCCAGGTAAATTTTCCGAGAAAGTGCGAGTGGAGAAGCGCCGGCCCAACTGTTGCTCCCGGACGGCAGATGATAGCAACAAAAACCGACTCGAAGAACAGCAGCGCCATGCGGGGAAAAATGGCGGGAAGGATCAATCCTCGTTCGCGAAAAACCGAGAAAGCGATGAAGTTCAGCGGGAGGAGGAAAGCCACGGCCTCAAGGGCGATCCGGCCGGGCCCGGCGGCTGTGATCCGTCCTGAAGAAAAGAATTCCAGCGCTCGCTGGGCCAAGAACAACGTGCAGAGAGCGAATAAGACACGGCTGGAATGAAAGCGCCAGGCCAGCAGGAAGCCGCCAGCAAAGACCGCATAGAAGTAGAAGTGGACGGCAGCCGACGGAATGGAACCAAACGCGCCCTGAAAGACCACGCAGGCCGCGACCAGAAATACGGCGCCCGGCAGCACCAGGGACTTGAGCGTTTTTGGGCTCCAGAAATTCACTCGCGATCAGATCCTCTTAATAGCGCCTGCCTGTGCCTGTTTCCTGCATTATCTCCAAATCGGGAACCGCACGTCAGTGCCCGTACAGATTCCAGCAGGAAATCTCGGGTTGCGTGTGAGGCTGTACATTTGGCCCTGTTTCCCTTTTCTGCCACCTGTTCCTTATGAGGAAAGAGAGACCTTCGTTTGGTACCAACTTCCTTGTATCAGCGCCTGTCTTGACTAAGAATCGAAACAGATCAAATTAGATTGACCTTATGCGAATTCTAGTCGCGGAAGACGATGCTGCGCTGGCAACTTTCGTAAAAAAGGGCCTGGAGTCCGAACACTACGCGGTGGATGTCTCAGCCGACGGAGAACAGGCACGGGCCATGGCCGCCGAGTTGGACTTCGATCTGGTCGTCCTTGACCTCAACCTGCCACGTCTGGACGGCGTTGCCATCCTGCGCTTTCTGCGTACCCGGAAGCCCAGCATGCCGATTCTGGTGCTGACCGGGCGCACCCGGGTGGAAGACCGCGTTCAATGCCTCGACCTGGGCGCAGACGACTACCTGGGGAAACCGTTCTCTTTCACCGAGTTGTCGGCCCGAATCCGGGCCTTGATGCGGCGAAGCCACCTGCCGGTGGAGTCGGTATTGGCCGTAGACGACCTGAAGCTGGATCGCGTCGAACGGCGAGTGGAGCGGGCCGGGCGCCGCATCGACCTGACCTCGAAAGAGTTCTGTCTGCTGGAATACCTCATGCGCAATGCCGGACGCCGGATTACCCGCGCCATGATCATCGAGCATGTGTGGAATCTTTCCTTCGATACTTCCACCAACGTGGTGGACGTCTACGTCAACTACCTGCGCCGTAAAGTGGACGATGGCTACAGCAAGCACCTGATTCACACCGTCCGGGGAGTTGGGCTACGAACTGAGCGCGCGCTCGAACCCTGATGGCGGCGCCCGACCCGCCGCAGAGCCATGAAACTGCCTGCGTTGGCCGATCCCACCGAAACGGCGGATTGCGAGATTCGCCGACTGACTTCTGACCTCTTCCATGAACTCAGCCAGCCTCTTACCAATCTCTGTTGCTCACTCGAGTTGGCGCTTCTCCAGTCGCCAACGACCGAGGAGTACGGACAGATCGTGAGCCAGGCACTGGTCCAGGCTGAAAAGGCTTCTGAGCTGGCCACCGCTATCCGGGAGCTTTTGGACGCGAGCCATCCCGGCGAAAAGGCCGAGTATTTTCGATTTATCCCACGCAGTCGTTGACGCAGTTGGCGATCTCTTGCTCGTGGCGGAATCGGCAGGAGTCGAGCTTGCCTATGTCCCACCGCCTCCCTGCCCGGTATGGTTCGATTCGCACCGGCTGCGTCAGGGACTGTTTCACCTCCTGGGATCCTTGATCGGCATGGGCTCACAGGGTTCAGTATTAAAGATCGAGCTCGATACACGGGGTCCGCAAACACTGCTGTGCTTGAAGCTTTCTGGAGTCGCAGACAGCGCCGGAAAGTCAGAGCCTCAACCCGATCGGAAACTTCTGCAGCGCCTCGAACTGGGAATTTCACGCTCAATCTTTGAAGCACCTGGCGGGAGTTTCAGCGTAGAACGCGGTGCGCAAAGTATTACGGTAAGTGTGGGAGTTTTGGGGAAAGCCAGTTAGTGTCGTGCGCACCGCGCAATTTCGAGAAAATGCTTTTGGGAATTATTTGGAAGTTTGCACTCTCGCTTTCTCGTCTGCCGCAGCTTTGGCGACGTATGCATCAAGAGCGGCTATGCCAACTGGAACACACTTTCTCATGGAGGTGCTACAAAAGTCTGGTCAGAACCGGACAGTTCCATTGCGAATGCCTATCCACAAGCTTTCCGAAAAAGGCGCATCTTTCTCGTGGGTTGCGAATGCAGCCATATGAGAGCGCCGTCTCTCTACCCCGTCCCATAAACTGCGGGGACGACTTCGAAAAGCGGGAGTATAGACTCCCTTAGAGTTTTTACCGGGAGGCTGCGGCTTCGCATTCAGCAAGGATGTGACTGTCGCCACCAACAGCTCGAAACCATCGGACTTGGCGACCAGGGCATCCACCACCTTCAGGGCACTTACCGGAAGATCCCGGTCGTGCGCCAGCATGACGATTGGAATCGTGGGTTTGACCTTCTTCATCTCAGCCGCCACGACTCCGCCATCGAGAAGGCCCAGGTGGTAATCGAGCACAATGGCGTCCACGGGCTGTGACATGAACAGCCGCAGACCGTCGTGCCCATTGGTTGCGGTCACCAGCTCGAATCCGCTTCGTTCTAACAAGCTCAATTGGGCCGGGTCCCGGTGTATACAGAGCAAGGTACCATTTACAGCCATACCGATCAGGTATAAGGCCCGATTCGTACGAATTCTGCTCAAAATCGCACATTGCTGAAAATTACACATCCAGACCAATGGACCGCATCAACGCCAGGCCGTTGCTCTTGGTGACCACACCTTCACGCAACTGGTAGTCGAATTTCATCTTCCCGTCTTCGAACTCATCCTGAAAATGGACATTGTGCAAATGACCTGAAGGCAGCCCGCTGATTTCCGTCAAAGCCAGATCGTGAGTGCTGATCAGCCCGATGGCGCCGCTCCCGAGCAGAGCCCGGACCAGGCCTTCAGCTCCGATGCGGCGGTCTTTCGAGTTTGTTCCTTGCAACAATTCATCCAGCAGGAACAGCAACGGAGGCTGACCGCCTGCCAGGTCGAAGATCTGCCGCAGGCGGGTGATCTCGGCGTAGAAGCGCGAACTGCCCTCCTGCAGGGAATCGTTGATTCGGATGCTGGCACCCAGCTTGCAACGGAGTAAGCCGCAGAGACTGTCGCCCGCACCGGCGCGCCGGCCATAGCCAGCACCACGTTGATTCCGACCGCACGCAGCAGCGTGCTCTTGCCCGACATATTCGAGCCGCTCACCAGCAGCACTCTGCTGTCGCCTCCAACGCGGACGCTGTTGCGAATGCAGGTTTGCCGCCGGAACCAGAGGATGCCCGATCCCCTCGCCGTCGAAGCCCGCATCGCCTTCAATAAACTCCGGAAAGGTGATCGGCGGGTGTTCGTAACTGTAGGTCGCGAGAGAAAGAAGGGCCTCGATTTCACCTATCGCACGCAACCAGGTCCGCACCGCTTGCCCGTGAGCCCGGCGCCAGCGTTCGGCCGCGAATGCCACCTGCACCGAATACATCAAAGGAGCATCGAGGACGCGCACCATGAAGTTGTCACGCGACTCGATCAGATCGACGATAGTTTGCAATCGCGCCACCGCCTGCGAACCTGCCATGTGATGAGACGAAAGCTCGCGTTGCAGTTCTTGTAGCCGAGGCGCACGGAAGGTCTCGCGTTCCAGTCGGGCAAGCAGGCCGGAGAGGTGCTCCAGATCATGAAAGGCATATTCGGCGCTATGCAGGACTGCATCCAGAGGAGAGCGTAGCCGGTAGGTCAGAACGGCTTCGACCACTACAACCACAATCAGAGGCGTCGCCATTCCCCAAAAACCCCAAACCACAACGCTGGCAACTGCTGACGCCGCCAGCACGGGCGCCGCCCAGCGCAACCACTCGGGGGCCATGCGGTTGGGCGATTCCGCCCAGCGCGTCAATGCCTCGGGATGCACGCCAACTCTGGCATCTTCCCCCAGCACTGCCAGATCCTCCGCAAGATCAAGCTGAGAACGCAGCTCTGCCACGGCCGAATGCCGTGGTCGAATCTGTTCCAAAGTGGAAGGCGACAGCAACCATCGTGCAAGTGTCTCCTCGCCCATGCGCGTGCGTGCCGTTGAAAGCAACTCGAACAGGCTGCCGCGTCCGAAGAGATCCAGATCGGAAGCATAGACATGATGAGGATCGTCAAAGCGTTCCCCACTTTGTCCTGTACCGGGCCAGCGGTCGGCGTGCCGGACCAGTCCGTTGCGGTAGAACGATACCGCTCGCCGGGCCAGGTCGAGGGTACGCAGAACTCGCGAATGATAGGCAGTCACGGCGATGAACAAAGCTACGGGCAAGAGCAACCAGGCCGGCGAGACCATGTGTTTGTGAAAGGCACCCCAGGCGATGACGGCGCCGATAACGACCAAGACGAGGCGAAGGTTGCCGAGCCTAATGTGTACTTTTTCGTGCTGAACAACTCTGGACTGCCGCGCTTGCAAACGCTGCTCGTATTCCTCGACGGCGGTCACAACTAGAGGATATATCAGGCTGGAAAACTTCATGTGTAGCGGAGCCCGCCGTCGGTCGCTCCCAAATCAGGCCTCTTCCCGAACTTGAGAAATATCTTGCTGCAATAAACGCCTCTAATCTTCTACTAATCCCGTTCTTATCTCTCCGGCATGGAATCTGCTTATGTACGATTTTTTCCATCCTCCAGCCTTGGCAAGACCACCTTCCGTGCGTACTCAGGCGGAACATTCATGACCGAAGTCAGCAAACAGGCCGGCGCAAGCGGACGCGACGAGGCCGAGCGGGAGCGGCTCCTGGTTGAGCAGTTGCCGCAAGTCCGTTACATCGCACGCCGCATTCACGATCGCCTGCCGCGCCACGTACTCCTGGAAGATCTCGTGCACGCCGGTGTAGTGGGCTTGATCGATGCGCTGCAGAAATTCGATGGCAGCAAGCAGGTGCAATTTGGATCGTATGCAAAATTTCGCATCCGGGGAGCGATCCTCGACAGCCTGCGTGAACTCGACTGGAGTCCGCGCGACCTGCGGCGCAAAGCGCGCCGCCTCGAAGAAGCGCACAACCAGTTGCGTTCGTCGCTCGGGCGCAATCCGAGCGAGTCAGAACTGGCAGCAGAACTGGGCATTGATTTGTGCGGCCTGCAGCTTTTGCTGGGAGAGATTTCCGGTCTCGAGATCGGCAGCCTGCGAGTCGAGTCTCCGCGGGATGGGCACGAAGAAGATTTATGCGAATACCTGCCTGACGACTCGGAAGAGACACCCCTTTTCTTATGTCTGCGTTCCGAGATGAAGGATCTTTTAACCCGCGCCATCGCTGAGTTGCCGGAAAAGGAACAACAAGTGCTGGCACTTTATTACTACGAAGAGCTGACCATGAAAGAAGTCGGCGTCATCCTGGGAGTGGGAGAGTCCCGAGTCTCGCAGATTCATTCCATGGCAGTGATCCGGTTGCGCACTCGTCTGGCAGAATCGGGCAATGGCCATGCCGGCCCTGCAATTTCGCGGGGGGCATCGGGTGGAGTGTGATGCGGCTGAGGGCATTGCAGCAGACTTGTGACCGGCTCACAGTCTCCGTTGCATGGACGAGGCACATGAGCAGAAAGGGGGAGCTAAAGAGCGCATGAGAATTGAACGAAACCTACAGGCAACGGTGCCGTCCCAAAGTGACGTACCGGCCAATACAGATTCGCCGCCAGCTGCCGGGACTCAGGACGGAACAGGGCCGGACAACGGTGAGCCTCCGTCTTCGACAGAACATCTCTTGGCATACCAGTTCCTGACGGATCCGGCAGGAGCGGAGACATTAGCGGCCCAACTCGGACCGTCTCCGGAAAAGCGGAACCAGCGAATTGCTGAGCTGCAAAAATCGATTGCGGAAGGAACGTTCGAGGTCTCACCCGGGCAAACCGCGGAAGCAATTCTTTTCGAAAAGCCAAGTCCGGAATGGCAATGCAGCCTAGCAGGACGGCGACGGACCAAGTGGGGAACAGCCGCTGTTGACTGTTCGGTCGAGCACAGGTCCGCCGGCTTCTGATCTTGATTTTGGATAGAGCAGCGCTTTAGCTCTGCATTATCCGTCGGGACGACGAGCGGCTTCAGCCGCTGAGGTACCTCGTGGGCTGAAGCCCGCACTCATGCACATCTGAATGCAGGCCTGAAGGCCTGCTTCACCCAGTCCGCTTTGGCGGCGCAGCCTCCTGAGCAGACCCGCTCGTGTCTACACTTTGCTCAAGACCTCTTTGACCTTCTGCAACAGCAACACTGCTGAGAATGGTTTAGGCAGATAGAACCAGCCGGATTGCTGCAAGCCGTTTCTGGTAACGCGATTGACTGGATATCCGGAGATGAAAATTACTCGCGTGCCTGTGCCGGGTGTGAGTTCAAGCGCCATGTCGCAACCATTGCGGTCGGGCAAAACGACATCGGCGAGAATCAGCTGCACCGCCTCCGGTTGCGCGCGAAAGGTTTTGACAGCCTCGGCTGCATTTCGCGCCTGCAGCACACGGTAGCCCTCGGAACTCAGGATTTCACAAGCCACGTCGCGGACGAAGGTTTCGTCTTCCACCAACAGGATGGTTGCGGCCTTTTGACCGAATTCACGCGCTGACGCAACACAATCAGACTCCGCACGCACTTCGCGCACTGGACAGGACAAGATACAAGTTTCACCTTTTCATCGCCTCCTGCATGTGTGCTGCCACAGCATTTTCTAGCGAAGATCATTGAAGAACCTGGAGTTAGACAATGTGGCATGAATTTCCGGCGAGTTAGTAGAATTGCCCGACCACCAATCCGCACCGTTTCGGGACTGGCTTTTTGTCTTTTCGGGAAACTTGTGGCGTTGCTTCTGCACGAGCGGGACGCTCGCGCACACTTCATCGGGTCAGTACGGTCTGGTAGGGATCGACCACGACTTTTTTTGTACCCAACGGGGCCGAAAGCCGGAAACTTGTTTCCGGGCCGTCGGCGAATACCTGCCCTAACAGCACCAGGTTCTTTCCGCCCAGCTCTGCATATACCGGAACGACCGTGACCAACTCCTTGGGAGCGTCCTTTTGGATCACGGTTCCCGACACGATCGTGCCACCCGGCTTCTGCGCATACTTCACTGACTGCAACTCGAAATGAGGGAGGGCCATGCCATTTACCCATCCTTCGTAAAACCAGTCCAGCGATTTGCGCCCTTCGTAGCGAAGAGCCGGCGGTAATTCCTCCTCGAATACTTGCAGAAACTCGCGCGTGCTGATCGCTCTTTCCTGATAGCGTTGCCGGATCTTTCCCAGTCCGCGCAAGAACGGCGCATCCGCCTGCGCGTCTGGCAGGTTCGGGGAATGCGTTCTCTCCCGCTCGGCATCGCGCAGCATGGACCGCAGCATGTGGAAGAGCCAGGTGCCGCGGCCATAGCTGATCGCCTCGTATCCTCTGGGAAAATGAGAACAGTTGAGCCTGGTGCCGAAGGTGACCGGACCGGCGTCAGCGAGTATGGAACCGTCCTTGTTCTTGGCGAGCAAATCATCACGGTATTTTTCCAAGACAGCACGGAACTTTGCGGGCGACTCCGACTCGATCAATAGCAAGGAACTGTAGTTTGAGAGCGCCTCAAACAACCACTGGTCCCGATAGCTCTTCCACGACAGTAGATTCCCCCACCACTGGTGCGCGGTTTCGTGGGCGATGACGTTATCGCTCAGAATCTTTGCCACGGGAGTCATGTGCAAATCCGTCTTTTCCTCCGGAGTCAGAAATGACAAGCTGGAGAGAAAAATTAGTGACGGCCAGCCCTGACTGACATGTCCCGGCATTTGCGTGAGCGCCAGGTGGCCATACGGATACGGGCCGAAGCGCTGGGCGAAGAAATCGACCGCGCGCGCCGACACATTCGCCACTGCTTGCGCGTTCCGCGCCGGCGACGGCGGAGGCGCGTTCACCACGATCGGATCAGTTGGCCGGCCTCCACGAATCGGAGAGAGGCCTTGAGGGGCGGTCACCTCGGTTGTGCCTTGCGGGAAGGTGCGTTCCACCACGGTTGTGGCGTAGGCTTCCACCGAAATATTGCCAGCCTGGGCGGCGGCGCGTGTGTACTTACCCAGATTGAATCCGGCGGTAGGCATGGGACGATCCGAAACCCAATGACTGAATTGCTCACCCGCCGGCACGTCGGAGGACGAGCCTTCCACTCGCTTGCCGGTAGCCAGTAGAGTCCAATCCGCCGGGTAACGGAATTGCAAATCGAACCTGGCCATCTCCAGCCCCCGATTGGGATACCACGTGCCGCGCTCTCCAACGTAGAGCAACCCGGCTCCCGCCTCCGAGATCACCTCTCCGCCATAAACAAAGTGCAGATCGATTTTCTGGCCGGCGCGCAGGGCTTGGGGAAAAACAACCGCGACCAGATCGTTGCCTCGCCGCGCCAGTTGACTCCCTTCGAGTGCCTGATTGTGGATGAACTCCACCGCATGGCCATCAGCCTCCACTTTGCTGATCTGCAGAAAGCGGGAAAGTTCGAAGAGCACGGCCCTCTGTCCGCCCTGCCGCACTTCCAGCTCCAGCGAAGCATCGGCATCGAGCCTTGTCGGCGGCGCAACGTGGGCCCGTATCTTGTACTGCGAAACGCTGAACGCTTCCGGCTTGGCCTCTTCCCCCATCACGCCAGCCGCGTCCCCGGACCGGCCGCCGGGATGGCCCATCGTGAATGCGCTCCAGACGTCGTAGTAACCCTCTCCTTCCACCGTCTTGAATTGACCGGCCCAGATTTGTTCCGCGGCCAGCGAGTCGTAGTAGAGATCGAAAGTTCCCAGACTTCGTCCCTGAAGACGGGCATGCAGTACGCGATCGTCCTCTTGAGGTTTGGACGCCGCACCCGAAGCTTCGCCGTGATTCGTCTCCGGCAGAGAATTGGCGAAGCTGAGCAACAGCCGCAAGGCATCGATCTGCGACAGGTTGCGGGCAGTTGAGTCCCACTGGGAGACAAACTCTTTCGTATTGTCGGCGGTCCGCAGAGAAGGCTGCAATTCGGCAAACGTGTCGTCGTTGAAGCGAAAATATCCAGTAACAAATTTCTCTTCCAGGATGGCGGCTCCGGTGAAGAGCGTCATGGACGCGCGCTCGGCCTGGTTGTTCGGAATCAGCAGCACTTCGCCTTCGCCCTCGAAGAATGCGCCGGTAACGTGGCCGGCAACATCCTCGGTGAAAGCGATGGTGCCATCGTCAAAAGTGATGTGGAAGGCCGCGCGCTCCAGCGTGACTTCGCGAATGTGATAGACCCGCGACTTGTCCAGTCCGACATCGCGCAATCGCAGGTACAAAGCTTCGGCAGAATGTTCCGGCGGAGCTGATGCCGAGACCGCGGCAGCGGGCGGTGCAGACGCCGGAAGTTGTGCTTCGCCGGGCGGTGCGGCAACGCAGCAACATCAGAAAGAGAAACAACGGCATGGCGGGAATAATTCTCATTACCTTTGTCACGTAGGCTGGCCTAACCCCTGTTGCTAGAATGCGCCATAGTGCGTGCACCTGTCATCTTCCTATTCTTATCGGGTCTGTTTCTGGGCGCCGCCGGCGCTTCCGCGGAAGTCATCCGCCTGAAAAACGGCCGCACCATCTACGCCGACCAGGTCCACGAAAACGGCTCTCACCTGGAGTATGAAGTCGGTGAAGACTCTTACGCAATTCCGAAATCGGTAGTCGATCGGGTCGAAGCCGGAGGAGTTCGCCCCGAGCGCGCTTCCACCACAGGTGGCAAGAGTTCCGAAGCCGCTCCGTCGATTACTCCGTCCGACAACCTGAAGGGCGAACCGGAAATCATCGACAAGATTATCCGCGACGGCAAGGTGGACGCCGACGCGCTGTCCGCGCTCGAACAACAAGGTAATGCTCCGGTCACAGCCGCCGCCTACTTCATCGCCGGCAAGCACGAGATGGAGCAAACGAATTACAACAAGGCGCGAACCTACTTCGAGACTGCAATGCGCTTCGAAGGCCAGAACCCCACCATCCTGAATTACTACGTCGCCCTGCTGCTGCGCACCGGAAATGCAGTCGAAGCTCTGCCCTACGCCGAACGCGCCGTGCGAATCTGCCCCGGATTCAGCGGACACGCTGGCCATCCTGGGCTACGCGCAATATGCCAGTGATCGAAATAAAGATGCGATCCGCAGCTGGAAACGGTCGCTGCAGATTCGTCCTGACGCGCAGGTGCAGAAATATCTGGAGAAGGCCGAACGCGACGCAAGCGCCGAATCAGACTTCACGCAAAACGAAAGCAGCCACTTCACCCTGAAATACGAAGGCCGGCAGACGCCAGAATCATTGCGCCGCGATCTGGTCTCGACCCTGGAGTCGCACTACGGAGACCTGGTCCGCGATCTAGGCGTAGCGCCACGCGGCAGCATTGCGGTCATCCTCTACACCGACCAGGCTTTTTTTGACGTCACGCAATCGCCGTCATGGGCAGGCGCCGTCAACGACGGCAAGCTGCGCATCCCGGTCAACGGAATGAGTTCAGTCACGCCCGACTTGTCGCGCGTACTGAAGCACGAACTTGCGCACTCATTCATCAACCAGCTTTCCGGCGGACGCTGCCCGCAGTGGCTGAATGAAGGCATCGCGCAAGCCATGGAGCCAAAGTCGCTGTCGTCCCGCGGACGCCGCCTCGCAGCACTCTTCAAGGCCCAGCAGGAAATTCCCTTCAACCAACTGGAAGGCAGCTTCATGCGCTTCTCAGGCATGGAAGCAATCCTCGCCTATGACGAGTCGCTGGCAGCAGTCCAATTCATCATCGACACCCAAAGCCTGAGCGACCTGCAACGCATCCTGCAACGCCTGGCCGAAGGCAGTTCCACCGAGAGCGCATTGCGCGCCACCATCCACGACGACTACGGCCAGCTACAGAACGACGTAGGCAAATACCTAAGCAGCAAATACGGCGAATAAAACATCAGCCGAGACGAGGTGGACTGGAGGGGTGCCCCATTGCTCGTGCCTTTTGCGAGAAACGGGGCACCCTCTTGTCCGCTCAGCACTGTAGAGATTCGTATCCAGAAACCCGTTGCGGAACTTTCCTTTTGGATCGTAGTGTTTGACCAACTCTTTGTAGTCGGGAAGCCTGGCATACAACGACTGCAACCGTGACGGCGCCATCGTAAAAAGTTTGGCCCAGTGCGGCCGGGCATCGAAGGGAGCTAGTTGTTCCTCGATCATCGGCAGTAACGCTTTGACCGCGGGCCATTCCGGCTTCCACGTGAAGTGGATCGCCAGCGATGGCCGCTTGTACGCAGTGCTCATCCACAGTTCGTCGGCGTCGATCGTCCGCAACTCAGAGATGAACAGGTGAGGACCAACCTGGTCGCGAAGCTTTTCAACCGCGAGAATCGCTTCATAGCTCGATTGCGCGGGACAAAGTATTCGGTCTGCAACTCAGCTCCGCTGCTGGGAGTGAAGTTCATGCGGAAATGCGGCAGCCGCTCGTACCACGGTCCCGGAATTCCCAGCTGTTCAGTGCAATTTTCCGCGGAGTGTCCGGCCAGCGGGTGAAGCTTTTGCGTGGCGAGCTTCGCTCCGTAAAATTCAGGCGCGAATTCGAATGAACTCCCAGGTTCGACGCGGCGTTTTATCCAAACCTGCGTAGCTTTGTGATTCTGCCAGTCGGTGAAGAGACTGACGCTATAGCCGCTCAGAAAAATATCGTCGAGATGATTTTCCAATTGCGCCAGCGACAGGTTTTCGTAGACCACTTGCCTGACCTGAAATGTCGGCAGCACATCGAGTGTGACTCTGGTGACCACACCAAGTCCACCCAGCGCGACGGCGGCAGCCGGAAACTTGTCGCCGTCTTTCTGCCGCGACAAAGTCACGATCTCGCCATCGGCCGTGACAAATTCCACCGCGGAAACCGCCGTCGACAGATTGCCATTCTTGCTGCCGGAACCGTGGGTCGCAGTTGCGCACGCGCCAGCGACAGAAACGTGGGGCAGCGAGGCCAGGTTGTGTACCGCAAAGCCCTGGGCATCGATATAAGGCGCCAGTTGGCCATACGTAACTCCGGCGCCGACGGTGACCGTGCGTGCCGCTTTGTCCAGCGTCATCTGATCAAACTGCTTCAACGAAATTTGATTCTCAGTACTGTCCGCGATTCCGTTAAAGGAATGGCGCGCGCCCAGCGCTCTCAGTTTGCTGCAACTCTTCACTGCCTTCTGAACTTCCTCGACGGTCTTGGGCTGAAGCAGGTGGTCGGTACTGTATTTGTAGTTGCCGGCCCAGTTGGTGCGCGCCGCGGATTGCTGTTCTGCCGACACGAATCGCGACAAAGCAGCGCCGGTAATCAGAATGCCGGATTTCTTCAGAAACTCTCGTTTGTTCATATGGCCGCCGTTTCGCCATCATATATAGAGGGTGCGAGCGGCCAAAGCAAGGATTTCCAGCGTACGTGGCTTAAATCAGGCGCAACGCGGGCGAGGGCGCCCGCGCCACACGGAAAAAAGGGGGCGATGGTCTGCCCCCTTTGCCAATTCGACTTCAACAATCCGCTAGAAGATCAGCTTCATTGCCAATTGAATCTGGCGCGATGAAGTGGTTCCATCAGAGCGAATCAACGTTGCGGTCGAAAGTCCGATCGTCGACGTTCCCACGCCGCGGTGAGGTTGAGCGAATTGCGGATGGTTGAACACGTTGAAGAACTCCGAACGCAGTTGCAATTTGAAGCGTTCGGTAAGCGCTACGTTCTTCACCAGCGACAAGTCTGCGTTGGTGTAGTGCGGACCATAAAACTGGTTCCGGCCCGCATCGCCGATATGTCCCAGGAACGTGCTGCTGAACGCCGCATTGTTCGATGCGCCGGTCCGCACATTGCCGTTGGCATCGATGCGGGGGCCGGAGCTGGCGAACGGATCGCCAATCACGTCGGGGAAGGAAAATGCGCCAACCCCGTTGCGTCCGTTGTCCAGCGGCGTCACGATGCTGTAGGGATGCCCGGTCTGCGTGCTCACGATACCGGACAGTTGAATACCTTCCAGCGTCTTTCCCACGACTCCGCCGCTGAGATAAGCTCTGCCTCTTCCGAACGGCAATTCGTAGGAGAAGCTCGTCACCAGCCGCTGCCGAATATCGTTGTCGGAGTTCCCTTTCGACGTCACATTCGGATTGCGCGAATCGACCGGAAAACTTCCCGCTCCAGCTTCCGGGATCAACGGGTCATTGGAGTCATCAATCGCATGCGACCACGTATAAGCCGCGCCCAACTGCAGTCCGCGGGAGAACTGTTTGTTCACCTTGGCCTGCAGCGCGTGATAGTTGGAATCCGCGTTGGTCCGGGTGATGTTCGTGGGTGGGAAGAATCCCTGCGATTGAATCGCGGTGTTGCGCACCGACGGCGGCGCTATGCCCGGGATTCCGGTGTAGAGCACGCCGTTGCTGATAATTCCCGTCGGATCGCCAGGCGCACAGCCTCCGTTGGCTACGCCAACAGCCACGCAGTCCGCGATCGCCTGCTGCACCAGGACCGGGTCGGGAGGAACGGCATCGAGCGAACGGATGACATGGGTCGCATGCGCTCCCACATAGTCCGCTTCGAACACCAGATCACCCGCGATCTTGCGCTGGATGCCGAAGTTCCAGTTCTGGCTCGCCGGCATCTTGATATTCGGGTCGAGCAGAGTGAGTAGAGCGAAGTCGCCGTCCACAAAATGCGTACCCGGCGGCGACGAAACTCCGAAAGGAATCGCAGCCGGCGTGACCGGATTGTTGAAGATGTTCGACACCGCCCCCTGGAACGGCGGATTGGAACGGGCATTGCCAAAGAGATTGTCGAAAATTCGGTCGTGGAAAATTCCATAGCCGCCGCGAACCGAGGTCTTGCCGTCTTTGAACGGGTCCCAGGCAAAACCGACGCGAGGCTCGATGTCCTTGTAGTCATCGTTGTACATCTGCCGGCCCGTCCCCGGCCCAACCAGCGTGATGTCGAACGGTCCCGCTGAATCGGCATTCGCGAACAGGTTGGAGAAGTTCCCGCCTTTTTCAAACGGCACGCCGTCGAACTGGTAGCGGATACCAAGGTTCAAAGTCAGGTTGCTTCGTACCTTCCAGCTGTCCTGAATGAATCCATCGTATTCGTGCTGGATGAACGTCTTGTTGTCGGTCGCAACGCGGGTTCCACTCTTGTCGAAGAACTGCGCCTGGAACTGGCTCGCAGCGCCGCCCACCAGCATCCACGAGAGATCCTGAATGGTCTGGAAGGTGCCCGCGTCAAGCTGGCTGGGATCGATGTTCGTGGCCGCGCCGAGGCCGAAAGCAAACCGGTTGAAGCCCAGAGCGTCGCGCGAACTGAAGTTATTGTCTCCAGCGGAGTGAACGTAACGGAAATCACCACCAAACTTGATGGTGTGGTTCCCTTTCACCCATGTAATTGTGTCGGAATAACTGGTAGTACCTCGATTTCCGTCCTGCGAGGCCGAATCAAAAAGCCCATTGCAACCGATCGCAGACAACGGTGCGACGCCGAGAGCGCCGTCCGGAGCGTTGAAGTCGCGGCCATAGCCGAACGAATCAACTCCCGAAATCGGATCGAGAAGCTTGCCGCAGTTGCTGTCAAATCCGGCAAAAATCTTGTTCCATCCAAATTTGAAGTCATTGATCAGGTAGTTCGTCAGAGTCGAAGTCAGTCCGGCATAAACGCCATGAGTGTAACTGGGAGAAGCGATGGCATCCAGGCCGGGCGCGGTTTCAGAGTGAAAGGGATTCGAATCGATCGCGTGGTTGTACGCGTAGCGCAGCGCCAACTGTTCTCTCTGCGAAATCTTGTGATCGATCTTTGCCGTCCAGGTATATGCATTCAACGAGTCCGGACTGGCGAAATTCAGATTCCCGGTGATCCCGGGGATGACGTCTCCGGCATTCGGCGCGGGCAGCAAAGCCAGCACCTTCGCGATGGTCGGGTCCAGACCCAGCCCAGTCATGTTTCCCGGCGAAGCTGGGTGTCCGCAAGTCAACTTGCTGGCCGTCCGGAGTCGTGAACAATCCCGAATCAAACGCCGCCGTGGGCACAACCGAACTTGCGGTGAGAGTCGTCCGGTATCTCGAATACTCGTTATTGATGAAGAAGAACGTACGGTCTTTCCAAACCGGCCCGCCGACGGAGTATCCAAACTGATTGCGGACATATGGATCCTGCGGGTCAGGATCGCGGTTGAAAAAGTTACGCGCGCCCAGCGCGTTGTAACGTCCGAACCAGTAAGCGTCGCCGTGGAAGTGGTTGGTCCCACTGCGGGTGACGATGTCGATGATCGCGCCGGTGTTGCGTCCGTATTCGGCGTTGAAGTCATTGCTGATGACGCGAAATTCCTGCGTCGAATCCGGATTGATGGCCACAATGCCGCTGGGGCCGACCTGGCACGCCGGTGTCGTTATTGTCGACCCCGTCGAGCATGAAGTTGTTATTGCGGCTTCTGGAGCCGTTCACCGAAAATCCCGCAGAGGTGTCGTTGGTTTGAATCGCACCCGGCGACAGCAACACCAGTTCGTATGGATTGCGCGTCAACAGCGGAAGATCCACGATAGTCCTGCTATCGACCAGCGTGCTGAGCTGGTTCGATTCAGTCTCGATCGGAGCCACCTGCTGTCCGTTGACCTCGATGGTCTGCTCCTGCGCCCCCACAGTCAGCGTCGCATTGAGCACCAGAGCCTGCGCGACGGTAAGAGTTGTATTCGAGAATTTGAACGGACTGAATCCAGACTTCTCGACGGACACGGTGTAAACGCCAGGAACCAGGTTCGGGACCGAATAAAATCCTGAGGCATTCGTGGTGACGGTCCGCGCCGAATTTGTTCCTTGATTCGTAACTGTAACCCGGGCGCTATCCACCACAGCACCGCTTGGATCAGTGACTACGCCGCTCATAGACCCTGTGTTCTGGGCCAGGAGTTGGATCGAAAACATCATCAGCACCAGCAGGAGAGAAAACTTGACTGCCTTCATTAGACACCCTCGCAACAGTTGTTGAGCTACTCAACTGAATGCTTGGGTGATTGCAATTGCCTTTCCAAGCGAACCAAGCTGTGAGCTGAGAATGCAGGGATGCGAATGTCGCCAGGAACACAAGCCAGAAATGTTTTGTCTGATCCGTTCTTGTGTAGCGCAACAGATCGCGCTAAAAGCGAGGTAACTTACAACGGACTGCTGCAACACAGCGAAGTACAACCACGAAACAAGAGTCACCGATAGACATTGCGTTGTCAGCCACTCTCAACAACTTAGGATGAACGATTTGTTGAAAGCCGTACCGGACAAGGCATTCCAGGCGCCCGCAATTCATGCACGAGCCCGCCGTTCCAAATATTGGATGCTGCTATGTTTTATTGAAGACAACAAGACACTCTTAACTGGGAAGTGTAGAGAGAAGACGCGATATCCGCAATACACATTTACCTGATCTGAATCAGGTCACTGGTACCGGACGTGGCCGCTGCCGGCACCGGAAATTGTGGCGCGCGCCACGAATCGAATACCGATACCTGATGAACGCACGAAACTGTGCAGTTAGGCGCACAGGATTTTTCCGACAAATATTCGCGGCGGATGTCTTCAGTCGTGTACGTCTCCAGAGGGACGCCTGGATATCCGCGCTGCTGCGAGCAGTAGTGAACCAGGCCATCTTCGCAAATATAGAGATAGCGCGCACCGGCGCGGCATCGCCATTGGTTAGGACGGCCTTGCGCAATGTTGTCCTGAAAACCGTTGATGCGGGTGAAGCTGCTCTTTCCCATTGCCTGCATTTCGTTGTAGACGCCGCGCTCTTCGTCATTCAGCGGCTGCAGTTGCCCCGAGCCATCGTGAATAATTCCGATAGTCGAAGTGAACCCCAAGCCCATGGCTCGCTTGCCGATGGTGAGAGCATCCTGCGGATTCTTTACTCCGCCTCCGACCACGGAATTGATGTTCACGTGGAAGTCGGCATGTTCCGCGAGCAGTTCGAGTTTCTTGTCCAGCACCTTCAGGCTTTTCTTCGACACGTCATCCGGCGTTACGTTGTCGATTGAAATCTGCAGCCATTCAAGTCCGGCCCGGTTCAGCCGCTGAATACGTTCCGCCACCAGCAGATATCCGTTCGTGATCATCCCGGCAATCATGCCGCGCTTGCGAATACGCGCGATGATTTCGTCCAGCTCCGGATGAAGCAACGGCTCGCCGCCGCTGATAGTAATGACCGCTGTCCCCAGCGCGGCGAGTTTGTCCACGCGTTGAAACATGGTTTCGGTCGGAACGGGCTTCGAGAAATCGTCGTATTCGTTACAGTATTCACAAGCCAGATTGCATCGCCGGACCGGAATGATATGCGCCAAAAGCGGATGGTCTGTCGACGCGAACGCCCCCGCGATCATGCGCGCCCCCCGCAAATTGCGGTGAACCGCTTTCAAACGCCGACGCAATGTGGTCCCAGTCGAAGGCATAGTTACTATTTGATTAGACCATAGGGCAGGCTCGAAGTGCATCGTTTGCCCAGCGTGTGGTGCAATTTCCGGCGTGAATGGAGAAAGCAGGAAGCGAAAAACACGTAACTGAGAACCGAGAACTAACAACTAGAAACTGGGTATTTTCAACTCTATGAGCGCTTAAGCCTCCACAAACAGGAGTGTTTCCCCGAGTGTCCGCAGCCAGTCAGGAAAGAAACTCGTGTCCGGCGTCCTGTAGTGCCCTCAAGCGCGGCTGATAGCTGATTCTTCCTTCACCAATACGTAATCCGTATCAAAAGTAGAAACCGCAAAAATAGGTATTCCCGCACTGGCCAGTGGATCGAGGAAAGACGCCAGCACTCCGGTGAGATTGAACGGGAACGGCCCTTCCAGTTTGAAGCATGTCCAGGGAGATTCGCATTTTGCGTTTTCAGGAACGTGGTCAGTGCCGCAGACGATCGAAAGTTCGTCCGAGGTGCGGGTGATTGAAAGGAATGAGTCCGACTCGATAGACCGTGGCATCGGCGCATCCGCAGGTAAACGGCAAACTGCGAAGGTGCCAGCGAGTTGTCGGAATTTCAGCTGCATGAAGCCACGTCTGGTTGTGTGGGAACGGATATTCGGCCCGTCCGTCCCGAGCAAGATTCAGCCAAATTTTAAAAGCTAACGATCGTTGCCAGTCGCCTTCATGACCGCAGCCTTGGCCAGCAGACGCGTCGAATCCAGCGTGGGCAGCGACGACGCCTCAGGCGCCACAAGCAGCGGAATCTCGGTGCAGCCCAGCACCACTGCGTCGCAACCCTGGTCCGCGAGACTTCGAATCACTTCCTGAAAGTACGCCAGGGATCGCGGCGTAAATTGCGCGTTTACCAGTTCGTCCATAATGATCTGGTTGATTCTCTCGCGCGCTTCCGGCCCCGGAGTGCGATGTTCGAGACCGGCGGCTTTCAACTTCTCCGGATAGACCGGGCCCTCCATCAGGTAGCGAGTGCCCAGCACGCCCAGCCGCTTGAAATGATTTCTGCGCGCCTCGTTCGCAACTTCCTGCGCAATGTGCAGCCAGGGACGCGGCGAGCGATGCTCGACCAGATCGAATGCCTGGTGAATCGTATTGTCGGGGCAGATAAGGAAATCAGCGCCGGCCTTGGCCAGCTTGTCGGCCGACGAAAGCATCAGCTCGGCAACTCCCGGCCAGTCGTTGGCATAAATGCATTTCATGTATCGCGCCAGGGAATGCGTATGCATCGAAACTTCGGGATGGTCGTGAGTCCCCAGCACCCGCGCACCTTCAAGCGCGACGGTCCGATAGCAGAGAGCCGCTCCCTCCGCGCTGCAAGCGACAATGCCAATATGCTGTGTCATATGACTCACTCTAGAAACTACCTACTGGTTTGCTGCCAAACTGTCCCGCTCAAGGCGAAATGGCGCACGAGTTGCGCCCGCTTGGAAAGGCACGAGTTCACTCGTGCCACTGAACCGCCGAAACTGCACGCGCTTTAGCGCCTGAGGTTAGCTTCGATTTTCCCGGTCGCATCCCTCACTGCTGCGCTGCCAGCTTCTCGACCTGCTGCAGCATCGTATCCAGATCCTGCCGCGAGTAATACTTGCCATTCGCCACCACGCCAAAAATCTTACGCGTGTTGCGGATATCGGAAATCGGGTTCTCATCCAGCAACACCAGATCTGCTAACCGCCCCTGCTCTACAACGCCGTACTTGTCCATTTTATTAAGAAACTGCGCCGGCATCGTAGCGGCAGCTTGCAAGGCCTGCACCGGAGTAAAGCCGCTCTTCACCAGCCACTCCAGTTCATCATGCAAACTGAATCCGGGAATCACGTAGGGATCAGGTCCATCGCTGCCGGCCATGAACAGGACATTCGCGCTGTGCATCGCCTTCACTAATTCCAGATCGCGCGCAGCTTCGGCCTTCAGAGCTGCCAACTCTTCATCTGAACTATTTCCGCGGAGCTTTGCCGGATCCCACTGGCTGCGAATCGAAGCCGGAACATACTTGAGGTTTGGATCGGATTGAAGCTCCGCATCGTCGATCCGGCTGTTGGCCTCGGTCCACACCAGCGTCGGCACTTGCCAGGTATTGTTCTGCGCCAACTGAAGAAATAACGCTCCAGCCTTGGCCTGATCGTAAGTAGCCATGACCTGTGCGCCGAGTTTCTGGTAGGTGGCATAGTCGCGTTTCGCCAATGCGGCGAGACCCTGGGATCGAATTTCGTCTTCGCGCGAAGAACAAGCCAGCAGAATTCCGCTCAGGTGCTCGATACTCTTTTGCCCGGCCGCGGAGGCTTCTCGAACGCTTACGGAATAAGGCACATGCCCGACAAATGGGATTTTCTCTTTCTTCGATTCATCCGCAATCGCGAAATAAGAATCGCGAGGAACCGAAAGTATCTTAACGAAATCCAGGCCACGCTTTTTCACCGTGTCCACCGCCTGGCGCGCTTCTTCCGGGGTGTTCACTGAGATAGTCTGCTTGTCGGCCTTCGCTCCCGCCAGAAACGGGCCGGCGAGAATCAGTCGCGGACCCAGCAGCGCCCCGCTTTCGATCCGGTCGCGGCGGCTCTGCAGCACATCCGGATCGCCGCCCATGTCGCGCACGCCGGTCACGCCATTCGCAATGTAGAGCGGATAAATTACTTTTTCATCCCATGCCGGAGACACAAAAGCGCTGTGCACGTGCATGTCCCACAGCCCAGGGATCATGTATTTTCCGTTGGCATTGATGATCTGAATGTTGTGGTCGGAAGCAACGAAACCCAACTTCGCCACCCCCGTGATGTGCCCCTTCTTGATCACCACAGTGAGGCCTTGCGCGATGCTGCCGTTGCGCACATTCACCACATTCACGTTGGTGAAAATCAGCACCTGAGGCGGGGGCTTCGGGGCTCCAAAAAGAAGCGTACTCAGGCACAGCCACACGATCAGCAAGACGAGAATCCTTCGTGTTCCTTTGTGTCCTCTGTGGTTCATGAAGTTTGTGTCCAGCGCCGAGAAATCGGCCGGGAGATTCGGATGAATGCAGCCTAAGTGTGGGCTGCTGCCGCGTCAAACAAATTCAGAAACGTGACTTTCTTTTCCGTGGGAAGGAACGAGGCTTCAAAGGAATTACGCGCCAGCTCCCGCAAATGCTCCTCGGTAAAACCAAAAGACTGCTGGGCCAATTGGTATTCCCGCGCCAGCGATGTACGAAACATCGCAGGATCGTCAGTGTTAAGCGTGATCATAAGCCCCTGATCGAAATACTGACGCACCGGATGATCATTCAACGATGCACACGAACCCGTCTTCAGATTGCTGGTGATGCAGATCTCAATCGGAACCTGGCGCGTCGCCAACTCTTCGACCAGTTCAGGGTCCTGCGCCGCAGTCAGTCCATGACCGATACGCTCCGCCCGCAGATTGAGCGCTCCCCAGATCGATTCCGGCCCGGCATTTTCGCCCGCGTGGGCAGTCAGGTGCAATCCGTTTTCAGCGGCGTAAGCGTAGGCATCGCGAAACAACTCAGGCGGCCCTTTTTGCTCGTCGCCTCCGATGCCAACGGCCACGACGCTCCGGTCCCGGTAACGAACGGCCACATCAAAAACTTCTCGCGCCGCGACGGCGCCAAACTGGCGCACTGCGTCAAATATCCATAACAAGGAAACACCAAAGTCCCGCTCTCCCCTTTGGCGGCCGCGATCCAGTCCTTCGAAGAATGCGTCAAAGTCCTGCTTGCGCCACAGATAGACTCCGACCGACACATACACCTCGGCGTGCAGCACGTTTTGCGCCTTCAGTCTTTCCATCAGGCGGTAGGTAATGAGTTCGTAGTCGTCGGCAGTCTGCAGATCTTCAGTCACGGCCTTGAAAGCCATCAGAAAGCCGTTGAAATCCTTGTAGCTGTACAGTTGTTCAATGTCCCACAATGTGCTGGGCTTACCATGCCGCTGGCGCAATTCAAGCAGCGTCGTAGGATCGATCGCACCCTCAAGATGCAGATGCAGCTCAGCCTTGGGAAGCGTGACTATGAACGAACTGGGCTGCGACGCCATAGCCTAATTGTAGATTGAAGGAGAGAGATTTAGGAGAATCGATTTCAGATTGAAGATTTGGGATTGAAGATTTTACAAACCAAGGTCGTGAGGCCGGATTGCAGATTTAGAGCTTAAGGCATCGTCCTGAGGGACTTTGGTTCCCCGAAAGAACTCACTCACGAATAAAGGCCACTCGCCTTTTATTCTTCAATCTGAAATCTAGAATCTGAAATCGTCTCTCTATCTCTTCTCCCGGCAGAACTCGCTGTGATGACGGCTGTAAAAGATGTAGATCGCAAGCCCAAGCGCCAGCCAAATGAAGAATCGCAGCCACGTAATGACGGTCAGTCCCGTCATCAGCCCGCCGCAAAGCACAACCGAAATCAGCGGAAACCACGGCACAAACGGCACGCGAAACGCGCGAGGACGATCCGGCTGTCGCCGGCGCAGAAAGATCACGCCCAGCGAAACCAGGACAAACGCAAACAGCGTGCCGATATTCGAAAGGTCAGCAGCGTCGCCAATGTCCACCAGCCCCGCAGGAATTCCTACCGCAAAACAGGCAATCCAGGTAGACCAGTACGGAGTCTTGTACTTGGGATGTACCATGGAAAAAAGCTTCGGCAGCAGGCCGTCGCGGGACATGGCGTACCAGATGCGCGCCTGTCCATACTGAAAGACCAGCAGCGACGAAATCATTCCGGTCAGCGCGCCCACCACGATCACCGAGCGGAAGAACGGATGCGCGCCCAGATATTTCAACGCATAGGCCACCGGCGCTTCGGCGGCCTCGCCGGAAACAAAAGTCGTGTACTTCATCATGCCCAGCAGCACGATGGCGACGCCCACATAGAGAATGGTGCAGATAATCAGCGACGCAATGATGCCGAACGGCAAATCACGCTGCGGCGTCTTACACTCCTCAGCCGCAGTCGAAACCGAATCGAAGCCGATGTAAGTGAAGAAGACAATCGCGCCGCCGGTCACGATTCCCGCGAATCCCGAGGGAGCGAATGGCGTCCAGTTCGCCTTATTCACCAGCATGCCGCCGACCACGAGGAAAGTGAGGATCGCGCCAATCTTGATCAGCACCATCACATTGTTGGCGCCCGCCGATTCCTTCACACCCCGCACCAGCAGCAGCGTCAGGATAAAGACGATCAGGAATCCAGGCACATTGAAGTAGGCGCCCGTCCAATGTCCCGAGGCCCAGACCGGACTCGCCCACTCGCTCGGAAGATTAACTCCGAACGCCGCCAGTTGTGCCTTGGCGTAGCCGCTGAAACCCACGGCCACTGCTACGTTGCTGACCACATATTCGAGAATCAAATCCCAGCCGATGATCCAGGCAAAAATCTCGCCCAGCGTCGCGTAGGAATAGGTGTAAGCGCTACCCGCAATCGGGATCATCGACGCAAGCTCGGCATAGCACAGCCCGGCAAAGCTGCAGGCCACAGCCACCAGTAGAAACGAGATCGCAATCGAAGGCCCAGCCGGCGGACGCCCGTGCATCAGCGCGCCTGCCGTACTACCCGTCCGCAGGAAGTTGCCAATCAGGTCCAGAACCTGCGCGTGCAGAATGGATGGAGCTTCGAAGTGTTCTCCCGCAGCAGCAGTGCCGGTGAGAACAAAGATCCCTGAGCCGATGATGGCGCCGATTCCCAGCGCGGTGAGCGACCACGGCCCGAGCGTCTTTTTTAGACGATGCCCCGGCTCGTCGGCTTCCGCAATCAGTTTGTCGATGGACTTGCAGCAGAGCAGCTGGTTGTCAGACGTCCTGACCGGTGGTGGCTGTGCCAAGGGTTATCTGTCTCCTGGAAAGCGTCGGGCTGTTTGCACCCGGCAATTAGCCAATCCGCGGCCAACTGCCAGGTGCTGAATGCCGGATGCCCTTCTAGCGCTTCGCTGTACCGCGTGCCAGCTTCTTCACTTTGCGCTTGGCCGAGCCGCGAGCGTATTCACGCGGCTTCAGCGGGTTATCCGTCTTGCGCTTCTTGCGCGACGCGCGCTTTGTCTTCTTGCGTTCTTCTTTGGTCAGTGCGCTTGTGTTTGCCATGAGTGCTGTTCGTTTCTCCTTAGGAAATGCTGGAAAACCAGCTTTTAGCTGTTAGCTCTTAGCCTTTAGCCAAAACGTCGAAACTGTGGATGTGGCTAAAAGCTAAGAGCTAATGGCTAAGAGCTGACTCCCTCCAGCTGTGCATACTTCTCCACCAGCTTCTTCAAACCGAAGCGAGGGAATTGTACCGTAATCTTGGCATCTTCACCTTCTCCTTCGCGCTGGTAGACCGTGCCTTCGCCATATTTGGGATGGCGAACCTTCTGCCCCGGACGAAAGCCTTTGCGTCCTTTCGGCGCTTCAACCGGCAACTTGGGCACGGTGAATTTCTTCCCACGCGAGGCGAAGAAGTCGGCAATATTCTCAATCGAGTTGTAGGACTTGCTCGCGTACGACGCTGCCTGAGCACGCTGCTTCTGCTGCCCGCTCCAGGCCGCGCTCTGGTCTTCGTCCTCATAAGCGTAGTGGGACGATTCCTGCTCATGTGATTGGTTATGTGGTCGCGGGCGACCCGCCCGCGAATAGCCGGACGACGCATAGTCCCGGGCAGCCACCCGACCCTTTCTCGACGCTCCCAAATCCTCGACCAACTCGACAGGAATCTCTTCCAGAAAACGCGACGGAATGCTGGCCTCGGGCAGATCGGTTCCGTAACGGCGCCGATAGACGGCGCGAGTCACGATAAGCGTATCCATCGCCCGCGTCATGCCGACATAACAAAGCCGGCGCTCTTCTTCGACATCGTCAGGCTGCAAGAAACGTTCGCGAGTGCGGAAACAGCCCTTCTTCCAGCCCTCCCAGAAAGATCAAGGGAAACTCAAGGCCCTTTGGCGGCATGCAAGAGTCATCAGCGTGATCTGGGCCCGCTCGTCGTAAGCATCGGCATCGCTGACCAAAGCCGCATGGTCAAGAAACTGGTCGAGCGTCTCACCCCGATCGCGCGAGTCCATGGCAGCATTCACCAGTTCGCGCAGGTTCTCCACCCGGGAGAACGCCTCAGGCGTGTCTTCCGCCTCCAGCAACTTGATGTACCCAGTACGATCAATCAGAAATTTCAGGATCTCAGCCGTCCCCGCCACAGGAGCATCGAAAACTGAAGTACCGTCGCCAACGGCATCGCCGTTCGCAGCACCGGCATTCGAAGCGTCGGCGTTTCGTCGCGCCGGCGTCCCGCCGGCTGTCGTGGAGGCGTCCCGCCTCCACATCATCCGCAGGCAAACCATCCGCAGTTTCCACCACCGCCGGAAAAGCAATTTCGTCGTCCGCCCCAAGATCCCCGCCAAAATCAAACGAGAAATTATCCGGACTGAAATCCGTGTCATCCTCAACATCAGCGAGCGCGCCATCCTCCGGCAAAACTGTCGCAGTCTCCTCCAGATGCTTCAGCAATCGTCCCCGTCAAAATCGCGCGCCCGTCTTCGAATGATGTCCACAAAGGTCTTGAGCGCCGCCACCGCCCGCGGCGGCAACATCTGCCGTTTGATCACTTCCGCGATCGCGCCCCACAAAGACAGCCCAGTCTCCAGCGCCACCCGCTCCAGAGTCTCAATGCTGGTCTTACCAATTCCACGGACCGGCGTATTAATCACGCGCAGCAGCGAGATCGTGTCATCCGGGTTATGAATGACTTTCAGATACGAAATCATGTCCTTGATCTCGGCGCGCTCGTAGAACGAGAAGCCCCCGACTACGTGATACTTCAAACCGTAACGTCGCATGGCTTCTTCATAAAGCCGCGACTGCGAATTCGTCCGGTAAAGCACGGCAGCGCGCGCGTTCTCCCCCTGGTCAACCGCCTCGCGCAGATATTTCGAGATATAGTCGGCGGCAAACAGCGCTTCATTCTCTCCATCAGGAGCCTCGTAGTAGCCGACTTTCGTACCGCCCTGCCGGGAAGTCCAAAGATTCTTGCCTTTGCGCTTGATGTTGTTCGCCACCACCGCCGACGCCGCCTGCAGAATGTTCTGTGTCGAGCGATAGTTCTGCTCCAGCCGAATGATCTTCGCCTCAGGAAAATCTTTTTCAAATTCCAGAATGTTGCGAATGTCGGCTCCGCGCCACGAGTAGATGGACTGATCTTCATCGCCCACAGCGCAGATGTTGTGATGGGTGCCAGCCAGCATGCGCATCAGCTCGTACTGCGGACGGTTCGTATCCTGATACTCGTCGATCATCACGTACTGGTAACGCCGGTTGTAGTAATCCCGAACCGCAGGAACCGCCTTCAGCAGCCGCGCAGTCTCCAACAGCAGGTCATCGAAATCCAGCGCGTTGGCCTTGTTCAGCTCCTTGCGATACTCCGCGTAAATATGGGCCACTTTCTCGGTTTTAGGATCGCCCGACCGCAGATACACCTCCTGCGGATCGAGCATATGGTTCTTGGCCCACGAAATTTGTGACAGCACAGAGCGCGGCGTAACCTGCTTGTCATCAATCCCCAGTCGCCGCATCACCGACTTAACCAGTTGCTGCTGATCAGATTCGTCGTAGATGACAAAGCTTTTGGTCAGCCCAATCGGCGGCTGCCCGGGCACAGCCGAAGGAATGCGCAGCTGTTCGATATCCCGCCGCAACACCCGCACACAAAAAGAGTGGAAGGTGGAAATGGTCGGCTTGGCGATAGAAAGGCTGCCCACGAGCTTGTCCACGCGCTCGACCATCTCCTGCGCGGCCTTGTTGGTAAAGGTCATCGCCAGAATGGCCTCAGGCATCACCCCAAGATTTTCAATCAGATACGCGATGCGATAGGTGATGACCCGCGTCTTCCCGCTACCCGCGCCCGCCAGAATGAGCACCGGCCCATCCGTGGTTTCAACGGCGGCCCGCTGCTGCGGATTGAGTTTGTCGAGAAAAGACAATTCGCGAAATCCTTAACCTTGCTGCGATTCAGTTTGCTTGGCGGACTTCGCCATCTCACTTCTTCCGAAGATTCGTCCTACATACCAGAAGAGCCAGAAAAACAGCGGCATCAAGAACAGGCGGAACCAGTCCGGCAGGTGCAAACCAAATCTGAAAGGTTGGAAAACCAGAACACATCCGAGGCCAAGAAGCCCAATTTCGGCAAGTGCAAGAGGCAGCATCCTTAAGAAGAATGCCCTTAGGCCTTCGTCGACCCGGGGTATCTTGGCCTGGTCAACCATCACCAGACCGTAGAAATCCTCCCTACTCAAAGCCTTCAGTGCGGCCTTCCATAACGCTTTCCCGTCGTCACTTTGCTTGTCGTGTGCGTAGGCTCGGCGCAATAGTTTCGCAACCTTGGATTCATAGGCCTTCGCATCGTAGTCGCTATCGAACTTTTCGCTTGCCTCGAAATCAGGTCTGCCACCAGCCTCCGAGAACAGGAACATCCTCCGCTCTACCTCATCCAATACGATACCGTCATGGCAGGCCTGTTCGCCGAGCCTAGACAGGAGAAACTGTTTCGCAGAATCGGATGTGAATTCCATCGACTGTAGCGTCCGATTTTTGAGTAACACCTTAGATTTTACAAGGGATTGGGACTTACCGAGGAACAGTATGTCGATTCCGTCCCGTTCGAGTGCATTGGACTTTGCGAGACGAGTAATCTCGGCAATTGTCTCAAAGCAAGCGTGCTACCAACTGCCCCTAAACCCACGCACCCATCAACTGCCCCAACCCGCCGCCCACACGCAGTCCATCGGCGCGATCTTTGAAATATCTGGCGTTGATTTCTTCGGCATCCAATATCTCCGTGCGCTGAAATCCAAAATCTCTCAACTCGTTCGCCAACTCGGCTGGACGAAAAAATAATTGAAAGGGCTCGCCCGCAGCCGCCACCCGGCGGGAAAGCACGTACAGCGCAAGTCGCTGCGCAAGGTTCAGTAACTTACGGTCCACCGCGAAATCGAAAACCACGCCACTACCCGAAGGCATCTTCGCAACGACGGACAAAGTCGCCACGAAAGACTCACGGGTCAGATAAGGCGTCACTCCCAACCATGAAAAAAACGCAGGTGAATGGAAATCAAAGCCGCCTTGTTCAAGTCCCGCCGCCAGCGTTTGCCGCTCGAAATCCACTGGAACAAATCTCAGCGACTCCGGCACGGCAATGCCCGCGGATTGTAGCCTCTTGCGCTTCCAGCCTTGGGTCGCCGGGTGGTCCACTTCAAAAACGCGCAAATCCGGATAAGGATTGCGATAAGCAAAAGTATCGAGGCCAGCGCCTAGGACGACACATTGCCTCACACCCCGCTCGACCGCACTCGCCAGCTGGTCCTCGGCATAGCGGCTGCGCGCGACCATGAATGCCCGGAACGCCCGTGCCGTTGAGCCATGAACCTTTCGGCTGGATACCAATTTTGAGCGCGCTTCCCCGCCAATAATCGGCAGCGCGAAAGGATCGTCTAAAACTCTGGGCTGGTCAAACAGTTGGTGAGCGGCGCGCCGGACCGCAACTCCATGCGCCGTTCTGCTGAACTTTCCCTCTCGCAACGCACCTATCCTGTCTGCACTGGAGTCCGAAGAGCCTTGCACCCTTCACACGGACAAACATCCCGCAGAAACTGCCACGAATAAATCCCCAGCTCGTGTCCGTCATTCCAGTGAAATTTGATGGCGTATTTTCCCACCGGCTCCGCCGATAAGGGTCTCGCCGCTTCTTTGAACATGGGTAGCGCTCCGGGTGCGAGTTTGGGCTGCTCCCCCGGCTTGCGGCCAGACTTGCCCCGCTCGTCATCGCAAAGAGCGCAAGGACAGGCATCCCGCAGAAAGGGAAATGCGTAGTGTGAGCGGTGGCCGTCTTTCCACTCAATGTCCACGCCGGTGCCGGTCGTCAGGTTCACTTTTACCGACTTCGGATCGGGCGGCGAGGGCATGATTTCAGTATCGCACAGCCAAACTCTGCGCGTTTTGCAGCCCTGGTTACGATCCCCTATTCAACTCTGAACCTCATGGTCACGCTGGCGGTCACAGCAATCTTTCCCAGCGCCACCGTTCCTTCCGAACCAATGCCTCCACTACTGCTCACATTCTGGATCACATTTTGGGACATCTGCGATCCATACCGATTCCCGCAGCAGGCGCTGTACCACGAACCTCCGCCGTAGCTATACGTCGAAACTCCCAATGGTTTTCCGGCAACTTTCAGTCCGGCAGCGCCGGCCAGGTCGTTTGCCTTTTCGATGGCGGCCTTCACTGCCAGGGCGCGGGCCTGATCGCGATATTTGCGCAACTCCGAGGTGCTGAACTCGACGTCATAAATGTGGTTGGCGCCGGCATGCAGCACAGAGGTCAGGAGCGCTTCGAATTTGGAGACGTCACGCAGGAAAACCTGTACCCCTTTCGTGACCTCGTAGTAGTCGACGACAGTACCGTCGTGATCGTCATAACGCATCTCGACATGAATGTTTTCCGTCTGGATGTCGCTTTCATCGATATGCAAATCGCGTGCTCCCGCTATCACTCGTCGTACGATCGCGTCGTTCTGTGCGATGGCCGTATCGAGCACCTTGTTCCGCGTTTCCACCCCGAAATTGATTCGAACCCGGTCCGGCGCGACGTTGATGGCCGCGTCTCCGGTGATGTCGATGCTGCTGGTTTCAGGAATCTGAGCGTATCCCGTAGACACTGCAAGCAGAAGAAAAGCAAAGAGAAGTTTCATGGCAAGTTCGCCTCCGTGCAGCCTTTATAGCGTCAGCCGGGGAAGGGGGCAATGGATCAGGAAGGCTGGCAGGTTGTCGAAACGGTGCAAAATCCGGTAAAATCTACTTTTACACATCAAGTTCTGCACTTACCTGGAGTAGTCAATGGCACAAGTATGTGAGCTCTGCGGCAAGGGGCCGCAATTCGGAAACAACATCAGCCACGCCCACAACGTCACCAAGCGGCGTTGGAACGTGAACCTGCGTCCAGTCCACGCCAAAGTGGGTGCTGCAACCAAGCGTATCCGCGTTTGCACTTCCTGCCTGCGCAGCGGCAAAGTCGTCAAAGCATAAGGCTCTACACCGGACGGTCCCCTATTAGAACTGCGTCATCCTGAGCGGCCTTCGCGCCGTAAGGCCTGCCCTGAGCGAAGGCAAAGGGATCTCGCGCGGACGGCACGAAGCCGCCCATCCGCCCGTGCTGAATCAGCTTCGTCATAATATATCGTGTTACGATATATATAGTATGAACCAGACTCTCGCTCTTTCCGACTACCAAGCCCTTGCCGAACTGCGCTACCAGATCCGCCTCTTCCTCCACTTCAGCGAACAAGCCGCCCGGAAGATGAATCTTGAACCGCAGCAGCATCAGTTAATGCTGGCGCTCAAGGGGCTGCCGGCGGGACTGCACCCAACCATTAAGACCCTGGCGGAACGAATGCAAACCCAACACCACAGCACCGTCGAACTCGTGAACCGGCTCTCGCGCGCCGGACTGGTCCGACGAAGCCGCGCCGGCGCAGACCGCCGCCAGGTCTTGCTCGCCCTCACCTCCGAAGGGCGAAAAAGTGCTGAGCGAATTATCCATGGGCCACAAAGACGAGTTGCGTACTCAAGGCCCGGCCCTGGTCGCTGCGTTGGAAAGCGTGATGCGGCCCACGAAAGGCGCCCGCGGGTCAGCCTCCAAGGCTTCCGAACAAGTCGGGGAAGCAGGTTAATCGTGCCAAAACCAAACGACGACAGAACTAACGGAGATGTCGCAAGTAGCAACGGCAGCCGTCCCACAATCGCCGCCACGGGCACGCAGCCCGGCGACACGACTCTCGCCGAGCCCGCTCAATTCCGCATGGTGCTGGTTTCGTTCCTCGCAGGCGGCATCGGATTGATCGCCGGCGGAATCGCCTTTCTGCTGTACAAACTGATCGGCCTGCTCACCAACATTTCTTTCTACGGACGCTTCGCCGCCGACTTCACCAGCGCTCGCCACAATCATCTGGGGTTGTGGGTCATCCCGATTCCCGTGATCGGCGGGATCATCGTTGGCATCATGGCCAAGTACGGGTCGTCGAAGATCAAGGGCCACGGCATTCCCGAAGCCATGGAAGCCGTGCTGTTCAATCGCAGCCGCATTCAGCCGCGAGTGGCCATCCTGAAGCCGATTTCGGCGGCCATCGCCATCGGCACCGGCGGTCCCTTCGGCGCCGAAGGTCCGATTATTCAAACCGGCGGCGCCATGGGATCCCTGGTCGGACAGCTCTTTCACACCACGGCCTCGGAGCGCAAAGTCTTGCTGGCGTGCGGAGCCGCCGCCGGCATGTCGGCAACCTTCAATACCCCGATCGCCGGCGTGATCCTCGCCATTGAGCTGCTGCTCTTTGAATTCAAGGCGCGGTCGTTTATTCCGCTGGTGGTTGCCAGCACGCTCGCGACGACGGTCCACATGCAATTGCTGGGCGCGGGCCCGATGTTCACGGTCCGTACCATGGACTTCGGCATCCCCCGCGCGTTGCCGTTCTATCTGTTGCTCGGAGTGATTTGCGGACTGGCCGCAGTCGGCTTCAGCAAGTTGCTCTACTGGACCGAAGACCAGTTCGAAAAGCTTCCCATCGACGAACTCTGGTGGCCGGCAATCGGGGCCCTCGGTCTCGGCATCATCGGATACTTCGTCCCCCGAGTTCTGGGCGTCGGCTACGACACCATCAGCGACATTCTGAACGCCAACCTCGCATGGAAGCTGCTGCTCGTAGTGATGCTGGCCAAGGCCGTCGCGCTGGTCATTTCTCTCGGATCAGGAACCTCTGGCGGACTGCTCGCCCCCATGTTCATGTCGAGCGCCGCGCTGGGCGGAATATTCGCAATGGGAATGAATGACGTCTTCCCCGCCGCCAACCTCTCCGCCGGAGCATTTGCCCTGGTCGCGATGGGCGCGGTCTTTGGAGCAGCTTCGCGCGCCGCGTTCTCTTTCATCGTCTTCGCCTTCGAAATCACGCGCGACTACAACTCGGTCTTGCCCTTGATGCTGGTCACCGTAATCGCCGACGGAATCGCCATCCTGCTCATGCCGAAAGCGTCCATCATGACGGAGAAGCTGATCCGCCGCGGACTGCGCATCCATCAGGACTACGAAGCCGACGTGCTGCAGCAGATGTCGGTCTCGGAAACCATGGATCACGACGCACCCACTCTTCCCGCCGAGCATGCCAGTGAGCGAATTGGCCGAACGCATCGCCCGTCACGAGCCGGAAGTCAGCCGCCATCAAGGGATGTTGCTTTTGGACGCAGAAAGCAAGCTGGTCGGAATCATCACGCGTGGCGATATCCTGCGTGCGCTCGATCAGGATCCTTCTGGCGCTATGAGTCTGCTAGAAGCCGGAAGCCGCAAAGTGATCGTGACTTATCCCGACGAGACTCTGCATGACGCCGCCGCCAAGATGCTGCGCAATAACATCGGCCGCTTGCCGGTCGTCGATCGCAAAAACCCGCAGCTCGTAGTTGGTTATCTGGGAAGACCCGGGATCATGGCGGCCCGTCTACACCGCCTGGACGACGAACACGTACGCGAGCCCGGCTGGGTAAAGCGCTTCCGGTGAGCACTTCTTGGAACAGGCAGGAACCCGTCCCTTACTTGGCTTGCAAAGGAACCGCGCTGGCCCTCTTCTGTGCCGCCGCGATCAGCGGTCGCAGCGCCTGCACCGAAACCCCCAGCGTGCCGCCGGAGAAGCCGTCGATGTAAGCTTCGTTGATCCCGATCACCTCGCCCTGCGAGTTGAATACCGGGCCGCCGCTGCCGCCGTGGGCGGTAGGGGCGTCATAGATCAGCTTGTCGCCGACCACATCTCCCAGGTGTCCGCAAGTCGCCGACGGGCGAATCAGCGACAACGCTGCCAGTTCATTGGCGGCGCCAATATCGTCCCGGCGATATGCCAGGCGTTCGTAAACTGCCGGCGGCGATTTCGCCACCATTCCCAGCACGCCCATGGGATAGCCAACCACCGCAACCAGCTCTCCCGGATTCGAGACTCTCTCGGCCAGCGGCAGCGGACGAAGCCGGCTGATGGCCTGCGAATTCTCGACCTGAAGCACCGCCAGATCGCCATGCGCCGACAGCACCAGCGGCGTGATGTCCACCGGCAGCGGGAATCCGGGGAAAAAGGCGATCAGCTTTTCCAGCTCCGGCTTGGCGCCCTTAAGGATCAGCGCATCGGCTTCGGCGTCTCCGTACCAGGGCTCGGCCACATGGCGATTCGTGGCCAGCAGGCCCTCGGCAACCACGAAGCCGGTCCCGGAGATCCGGGCGCGAACCGCAGGCCGCTGTCCCGGCATGGAAACGTGATAAACCCCGTAGATGTAACAGATAGAATTTCGATACCGGTTCAGGACCAGCGCTGGCATGGCCTGCTCCTGCTTCAGTTCGTCCACGTCACGGGTAAGCTGGCGAAGTTCGTCCTGGTGATCGTTTGTGAGTACGGGACGGCTCGGCGTCTGGCGCCACGGGAAGCGCGGCAGCCGGCGCATAGTAGTGCACCAGGACTCCCGTTCCTACGAGCAGGAACAGGCCCAGCACCACTTCCACCATCCGTGCCCAGGTGGTGCAGACCGGCTCTTCTCCCGATGAATGCTGGTTATCGACCATGAAGACGAACGGGCCGCCGCGGCAAATCAGGGGAGGGAAATGCGTGTCCGCCGGGCAGACCTGTGACCTACTATTCTGGGGCCTGGAGGCGGAGCCTCCTAGGGTACGGAAGGTTATGTACGGGTGGACCTAAGGCTCGTGAATACCCAGACGTTCGGACATTTCCTCGTACAGAAAGCCCTCACCAACGCGGTAGGGCTGCACCCATTCCCCGTCGATCACAAACTGCGGGATAGCACGCTTGCCGGTGCGGGCCATGACCTCTTCCGCGGCGCCAGGAGTGGTTTCGATATTCACGTCTTTAAACGGAATGTTATGGCTTTGCAGAAAGCGCTTGGCCATGCGGCAATCGGGACACCATGTGAGCGGAATAAACAACAATTTCCATAATTCTGTCTGCTCTTCTTTGCGCCCTTTGCGCGATTTTCTTAGCGTCCTTTGCGGTAAAGCCTTTGACCGCAAAGCGCGCAAAGTTCGCAAAGAAAAGAAAGCCGCCAGCATAAGCTGACGGCTGATAGCTGAAAGCTGTCTGCCTAATTCTCGTACAACAACACGCCCTCGGCCTTCTCCGAATCCACCGGACGGTAGTACAGCTTCTGCCCATCCAGGAAGACTTCGATAAACGCCGGCCGGGTGGTAATCGTGCCCTGGATCAGCGCCTCCGAGAGCGGATCTTCGATGTACTTCTGCAAAGCCCGCCGCAGAGGACGCGCACCGTAACTGCGGTCGCCCACCGTCTGGCTCAGGATCCACTTCTTGGCTTCGTCGGTCACGGTCACCGTGATCGATTTCTGCGCCAGGTTCTGGTTCAGCAGGTTCACCATCAGTTCCAGAATCTGGATCAGGTCCTGCTCGCTGAGCGCCATGAACAGAATGATCTCGTCCAGCCGGTTCAGGAATTCCGGATTGAAGGTGCGTTTGACTTCGCCCTTCACCAGGTCTTCGACTTTGCCGGAAATCATGTCCTCGTTGGTGGACTGGAAGCCCAGGCCTTCGCGCTTCTGCAAGTGCCGGGCGCCGATGTTCGAGGTCATGATGATGATGGTGTTCTTGAAATCGACCGTGTTGCCCAGGCCGTCGGTCAGCTGGCCGTCTTCAAACACCTGCAACAGGATGTTGAAGACATCCGGATGCGCCTTCTCGACTTCGTCGAGCAGGACGACGGAGTAAGGTGCGCGCTTCACGCGTTCGGTAAGCTGTCCGCCTTCTTCGTAGCCCACGTATCCCGGAGGCGAACCGATCAGCTTCGAGACCGAGTGCTTTTCCATGAACTCGGACATATCGAAGCGGACCAGCGACTTCTCGCTGCCGAACATGAACTGCGCCAGGGTGCGCGCGACTTCGGTCTTGCCGACGCCCGTCGGTCCGAGGAACAGGAACGAACCGATCGGCCGGTTCGGGCTCTTCAGGCCAGCGCGGCTGCGGCGGATGGCGCGGGCCAAAGCCACGATGGCCTTGTCCTGCGAGATGATCCGCTTGTGCAGCTCTTCTTCGATGCGCAGCAGCTTCTGCGACTCTTCTTCTTTAATCGAGGTGATGGGAACGCCGGTCCAGCGCGATACCACGTCCTCGATGTCCTCCCGACCGACAACGCCGGTGGAGGATTCATCGAGGTGGTATTTTTCGCGAAGGGCGCGCAGGTTCTCGCGCTCCTTGCGTTCCTCGTCCGAGTAGAAGCGCGCCTTCTCGAACTCGTGGTTCGCGATGGCGTTCTCCATACGGTGGACGATGAACTTGATCCGCTTCTGGACTTCGGTAATCTCCTCGGGCAGCGAAGTCTGGCGCAGCTTTACGCGCGCTCCGGCTTCGTCGATCAGATCGATGGCCTTGTCCGGAAGAAAGCGGTCCGGAATGTAGCGGTTCGAATGCGATACCGCGAAGTTGATGGAGTCGTCGGTGTAAGTGACGGCGTGGAACTTCTCGTAGCGGTCTTTGATCCCGAACAGAATCTTGGTGGCGTTGACTTCGTCCGGCGGCGGAACTTTTACCGCCTGGAAGCGCCGCTCCAGCGAACGATCTTTTTCGATCGACTTGCGATACTCGCCCGGCGTGGTGGCGCCGATGCACTGAATCTCGCCGCGCGACAACGCCGGCTTCAGGATGTTGGCGGCGTCGAGCGAACCTTCCGCCGAACCTGCGCCCACCAGCGTATGCAACTCGTCGATAAAGATGATGGAATTCTGCGACTCCATCAGCTCTTTCATGATGGTCTTCAGACGCTCTTCAAACTGGCCGCGATACTTGGTGCCGGCGACGATCAGCGAAAGATCAAGTCCGAGGATGCGCTTGTCGGCCAGGAACGATGGAACTTCGCCGTCCGCGATGCGCTGCGCCAGTCCTTCGACGATGGCGGTCTTGCCCACGCCGGGCTCGCCGATCAGCACCGGATTGTTCTTGGTGCGGCGGCACAGAATCTGGATGACGCGTTCCAGTTCGCCATCGCGCCCGACCAGCGGATCGAGCTGGTTGTCCATGGCGGCCTGGGTCAGGTCGCGGGAAAACTCGCTGAGCAGCGAAGACTCGCGCTGACGCTGCGGCTGCGATTTCTCCTGGCTGCTGCGCGCCAGTTCTTCGCGAATGGTCGAAAGCCGCAGACCGCGCTCGTGCAGAATCTCGGCCGCAAAGCACTTCTCTTCTCGCAGTAAACCCAACAGCAAATGCTCAGTCCCGATGTGCTTGTGCGAAAGCCGTTCCGCCTCTTCCGCGGCATAGGCCAGCACCCGCTTGCACTCATTGCTTAATGGAAGATCCACCGAAGTCGAAACTTTCTCCCGGATCGTGGTATGTCCTTCGATCTGCTTGCGAATGGATTCAACCGAAGCATGCGAACGCAGAAAGCGGTTGGTCAGGGCTTTGTCTTCGCGCAGAAGTCCCAGCAACAGATGTTCCGTCTCAATATAAGGAGACCCGAACTGGCTGGCTTCGTAGCGCGCAAAAAAGATGACGCGCCTCGCTTTTTCCGTATAACGTTCAAACATAAAGCCCTACCCCCCTTAGGCTCTACTGAGGACCGAGGTTTCTGCTTGCGGCCCGAACCCTGGGAAACCCACCGCCCTCATCATTATTGCAATCAACCTGCCAAGCCGTCTATGGCCCGTAAGCGCTAATAGGAAACTCCGCTCCGTTACCAAAGGCACCACTAACACCAACTGAGAACCGGGAACTGAAAACTAACAACTGGTTTTTCTCCCGGTTTTGCTTTCGAACTCTGTCACTTCCTGTCAACCACTAGCCGGAAAGCGTCTCCGGTGCAACCTCTTCCATCTTTCCCCGCTGCAGCCGCAACACGCGATGGCAACGCCGCGCAAAAGCAAAGTTGTGGGTGGCAATAAGAGAAGTCAGCTGGTAGTCGCGATGTAGTCGGGCGATCAATTCAAAAACCGAGTCCGCTGTGCGGCTGTCGAGATCTCCGGTAGGCTCATCCGCCAGCAGCAACTTGGGCTGGGTGATGAGCGCCCGGGCCAGAGCCACACGCTGCTGTTCACCGCCGGAAAGTTCTCCTGCCCGGTGATGCGAGCGCTGCTCCAGTCCTACCTCGTGCAGCCATCGCGAAGCTTCTCCCTCCGCTTTCTGCTTCGGAAGACCCCGCAGCAGAAGCGGCATGGCCACGTTTTCCAGTGCCGTGAATTCCGGCAGCAGGTAGTGGAACTGCCAGACGAAACCGAGTTCATGATTTCGAAACCCGGCCGCGTCATCTTCTGAAAGCGAACTCAATCGCAAGTGGGCGCAGTATACGTCACCCGCAGAAGCACGATCAAGAGCGCCGAGGATGTGCAACAAGGTACTCTTACCCGAACCCGATTCGCCCACGATCGCCAGCATCTCTCCTCTGGCCACCTGGAATGACAAATTTTCAAAGAGCACCAGGTCCGACTCGCCGGAGCGAAAAACCTTCTTCAGACCTTCGACGCGCAAGCATCGATTCCTGTGTCACTTAGATGCAAAAAGGGGGCTCCTCGGCTCAACTGCGGCTGGCTTGCTGGCTTCCAGCCTCTAGCTTTTAGCTCCTGGCTAAACCCCATCTCCCAGTATTGATTCGCACCGGAAACAAATGTTTCGGGGTTGCATCCTCATTAAAACATGAACCGAGTCGCGGACGCCTCCTGCTCTCCATTTTGGAAAGCGCCTATGAAGCGAACCTTAAGCTCAATTTTGCATAAATACGATATGACGATGGTCACAACGGTGGCCCAGGGTCACTCGTAGCGGAGAGCTTCAGCGGGAAGAATGCGCGCCGCCGACCAGGATGGATACAACGTCGCCACCAGAGAAATCCCGATGGCCACCAGCGCAACCAGCACGCCATCGATCACGCGCGGAGCAAAAGGAACGTAGTCGATGGAATAAACCTCGGGCGCAAGCGACAACAAATGATAGTGACCACCCGCCCAGGAAAGTGCATAACCCAGCACCAACCCAATCGCCGTCCCGATCACGCCGATCAGCAATCCTTGCGTGATAAACAGACGCCGCACCTGCGACTTGCGCGTCCCCATCGACATCAGCACCGCGATGTCGCGAGTCTTCTCCATCACCATCATGGTCAGAGAAATCAGAATATTCAGCGCGGCGACGAACACAATCAGGCCGATCGTGATGAACGTCACCAACCGCTCCAACCGCAAAGCGCGGAACAGGGCCTTGTTCTGTTCCATCCAGTTGGTGGCCATGAAACCCTTGCCTGCGGCCTTTTCCAACTGCTCCGAAATCTGTCCCGCCTGGTAGATGTCATCCACTTTGAATTCGAGCACCGTGATCTGATCGCCCAGGCCCTCAAGATTCTGCGTGTCGGAGAGACGAGTAAACGCCCACGAGCTGTCGTAATCAAAAAAGCCAGAATTGAAAATTCCCACCACGCGGAAGCGGACGTACTTCGGCACCAACCCAAACGGAGTCAGTTCGCCCTGCGGACTGGTCACCAGCACCACCGAATTCAGCGTCACTGCCAGATCTTCAGCAATATCCTTACCCAAAACAATCGGAGGCATCGCCGCCACCCGCTCCTGCACAGAATTCAAATCATCAGGAGATTTGCTGGTATCTGATCCGGCCACGTAGGGGCGGGTCCCTGACCCGCCCTGGCCGGGTCGTAGACCCGGCGGCAGGTTTTTGTCTGTGTCGCCCGTAAGACTCTCCCCCGCAGCATCCTTATCCAACGCATCCATCGACCCGAACTTCACCGTATCCAGCAGATCGCTGACCTTGCGCTCATAAGCCGGAATCATCCCCTTCAACACCGCCCCACGCGCCCGCGGACCGTGCGAGATCAACACCTGCTCGTAAATCGCAGGCGCCGTCCCAACCACGTGAGGCTCCTTCGACAACCGCTCCATCAGCGGACGCCACTCCTTGATCCCATCACTCTCCGTGCGCAAAAGATTGATGTGCGAAGTTGACCCCAGCAAACGATTCTGCAAGTCCTGACGGAACCCATTGTTGATGGCAAGCGCAACCACCAGCGAAGCCACTCCAGCCGCAACTCCAGCGATCGAAATCCCCGTGATCACTCCAATGACAGCCTGCCGCCGTTTGGCGCGCAGGTAGCGGGTCGCGATGAAGAGTTCAAATCTCATGGGGAGAAGCTTATCAGCTCTCAGCCGTCAGCTTTCAGCTAGGCTTGATTATAGCGACTGGGACTTCCTCAAATTTCATCGGGCCAGCATTCGCGGCAAAACCGCGGGCACGCTCGCTCGATATTTTCTGTATTCCTCACCGAACCTCTGCTCCAGTTCCCTGTCCTCCAACCGGATCATGAACGCTCCGGTGAGCACAGCGAACGCAGTCAGTCCGTAACAAACCACTAATCCGCTCCCCAGACTCCATGCCACCATCTCACACAAATGCCCGAGATAAACCGGATGCCGCACTCGTGCGCGAATGCCCGACGTCGCGAGGCGCTGCTCGCCATGCCCGGGGATGAGTTCGGGCAGACCACCGAGTTGGGCTGCGCTGAAGCCAGACCCCGCCCGTTTGTAAACCCACGCTCCAGCCGCAAAAAGAATCATTGCCGGCAACCAGCTCCACGCGGTCCGGTAAAGCAACAGTTCTTGCCACGGAGCGGTGACCACGCCCACTCCAATCCACATTCCGATCCAGAGCGGTACGAGAACCCGATATGGAGAACCTTTTCGCGAACGCCAGTAGTCTGCGCGAGGATGAATCAACAGCCAAAATGACGGGATGGTCGAATAGACCACGCAGGCCAGCCACGCGATGGTGCGCAGAAATATCAGCACTGCTGCGGATTATAGGGTGAGCAGCACTTCCACGCTTTGCGAACTGCTCCGCCCAACCTGATTTTGTGGCACAGTAGAAGAGGATGGCGGAACCTCCCGACCCAGACCTGGACGAACTCAAGCCTGCTGCAACCAGGCTTGCCGAAGACCGCCGTCCGGAATCCCGGTTTGCCGAATCAAGTGTTACCGAATCTCGTGAGGCCCAATCAAAGAAGATTCGTGTCTCCCGAATCCCCGCCGGCCGCGTTGCCTTCACCTATCCCGACTTCACCATCTACCAGGCGGCCCGATTCTTCATCGTCGCGGCGCTTGAGATGCAATCCGTCGCCGTGGGATGGCAAGTCTACGAAATCACCCGCCAGCCACTCGACCTCGGACTCATTGGCCTCGCCCAGTTCCTTCCCGGCATGCTTCTGTTTCTCGTCTCAGGGCACGTCGCCGACCGATTCGACCGCCGCAAAGTTGTCACGCTCTGCTACTGCGGATTTGCCGTGTCGTCGGCACTGCTGCTCACGCTCGCCTGGCAAGGCAGCCACTCGGTCCACCTGATTTACGCGGTCGCAGTCCTGATCGGCGTGGTGCGCGCCTTTAACGCGCCAGTGAGCCGCGCGCTTCTTCCTCAACTGGTTCCGGAAGAGCACTTCCCCAACGCGGTGGCGTGGAACGCGAGCATCTTCCAGGCGGCCGTTATCCTGGGCCCGTCGGTCGGCGGGTTTCTCTACGCCTTCGCCAAAGGACCGACCGTGGTCTATGCCACCGCTTTGGTGACCGCCACTGCAGCCGTGTTCTCGACCCTGAAACTCACCTTGCAGACTCAGGTCCGCGCTCGCGAACCGATCAGTTGGAACACAGTTCTCGCCGGCTTCCATTACATATGGAGGAACAAGCTGGTCCTGGGCTCGATTTCGCTCGACATGTTTGCCGTCCTGCTGGGCGGCGCGGTCGCTCTGCTTCCCGTCTATGCCAGCGAGATTTTAAAAACCGGCCCCTGGGGACTGGGCCTGCTGCGCAGCGCTCCCGGCGTGGGAGCCATCGCGATGGCGATCCTGGTGGCCCACCGCCCGCTACGCCGCCGCGCCGGACTCACCATGCTGTTCTGCGTCGCCGGATTCGGCATCTGCACCATCATCTTCGGACTCTCGCGCAGCCTCGCAATTTCGCTCGTCGCACTGTTCCTGCTAGGCGCTTCTGACATGGTGAGCGTGATCATCCGCTCCATCCTGGTTCAGCTGGCCACGCCGGATGAAATGCGCGGCCGCGTAAACGCCGTGGATATGATCTTCATCGGAGTCTCGAATGAGTTGGGAGAATTTGAATCGGGACTGACGGCTCACTGGTTCGGCACGGTTCCGGCCGTAGTGCTGGGAGGTGTGGGAACGCTGGTAGTGATCGCGATCTGGGCCTGGGCCTTCCCCGAACTAAGAAACGCCGACCAGTTGACGGATTGAACCACCACGACAATTTCTACTTGCCCCGAATCACCGTCTTCGCCGAACTCATATTGTCAAAGCGGTCATACACGCGCACAACAACCACGTGCTCAGACGAAACGTTTTTCGCGTCACTCTTGCCCACAGGCAAAGCCACCTGAAAGTCATAGCTCGCGGACTTCGAATCCGCCAACTGGCCCACGGGCTCCACGTATTGCCAGTCCGCGGCATCGACCGAATATTCCGCACGCTTGATGTTTGAAAATCCATCGCTGGCATGAAGCGTCACGTGGATCTGCGAGCCTTCGACTGCCGCTTTGAGCTCATCGATACGTGGCGGAGTGGTATCCACTTCGAAGCGGGCGCTGTCCCGCGTCGAAGTAAGCGCCTGCCCCGGAGAATGCGAGGGCGCATCCGAGGCGATGATCTCGACCGTGTATCCGCCATCCGGAAGCAGCGAAGCGTCGAAGGAATAAAACTTGTCGGTCACATTCTCTTTCAGCAACAGCCAGCGAGTCTCGCCGTCGCCGCGGTAGTAAACCGAGTAAACCATCTGATCGTCGTTGTCATCATGCACCGTCCACTTCACGCCGATGGAATCGGCGTCGCGCGTGCTGGGCGGCGGCACATCGAATTGAGGCTGCGAGCCCACTACTGTTCCACTCGTGTCAGGAACAATCGAGGGCTTCGGCAGCGGCTGGTAGCGCACGCCGACCTGCACGGTGACATCGTCGAAATCAGGAGCAACGTTCTTGGGCAGGTAGTTGAGCAGCACGCTGTCCACGCTGGGAGCGGTAGAACCGGCATGCAGCACGGCTTTCCACTGCACGAAGCGCGCCGGAGGAACATTCAAAGCCGCGTCTTTCTGCAGATCGACCGGCTTCCACGGACTCCAGTTGCGGTCGGGATTGTCCACGTTGCCGCTGCGGGCAAAAAGCTCGACCTGCCCGGTCCCGCGCAATTCAGCGCGTCCCCAGCGGGAGAACACCTTGGCATCGAACACATCGCTTTCGTAAGTTCCCTCGGACTCCGCAGCACCGCCCAGCTGAAATACTTTGCCGAGATTGCTGGTTGAAACGTAGAGTCCGCCGCCCGGAGCTTCGGCGAAAGCCGTGACCTGCGTGGCGCTGGCCTTCAGCAGATCGGCAAACCGATCTTCGCCGGTGACGGCGAAAACATGGCCGCGGTTCCCCGTGCCCGCCAGCAACCGTCCCGCAGGATCGAACGCGAGGGCGTACACCAGGTCTTCACGCGAAGTCCAGATACGGCTGGGCGAACCGTCAGGCGCGATCCGGTAAATTTCCGAACCGCCGCTGGCTCCAGCGCCAGGCAACGGAATGCCGCTCACCAGTCCCGAAGTGATTGGACTCACATTCAAGACCACTGCCCCGGGTTGTGCCGCTCCGGCAGTGGTTGCAGGGGTGGGCGTGATCATAGGCGGCGCGAAAATCGTTGGCGTCGCTCCGGGCCGCTTTTCTCCCACCCCGGCGGCATAAATATTTCCCGCCTTGTCGATGGCCAGCGCGGTGATTTCTTTTTTGGGCGCGCTGTAAAGTACGAAGCCTTCGCCGCTGGGCTTGATCTGATACACCAGTCCGCTGCCGTCCGAACCAGCGATCAGATTCTGTTTTGCGTCCACCGCCAGCACCCGAATGTGGGCTTCATCGCTCTTGAAGAAAACGGAGTGCTCCCCCTTGGGCGTCACGCGATAAATTTCGCCATGATCGCCGGTGGCGACGTACAGATTGCCGGAGTCATCGAAAGCCAGGTCCCAGATGTATTTCGTGCCCGGATCGAAATATACCGAGGAGGAGATATTCGCCAGCTGATTTTCCCTTCTCCGCTTCCGCTTTTCCCTTCGCCGCGAGCATGCTCAATGCGATACACCTTGCCGTCCGGATTGGTAGCGGCATAGACCACGCCGTTCTTGTCCACCGCCAGCGCCTGCACCTGCAACTCCTGCGGCTCAAAAATGGTCGATGGATTGTCCCTGCGGCGTGATGCGATACACGCGCGCGGGCGCACCGGTAGCGGCATAGAGATTTCCGCTTTGGTCGGCCGCAATCGACCAGATGTAAGTGGAGGGAGTTGTCGAGATCGCCTTGAACGCCGGAGCCAGTTCCAGGCCGCCCATGCTGCGAATCGCCACACCCGTCGCCGTGCCCTTGCTCAGATCTTCAAACTTGGATTGTTCCCAGGTGCGAGTGCCTTCGCCGGAAGCAAAACGCGCAGCAGCTAGTAAAGAAATAAGAACCAGAAAGAATTGCTTGCGCGGACGAATTGCCAATTTGTTACCTCATGGACTGTGTGGGGCGGACACTCTTGTCCGCCGCCTTTGAATTTGATTTTGAATTGAAAACCTTGCAGCTGTCCGATGATGTAGCTCGAATTTGTCTACAGGACATGACAGGTCGAAAAGGGCGGACAAAGCCTGCCCTGAGCGAAGTCGAAGAGAGTGTCCGCCCCAGGCATTCATTATTTGATCGTAATCGTCAGCACCTGCGCGCCTGCGACCACGTAATCCAGCGGCCCGGTGGCAGCCTCGTTCACCGACGACTCGCCCTGCACGATCATCTCCTGCGTGCCGCGCATGCTGTCCATCACGTTCATGATCGAGAGCGGCAGCGTCGGCATGACCTTGTCCGCGACCATGGCTTCCGGATCAGCCTCGAGCAGCGAAACGTAGACGCGATTGTTGACGTGCTGTTTGTTCAGCAGAGCGATGGTGGACGCCAGATCCATCTTGCGTCCCAGTTGAGGGCCACCGCGACGGACGCGGTCCAGAGTCTCGCCATCGCTGACCAGAATGCGCAGCGGACCCTTCGATGTCGAGGTCGGAATGTGAATCGGAATCTGGTGCACAATTACGTCGCCGCGATAGGGACGCAGCACGGTTTCGATGGTGATGTCGTCGCCGGGACGGGCTTCGATCACATCGGTGCGCGCGCCTTCCAGCCGCGCCCAGCGGCGTTCGCGGACCAGGTCGAAATCAAGCTGCACGCCGCGCACGCCGGGTACGGTGTAAGGGTTGTCGTAGATGCGGCTGAAGCGTTCGCCGAGCGAAAGCGCCGCCATCACCGCGGCCGGCTGTCCGCCATCGGACGGCGCAAACATGTTCTGCACCGTCACGTCGGGATATCCGTTCACGCTGATCCGGCCGTTCATGCGGTAGGTCGTGTCTTCGCCGTACTCGTTCACGCCGTGCAGCGCGTTGAACACCGTGGCCATCATGGCCAGCGGGCTCAGGTTCGCGTTGTTCAGCACTTCGTAATGAAATTGCTTGTCCGTCGCCCCGCCGTGGATCTTCAACGTCACCGGAATCATCTCCGGCTGCTTGCCGAACTCGCCCATGATGCCGGTGTGGCGGTCCTGCACGAATGCGCCCACCGCCTCGGTGGCGTTCACGATCTTGAAAGCATTCAGCGGCGAAGGCAGCGTGGCCAGCACCTCCGCCTTGGTCATGGGCAAATCCACCATGCCGAATTGCAGCAGCGGATGACCGCACGCCAGCAGGTGCTGGGCGTCCATGTAGGTGACGGTGCAGGTGGCGGCGATGTCCATGTCGCCGCGCACCAGAATCGCGCTGATGGCCGAGCCCGGCTCCAAAGGTTCGGGCTGCTTGCTCTCGCTGACCGAGCCCACTCCCATCACCGGCACGATTCCGGCCTGCGCGAACTGAGGAGCGAAGCGCTGCATCGCGTCCTGCGAAAATCCGCTGAACACCAGCGGAGCTTCAATCGGCTTCAGGTAGTTGGCATAGTCCGGTGGAAGGAGCAGTTCGTCAACGCCCGGACCTGACGTCGGTGTCGTGGCGTCGGACCACGCTTCGCGCTCCCCGCATTGTTGCCCGGGCTGCGGTCCATGGCGTTGATCTCGAGCATCTCGGCGATCGGAGTCACTCCGGCGATCGGTTCCTTGGAAAATTCGCCGATGCGGAAGGCCAGCGCTCCCGCCAGTTTGCCATCCAAATACACCGGGCTGCCGCTCATGCCCGCGACCACGCCGGTGTATTCCGCCTTCTCGCCCGACAAGCGCACCAGAATGATGTCGCCCTTGGGGCCGTTCGCATTCTTCAGAATTCCGAGAACTTCCACGCCCATGGACTCTGGCTTGGTGCCCTGAAAAACCGTGTAAGCAACGCCGTGCATGCCGGCATGGATCTCGCTCACCGGAATGGTTTCGAACCGGTTTGGGCGTCTGGGCCTGAACGCACTGACGGAAAGCTGGGTTAACGAGAGAAGGGCCGATAAAAGCAAGAGAAGCCGGAAAACTGCAGAAAAGCGCACGTCTCATGAATTTGACCTGGAGCAACTGAAGCTCCGCCGACCAAAGCGACCTACACTTCGCGCTTTGTATGCGATCTGCCGGGGCGGGAGAGGAGCTATAAGCGAAAGCCAGAGGCCGTGCAAAACATCCCAATCGCGAAGCCCTGCGTCTATACTAGCATAACGATTTTCCGAGGAATTCCATGTTTTCCGTTGACCGGTTTTGCGTTGATGGATCAGAAGTTTAAGTTTGCGCGGCCCGCTTCTGACTATCCCATTGATGATGTTGGCTTTGGCGTTCCTGGCAGTGGCGCGCCCGCGCTTCTCGCCCAGGACCAGTCGCAACCCGCCGCCGGCGGCCAAAAACAGGAAGCGCCGCCCGAAGCGGGCGGTCCCCAGAACGACGTCGGGCCCTACGCCATCCCGAAGAAAAAGGAAGAGCCGCCTCCGCCGCCACCCCCGGCCAAGCCGAAAAAGGTCGAGGGCATGCCGGACTATTCCATCAAGGTGGACGTCCCGCTGGTGAACGTGGACGTGCTGGTCACCACCAAAGACGGGCAATTCATCCCCGGTCTGAAGAAAGAAAACTTCCGCGTGCTGGAAGATGGCGTCCAGCAATCGGTGACCAACTTCGACGTTTCGCAAGCCCCGATCACCGCCGTGCTGCTGGTCGAATTTGCCTCCACCAACTACTACTTCATGGTGGACGCGCTGAACGCCAGCTACGCTTTCGCCAATGCGCTCAAGAAAAATGACTGGGTGGCGGTGATCTCCTACGACATGAAGCCGCACATCCTGGCCGACTTTACCCAGGACAAGCAGGCGGTCTACGGCGCCCTGAACCAGTTGCGCATACCGGGATTCGCCGAAACCAATCTGTTCGACGCCCTGTATGACACGCTGGACCGCGTCGATCAGATCGAGGGACGCAAGTACATCATCCTGGTCACCACCGGCGTCGATACCTTCAGCAAGCTCAACCTCGACCAGATCACGAAGAAGATCAAGACCACGCACGACGTCACCATTTTTCCCATCAGCGTGGGCTTTGCCGTGCGCAACTACTGCGAGGCTCACAGCTGCGGTTACACCCACGGCATGGGCATCCCGGTCGGCGAAATGGATTACCTGCAGGGCGACAATGAGATGAAGACCTTCGCCCGCCTGACCGGAGGACGCGCCTACTTCCCGCGCTTCCAGGCAGAGCTGCCGGAGATCTTTCACGACGTCATCGGCGATATTCGCAACCAGTACAACCTGGCCTACCACCCCACCAACCCCAAGCTGGATGGCACCTACCGCAAACTGAAAGTCGAAGTGGTCGCTCCGGATGGAGGCCCGCTGAAAGTCAAAGACCAGAAAGGCAAAGACGTGAAGTACACGGTCATCGCCCGCGAAGGCTACACGGCAAAGCACACGGTGGAGTAGTGGTGTCGGTTGTGTGGGGCGGACACTCTTGTCCGCCGCCTTTGAATTTGACTTTATTTAGAAACCACATCGAACTAGTGAACGTGGGCAAGGCGTATCGAGCAGAAAAAGCAGTCCCACTCCCAGGAAGACCACCAGCGCCATTCTCACGCCCGGCTCGCGGTTGACCTCCGGCATCAGGTCTGAGGCCGCCACATAAATCGTCACTCCCGCCGAAAGCGGCAATCCATAACTCACCTCATGGCGGAACACCGCCATGGTCAGCACTCCCGCCAGCGTCGATGCCCCCAGCAGCATCGACGCGCCCCAGGCGATGCGCCGGCTCTGCCCGCTGGCCAGCATGACCGACGCGATGGTGAATCCTTCCGGAATCTTGTGCAGGAAGATGGCCAGAAAATGACCCATCCCAGCCAGTTGGAAACAATGAAGCCGGAAGCGATCGCAATACCGTCAAAAAAAGTATGGATGATCAGTCCCATGAGCACCGAATATCCGCGGTGGCCGTGGACGAATGCATCCTTGTGAGTCTCCTCGCCGAAATGGAAGTGCGGCGTGACCGTGTGTTCGAACAAGTGAACGATGAGATATCCAGCGAGAACCAGGATTGGAGCGCTCTTGCCGCGAAGCTCCAGGCTGGCCGGAAAAATCTCTACAATCGCGGTGGCCAGCATGAATCCCGCGCCCAGCGCCACGAAGTACTTCAGATAAGAACGGTCCCAATTTTTCTGGACAATGATGGCGCCGCCAAAAACATTGGCCGCAGCCGCGGTGAGCCCAAGCAGAAGACTGAGGAGAATGGGATGCATGTACGCGGGCGATAATAACAGTTCCCCGTCTGCACTTCCCGGTTCTCAGCTATGCCGCCTGGCCTAATGGCGCCGATCAAGCCGTTCAGAATTTTCCCCAGTTCGGCTGCCTTGTCGAGAAGCTGCTTGCCATGTTCCGGAGTAAAGTAAGCCAGGTTCTGGGCAATCATCAGTTGAGTTTCGACTTCGACCAGCGATCCTCGGGCTCGTCCCAGAAAATAATGGAACTCATTGGCCGAGAAGCGCGCCTGCCCCTCGGCAATATTCGTGGGAATTCCGACCGCCGATCTCCGCAACTGGCTGGCCAGCCCGTACATTTCCTCCCGGGGAAACGCTTTGCTGGTGCGGTAAACGTCCATGACAAAATCCATGGCCTTCTGCCATGCGATCAGGTCCCGGTATGACTGTCCCATAAAGTAATCCTCCTGGGGACAATCATGCCAATGTCTATTCAAAAAAGATGTGACGGATGAACACTGAGAACTGAGAACCGAGAACTAGAACTGCATTTGTTATCAGTTCCCGGTTATTAGTTCTAGTTCTCAGTTCTCAGTTCCAGAAAGGGAACTAACCGCTATGCCGGATATGCATCACGTCGCCATCCTGCACGATGTAGTCTTTGCCTTCGAGGCGCAGCGTGCCCTTGGCGCGGGCATTGGCTTCGGAACCAGCTTCCAGCAACTGGTCCCAGCGAATGGTTTCAGCGCGAATGAAGTGCTTCTCCAGATCGGAATGGATCGCGCCGGCGGCTTCGACCGCGCGAGTGCGGACGGGAATTGTCCAGGCGCGGCATTCGTCTTCGCCGGCGGTGAAGAAGGAAATCAGTCCCAGCAGCGTGTAGGTGGTGCGAATCAGGCGAACCAGTCCGCTTTCTCTCAGGCCGTAGCTGGCCAGAAACTCGGCCGCATCCGCATCGCTCATCTCCGCCAGTTCCGCTTCCACTTTTCCGCAGATGGCGGAGGCGCCGGCGTTGGGACGCGAAGCCACTTCGGTCAGGTTGTACTTCGTGATCGCATTTTCCAGATCGTTGCCGAATTCCGTGCTCTCGCCGACGTTGAGCACGTAGAGAATCGGCTTCTCGCTCAGGAACATGAAGCCGCGCAGACGCTTCTTGTCCTCCGGCGTCATTTCCATTTCGCGCAGCGGCCGCTCGGTTCCCAGATGCGCATTGGCCCGCTTCAGCAGTTCAAATTCTTTTTCCAGCTCCGGCAGTGCGCATCTTCTTCAGATCTTTTTCCAGCCGCTCCAGCCGCTTTTCGATCTGTCCCAGATCGCTGACCATCAAATCGAAATCGACGTTCTTGATGTCGCGCAGCGGATCGACCGGCCCGACGTGCGGAATCGACGGATCATCAAAGGCGCGGACCACGTGGGCCAGCGCGTCCACATTGCGCAGGTGCCCGACGTAGGCACTCTCTTTGAGAGCTTCCTGGCCGATGGCGCCGACGTCCACATATTCGACAGAGGCATGGGTCAGCTTCTTCGGGTTGTAGAGTGCCGCCAGGCGGTCGAGACGTTCGTCCGGCACCTTGGCCACGCCGATGTGGGCCTCGCGCGGATTGGCATAGGCCTGGTCCGGAAAGATGCGCCTTGGTGAGAATGCGGAACAGCGAGGTCTTGCCTACCTGCGGCAGGCCAATGATGCCAGTTTTCATAAGGATTAGAAGATGATAACAGCCGGATCAGGTCGATGACGTCAGGACAACGACCGTGCAGTCAGATAAGCCACCACCAGACCCAAGCAGAATTACTCCGCTTTCGATCCGCGTGGACCAATGATGCAAGGCATCGAACTGCACGCGCGCCGGAATGTCAGCCGGCGCCGCATCGATCTCGCCAATCGAAGCGCGGATCGCATCCATCCGCGGAATGACGCCGAACTGCGAAATCAGCGTCAGCGCCAGCATCAGGCAGACCAGCACATTCCGCGCCGCAAACACGATGCGCTTCGCCGGTGCTCAAGCCGGCTGAACAGCAGCGAACTGGCCAGAAAAACCACGCCGACACAATGCCCATCCAGTGCAAAATTCCCAAAGACCGTCCCACCACCGACCCTGCCAGCTGCCGCGTGGGCAGCACCGAGAAAGCGGTCTGCGCGACCACCGGGAAAAATATCAACCCGCCCAGCCAGACGATAAGAGAGAGCAGCATAAGAAAACGAAGAAAAGACATGACGGCTAACTATTATGAACGTCGAAAGGAATGAAAGCCAGCGCCCAAAACTGAGAACCGAGAACTGACAACTAAAAACTGATTTTGTTCGTCAACAGCTTTTGATTTTGTTCTTGGCTTTTGCTCAGAACTAAACCGGCACCCGAACCGTCTCCACCAGCTCCCGCATCAACTGCTCCGCCTGTTCGGACTTCTTCAGAGTAGAAGAGTAGCGGCCGTTCACCGCGACGCGGTGGGCAAACACCGCCACCACCAGCGGCTTGAAATCTTCCGGAACGCAAAAATTGCGGCCATCGAGAAATGCCATGGCCTGCCCGGCGCGGTACAGCATCTGCGACCCGCGAGGCGAAACCCCCAGCGAGAACTGCTCCGAGTCGCGAGTGGCGCGGACAATCGCCAGCACGTAGCTGACCAGCGATTCATCCACTCTCACCTGCGTGACCGCCTGCTGCATTTCGAGCACGTCGGCGCCGGTCAGCACCGGCTCCAGAAGTTCCAGTTGCGCAGTTCCGCCTTCGGAGCGCAGAATCTCGCGCTCAGAATCGCGCATCGGGATATCCCATCCGCACCCGCATCAGAAAGCGATCCAGCTGCGACTCGGGCAACGGATAAGTACCGTGATGCTCGACCGGATTTTGAGTGGCAATCACCAGAAAAGGTTGCGGCAGCGAGTAAGAATGCGAATCCACCGTGACCTGGCCTTCGTTCATGGCCTCGAGCAACGCGGACTGAGTTTTGGGAGTGGTGCGGTTGATCTCGTCGGCCAGCAGGACGTTGGTGAAAATCGGTCCTCGCTTGAATTCAAACTTTTGCTCGATGGCAGAGTAGATCGAGATGCCAAGAACATCAGACGGAAGCATGTCGCTGGTGAACTGCACCCGCTGAAAGCCGCAGTCGATGGCCCGCGCCAGGGCCTGTCCGAGTGTGGTTTTGCCCACCCCGGGGACGCCTTCGATCAGCAAGTGTCCACGAGCCAGCACCGAAACCAGCGCCAGCCGGACAACGTCATCCTTGCCGCGAATCACCTTGCGCAGAGCATTTTCCAGCTGCGTCGCGCGATGGGACACGGCAATGGCGGTTTCAGGCGACATCGAGAAATTCTACTATGCGATTGCAGCAGTTGAGGCGAGTGAGAGGCGTTACGAACGTCACACGTCAGCTGTCAGCTATCAGCTTCAGCCCTCAGCAAGATCCAGTCGTTACGACGCATTGGCTGAGGTCTGAGAGTCTGACAGCTGACGCTTACCGCATAAACTCCGCCGGCCGTCCCGTCAGCCGCTCGATGCGCTTGGCGATCGGCGGATGGGTGGAGAACAGGTTGCCGAAATTCATCCCCAGCAGCGGCTGGATGATGAACAGGTGCGCCGTCGATGGCGTACCCATCATCGGCACGCGGCGCGAATAGGCGTCGAGTTTGGACAGGGCGCTGGCCAGAGCATACGGATTGCCGGTAAAGTGCGCGCCGGTTTCGTCAGCCGCGTATTCGCGGGAGCGCGAAACCGCCATCTGGATCAGCATGGCCGCAATCGGAGCCAGGATCAGCATCAGCAAGCCGCCCATGGCTCCGCCCCGCGACGATCATCGCGATCGCCCATTCCGCCAAAGTAGGCGCCATAGCGCAGCCAGGTGATCGCGCCGGCGATGGTGGCCGCAACCGAACTGATCAGAATGTCGCGGTTGTTGACGTGTCCCAGTTCGTGCGCCAGCACGCCTTCGAGTTCTTCGTCATTCAGCAGATTCAGGATGCCCTCCGTGACCGCCACCGAAGCGTGCTCCGGATTGCGTCCGGTGGCGAACGCATTCGGCGAATCCGTCGGGATCACGTAAATCTTCGGCATCGGCAAGCCGATCTTCTGGGTCAACCGCTCCACCACGTTGTAGACACGCGGCAACTGCTCGCGCGTCACCGCCTGAGCGCGGTAAGTCCTGAGCGCGATCTTGTCAGAAAAGAAGTAGGCAACGAAGTTCGTCACCACGGCAATGCCCAATGCCAGCAGCATTCCGTTCTGTCCGCCGAAAGCGCGGCCCACGGCCATCAGCAAAAGCGTCAGCGCAGTAAGCAGAAACGCGGTCTTGAATGTATTCCCCATAACTTTGTACTCAGTCTTATTAGATGGTCCGGCCAGGAAAAGAGATGCATGGGCGGCGAAAGCCACCACAAGCCGTGTGGGGACGGGTCTCCGACCCGTCCAGGTCGAGCGCAGCTCGACAGTTTTTCTGGTGGGGAAACTAGAGCGGAGCTTCGCTCCGCCAGGACCGTCCGGGCGACTTACCGCGGCAACGCCTCCGGCATCGACGCCAGCGCATACCCCATGACCGCCATGGCAGTCGCGTTCTCCCGCAGTTCCAACGGGACAATCTTGTCCAGCGTGTCGGCGGCCGTGTGGTGGTAGTTGAAGTATGTCCGGCCATCCTGCAACAGGCCAAAAGCCGGCACTCCCTGCTTGGCCAGCGGATCGATATCAGCCTCCGGACTATCGCTGCTCAGCAATATCAAATTCGCTCCGGAAGGTTGCAGCACATCCAGCACCGGCTGCAACCTCGCAACTGCTTCGGGGCTGATCTTGGCGCGGAATCCCAGCGGATGCGAAGCTCCCAGGTCGCTTTCCATCGCCGCCACATGATTGCTGATCTCCGCCGCGTGCGCCTTGGCATACTCCGTGTGGCCGCGTCCCAGGTTTTCTTCGTCGATCCAGGCAATCACCCGCAGAGTCCGCTTAGGACGCAAATGCAGCTGCTGCATCAGTTGCGCAGTCTCCATCGCGACGGCCACTCCGGCTGCGTCATCAATAGCTCCGGTTCCCAGGTCCCACGAATCCAGATGGCCGGAAACAATCACGATCTGCTCCGGATGTTCAGAGCCCTTCAGATCTCCCACCACGTTGAACGTGCTCACTTCTTCCGCGGTCTGCGAGGTCAAAATCACGTGCATGCGAACTTTCCCTTGCGACGCCAGATGAGCGATCAGGTCAGCATCTTCGGCAGTCACCGCTCCCGCCGGAATGTCGGACTCCCTGCTGCCTCCGGTATGCGGCAAACGATAGTCAGCCCCTCCGACTGACCTGACCAGCGCAGCCACCGCCCCCAGTGCAGCCGCCTTGCGCGCCCCGAAGCCACGATAGATCACCGCTTCGTCGTAGGCTTCTCCGGCATATCCCATAGCCGCCTTCCGCTTGTCATAGAACACGTTGAACAGGACAATCTTCCCCGCCACGTTCTGTTTCCCCAGGCGATCAAGATCGGCGAAGCTGTTGGCCACGACAACGTCTGCCGTGATTCCTTCCGCCGGCGTAGGGTGATTTCCGCCCAGCGCAGTCAGCACGATCTTCTGCTTCGATCCCAGGAGCCTGTCCCGGATACTCAACCAGTTCGGCAGATTCGGCCCCGCGTATCCAGTGCCGCGCCTGCACCGGCTCCAGCCGCACTTCAAGACCAAGCTTGCGCATTTCTTCCGCGACATACTCGATCGCGGCCTGAGCCTGCGGAGATCCCACCGGCCGCGGTCCAATATTCTCCGTAAGGTGCGCCACCTGCTTGTAGGCGTAGTCGTCGGTCAACGCAGCGTCGCGGATTGCCGCCAGTTGTTCCAGAAGTTGCGCCGGCAGAGTAGGTGCTGTTGCCACCGCGCGGTCGTAATCGGAATCGGCGCGAGGCTTCGGCTTTTGCGCAACAGCGAACGCACTGAATAGCGCGAAAATGATCAACCAGACAATTCACACGTCGCATTGATGCAGATCCTTAACTGAGAACTGAGAACCGACAACTAAGAACTGGTTTTTCCGAGAATTGGTTTTTCTCGGCCCTGAAAAAACAGCCCGCCCCACGAGCGCAACCACTCGCACCCACGACAAGCTTACTCGGTTCCGGCAGGCGGGGGATATTCCGGCAGCTTCTGCTTGGCCACGTCTCCGCGTTTCACTTCCAGTTCGTCGAAGAGCAGCGCCGGACTCAAAACGCTTTGCGGAATGGGATCAAGCCGGTCTTCCGAATCGAAGTCCTTGCCCGCCGCAACAATGTCATTGCGCAGCGACCGCGTATCCAGATCGCCAAACACAGCGCCCCGCACCAGTTCCTCGTGGCCATCTTTGGTCGAGACCCGGTACAGCAGTCGCGGAGTCAGACGAGGCCCGAGCGTCTCGACGTAATAGCCATACGGCAAATTGCGCTGCGTGCAGGCCTCGATCAATTTCTTTTTCAGTTCATCCTTGCTCAGCCCTTCGGAAGATTGCACGATCAGATTTCCCAGGCTCGACGTCGGAGGTCCCGTGACCGAAGCCCGGCCGTGGCCATTGGAAGTGGGGAAATCGCGAATGGGTTCGCGGCTCAACAAGTAACTCACCAGCTGTCCCTTCTCGACCAGCGACACCCGGCTGGCCTTGACCCCTTCGTCGTCCACTTCGTAGTTACCCATCAGAGAGTGTCCACCGAACGTAGTCAGCGTCGGATCGTCGACCACCGAAAGAAAATCGGGCAGCACCCGGCTCTTGTAGTTGTTGGCCCAGTCTCCCGTGGTTCGCGCATTCTGCCCCAGCTGCGGACGGTTGCCCAGCAGATTCGGCCCCACCAGTTCAGACATCAAGCCAGCGGCCGCGTCCGGAGAGAGCAACACCGGGCCGCGATACTCTTCTTCGCTGACCGGCGCATCGCGTAGCTGCTTCAAACTTGTCAGCAACTCGCGGGTGCGCGACAAAACTTCCGCTTTCGCCGGCAGATCTTTCATCTGCCGCACCTGGTAGCCATGCGAGCGATCAAGACGCATGCCGTCGGACGCCTGCGTATAACCCCCGACATACAACAGGTAAAAGCTGTCGGCGGTACGAACCACCGTGCCTTCGGAGCTCACGAAATACCGGTTGGTGACAGTGAAACGCAGCGAAGCATTCAGCGACTGCACCTGCGGATCGCTCTTGTACAGTCCCGAAGCTTCTTCGAGCATGTTCAGCCACGGAGTGGGAGAGAAATCCAGTTTGGCCAACGGCGCCACCAGTTGCACCGGAGAAGCGTGCGCAAAATCATCCACCTGCTGATCGACAGAATATTTCTTGAGCTCCGCCTGCTTGGCGGTGAAGGCCTCCGATGCCGCCTTGTACGCCCGGTCAGTTCCCAGCCAGAGCTGGTGCCGCAACCCGACTTCATCGTCGTCGAGTGGGCCAACATCGACCACGCCTTCTCCGGTTCCGTAGTAACTGTCCTGCTTGTAGTCGCCCACCCGCACCACGATCCGCAGCATGCGGATTCGGGTTCGTAACGACGACCGCACCGCACCGAACGCCGCTTCGGCCGCGTACTGATCGACATCATTCAGCCGGTAGTCAATGTAGTAGGGCGCCTGCACGTCCGCCAGCTTGAGCTGACTCTTCGACCGCTGCAATTCCGCCAGCATGGCGCGCAGCACTGGATCGTTCGTCGAAGCAGAAGTTTTGCCCAACCATCGTTCCCGAAGCAGCAAGCAGCAACGCGAGCGCGACCGCCAGCCGGTAACCGAACCGGATCATCGGGAACCTCCGGCGTTTGTATCCGAAGTCCGAAGTCCGAGGTCCGAGGTCTGACGCCCGGTTTCCCCCCAAGACGGTGGTGGCAGAATCGGCGGCCTCACTCGCGAGTGCGCCCTCTTCTGCACTTCCATTTCGGAGAACAACATCGCCGGCGCCGCGGCCGAAACTGGCACGCTGCCCGACTCCGCTCCGCAAACGCCGTTGAACACTTCCGTCTTGTCGCCCGTGATCTCAATGCGGTTGAGCGCCGCTAGCGGCGTCCCGACAATGTCTACGCCCCGCACCAGTTCATCCGGACGGCCATCGGGATAAACTCTCCAGACCAGCACCGGCAGAATCTGAAACGCCTGCGGCAGCGATCGCGTGGTCAGCGTGAATCCGCCTTCGATGTCTTCGAAGTACAAGCCATAGGGTTTGCCCGACTTCTTGATTTCGTCGATCAGCTTCTGCCGCATCTCGGAATCTTTGGTGGTGTGCGAAGAGCTCACGATCAAATTGCCCTGGCGGCCCGTCGCCATCAGTCCAGCCTGCGCCCGCCCGTGACCGTTCGACTGCGCAAAGCCCTTAATCGGCATGCGCGACATCAGAAAATTCCTGAGAATGCCGTCCTTGATCACTTCCACTCGCTGCGCCGGGATACCCTCGTCGTCATACTGGTACCAGCCGCCCAGGTCCGTGCCGTTCAGGCTGCGCTGCGTAGGATCGTCGGTCACGCTGAGGAATGGCGGCAGCACCTGTTCATTGATCTTCTTGGTAAAAGTCTGCCCTTCCTGATCTCCGCGCTGGCGATGTCCCTCCAGGCGATGCCCGAGCACTTCGTGAAAGAAAACCGCCGCCGCTCTTCCCGAAAGCAATGCCGGGCCATCGAACGGCTCAGCCGTAGGCGCTGACCGCAAAGCCTTCAGGTCAGAAGCCATCTTGGCAATCTTGGCGGCAATTTCCGCTTCGCCAGGCAGTCCCTCGCGGAGTTGCAGCCTGAAACGTCTCCACCCGCAGCAATTCCATGCCATCGTCAGCCCGGGTTTCGGCTTCGATCATCAGGCCGTATGATCGTCCCCGGCGTCGCCACCTGGGCTCCTGCGGTAGACACAAACCTCACCTGGGACTTCTGCCCAATCACCATCACCGCCGACGAATAAATCTCGGGATACTTCTGGAAGTAACTGGAGTAGTGCCGGACTTTATCCTCCCACTCCTTGCGATCAAGGTGGAAGGCCGGCATGGCGTAGTCGAGGTGCACTTCAGGCTTGGCCTCGGCGAAGTCCGCCGAAGTGTCGTCCTCCTGGGTGCGGACCGCCGCTGCCGTCTTAACGTTCAGATAGGTCTGCGCCGCTCGCCGGTATTCCTCGAAGGTAAGTTGCCACAAGACTCGTGAAGCCGCGTCTGGATCGTCGTCGAGCGGAATCAATCCGGAATTCATTCCCGACGGACGGCTCTCCTGGTGTGTGTTATCCAGCGCCGCGCTTCCCACCCGCATCGTGACTTCGCCGGTGCGCCGGTGGAACTCGGTCGAGTTCAGCAGGCTGCCCAGTCCGCCCACAACGACAGTGCCTTCATCGTCGTAAACCGAGTAACTGGTGAAGTAAGGCGCCGGATCCAGTTGTCCCAGCTTCGATTGCGCACGCTGCAACTCCCGCTGCATGGTGGCAAGCAGAACATCGTTTTTTCCAGGAGAAGCGGCAGCGGCGCGTTCCGTGCCGCGCACCATTGAAGGAGAGCAGAGCGGCAACACCAGGCCCAGGGCCAAGCCGCGAAGAAAAGTCTTCATAAAGAAAGTAGACAAGTGTAACCAACCCCAGGTTCCGGAGTAATAACTTCCTGGCGTCGGAGGAGGAAGTCGGGCATCGGACCTCAGACCTCAGCACAACACCACGAAAAAAATGGCCCCATTGCTGGGGCCACTAGTAAAAGAGGCGAAGTGGAAGGGTTTGACTCAGGAATGGCGATGCAGAGAGCCGGTCCATCGGCCGGAACGGCAACAAGAGAGATATCGCGAAAAACAGAGAGTGAAGGTCATTTGCGGCCTCTTTTGGTTATCTCTCTAAGTGCATTTGCGCAACCAAAACCGCGGCCTCAGCTCGCCGCGTGCCGACCCATCGGCAAACCATTGTAAAACCGCCACTTAGTAATGGCCGCTAAGATAAGTCCGGGAAACTCACAGCCCTATTTGACGAAGTTAAACTGCAGAATCCTGCACATTCGCTGCACCCGCGTAGGACGAAGACCGGTGCCAGCAACCGACCTCAAGGTCAGCGGTCCGAAGTCCGCTCTTAGACGAACAAAGGGCGCCAGCAACAGACTCAGCCGAAAGCCAAGGTCCGAAGTCCGACGCCCGAAGTCCGCTCTTAGAAGTCCGCTCTTAAGAGTTACCCGCAACCATGCGCAGCTTGCCGGGCAGGAAGTGATACGGCGGCCAGGGGCCGCTGATTGCCAGTTCGCAGTTCTTCAACTGTTTGGCAGCGCTGCTGTAGCGGTTTTGATATTTTTCGATGGATTTCGAATCAATCAGGTGGGCGATATCGATCAGCATTCCGTCGGAATCAACTCGCTTACAACTAATCTCTTCTTCCAACGGATTGAACAGCTTGTGGACTTGCACCGAGAGGGCCCGGGCTTTTGTCCGGCGCTCCCGATCCTGCGAGGCCTTTTCCCGCAGCTTGATCAGGTAATCGCCGCCGACAGTATCCGGCAGGACGATGTCGGCCATGGCTTCGCGCAGCGAGCCGTCTTTGACCCGCAGCTTCAAATGCATTTCCGCCTTACCGCGCAGTTTGGCGACGCTCAGGCCAAAGGTGCGACGGTTCGAACGGACAGCCTGTCGCAGCGCTTCATCCGAGTCGAAAATCGTTCCAAAACGGAAGGGCAGCACCGTCCCGCTGCGGAAGCATACGCTCACGACCCGGGCATGCTCGAGGACGTTCTTCTCCCCAAACTGCACATTGTCGCGCTCATATTCGCTGACCATGATGTTGAATTCACCGCTGGGATAGGACAGAACAGCGGCTCCGTTCACGCCTTGAACCCCTTCCAGCAGGGAAGGACGACGAGAACGTGTTCCATTGGTTAGGGTCTGTTGCTCACTGATGCAATACGCGTACCACGCCATAAAGGTCTCTCCGAACCTGTTGCGAGGCGAGATGGGATCACCCCACGCATACAATCGGGCACATTTTTTAACCGTTTGGAAGAAAGGGCGTAAAGCGACGAGTTAAACGCTTACTGCTGCGTCCAATGTGCATATTACCTTGGTGCTACGTAAAATTGCAACCATTTCGTTGCATCCAGCATCTTCGGAAAGCCATCACCAGGTAAGAAATTCACGATCAACCTGCGTGGATCATGACGAACAGAGTCGGTGAATGCCACAAGCCACGTAGGGGCAGATGTCCTCATCTGCCCAGTCGAGCGCAGCTCGACAAGGTTCTGAGCTCGTGAAACCAGCAAAGCTTTTGCGCTACCAAGGCAGATGACGAAATCTTCCCCTAAAACAGTCTGTGCCGACTTAAAATACTGACCATAAAAGACTTTCGTTTCTTCTAGCCATCCTCTGCCGGTGTTAACCTTGCACCATGCCTGACCACGCTCAGCGCTCACCGGCATCGATCCTCGCCACCCTTGTCGCAGGACTGGTCTTAGGCGCGCTCCTGTTCGCGCTGATCGGATTTCTGCTTCTCTCCCGCACTTCCGGTCCGGCGTTGCTCGGCCAGGTTTGGTCCAAACTAACCGGTAGGACGCTCAGCATTGACGTCAGCCAGCCCACTGTCGTCGACCGCATCCAAAAACTCCAGCGTCTTGAAACCGTGGTTTACACCATGGACAAAGTAGTCAGCGGCGCCAAGGAAAATCCCATCTTTCCCGACTTTCTGGCAGGAGATCGCCTCCTTATGTTGGTTCACGGCGAGGTCGTTGCCGGCATCGACTTCTCCAGCCTGAAGCCAGGCGATGTCCAGGTACAGGGCAAGCAAGTCCACATTCATCTTCCCGCCGCGCAGGTATTCAGCACCCGGCTCGATAGCGCCAGAACACGCGTCTATTCCCGGCAGACCGGTCTATTGGTCCCCACCGATCCCGACCTGGAAACTCGGGTTCGCCAAGAGGCAGAGCGTCAGTTGTCCGCGGCTGCACTTGCGGATGGCATCCTGCACACAGCCCAGCAAAACGGGACTACGACGATCACCAGCCTGCTGCAAGGTTTGGGATTCGAGAAGATCGATCTGGATTAAATAACAGACCTCGGACACCGGACGTCAGACTTCAGCCAAAATCAAACACCGGCCCACTGCACTGCCTGCAAAGCACTCAGTTTTAGAGTCCGACGGTTTCAAGTCAAACGCCTGAGGTCCGATGCCCGAGGTCCGAAGTCTGCCCCTGGTCCGCACAAAAAAGCCCCGCCTTCGTTTCCGAAGACGGGGCGGGGTTAGCGCGAGTTCAACTTAACTATTGGGCCTGTACTGCCAACTGGTCCTGCACTTCGCGGTTGCCAGCGTAAGACTTCGCGATTCTGACCACCTTATCGCGATCCTCTTCGCTGGGGACTGTTCCCGAAAGCTTCACCGTGCCTGCAGTCAAGGCCACGTCCACTTTCGTGCTGTTCAATCCAGGTTCACTCTTCAACTTTTCCACGATGGCATTCTGTGCTTCGGAAGAAGTGAGCATCTTGGCCGGCCGGGCATCGGACGCGGACTCCGCCCGTTCCTGCCTGTCCTGCTTGCGCTCGGAAGCGTCCGCCGCCACCGCCTGGCCGGAATACTTTCTGACCGCCGCCATGAACTGGTGCGAACCCTCTGGAGGGGCAACCTTCCCCTGCAAGATGTCGGACGAAGGAACCATCTTGCCGTAAAGAATCCGAGTTCCATCCTTGTCCTGCTTAATGGACGCGCCATTCACCGTAACGCCGGCGAATATTCCGCGCGCCCGCGAATAAGTCAGGATCTGCGACTTCATCTTCCAGTCGGTATCAGCCTCGGCATGACGGCCAACCGGCCCCGCCGCGGCAGAAGCGTCTGCACCAATCTTGAATTGGCTGCTCAGCATCTTGGCCATACCCTGGTCGTTCATCGCCAGCATGACCACATCAACTGCCTCGCCGCCAATCTGCAGTCCCCAGCTTCCCCCGGTAACCGAAAACGGCGCCGGTGCGCTCCAGCCGCCAGACTTGGTGCGGCAGGTGGCCAGCCCGCGTCCGTGACGGCCGCCAAAAATGAAACCGATCTTGACCATGGAAGGAATCACGGCCACGCATTCGGCGGAGCCGAGAATTTCTTCTGGAATCCCCTTGTCCGGGGTCTTCATGATTTCATCCAGTACAGCTGCTGACGCATTCAGGCGTTTCACCTGTTCCGACGGCTCGTCTTCTGCCGCGCGCGCCAGTGTGCTGAAGAGAACTCCAACAGCTAACACCATTATCGATAATTTCCTGATTTGCATTTTGAATCTCCTCGCCTGTTAGGGCGCAAAATCTGGCAGTAATAAATTTAGGAAAACGTGGACGCGATACCCAGCTGGTGCAAGGTGTGCGTTCCAACAAATGTAAAAACGTTATCAATGAACCAAAACTAACGAACCCAAAAATGATCGATTTAGATCGCCGATTCAATATTCATGCTAGTGAACAACCCTTCGCACCACCATCGGGATCATCAGGTACACGTGCACCCGGTTCACTGTAGACCGGCGGCCACGGTCTTACCGGCATTGCTCCGCAGATCCGGCAACTCGGTTTCGCAAACTTCAGATACACTGTCGTGCGTAAATCAGGTGAGTTCCAGAAGCGGAGCGGTCGGTGAATCCTGCACAGTTCGCGGTTGCAATCTCCATTACCTTGTTCTTCGCGATGGTGGCCTGTCTTGAGTTCGGCTATCGCATCGGAGGCTATGCCTCGGAAAAAATTCCGACCGCGCACGAGGGCACTTCCACCATCCAGGCGGCAGTATTCGCTTTGCTTGGTTTGTTGCTGGGATTCACGTTCGCGAACGGCATTTCACATCTGGACCAGCGGCGACAGTTAATCGTTCAGGAATCCAACGCCATCGGAACCGCGTACCTGCGGCTCGACCTTCTATCTGCAAACCAGCAGCCGGAAATGCGTCATCTGTTTCGTCAATATCTGGATTCCCGCCTGGAGATGTATGAAAAACTTCCTGACCTGAAGGCTGCGGATATTGAACTGGAACACTCCACCCGACTACAGCAGCAGATATGGTCGCGCGCCGTGGAGGACGGCCGCGATGATCCCACCCAGAATGTTGCGCGCCTCTTGCTGCCCGCACTGAACGACATGCTCGATGTCACTACCTCGCGCACCATCGCACTGCACACTCACTTGCCGCCGCTGATCTTTGGCCTGTCGATTTCGGTAGCGCTGTTGAGCGGATTGCTCGCCGGGTACGATATGGCGAAGCGAAAGAAACGCAGCTGGTTCCACGGACTGCTCTATGCCACGGTCATTGCCATCACCATCTTCACCGTCATCGACCTGGACTATCCGCGCTTCGGCCTGATCCGCCTGAACTCAGCCGATAGCGCCTTGAACCAGTTGCGCGACTCCATCAAATAGTCGCACGCCGTTTGTCCGCCAAGTTATTTCTTCGGATGCGGCTCGGGCCGCTTGAGTTCAAAGCGCTCCGTGGTGCGAGAGTATTGCAATCCACCCATGCGGCCGACCACATCCAGCGCGCTCGGATCGATCGTGCCGTCTTTCACAACGCTTTCCTCTAAGTGAACGCAAACAATCTCGCCGATCACCAGGCTGCCGCTGGGCGGCTCGCTTCCAAAATCGATGATCCGCTCAAGCTTGCATTCGAAGCTGATCGGCGACTCTGCTACCTGAGGCGGACGCACAATCTGTGACGGCCGTGTGTGCAACTTCGCAAGCGCGAATTCGTCCACCGAGCGGTCATACTCCCCGCTGGTAAGATTCATCGCCTCAGCCACTGCAAACGTAACAACATTCACCACGAACTCGCCGGTCTCGCGAATATTGTGCAGCGTGTCTTTGGAAGTCGACTGTCCATCTACCAGGCGCAGCGATGGAGCGAAAGCTCAGAGGGGCGGTTTCGCCGATACCGCATTGAAGAAGGAAAACGGCGCCAGATTCAGTTGTCCATCGTTCAGCGTGGACACCCACGCGATGGGACGAGGCACCACCGAGTTGATGAGAATGCGATAAAAATCCCGGTAGGCAACCTGGTCAGGTCGAACGTTCATGCCTTCAGTCAAGATCAACTGTCAGAATCAATAGCTCAGGTATTTAGATGCTGAACGGTAAGCAGGGACTGCCTCGTTTTTGCCGAAGCAGTCCTGCCCATTGGAGATGCGCTTTGTGACGCGATACCGGCTATTTCTGAAGCGGGATGTCTGAGTTCTTCTGTAACTCGTCGAGTGCCGCCAGCACTTCCTGGCTGTGTTTGTTGGGATCCACGCCAGTGTATGCTTTCAGGATTTTGCCCTGCGGATTGATGATGAAAGTGTTGCGGGCTGCGATTTCCACGCCCTTGTAGTTCATAGTGGAGTCGTACTGCTTCACCACCTTGTGTTCAGTGTCGGCCAGCAATTTGAAATTCAGACCTTCCTTGGAGCAGAACTCCTTGTGCGAGTCGGTAGTATCCACGCTGACGCCGACCACCACCGCATTGCGTTGCGAGTATTGCGGCTGGTCATGCTGAAAGTTGTGGGCTTCGATGGTGCATCCCGGCGTTCCGTCCTTGGGATAGAAATAGAGCACCACCCACTTCCCGCGAAAATCACTCAGGCTGACCTGGCTGCCGTCCTGCGATGGGAGACTGAAATCAGGGGCGGCACTGCCTACCGCCGGCATCGCCGCAAACGCAGAGTACAACCCAACTCCGAGAACAAACGTAACCAGCACAACCATCCATAGACGCATCATAAAGACTCCTCAGCCCGTTAGGTTAGCGCGGGACGAGCAGCGCTGTCCATGCAGGGCATGTCAATTTTCTGCTAAAACCGATAATGGCCGGTTTTCTAAAACTCCATCTTAAAGAAGTTCTATTCAGGAAGAGAGGATCTCGAGAATGAAAAAAGAAGACAACGACCGTTCCCTGCGACAACACTTGCTCGAACTGTTAAAAGGCGGCAGTGCACATGCCCGCATGGAAGAAGCGATTGCCGGTCTCCCGGCCAAGCTAAGGGGACAAAAACCGGCTGGCTTTCCCCACTCTCCCTGGATGCTGCTCGAGCACATGCGCATCGCGCAATGGGACATTCTGGAATTCTGCCGCAACCGGAAACATGTCTCACCCGACTGGCCCAAAGGCTACTGGCCTGGCCGCGAAGCTCCGCCCAGTCCTGCTGCGTGGAACACCAGCATCAAGAAGTTTCGCAAAGATCTGAAATCGATGCAGGACATCGTGGCCAATTCCAAAACTGATCTGTACGCGCGTATCCCCTGGGGAGACGGACAGACCATCCTGCGCGAAGCCCTGCTGCTTGCCGATCACAACGCCTATCACGTTGCTCAACTGGTCGATGTCCGTCGGTTGCTAGGGGCCTGGCCGGAGAAGTAACCTTTCACCATCAGACCGCGCAAAGCTCCATAATTTTGGTTTTGGCCACTGATTCTGGGTGGACCAGCATGGTTTTGGGTGGAGCAGCGTCGGCGCTGCATTTCGCAGACGACGAGCGGTTCAGCCGCTAACTTCTCGAACGTCTCTGATTCCACGCTGTCTGAGGTACCTCGCGCTGAGCTCCCGTACGAACCTCGATGCAGGCTGAGGCCTGCTCCACACTCGCAATTCGACAAAGGCGCCAGGCTCAGGCGCAGTCCCCAATATTCATCTTCATATCCACGTCCTTGGGCCGTTTCCGGAACACCGTCCTGACTCCATCTCGCCAGCGCTCGTCAATGCCCACCACCACCCACTCAATCTCCGGCGAAATGTAGTGCAGCAGTGTGTCGGTCGCGGGATGCACATGCAGCGCCGGCGCCACCAGAAACAACAAGGGACGTTCGACCGATAATTCCCGCCCCGGAAAATATCCAAAGCGCTGGAACTCGCCTCGCGCATGGTGCCACGCCACCCGCGACCAGTAGTCCAGCCCCTGCAGCGGCAGGTGGATATCCTCGTCGGCTTTCAGTTCCACCACCGCCAGTCTGCCGTCGCGAGTGATCGTCAGCACATCGATCATGGCGCGGTCTGAGGCGGAAAATGCCGGCACCTGCGAATACAGGCACCCGGCGTCGAGCCGCTCATCCACCTCGCTGACATCCTGCACCACCAGCGATTCCAGCCAGCGCTCAGGATGCAGCCGCCACAGTGCATGGTCTCGCGGCCCCTCGGCATGGCGGACTTCGCCGACGCTATGCACCAGTTGCCGGAAGACAGCAGCGTTCTGCTCTTCCAGCACTCTTTCGTCCGCGCCCACACCAAACACAATCTCCGGCTTGTGGTGCAGAGTGCCGGGCTGATGCGCCAGACGTGCCTTGGCAAATTCCAATCCGTGGCAGCGGAAGGCGATCTCGGCCGGAGAGATTGCCGCCATCTCCGCCTCTGGCATCAGTTCCCGAACCCGGTCGATCGCTTCCGCGAAGCGCTCGGCAGGCCTCGGCTTCGTCCGTCCAATGCACCAGCCGCGTCCGGATGTTGCCGCGGTCTGAAACATCGATTTCCTTGAGCTGATCGTCCCGGTTTTCCAGTTCGTACAGCTGCCACTTGGCGGCATCAGGATGCAAATGTGCCATGCGCTCACGGGTCAGCGCGGAAGTGCCTGCGGGCAGGAACAGTTTCAGGCCTTCGACCACCACCTTTCCCGCTTGCGCTAGGCGGCACGCATCGAGCCACAGAATGCCAAAAGTCAGAGCAGCATCGATCGACGACTGGGTCTCCTGCGGATTCACGCCCAGCACCGCAAAGCCGGACTGTCCGCGCCGCAAGCAGTCCGCGAGCATAAATGGGACCAAACGATCGCTCCAGATCCGGCGACGTAATGAGACGCGAGGCAACATAGGTAGGAAAGCGCCGCTCCAGCGTCCGCTGCAGGCTGCGCTGGTAGGCCACTCGCGCGGCGCGCTTCGCGGTCGGAGTGCGGCGGTCGCGTTGCCGGCAAATTTCCAGCTTTCCCGGGACGCGTCTGCCCCAGCCGCTGCACCGCCAGCCGCAACACCTCATGCTTGACTTCGACATCCAGCACTCGCCGGACCAGGTTCCGCTCCGCCGACCACAGATGCAGCAGGCACTTGTTGTGTTCGCCGGAAATCGAATACTTGGCCTGCGCCAGGTCAAACACGGCGGACGCCGTCATCGAGCACGACCGCATCTCGTGCTCCGGCAAGAAAATCTTCAACGGTACGAGCCAGGGCCTCAGGGGTCATGATTGAATGCTTTCACCCTCATGAACCCCGTGTCTGTGACGTATGACCATCAGTGTTGGGCTCGGCACCTCAGTCCATGTGGGATAATGAGGAGACTCTGGGAGTCTTTCCCAGCCCAAGGACATCTAATTACCGTGGACAAAAATCGGTTCTTTTTTCAGCATTACGGCCTCACGGAACATGACCTCGAGCGCTATCTGGCAGCCGCCCTTTCGGCCGGCGGAGAATACGCCGACCTTTATTTCGAATATCTTTCCTCCACCTCGCTGATGGTGGACGAGTCCATGGTGAAGTCCGCCTCCCAGGGAATTTCCGCCGGATGCGGCGTTCGCGTGGTGGTCGGCGAGCGCACCGGCTACGCCTACACCGACGATCTTTCGTCCGAGCGCATCCTGCACGCCGCCCGCACCGCGGCCCTGATCGCCAGCGGCCCGTCCAAGACCCCGGTCGTAGGTTTCCAGGAGAAGCCCGCGCGCAGCCTTTATCCGGTGACGCTGCCTTCGGTGGACGCTGAAATCACCGCCAAGGTCGAACTGGTCATGCGCGCCGACGCCTCGGCCCGCGCCTACGATCCGCGCATCAAGGAAGTTCGCGCCAGCTATTCCGACGAGTTGCGCAACATCCTGGTGGTAGGTTCCGACGGAACCTTCGCCGAAGACTCCCAGCCCCTGGCCCGCATGAACGTTTCCTGCATCGCCAAGACCGAAGGCAACTTCCGCCCGCGGCAGCTCCGGCGGCGGCGGACGCGTTGCCCTCGACTTCTTCTTCGGTGAAAAGACTCCCGAATACTTCGCCAAAGAAGCAGCCCGCCAGGCCATCCTGCAACTCGACGCGCGTGAAGCTCCGGCCGGCGAAATGGAAGTCGTACTCGGCCCCGGCTGGCCCGGCGTGCTGTTGCACGAAGCCGTCGGTCACGGACTCGAAGCCGACTTCAATCGCAAGCAGACCTCAGCTTTCGCCGGCCTCATTGGCAAGCGCGTCGCCAGCGAAAAATGCACGGTGGTCGACAACGGCACCATGCCCTGGCGCCGCGGCTCGCTCAACGTGGACGACGAAGGCCAGCCCACGCAGAACACCGTCCTGATCGAAAAGGGAATCCTGAAGGGATACCTGAGCGACAAGCTTTCCTCCCGCCTGATGGGCATGGCCGACACCGGCAACGGCCGTCGCGAAAGCTACGAACACATCCCCATGCCGCGCATGACCAACACCTACATGCTGGCCGGGCAGGACGATCCCGAAGACATCATTCGCTCCGTCAAGCACGGCGTGTACGCAGTCAACTTCGGCGGCGGCCAGGTAGACATCACCAGCGGCAAATTCGTCTTCTCCGCCTCCGAGGCCTATCTCATCGAAGACGGCCACGTCACCGCCCCCATCAAAGGCGCGACCCTGATCGGCAATGGCCCCGACGTCCTCACCCGCGTCTCCATGGTCGGCAACGACCTGAAACTCGACGAAGGCGTCGGCACCTGCGGCAAAGATGGACAAGCCGTCCCCGTCGGCGTCGGCATTCCAACACTGAAAGTAGATCGCCTGACCGTCGGCGGCACCGCCAAAAAAGATCCCGGCGGCTTCATGCAGTAACTGAGAACCGAGAATTAAGAACTAAAAACTGGTTTTATCAAAGAGTTTTTAGTTCCACGAACTCCGCAGGTTAATGATTTTCCTATGCCTCAAACTCTAGAAACCAGAAACCCGAAACTGGAAACTGATCTTCGCGAAGTAGCGCAAGACATCGTCCGCCGAGCCATGTCCGGAGGCGCGACCGCCGCCGAATGCGTAGTCCGCGAAGGCGACGAATTTTCCACCCTCGTACGCCTGGGCCAGGTCGAAACGCTGAAAGAAGCCGGCTCCCGTTCCATCGGCGTGCGCGTGTTCCACGGCAAGCGTTCCGCCAGCACATATTCCAGCGACCTCTCCCGCGAAGCCCTCGACCGCATGCTGAAGTCCGCGCTCGAGCTGGCGAAAATTACTTCTGAAGATCCGTTCAGCGGCATTCCCGAAGCCTCGCAACTGGGTTCGCTCCCGGGCGATCTCGATCTCTACTCCGCCGACGTCTACTCGCTCCCCGGCGAAGAGCGCATCAACTACGCCCGCCGCGCCGAGAAAGCCGCGCTCGACTACGACCCGCGCATCAAGAATTCCGAAGGCGGATCGTTCGACGCCGCTACCGGCCACAAAGTCCTGGCCAACTCTCACGGATTTGTCGGCGAGTATCGCCGGTCGTATTGTCAGGTCGCGGCCGTGCCCATCGCGCAAACCGAAACTGGCGCCATGCAGCGCGACTACTGGTTCTCCGTCGCCCGCAACCTGGGCCGCCTGGAATCTCCCGAAGAAGTAGGAAAGATCGCGGCCCAGCGCACCCTGAGGCGGCTGGGCGGACGCAAAGTAAAAACCGCGAAAGTTCCCGTCGTGCTCGATCCCATGGTCGCCACTTCCATCCTGGGACACATTTTCGAAGGCATCAACGGAGACTCGGTCTATCGCGGCGCATCGTTCCTGGCCGGCAAACTGGGCGAAAAGATCGCAGGCGAACACGTCACCGTCATTGACGACGGCACCATGGTCGGAGGCTTTGGCACCGCGCCCTTCGACGGCGAAGGCATTCCGACCCGGCGCACGGTGGTCATCGAGAAGGGCGTGCTCAAGTCGTACCTGTTGAACACCTACACCGCGAAGAAACTCGGCCTTCAGACCACAGGCAACGCCTCTCGCGGACTCGCCGGCACTCCAGGCATCGGTCCGGGAAATTATTTTCTTGAGCCGGGAAAGAAAACGCCGAAAGAAATGATCGCCGACATTCCCGAAGGCCTTTACGTCACCGAATTCCTAGGCCACGGCGCGAACCTGGTCACCGGTGACTATTCCCGCGGCGCATCCGGCCTCTGGATCTCAGGCGGTGAACTGACCTATCCGGTCGAAGAAATCACGGTGGCAGGAAATCTGAAAGAAATGTTCTTCAACATTTCCGAAATTGCCAGCGACCTGGAATTCCGCGGCTCCATGGCGAGCCCCACCATCCGCATCGACGGCCTGATCGTCGGCGGCGAATAAGGCGATTTCAGATTGATGATTTCAGATTGCAGATTTTTCGAACCTAAGTGGCGATGGTCTTGAGACTTTCAATCTGAAATCTGCAATCTAAAGTCTGCGATCTGGAATCTCCCGTACAATCTCCTCATGGGAAGCCTGCTCCACCCCACTCCCTCGATCGAAGAGCGCAACTCTAATCTGGGGCCGATCCTCGCAGGCCTGGCGCTGGTAATTGTCGTGGTGGGCATCGCAGCCTTTCTGCTACGCACCGATACCAAAATCGCAAACGCCATCGATCCCTACGCCGCCAACATTAAATTCTCCGACATGAAGATGAGCGCCGCGGAAAACTTTGTCGGTTCATCCGTCACCTATCTCGACGGCACCGTCACCAACACCGGAGACAAAACCGTCAGCCACGCTATGGTCGAAGTAACCTTCAAAGACTCGCTGGGCCAGGTCGTCCAGTCAGAAGAAGTTGCACTGCGCATTCTCCAGACCAGCGGTCCCTACCCTGAAGCGGTGGACCTCAGCGTCGCCCCGTTGGCTTCAGCGCAAGCAAAACCGTTCCGCCTCACCTTCGAACACGTCACCGCCGACTGGAACCATGAGTATCCAGCGCTAAAAGTTACAGATGTGTCCGTGAAGTAGCAGAGAAAATTGAGAAATTGAGTAATTTGGTAATTGTGTAATTTGAAAAACATAGCCGAAGAAGTTTGTGAGCGAGAGGTTTGTAGATTTTCAATTACTCAATTACAAATTCCTCAATTCCCCAATTCTTCTAGAATGTGTCCATGTCCGAAGTCAAAATCAGGCTCACTGAGACGGTCAAAGCCGGCGGCTGCGCCTCCAAGCTAAGTCCCGCAATTCTGGACAAAGTTCTGAGCAAGTTGCCTCGCCAGCACGATCCCAACGTCCTAGTCGGCTTCGATCACGCCGACGACGCCGGCGTCTACAAAATCACTCCCAACCTCGCGTTGGTCCAGACCGTGGACTTCTTCACTCCCATGGTGGACGATCCCTACACCTTCGGCCAGATCGCCGCCACCAATGCGTTGAGCGACGTCTATTCCATGGGCGGACGTCCCATCACCGCGCTGGCTCATCGTCTGCTTTCCTGCCAGCGGCGACCTAGAAGTGTTGGAGCAAATTCTGGCCGGCGGCCTCTCAAAGATGATGGAAGCGAATTGCACCATCATCGGCGGCCACAGCATCCGCGACGAAGAAACCAAGTTTGGATATTCCGTCACCGGCCTCATCGATCCTGCTCGCATCTTCACCAACGGCGGCGCCCAACCCGGCGACAAATTGCTCTTCACCAAATCGCTAGGTACCGGCGTGATCTCCACCGCCATCAAAAAAGGCGCAGCCAAACCGTCATGGATCGACGCCGCCACCCGCTCGATGACAACACTGAACAAAACCGCGGCCGAAGTCATCACTAATTTCTGCGCCGCCACGGCCCACGTGGAAACGGCCGCCCCCAGCCGTACAGCCGAGCGAAGCTCGGCAGCGTTACCCGTCCACTCCCTGACCGACGTAACCGGCTTCGGCCTGATCGGCCACGCCCGAGAAATGGCCCTGGCATCGAACGTTTCACTCCTCTTCCACATAAGTCAGATCCCACTCCTGGAAGGCGCCCTCGATTGCATTCGTGCCGGCCACATCCCAGGCGGGCTGACTAATAACAGAGACTTTGCCGAATGCGTCGCAGGCTACGAAGAAGGAGTATCAGAAGAACTCAAAACAATCCTGTTCGACCCGCAAACCGCCGGAGGCCTGTTGATCGCAGTTGCAGCAGAGCATTCCGCAAATCTAATGCGCGATCTAAATGCTGCAGGTGTCCCCGCGGTAGAAATCGGCGAAGTACAAGAAAGAACCAGGCCGTTGATCACAATTGCGATCTAATCAACTCACCTGGGGACGGCCGCCGGCATCTATCCTATTGAAGAACAATCTAATCCCCTGGAGCCCTCATTATGAAATCCCGCAAACTTGGAACAAGCGCCCTCACCGTTTCCGCCATGGGCCTGGGCTGCATGGGCATGTCCGAGTTTTACAGCGGACGCGACGACGCCGAATCCCTCGCCACCATCGACCGCGCCCTCGAACTCGGCATCACGTTCCTCGACACCTCCGACGTCTACGGCCCCTTCATCAACGAAGAACTCGTCGGACGCGCCATCAAAGGCAGACGCGACCAATTCATCATCGCCACCAAATTCGGCATCATGCGCGACCCAAAGAATCCTGAAAAGCGCGGCTTCAACGGCAAGCCCGAATACGTGCGCCAATCCTGCGAAGCCAGCTTGAAGCGCCTCGGTGTAGACACCATCGATCTCTACTACCAGCATCGCGTCGACACCAGCACTCCCATCGAAGACACCGTGCGCGCGATGGCCGACCTGGTAAAAGAAGGCAAGGTGCGTTATCTCGGTCTCTCCGAAGCCAAACCAGAGACGATGCGGCGCGCCGTTAAAGTCCATCCCATCGCAGCGCTGCAAACCGAATACTCCCTGTGGACACGCGATCCCGAAGACGAAATTCTCGCCACCTGCCGCGAACTCGGCATTGGCTTCGTCGCCTACAGTCCGTTGGGCCGCGGATTCCTGACCGGCCAGTTCCAGCGCTTCGAAGACCTGGCTCCCGACGACTACCGCCGCGCCTCTCCCCGCTTTCAAGGCGAGAACTTTCAGAAGAATCTGGATCTGCTGCGCAAGGTTGAGGAAATTGCCAAAGAGAAAGGCTGCACGCCATCACAACTGGCGCTCGCCTGGGTATTGGCGCAAGGCGAAGACATCGTCCCTATCCCCGGCACCAAGCGTCGAAAGTATCTTGAAGAGAATGCTGCCGCGTTGGACGTGAAGCTCACGCCGGAAGACTTACGCCGCCTCGCAGAGGCCTTTCCGCACGGGGTGGCATCGGGACAGCGCTACACCGAGCAGATGATGAAGGCTGTAAACCAGTAGCTCAATCTTGCTGGATGCGCTTGAGGCGCCAGAGCGCCAGCAATCCCAAAGCCACAAGATTCGGAAACAAGAGCGGGGCCATGGGTGGCGCGCCATAGATGAAATTATCGAAGGCATGGATCGATGGCCCCGCCAGATTGCGCTGCGCGTGCAAGACGAAGCCCCACACGCCGACTGCAGCCTCCAAAACCAGCACAGCTTCAGACAGCGTCAGGAACTCTCTCGACACGCGAACAAGCAGGGGTGTAACCAAAAATCCTACCGCTACGGCGCTCGCTACAACTGGGACCCACTCCAACCGGTCGAAGAAACCATTTCCCGCATGGTCGGTGAGGCTGAATACGAAGTTCCCGATAAAGCCTCCGAGCGCCATGAATAGTACCCATCGCATCCACTCCTCGCTGTCAGGCTCCTGCAAGCGGTTGAGCAGTAGCAGAAATCCGAGCCCGGTATAGGCAAGAGGCGCGGCAAACGGAGCAGAGTAAGTCAGGCTTCGAATCGTCCGTTCATAGAAGAAGGAACTGTCGAGGTGCAGCACAACGCCAGTCAGTCCGATCAGAATGGCTGACCAGCCAACCACATGGCCAATCGTCTTCCACACCCAGGGCTTCTTACGCTGGAACGCGAGACCCGCCAGCAGCAACATCGGCGCCAGTGCCGAAAAAAATAGCGGTATGTACTCCGCCCGCTGCCGGAATCCGTTTACCGAATGCGCCAGATAAATATCGAATGTCAGAAAGCCCAGGTTGAGGAGGACAAATATCTCCAGCAGAAATCCGGGGCTCCGCCAACGAGACTCATCGCTTACTGGCATTTACCTTCCTCAACTCGGCAGCGATGGCTTCGAGTTCGATCTTTTTTCGCAGCATGGGATAGTTGCCGTGCCACTGTACGAAGTCCGCCCCTCCCATGAACGCGCCATGTTTGGCAGTGCGCCCGTCGTAATGCCAGAGATCAAAATATGTGAAGTCAATGGGCTGCGAAAAGGGCGGCCCCTTCAGCAGGCCCTGGCTGCGCAGGCCATCCACGAGGGCTTTGGCCCCTGAAACATTTTCATTGGTAGTGGTCACCACTTTTTCCGCCTGCTCGTACACACGATTGATCACCGAAGCGGTGTGGCACTGGGAACAGATCTGCTGCATCTTGGCTTGTGCGGCTGCGAAGTTCGGGCGCTTCTCGCTGATGGCGTTCGCCAGGAAATATGACAGGCGCTCGGAAGGATCGTGCGTGACTCCAACCCCGTTGAGGCCGCTCATGTGGCAAGTCGCGCAGGTGGGAACAAACATTTCGCGAGTCGTCAGCTTTTTCGGCTCCACGGTCAGGTCGAGAAGCTTTTCCTGCGCTGCGAACATCAGGCCGTGTTTGGACTCTTCATAGATCTCGATTTGCGAATGATCCGGCCCCAAATGACATTGTCCGCAGGTGCGGGGTTGGCGCGCAATAGCAACCGAACTGGTGTGCCGGGTGTGGCAGTTGGTGCAGGTGCCAATCGTGCCATCCGCATTCGGCTTTCCCACACTGTGGCATTGCTCGCAGCCACTGGTCATGGCCGCGCCGCCTTCCAGTTGCACAAAAGGATGCGGAGGCCTCCGCACTCCTCCCGGCTGGTACTTCTCCGAAAAGTTTACCTGCTCAGGACTCAGTCCCTTTTCCCCGTAGATCGCCGCCCATGAAGTGGCGGCGTGGCGGCTGCGCAAAAATTGCTGGTAGATATCTTCATGGCAGCCACGACAGTTGCCTGCTGTCAGATGACCTGCCGAGATCACAAAACCGTGATGGTCTTTCTTCTCTTGCCCGGACGCCGCCTGATGGCAATCCAGGCAGTTCACACCCTTCTGAGCGTGCTTGCTCATCTCATATTCATGGACCACGGAATACTGTGTGCGCGAGTGACATTCTGCGCACTTTCCGGTGGCACGCACGAAATCCCCGCCGGCTTGCTCCGTTTCTATTTTTGGGCGCGATCGGTTGATAAGAAAGCCGGCCAGAACCAGAGAGAAAGCAATCGCCACCGCGATAAATACTTGTCGAAAAGACATTCAGGCCTCCGACTGGCTGTTCGGGAACCGACGCGACTGTAAAGACAGACGCCGACAGTCTAAACCCATTCCGGCGCACGGGACGGGAAGAACATGTTCAGTCAGAGAGCTTATTAAGCGCGATTTGGCCGACGCTAGGAGCGCGGTCGCGGGACAAAAAATAAAGGCGGCATTTAGCCGCCCAATGTTTTTTGAGGTCTGAGGTCCGCCGCCGCTCTACGCTGGAGCCGACCGCTCTCCACTTTTGTTCCCGCCGGGCAGCGCTACCCCCAGCAGATGATGAAGGCGCGAACCAGTAGGTAATTGCGCATTGCACCAGGGTCATTGGGTGTAATTGCGATATAACGACAGCTATCTTCCGACCATGACACGAACAAGCACAATTGTCACCCCATAGCCAGTTGCGTAGATTGGAAGAGTCGAGATAATTTTCAGGAGTGCGCCCTTTTTGGAGGAAGCAGCTCGCACTCTAACGACTGCAAGAATCAGAAAACCAACGGTTCCGACACCGATCAAGTAGCTAATGCTGCGGATCAACAATCCAGCAAATAGGCCCAGCCAAAGGTTCGACGATGCAAGGAGTAGTCCCACGGATAGCCGGAGCCTCAGATGCGATGTGGAAATTTTAGTTTCGACTGGTTCTCCATTCGCTCCCTCGTAGAAAATCACAGCCCTGAAAGGGATTCCCACCTTCTCCAGATTTCTGGCGGCCACCAGGGGATTAATGTAGATGACGAAACCGCTTGCCAGTAGCTTTCTGCTTCCATTCGGTTCAATTACCCACAACGTTCTCGCTAGCGCCTGGCCGTGGTCACCCGCGAAGTACATGTCGCCCCTTTGTACGCGGTACTCCACGCGGGAACCGGGCGGAAACGTAGCCATCGTTGTCTGGAACTGATCCTGTGCCCCTTGGCCCGGAAGGAACTTCATTTGTCCATCTTTGATTTCAACGGATGGAGTGCGCCGAAAGGGGTCGTATCTTCCAAGCGCGATTCGCGAGGATTGCGAATTCACCATGTGGCAGAGTCTATCTTCGCCCCAACCCAATTGCCACATCACTATTGTAAACAGGCGATAAAACCAACTACACAATCCCAGCGCGGCCTGATGGACTTTGTGCCATTGCCCATCTGCAATCTGGCAACGTCGACATTCGGCACAAAAATAAAGGGCGGCTTTTGGCCGCCCAATGTTTTGCTGAAGACTGACGACTGAACTCTGACGTCCGTTCTACGCTGGAGCAGGTCTTTCGCCGCCTTTGGCGCGTCCGGGTTGAAGGTCGGGCTTAATAACCTGCTGTACGCCATCATCCGGCTTGACCGGAGGAACGATCTTCGGCAGTTCCTGGCCATCAATGATCATCTTGATCTGGGCTGCATCCAGCACTTCGCGTTCGATCAGCGCCAGCGCGATCCGGACCAGAACGTCGCGATTCGCTTCCAGCAAGTCCTTGGAAGTGTCATAGCCGCGCTTGACCAGCTTCTGCACTTCCGCGTCGATCTTGACCGCGGTCGCTTCGCTGTAATCGCGATGCTGGGCGATTTCGCGGCCCAGGAAGATCTGCTCTTCCTTCTTGCCGAAGGTCAGCGGACCCAGGTCGCTCATGCCCCACTCGCAAACCATCTTGCGTGCCAGTTCGGTGGCGCGCTCAATGTCGTTGCCGGCGCCGGTGCTCATCGAATCCAGGAACATCTCTTCCGCCAGACGGCCGCCCATCAGGATGGCAATCGACGTCTCGAGATAGTCCTTGTAGTAGTTGTGCCGGTCGTCGATCGGCAATTGCATGGTGACGCCGAGCGCCATTCCGCGAGGAATGATGGTCACCTTGTGCAGCGGATCCGAATGAGGGAGCAGTGCCGCCACCAGCGCATGCCCGGCTTCGTGATAGGCCGTGTTCTTCTTCTCCTCGTCGGAGAGCAGCATCGACTTGCGTTCCACGCCCATCAGGACTTTGTCCTTGGCCAGTTCGAAGTCGTACATCAGCACAGCTTTGCGGTTCTGCCGCGCCGCCGCCAGTGCCGCTTCGTTCACCATGTTGGCCAGGTCGGCGCCGGAGAATCCCGGTGTGCCGCGCGCCAGCACGAAAAGATCCACATCGTCCGCCAAAGGAATCTTGCGGGTGTGTACGCGCAGAATTTCTTCGCGGCCACGCACATCAGGACGGCTCACCACCACGCGGCGATCAAAGCGTCCGGGCCGCAGCAGCGCCGGATCGAGAACGTCAGGCCGGTTGGTTGCAGCCATCAGGATGACGCCTTCGTTCGACTCGAAGCCGTCCATCTCGACCAGCAACTGGTTCAGCGTCTGCTCGCGCTCGTCGTGTCCGCCGCCGAGGCCAGCGCCGCGATGGCGTCCGACAGCGTCGATTTCGTCGATAAAGATGATGCAGGGAGCGTTCTTCTTGCCCTGCTCGAACAGGTCGCGAACGCGGCTTGCGCCCACGCCGACGAACATTTCCACGAAGTCCGAACCGGAGATGGAGAAGAACGGAACGTTGGCTTCGCCGGCAACCGCTCGAGCCAGCAAGGTCTTGCCGGTTCCCGGAGGTCCAACCAGCAGCACGCCTTTCGGAATGCGTCCGCCCAGCTTCTGGAACTTCTGCGCCTCGCGCAGGAACTCGATGATCTCTTTCAGCTCTTCCTTGGCTTCATCGACGCCGGCCACGTCCTTGAACGTGACTTTCTTCTGCTGCATCGAGAGCAGCCGGGCGCGGCTCTTGCCGAACGACAAGGCTTTGTTGCCGCCAGTCTGCATCTGGCGGATCATGAAGAACCACAAGGCCGCCAGCAGAATCAGCGGGGCCCAGGTTCCCAGCAATTGAAGCGGCCAGCTGCCACTGGTGATATCCCGGACCGTCATAGCGACGTCCTTATCACGCAACGTCTTGATCATGTCGGGATAATTCGACGGGGCGGTGGTGTGGAACGCGGAACCATCATTCTTATACTTTCCGCGTACTTCCTGCCCGTGATCGTTACCTCTTTCACAGTTCCCTGATCCACGTCGGTCAGGAATTGTGAAAAGGTTACATCCTTGTCCTTTTGGCCCGCGTTCCCGGCTTTCATCACCTGCCACAGCAGGAAAGCCGAAAGCACAATCACCAACCAGAAAACCACCGTCTTAACTGTAGAATTCACCAGAGACTCCTGAGAAACTCACGCCGCGCGCCAAAGCATGAACCACTGGCTGCCGCACCTGAATTAGATGCCCAGACCGGGGTTTTGGATTGGACAAGTCGTAAACTCGTATTCTAACCGTTTCAGGGGAAAAAAGGTCGGCGTTCTGCCAATGACTTAAGTCACGGCTGTACCTTAACTTGCAGCCCCCACATAGGGCAAATTCCGGTTGGTTTGTTCAGGCGAACCCAACCCGTAACCCACCAGAAACGCCTCATCCACCAGAAAACCGAAATAATCGGGCTGCAATTGGACCCGGCGGGCCGATTGCCGATCGAGCAACGTCGCCAGCTTCACCGAGGCCGCTCCCCGCGCCTTCAGATCGCTCATCAGGAACTCCGTTGTCACTCCGGAGTGCACCAGGCCTTCCACGACCAGCAAATTCTGACCGCGAATGTCAGGCTCGTGGCTGAAGAAAATCTCCAACACCCCGCCGGTGCCGTCTTCCTCGCGCAGGTGGTATTTGGGCTTGATGAACTGGCAGATCACCGGAACGTCCAGCGCCCGCACCAGGTCCGCCATGAAAATGAAGCCATTCTCCAGCAGCGCCAGCAGGTGGATGGACTGTCCGCGATAGTCGTCTGAAATCTGCCGTCCCATCTCCCGCACCCGCTTCTGTATCTGCTCGGCGGGAATCACTGTGCGCGGCGCAGGTTTTGCGATCTCATTCATGCTTTGAGGTCCTCCGGACCAGCCATTTCTTGAATCACCAGGGCCTCTTGACCAGCATCCCGGGGACGCAGTCGCGCCGGCACCGGAAAGCCTCGAACCCAGACGATCTCCTGTCCACTCACCACCACCGGCCAGAGCCTGCGCTCCGTCCCCGTCACCTTACGCTCCTGCAGCAGTTCCTTGATCTTCTTCGGAGCCTTGCTGTGAGCCGGCCAGTACCGGTCCCCCGCGCGCCAGTTGCGCACGGTTAAGTCTTTCTGCAGCAATGCCGGTTCGAGCATTTGGTCGGGATTATAACCCGTCGCCGCGCTCCCCGGAACCAGCAACGCCTCAAAACATGCCCCGATTTCCGCGACTCGAATCGTTCCGGGTACTGCCAATTTGTATTCGTAGTCGGAATCTGCCGCCGGCACCGGACGATCGAATTGCAGTCCTTCGTTGGCCACGGAAAGCTGCCAGCCCCCCGGCAACATCGCCGACCTCGGTCCGCGAGGATCAAGATCAAGAATCTCTTCGACGTGGTGGAACTCCAATTTCAACCCCAGCGACTCCGCAGCCGCCCTCACCACTCGCCGCCGCAAAGCCAAGGGCAAAGCACGCAATCCGCCTGAACGGAGAGTTCGTAGCTCCTCCTGCCACACCCCGGGCAATGCACGCGCTACTTCCGTCTGCCAGTAATCTTCCTCGGCTCGCGCCACGTCCGCCGTCTCAGCCAGGGTCTCCCGCACCGCCGGATTCAGTGTGCGCTCCAGACGAGGCAAAATTCCGTGACGCACCCGGTTGCGCGCATGCCGCAAATCGCGATTGCTGGAATCCTCGCGCCAGTCCTGTCCGAGTTCCCCCAGGTAGGCCTCAAGCAACTTTCGCCTGGTTCCCAGCAACGGACGAATCACTGAGAACTGAGAACCGTGAACTGATAACTGGGAATTAATCACCTTGGGGTAACTCAAATTGGGATAAATCCCAGCCAGTCCACGAGTGCCGGCCCCGCGAACAATCCGCAGCAAAACCGTCTCAGCCTGATCGTCCAGGGTGTGACCGGTGGCGATCCGGTTCAAAGTATTCGCCGCAAACAACTCCCTGAAGAATTGATAGCGCAGCTCGCGTGCCGCAGCCTCGGTACTGAGATGTTGGCCGCGCGCATGTCCCGAAACGTCTCCGCTTCCAGCGTGCAATGGCAGATCATGCCGATCGAGCCAGTTGGGCGACGAACTCTGCGTCAGCCTCTGCCTCGGCTCCGCGCAATTTGTGATTGAAGTGAACTACCGACAGGACAATACCGAGTTCCTCACGCAACTCGAGCATGATGCGCAGCAACGCAACCGAGTCAGCCCCGCCAGAGACAGCCAGCCCCAGGCGGTCGCCCGCGCGGAGCAACTCCTCGCGACGTACATAATCGAGGACGCTTTGCGGCAGAGTGCGCACGGCAACATAGTACATCCGGGTATTGGATAAGGGCCTTAAGGTTGGTCTTCCGGATCATTCCATCATGCGGTTCACATCGGCAAAAGGGATTCCGCCCTCAAGGGATGCGTAAGTTCCAGCGCCCCTAAGCTCTTCTGCCACTCGCCGCAGCAACCCGAGCGTGGCCCGCATCGCACTCGATCCCAGGCTGACCCGAGCCACTCCCAGTTTCTGCAACTCCGGCACCGAAGGCGAGCCCGGCCCGGCCAGAATATTTACCGGACATTGCAAGTCTTTCACCAGCCGCCCAATAGTTGCCGCATCCCGCAAGCCGGGAACAAACACGCAATCCGCACCCGCATCGCGAAACGCTGCCAACCGCCGGATTGCTTCGTCATACCGCTTCTCCGGCACAGCGGCTTCGAGCAAGTACACATCGGTACGAGCATTGAGAACGATAGGCAGTTCTCGCACTGCCCTAACCCTCTCGACTTGCAGGCTAAGTTCAAAAAGGGGATTCTCAGGATCGCCAGTAGCATCCTCCAGATTCATTCCTACTGCGCCGGCCGCAAGTACATCGCGCGCAGTGCGTGCGGCATCTTCCGGCGCAATGCCATATCCCGCTTCCACATCGGCCGTCACCGGAACCTTGACTGCGGATGCAATGCGCCCGACAACCGCCAGCATCTCCTCACGCGAGATACGCTGCCCATCGGGATATCCCATGGTGAACGCGATTCCAGCGCTGGTGGTAGCAATGGCCCCGAAGCCAGCCTGCTGAATGACCCGCGCACTGGCAACATCCCAGGCATTTGGAAGAACAAGAATCTTACCCCGATGCATCGCCCGCAATGCTTTCGCCTTTTCCAATTCGACACTCATGAGATACCCCAGAGACAACTGAGAACCGAGAACTAAAAACTAAAAACTGCTCTTATTAATCCAGAAATTCTCACTCACCAGAAATCCGCCAAAAATAAAGAGCCACTGATGTGATCAATCAATGGCTCCTGCGAGACCAACAGCTCCGTGATTCCGGTCTAAGCCGCCTTCGCCATTCGCCGCGACTCGATCCCGTCCAACGCGCTCCACAACGCCTTCGCAGCATTCCCGGCCGCGGTCAGAGCCCGCTCCGCCGCCTGCGGATTCTGCTCCACTTGCCGGGCCAGTTGCTGCTTCCAGATCTGCGAGTGGACGACATCCGCGGTGCTATGCAGCGTGAAATAGCCGCAGGTCTTGCTATCCGCCCCATACATCTCGCGAAGCCCGCGCGCTTTCTCCGCCGCCACGCGCGGCACCTGCGACTCGTAGGCATAAAACGCCGCCAACGCCTCTTCCGGCGTACCCTCGCTCGCGACCCCGTGAAAAAAGGACATCAAATCCTTAATCTCATCAACCGGCTGATGCCCGCGCTGGTCACGGCTTGCTCCCATGCCTTCAGCGAAGTCCAGCCACAGCTCGGCGTGCTCGGACTTTTCCCGTCTGCATCATCCCAACCTTTTTCATCCGCCAGATTCGCCAGCACAGCTCGCCGCAGTTCGCTCTCTTCCAGGCGCATGCTCAGTTCCGCGAGATAAGTAGGAAACGCATCAACGTGATGATAGTAGTCACGCGCATATTCGCGGAGATCGTCGCGCGAGAGTTCGCCTGCCGACCAGGCTTTGTAAAAAGGATGGCAGAGCAGATCGAACTCCGCGATCCGCGCGTCCAGTTGCTGAAAGAATTCCTGCGTCGTCACAGTTTGGGTTGTCATGATGATGATGGCCTCGCGGTTGGAATGCATTCCAATATACGAGCGCGCGGCCCGACTGGCAACACAGCCCGCGTTGCACCATGACCAAGCCTCTGTGACATCCATCACAGAACACCGCACGGTCCAAATCGTATCGTCTAACCCATCCGTCTGGAGACTGCGTGCAAACCCAAGAATACACACGATGGGCCAGCCGAACCCGGCAGAGCTGCCTCGCGTTAATTCTGATCGCAAAACTTTCAGCTGCGGCCCAATCCACCGCGCCAGAAATCCTGGCGATCTCCCCTCCGCGCGGTCCCGAAGGCACGCGGATAACAATCAGTGGCAAAAACCTGATCGCCGTGTCGTCAGTTCTCTTCGCTGACACCCCGGCAGTCTTCCGCTCGGCCTCAGCGGAGCGTCTCATCGCAATCGTCCCCCATAAAGTCACGGCGTCCAGCATCACCGTGATCACGTCGCAAGGACGGATCACCAGCCCGCTTCCATTCGTCGTCGTCAACGATCCGCGCATACCCGATGAAGTCAGCTACAAATCCGGCATACGTAAATCCATCGCCGCCGCCCGCCAACTTCACGCTCCGCCCGGCTCTGGGGAATCGCGATCGCCGACACCCGGGTTCCCGGCCACGAATCGGCAGAAATCGAAGTTGCGTGGACCAGACTGACCTGCCGCGTGAATGGTAAGGACATCGTCCTGAATGACGACGCCGGACAACTACGTGGAGGCCTCTACCAGCGCCAACCGTGGTTCGCGACGGACGCGCATGATCCGCTCCCTCAAGCCTCTGACGTCACAAATCACTCCGTCGTCCTTCACGTCGGTCAGCACCCCGATCGCGTGTGGCATTTCTGGAGTCCGTCTCCCCGCGCCACTCTTCCTGCCGGGCAAGCTCGCAGGATTGCACCGTCACCGCCCGAGTCAAAATTTCCCCCGGCGCCCTGCTTCAAATCGGTATGGATTACTGGCGCTCGCCAACCATTCCCTACGGCTCCGGCGGAAACAATCGCGAAGCCGGTGCCAGCAACTGGTATTTCCCCTCTCCGCAGTGGCAGGAAGCGACCTTCACCGATATCGGCGGCCCGCAGTTCTAACCGCGCCGTCCTTGTTAGAATGAAGCCTTGCCGTCATTCACCGAACAATTCGATGTAGTCGTCGTCGGCGCCGGACATGCCGGCTGCGAAGCCGCCATGGCCACGGCCCGCATGGGGCTCAGGACCGCGCTCTATACCCTGAACGTCGATCTCATTGCCCAGATGTCCTGCAACCCAGCCATCGGCGGCATCGCCAAGGGACACCTGGTCCGCGAAGTCGACGCCCTGGGCGGCATCATGGGCGAAATCACCGACGCGGTCGGCATCCAGTTCCGCCTGCTCAACACCTCCCGAGGTCCAGCCGTCTGGTCCCCACGCGCCCAATGTGACAAGCAAGCCTATCGCCTGAAGATGCGCGAAGTCCTGGAATCGCAACCGAACCTGAAAATCAAGCAGGCCGAAGTCGCAGATTTGATCATGGAACCGTCGTTGGCCGTTGGTCGTGGTCGTTGCAACCATTCCCCTACTGATGTCTGTCATTCCGAGGAACGCAGCGACGAGGAATCTGCTTTCGCCAACGACCAAAGACCAACGGCCAACGACGCTTCCCGCCGCAGAATCATAGGCATCCGTCTCCGCGACGGACGCACCGTCGGCGCGGCCGCAGTCATCATCACCACCGGCACATTCCTCAACGGCCTGATCCACTGCGGCGAGCAGCAGTATCCCGCAGGTCGTTCAGGAGAACCCGCCGCAGTCCTGCTGGGCGAGGCCCTCAAGCAACTCGGTCTCCGCGGTTGCCGGCTCAAAACCGGAACCCCGCCACGCCTCGACGGACGCACCATCGACTGGTCAAAGTTCGAGATCCAGCCCGGCGACGCCGATCCCACGCCTTTCAGCTTTCGCACCCGGCGAGTGGCGCATCACGATTCCCAGGTTCCCTGCTACATCGCGTGGACTACGCCCGAGACGCAACGCATCATCCGCGAAAATGTTCACCGCTCTCCCATGTACAGCGGGCAAATCCATTCCGTCGGGCCGCGCTATTGCCCTTCGATTGAAGACAAGATCGTCAAGTTCCCCGACAAGACCACGCACCAGCTTTTCCTCGAACCCGAAGGCCTGAACACTCACGAAATCTATGTCAACGGCATGAGCACGTCACTGCCGGTCGAAGTCCAGATGGAAATCTTGAAGTCGGTCCCCGGACTCGAGAACGCGGACATGCTGCGCCCGGGATACGCCATCGAATACGACGCCATCGATCCCACGGAACTGGAACGTACGCTCGAAACCAAAAAGATTGCGGGACTGTTTCTCGGCGGACAGATCAACGGCACCAGCGGTTACGAAGAAGCCGCCTGCCAGGGCCTGATGGCCGGCATCAACGCCGCATTGCAAGTAAAGAATGAAGCGCCGCTGATCCTCGATCGCACCGAGGCCTACACCGCGATCCTGATCGACGACCTGATCAGCAAAGGCACCAACGAGCCGTACCGCATGTTCACCTCGCGCGCCGAGTTCCGCCTGCATCTGCGCATCGACAACGCCGACCGCCGCCTCACTCCACACGGCCGCCGCGTCGGCCTGATTTCCGACGCCGCATGGGCTGACTTCGTAAGCAAGCAGCAACGCCACGAATCTTTGAAATTGCTGCTGGAGAAATCCAAGCTGACAGCAGCAATGTCCGACAAAATCACCACGACCCACGTGGGGGCGGACGCCCTCGTCCGCCCAGCCGAGCAAAGCTCGGCAAAAGCCAACTACGACTGGGCTCCTGTCATCGGCCAAAGCCTGGCTCAACTCCTCAAGCGTCCCGAGATCACCATCGAGCGCCTGGTCCCACTACTCCGTGAACTCACCCCGGATTTTTTCAAAGAAGAACCAATCCGTGAAAATCCGCGAGAATCCGTGGCCAGTATTTCTTCCGCCACCCGCAACGAACTCAAATCAGTCGAAACCGAAATAAAATACGAAGGCTATCTTCTGCAACAGCAGCGCGCCATCGACCGCCTCAAGAAAGCCGAACAGCACACCATTCCCCAGTGGTTCGACTACGCTTCCATCAGTGGCCTCTCCCGCGAAATACAGGAAATACTGATCCGAGTCCGTCCGCGCACCCTCGGACATGCTTCCCGCATCCCCGGTGTAACTCCGGCAGCGGTCTCGCTGGTGCACGTCTTCATCGAAATCCAATCCAAACGGCGTGAGCAGGCTGCGGTAATCTAAATACATTGATGTCCGAAAACGGCCAGCCATTTTCGGCCTGATCGGATATCTTGCCTGTAGTGAAACTCGACGCCACAATTTGTGCTCGCGCCCGTCGCACCCGTGATCCGCGCTTCGATGGACGCTTCTTCATCGGCGTGCTGACGACGCGAATCTACTGTCGGCCCATTTGTCCCGCGCGCCCGCCGAAGGAAGAAAATGTCCGCTACTTCCCGACAGCTGCGGCCGCAGCGGAAGCCGGGCTTAGACCTTGTCTGCGATGCCGCCCCGAGTGCTCTCCCGGCACGCCCGCATGGCTCGGAACCTCGGCCACCGTGTCTCGGGCGTTAAGACTGATCACGGAGAGCGCGCTGGAAGACGGCGGCATGGACGCTCTGGCCGCCCGTCTCGGCATCGGCTCACGTCACCTGCGGCGTCTCTTCCTGAAACATTTGGGAGCGAGCCCGATCGCCGTGGCACAAACGCGACGCCTTCATTTCGCCAAGAAGCTGATCGACGAGACTCGTCTGCCCATGCGTGAAGTGGCTCTGGCCTCCGGATACGGCAGCATCCGCCGATTCAACGCGACCTTTCTTAAAACCTACGAACGCACGCCCACTCACCTGCGCCAAGCCTCCCGCAAGACTGAGACTCTGCCCGATAGCGAATACCGTTTCCTGCTGCGCTTCCGTCCACCATTTTGCTGGACCGCAATGCTTGAGTTCCTTGCCCCGCGCGCGATTCCCGGCGTCGAAGTCGTGGAAGGTGGAAGCTATCGTCGAGTCTTCTCTCTGAACAACCATGTTGGATCGATCAAGGCTTCTTTGGATATTGCGTCTGAATCGATCGTTCTCAGCATTCACTATCCTCAACCTCAATCGCTCTTTCTCATCGTAGAACGGGCGCGAAGCTTATTTGATCTCGCCGCGGATCCGCACGAGATTGCTGCTCATCTTCGCCGCGACCCTTTGCTGGCCGAGCGGATTGCCTCCCGGCCTGGGGTTCGGGTGCCGGGTAGTTGGGACGGATTTGAGCTGGCCGTCCGCGCCATCCTGGGACAGCAGGTCACGGTTCAAGGAGCCACCACGCTCGCCGGCCGCCTGGTGCGCGCGTTTGGTACACCGATCCAAGTTGAAAATGCGAATGAAAGTGGCCTGACTCATCTGTTTCCGTCACCTGAAATTTTGGCGGAGGCCGACCTGCGCAAGATCGGACTACCAGGAGCGCGGGCGCGCTCTATCCAGGGCCTCGCGCAGTCCGTTCGCGACGGCAAGATCGCTTTTTCCGGTGTGGCGAATGTCCCGGACTTTCTGCAGGAGCTTCGCAAACTGCCCGGAATTGGGGATTGGACCGCGGAGTACGTATCCATGCGCGCGCTCAACGAACCGGACGCCTTTCCCGCCAGCGACCTGGGATTGCTTCGAGCCAGCGGCATGCACGATCCCCGGGAACTGCAGGCTCGTTCCGAGACGTGGCGACCCTGGCGTGCCTATGCCGCCATGTATCTTTGGCAAGCACAACCCGCGGCCGATCGATCGAGTCGTTCGGCTGTTTCGGCAAAAAATAAAATTGCAAACGGCAAGTATCGGATTCGAAATGCGGCGAGTGTAGCCGTGGCTTCGTAGAATTTATAAAAGCGAGTGAAGATATATGACCGGAATCGCTGAAGCAGGCACGATGAGTTGCACGATGATCGAAAGCCCCGTTGGTCCTTTACTTCTGGCCGCCGACGAGAGTGGCCTGCGGCGCCTCGAGTTCGTAAATGGAAGAAAGCCAGTACAACCCGATCCGCGATGGCATGAGGATGCGCAATACCTTCGCGAAGCGATTCGCCAACTCCGCGCCTACTTTGCCGGAGAGCTCGAGACCTTCGACATCCCGCTCGCCCCTGAAGGTACCCCCTTCCAGTTGACGGTCTGGAAACATCTCTGTGACATTCCCTACGGCGAGACGATTTCTTACGGTGAACTGGCTCGCCGGGTGGGGAACCCCAATGCCTCCCGTGCGGTTGGCCTGGCGAATGGCTCAAATCCAATTGCCATCGTGGTTCCCTGCCATCGCGTGATCGGCAGCAACGGCAAGCTCACCGGCTATGGCGGCGGCCTGCCCATCAAGGAAAAACTACTGGCCCTGGAACGCCGCCAATTGGTATTACTGTAAAGATACTGAAGGACTTCCTTCGTGAACCTTCGTGCCCTTCGTGGTTAATGCTTTTAGCGTGTGCCGCCGATCACGTCGGGTTACCATAGAGTCAGGTAAGAATCGCAGAAAACCTGCATCCAAATAAAATATGACCACCCACTACACCGTATTCGCCCTGGCCTTTCTGCTGGTAGCTTCCCTGGCTTCAGCCCAAAACGTCGACCCGGCCCTGCGGCCGCCCAAGGGCGCGCAAGTCGCCCTGGTGGTTTTTGAAGACTTGCAGTGCCCGGACTGCCGCCGCGCCGCTCCCCTGGTCGAGGAAGCCGGTCGAACCTACAAAATTCCGGTCGTTCGCCACGACTTCCCGCTGCCCATGCACAACTGGTCTTACGACGCGGCCATCATGGCCCGCTATTTCGACACGCAGTCGAAAGAGTTAGGCAACGCATTTCGCGACTACATCTTTCAGCATCAACCGGAGATCACGCCGCCCACCCTGCGCGGCTTCGCGGAAAAATTCGCCGCCGACCACAAAGTCGACCTGCCTTTCGCCCTCGATCCTCAGGGCAAACTGGCCGCAGCCATCAACCAGGACAAAAACACCGGACAGCGTGTCGGCATCAATCACACCCCAACCATTTACGTAGTCAGCAACAAAACCCAGGGCAAACCCTTCGTCGAGGTCGTCGACCGCACCCAGCTCTTTCAGTTGATCGATGCAATGAAAAACGAATAATGGTGTGAGCTAAAATTGGACATCGCCCGAGCTGCGATCGGGCACAATCCGAGTCGAGATCGGGACACAGGTCCAAATCGTCGCCTAAAACTCCGTCCCGTAGGGACGACTGATAGTAGCCCGGCGTTTCAACGCCGGGTAAGCTGACGCAGCGCTTCCCGTCCCGTCAGGGACGACTGAAAACCCTCCACGAATGCTACCCTCGATCGCAGCGCGTCGACATTACGCATCATCATCAAATGACAGACACTATTACCTGACAGACACTATTACCGCATCCTCATCGCCGATTTTAAATCCGTAAAAATCCGCGCAAATCCGCGGCATGAATTTGCTTCGACCAAATCGTCATCCAACCATCAACAAATCGCGAACCCTATCACCGCATCCTCATCGCGATTTTAAATCCGTGAAAATCCCTGCAAATCCGTGGCATGAATTTGACTAAATTGCTTAACCCAACCCCAACCGCTTCGCCACCAGATTCTCCACCCCCCGCGCGATCACCAGCGACTGCGGCACGCTGCCCACCGCCGGGAACGCGAACTTCTCTCCCCGCCAACTGACCAGACTCGCACCGAAATCAACATCAATCTCTTCTCCTGGAATGATCGTCTTCTCTCCGGCATTGGAGAATTGTTCGCGCAACCGCTTCACCAGCGCCGGAACTTCCACACTCAGAAATCCGTTGTTGTATGCATTGCGCAAATAAGTCTGGGAGAAGCTTGCCGCAATCACCAGTGCAATCCCCTTTGCTTTAAGACAAGTCACAGCCTGCTCGCGGCTCGATCCCGGCGCCAAAGTTGAAGCCGCAGACCATCACGTCCCCCGCCTTCGTCTTCGCCGCGAATTGCGGATCGTAATTTTCCATCACCACTTTCGCCATCGTTTCCGTAGTGAGATCGTCGCGGTCACTGGAGTCCTTCCCATAGATCGCATCGTCGTTCACATTGTCGTGCGGCAGAAACACCAATCGCCCGCGCACCCGCCCAGGAAAGCCGGGAAGGATATCGACTTTCTCCGCGGCGGCTCCCGCAGCAAACTCTTCGTACACCCGTGTCACTGTGCGGTTCGCCACCCTGGAGTGCCCGCGAATGTACCCCGCGACAGCCGACGCAGCCACCACTTCAGGGCTGGCGAGATAGCACTTCGCATCGGGAGATCCCATACTGCCTTTGAAATTCTGGTTGGTGGCGGAAATTCCCACCTCGCCCGCTTCGAGCACACCAACCCCAAGACCGATACATGGGCCACAACCCGCAGGAAGAGAATTCGCGCCCGCGTCTAGCAGCGTCTGCCAGATCCCGCGCCGCTCCACCTCTTCCTGCACCCACCTGCTGGCCGCGCCCAAATACAATTTCACTCCCGGCGCAACTTTCTTGCCTTGTAACACGGTCGCAGCCGCAGCCAGATCTTCGATCCGCGCATTCACGCAAGACAGCAGATACGCTTTCTGGATCGCAATCTTTTGCTTCTCGATCTCTGCCAGCGAAGACATGATCCGTACCGTGTCCGGTCCCGAAACTTGCGGTGTCACCTGCGACAGATCGAGCACCATGCGCGCCGCATAGACCGCATCCGGATCAGCCTGCGGCGGCTCTTCCGCCCAATGCACAAGATTACGATCCGTGTACCGTTCAATACCCTGCGCCGCGAGACGTTCCTTCACCATCTTCAGATACCGGATGGTGATCTCATCCACCGGAAACCATGCCACCAACGCCCCCCACTCGGCAGACATATTCGAAATAGAAAACCGCGCGTCCATCGAAAGACTGGCCACACCTGGTCCGCTGAATTCGACTGCCGCGTTCAGAACCTCGTCGTGGTTGTAAAGTCCGCACAACGTAATGATGACGTCTTTTCCGGTTGCGCCTGGCGGCAGCGCGCCTTCCAGCACAACCTGAATCGATCGCGGAATCTGCCACCAGAAATCTCCAGTCGCCCACGCCGCGGCAGCGTCAGTCGCAACGATCGGCGTACCAATCGCTCCCAGCGCACCGTACATATTCGAGTGCGGGTCCGCGGCCACCACAAAAGATCCAGGCACAACGTACCCGCGCTCCACCATGATCTGGTGCCCGATACCCGAGCCCGCCGGATAGAAATCCACGCCGTGATATTTAGCGAACCCCTCGATGGCTTCGTACTTGTGCAGGTTCGCCTCGTCCTTGTTCTGGATGTCGTGGTCGAGTGCAAACACCAGTTGCCGTGGGTTATGAATCTTCTTCGCTCCAATGGTTTGAAACTTCTTCATCGCCGCCGAAGTATTGTCATGCGTCATCACCCGATGCGGACGGATGGCTACAAAGTCGCCAGCACGCAACGGCCGCTTCGGCCCTTCGGCAAAATGCGCCTGCGCGATTTTTTCAACGATGGTCTGCCCCATCCATCACTCCCATTCCTGCTGCACCGGATAGCTCCATTACAAACAATTTCAGGTTACCGTGCGGATGAGACACCGTCGAGTACCGAGAGCGTGACCGCCCATGACGAAAGAAAGAAATGCAAGAGCGGAAAGAGGGGGAAGGAGGTGAAAATTAAAGAGGTAAAGAGGGCGAAGAGGTAAAGAGCGTGCCCCACTTCTCGCTCCTTTGCGAGAAGTGGGACCAGACCCAGAGAACCCGCGTCATCACCGTGACGACCAGGTTTTGATCAAGTAAGAAGTTTTCCGTACGGCTCGAGAGACTCAACCTTCCACTCCAATTTTCGCACCGCGAAATCAGAACGGAATCTCCTCGCCCGCGACATCACTTGCCCAGTCCGTCTCGCCAAGCCATCACCTCAAGTTCAGCACGTACCGCATCCTGAACCGCAATCACCGGACGCGCCTCCATCTGAAACGCCGGAAGCATCGAGCAAAACTTGTGAACCGCCAGCGGATCTTCGCAATCCACCAGCAGATGTCCGCCCCAATCGCCCACCCGTATTACGAAAAACTCGATCTTGAAATTCGCCGGCGCCTTCCACTGCCCAAACACCTCAAGGATTCGCTTCTGCGCATTCTCATACTCCGCAGGCGAACCTTGCGGCCGTTCGTTCCAGCTGATCACGTATTTCATCTAATCTCCTTTTTGTTGGAAATCATGCAACCGATTGGGACGCCAAGAAGTCTACACCTCCCCAGAGAATGGTCGGAATGAGACTAGGATTTTCACCGGGAGGCCCATTTCTCGCGCCTTTCGCGAGAAGTGGGAAGACTCGTCCGTCTCCGCCTCCGCGAACGAGGGATGTCCACCCAACCCTATCAAAGCTCGGCATAAATATTATTTAAGTAATTACGCGGAGCAGAAATATTACTCACTCCCGTGACCGATCCAGCATACTGAGCACATGATCGCGCCTCACCGAAGCGTGAAGCTTTCCGTCCTGTTCACCGCAACCCTTCTCCTGGCCGGATGTGCGCGCATCTCCCACAGCTGGTATCTAAGCCGCGATGACGCCAAAATTCGCCACGCCACCGAAGCCCTCGCAGCCGCAAAAAGCAATGGCGAACGCGCCGCAGCATACGCCGACCGCGCTGACGCCTACGCCGACAAGTCTCGCTACTCGCGAGTCATGAAACTTATCGCAGCCGAGGACTACAACAAACTCTTCGATTTCGCGCTTCAGGATTACAACCAGGCAATCGCCCTCGCCCCGGACAACGCAGACATGTATTACCGCCGCGGCAATGCCTACTACTCTCGCGCCGGCCTCGACATGATTACAGCGCCGACATCTGTTTTTCTCGCCCCGGCCAAAGCCGATTTCTCCCGCGCCACAGAAATGAATCCCAAAAACGCCATGGCCTTCGACATGCTTGGCTTGACCGACTCTTCCATGGGGAACTGGACCGAGGCCATCGCCGACTTCAAACAGGAATCAGGACTGGACCGCCTGCAACGCTTCCGTCTGTCGGATGCCTACTGCAATCGCGGCACGGTTTACATGGGAGAGATGAAGTACGATCTGGCCATTTCAGATCTGAACCAGTCAATCCAGATTCGCGCCGCAGGAGATCCCTGCGAGTGCGAGCCCTACAATCCGTTGCTGACTATCTATCTGAACCAAACGCGAGAATACGACAAGGCACGAGCCGTAGTCGCGCAAGCGCAGCATTCAGGAAAATGGATCGCCCCCGAAAACCTCGAACAACTAAAAGCCCAAGGCACCCCCCGATAACCGTCATAAGCGTCGCAGATCGTTGATGCAGCGGGTGAACCATTCTAATTTCGCGTCTTTTGCGAAATTAGAGTGGGGGTTTTGACTTGAATATTCGGATCTCCTCAACTTCTGTCATCCCGGCGAAGTCGAGGCACCTGCTGTTCGCTCGCAGAGCCGAATAGGGCTTCAAAGTCTCGAAGACCCCGGCCGGCTTATCAAATTGCGCAAAGCACCGGACTCAGTCCGGCCACCGTGAGCCGCATTCTGCGCCGCGCTCGTCTCAGCCGATGGCGCGATCTGCATCCCCGACCGCCGGTGATCCGCTATGAGCATCCCTTTCCTGGCGATCTTCTCCATCTCGACATCAAGGGCATGACCCGCTTCCAGCAAGTTTACACACCCTCACCCGGCCTTCGGGACGATCTGCTCCGGTCAGTACCCTCACAACATCTGGCCTGGGTAAAGAGTGTGAGACCATCCACGCGCCAGAGTGATCCGCATCACAACCTAATCAAAGCGGCCCCTGTAGTCTCCAACTTAAGTCCGTGACTTCCTGTTTTGACGGAGACTAATATGCCTGCAAAGACCATCATCACGATCAACAGAACACGAACCCGACTGCTGTTGTCTGCAATAACTCTTGTGCTTGCCATGGCTGTTCCAATCTTTGCGCAAGAGATGAAAGTTCCGGAAACCGCAAAGGATCACCGCGAGATGGCACAGCACTACCAGAAGGTAGCCGCGCAAACTCGTGAAGATATTGAAATGCACAAGAAGATGCTAGCCGACTTCAACCAGTCTGCGGTTAAGAACCCCAAGACTGGCGAAAATCCTTATTCCAAGAAGATGCGCCTCCACTGCGAAAAATACATAAAAGCCTCGGAAGCTTTGGCAGCTGAAGCGGACGCATCTGCCACGTTTCATAACCTCCGGGCGAAGGAGTTGGAGGGGAAATAGTCCGAAGTCGAAGACCCTAGCGTGGTCTTGGCCTTGAGTGGGGCAGTTCGAGACTGAACGGAGTTTTCTGTCGCTCTTTCGTGTTTTCGTATCGCCTATTCGGAACGGATCTTCACTGTCCATCGTCGCTGGTTAGCTTCGCAACACAAGGTCCCTCCACTGCGGTCGGGATGACAGGGTTGGGGAGATCTAAACATTCCCCACTCGAGCCAAAATCGGGCTTGAATGGGCCACCTCACAGCTTCAGTTCGCGGATGGCGTCGCCGGCGCCGCTTAGATTGGCTAGGCGCATTTCGGAATACTTTCGGGATAGGAGGACGCCCGGAGCGCCGGCACGGAAAGCTGCCGAGACTGCTGCTTTTACGCTTTGCGGAGTGGACTTGCTGTTGTTGGCTTCCGTGGGGATATCGATATCGATGCCTGGGAGGATCTGCGTTTTGGTGCCGGCGACGCCCTCCAGTGCGCGTTTGGTTTCGCGGTAGACATAGTCGGCGGAAAGTCCGGTGTGGGGAATCTGGTCGTAGCTGCCTTCCTTGAATCCCATCAGCGAATAGTTCATATCGAGGAGAGCTTGCTTTGAGAGATCTCCATAAAGAGTCGAGGTGATGTTGTCGGCGTAGAGCGCCATGCGCTCGCCGCCGCAGTTGTTGTACATGACCACTTTTATGAAATCGGAATAGTTCGAGAGTTCGTGCAGGTCCTGCTCGGCGCGATAGATGGGGTTGAAAGAATTGTTGTGCCAGATGTGCCAGCCTACCGGCACATTCGGCTTCGCGGTCTTTACGGTTTTGTAGATTGCGGCGTAGGTTTCGCGAAGTCCGTCGGTGAAGAGCATTTCCCAGGCGGCCACTTCGGGGTAGCGCAACAGGATTCGCCAGAATTGAACGTAGTAGCCGTCAACCGGGCGCTTGCCGCTGCGGGCCGAGCGAACGAATTTTTCCAGTTCGAGAAATCCCTGGCGGGCGCGATCGACATTGATACCGCGTTCTTTGGCTTTGGCCTTACAAAATTCGCAGAAGCAGGTTACGTTGCCGGGATCGATTGGCGGTGTGTCGTGGGTGGCACCGAGGCTGTCGGAAAGCGCGCCCTGGCGTTCGGATCCCCACATGATGCCGTCGACGTCGTAGGAACGCGTGTAATCCTCGACCAGTCCGGTAAAGAAATTCCGGTAGTCGGGATTGTTGACGCATAGGGTCTCGGCGTTGCGTCCGTAGAGATCGAGCTCCTGAACTTTCTGGATGTTTGGCAAGTCGGTGCGGAAAACATCTTCGAGCCAGCAGACGACTTTCATGCCGCGCTTCTTCGCCGCCGGGAGAACTTCGGCAAGGATATCGAGGTTGCCGTGGTCGGGGGCGCGCGTGTCCTTGATCACAGTGTTCTTGTAGTACTGAGGATGCGGAGTGGCGAAGTTGCCGCCGTGAAAATTGAGATCGTATTCCTGCTTGCCGTGATCGGGCAGCGGCTGGCCGGGAATCTGTCTTCCGGCGATACCGCGACCGTAGGTGAACACTGCGAGAAACAGCGTATTCACGCTGGCACGTTCCTGAAGGATGTCGAGGACTCGCTCGGTGCCTTCGTCCACAAACGAAATTGCGCCGACCTGGATGCCGATCATTTTGCTGGACGAAGAGACAGCGGCATGCCCCAGGGTCGGCATCGCCAGGGCGGCGCTGGCTCCGGCAGTGATCTTCAGGAATTCGCGGCGATTCACGTCTGAGTTCAACATGGATTTCTCCTATTGTCTTTGGTAGCAGCCGATGTCCACTTTGCCGGATCTGACTCGCGGTGCGCCATCAAGCTCCAGCTCTCCCAACGGCACTTCGTCAGTTGTGCCGGCATGCGAGCGCGGGAGAATCTGATTGCAGATGAAAATTGTGCGCGGCAGCGTCCACAAAATGCGGATCGAGGAAATGGGAATGACGGTCATTCCCCGTGGACTCGACATATTTGTCGAATCCGGTCACGGTGGCGGAAGCGCCTATCCAGGTGCTCGCATTCGCTCCGGAGGCGCAGTAATAAAGGTTGTGATCGATGGTGACGGACTGCTGATTTTTGTCACCCTGCGATTTGTTCAGCGAGATAAGACAGCGTGGTCCCGCGTAGACGATGTTGTTGGCAAAAATATTGCCTGTCATGTTCCATTGCATCTGGAACTCACCGGAGCCGGTTCCCGACGTATCGTTCTCGTAGAGAGTGTTGTTGACCACCGTGCTGTGATCGGTGTGTCCGCGCTCAGGCGCATAGCCTCCGATGGAAACACCTGCGGTATGGCAGTGATAGATGAGATTGTTTCGCGCCGTGATGTAGCTGGTGGCGCGGTCTTTGTGTTCGCTGGCCAGCTCGATTCCGAAGTCATCATCGTGGATGACGTTCTGTTCGATCAGGATTCTGGTGCCGCCGTCCACGTAAATGCCGTCGGAGTTTTCTTCGTTCTGGTAGGCCGGATTGCCGCGCGAGTGGATGTTGTAGACCAGATTGCCGCTTACCACTCCGTCGCGCGCCTGGTCGACAGCGGGATCGGGCGCGGTTCGCTCGAAGCCGATGACGTCGATCCCGATGTTGTTGTTGTCGTGGACAACATTGTGCGTGATGCGGAAATTCGTAACGTTTCCGTTCACCACCAGCGATTCGCTTGAACCAGTTTTCAGGTGATGGACTTCGTTGCCGTCGATGATCAAATCGGTGATTGGCGTCTTCGCGTCGGTGCCGTAAACGGCAATGCCAAATCCGTTGTCGCCGTGTCCGGGAGCATCGCGGCCGTCGAAAGTCTGCTCGATGTGATGGACGTTGTTCTTCAGCAGCTCGATGTGGGAGCCCGATCCCATGACGCTGATACCCAATGGACTGAGCCGATGTACGGCGGTGCGGAAGTTGCGAATTTCGAAGCCCTCGATTCTGACGTAACTCTGATTGTGAATCGTGAGCACCGCCTGCCTTCCTGAAGGCGTGAAATGGGTTGCATCCAGGACCGCCGTTTCGCCGGGATAGCTTCTCAACGTGATGAATCCATCGCTCGCGTTGCCCGATGCGTTGATACTTACCAGTTCTTCGTAGATTCCGCCGCGCACATTGACGGTGCTGCCGGCACGTGCGGTGTCGGCGGCGTGTTGAACGGTGCGCCAAGGCGCGGATTGCGTGCCGGGATTCGAATCGTTGCCGGTTGTCGCCACGTAGAAGGATGTATTTGGCTGGGCGAACGCTGTGGAGACGCAAGCAAGTATGAGAAACACGGTAGACAATTTCATGCTGATCATTCCAGGGAAAACTCCTATTAACGTTCGCGCACTGTTCGCTGTTGGCACACCATTTCTGGATAAAACCAGTTCTTAGTTTTTAGTTCTCGGTTCTCAGTTAAAGGCCGCTACACCAACGGATGTTCTGGGTTGTAATTGTGGCGTAGCGTTAACGAGCCGTCTTCATTGACTTTCTGGCGACACGCCCAGCGAACCGGGTGACGCACGCCTTTCACTTCCAGCTCGGCTTTCAGACGCAGCCCTTCCCATGGGACGCCTGCCGGCAGAATCAGCATGGCTTGATGAACGCCTGTCGGCTTGGGATATCCGGGATCGACACAGCCTGACACGTTGACTTTCTTGTCTGCGTTGAACACGGTGAGGCGAAGCACTCCTGGGACGGGCGTGATTCCATCGTTGGCCAATCCGAGCACGAGACCGTTCGCTCCGTCGCGCTGGAATGTCCAGATAAACGATGGGCGGATGCGGTAGCCGATCTGGCGCGCCATCTCGTCGATCGGTCCGGGAAACTTTTCGTAGTAACTGGTGATGCTGCGGGCGGACTGGTTGTGCCAACTCCACACGGATAGATAGTTGACGCCGACATCGGCAGCGTGGGAAATGATCTGCTCGTTGTAGGTGATTCCGTCTTCGTCGATCTGAAGCTGGTTGGGATCGCCGGTGGTGAAACCGACTTCGCAGATGGCGGCAGCCCAGGGCGGACGGTAACTCAATGCTTCGATCTGCGTGTTCTCGATGAAGATGGTGTCGGTGCGCAGCCAGTTGCCGGTGCGCATGGTGCGATCCAGCATGTCGGCGTTGCCTACGTTGCTGAAGTCGGGCTGCGTGTTCGTGGCCAGCGGGACTTTGGTCCAGTATTGGAGTTGGGTCTCGAACATGGACATCCAGGTCTGTTCCGCGACCAACTGGCTGGGGAAAGGATTGCCCTCGTAGGGCCAGGTGTGGCCTTCGCCCCAGAAGCCGTACATCATCGTGTCCATGAATTCGATTTGCGGATGTCCGTTGAGTTCGGCGGCGAGCAGTTCATTCAACTCGCGAAACGCAGCCTGATACGCCGGGTGATCGTAGCGCGGCACACGGTTATCTTTTTTGTAGCGCATTTCCGCGGGATTGCCCTTCCACTCGCCTTTGAGTTTTACGAGAGGAACCTTATTAAGGAGAAAGTCCGGCATACCGGGCTCGGGAACGTCAGGGATTCTCCAGCTGGACCCGGAAGCCGATGGGCTTGTTGTAGCGGCGAGACAGATCGAATGCAATCTTCCACCACTCGGGGAAGTCGAGCCGGCCGGGCTGCTTCTGGACCTCGCGCCAGTTGGGGCGGAGGTAAATCTTCTGCACGAAAGGCAGCTTGACCAAATCTTCCAGAGTTTTTTCCTGGCTCTCGCCGGGGACTACGAGCGGACCGGTGTCGTCGGAGAGATACGCGACGAGTCCCATGCCGTAATTGGCGACGATTTCGGGGACGGCGAAGTGATCATCGAGACATCGCTGTCGGGAACAACAGCGCTGGGTCCGTACTGTGGGAATCGGCCCTGGTACAGACGGTCGGGAACCGCAGGGCCTGGTCCCCAATCGTATTTCTCCCAGTTGTGTTCAGGGATGGCGGCATTTGCGCTGGACTTAAAAGACCGACCGCGAGTCCGGTGGCGGTGGCGGATTTCAGGAAGTTGCGGCGATTCATTCGGTTCTCCGGCAAGGGGAAGTTCGGCAACCGCGCGACACCGGAGATAGTACATCAGAATCGAAATGACACGAAAGCTAAAGAAATAATTCGTAAGATCGGCTCCGAAATGCTCTCGAATCGGCGTTTTTGGACTAACGCCCCCTGATTCGTGTTGACAGCAGGTACGATGGCGATTATTGTTTCGTACTGTTACTTCGAATTCGTAGTATATGTTCGATTTATTCATGTAACTTGAAATGCCGACTGCTAGCCCAACTTCATCGCCGCGGACGTATCACATTCATCGTGAGCGGCAGCGCCGTCGCATTCTGGAAGCGGCTGAAAAGCTGTTCGACGAACATGGCATCGATCGCGTCACGATGACTGAAATCATTTCCGCGACTGAGCTTCGGACGTCAACCATCTATCAGTACTTCTCCAGCAAGGACGATATCGTCTGGGCCATCCTCGAGGTTGTGCTGGCCGACTTTTCCGCGCGCGCGAAGACAGCCACCGACCGCGAGAAAACCGCGCTGGCCAAGATTACGGCGCTGCTGGAACTCATGGCCGACGATCTCACCCGGAACCAGGCAAAGGTGAGGTTCCTGGCGCAGTTCGACGCTATGTACGCCCGAGACTGGCCGGCCGAGCGCCTGCTCACGCTGGAAGCGCAGATCAACCCTGAAGGGTTTGAGCACTTCAGCAGGCTGATCCGGGAAGGAATCGCCGACGGATCGCTCCGTGCCGATCTGGATCCTGAGCTCACGCTGCATGCCGTGATGAACGCAGTCGTGGGGGCGCAGCGGCGGCTCGCGTCGCTGGGCGGCCGGGTCGAATTAGAGTACGGACAACCGATCGCCAGACTGTTCCGCGAAACCATTCGTTTGCTCCTGCTGGGCTTGCGTGCAGCCTGAGAATTCTGGCGCGCCGATATCTACGGGCCCCAGCCTTACAAGACACTGAAGGAGCCTTCCCATGAAACTGACCTTTTTCTTCCGAGTAGTCGCGATCTGCGCTGCCCTGGCTTCGCTGGGGACCATTCCGGTGAACGCTGCACAACCGCAGACATCCAGGCAGGTGTTGGATGCGGACTCTGGCTGGCGATTCCTGCTCGGTGATCCGAGCGGCGCGGAGGCGCGACAATTCGCTGACGGATCCTGGCGCACGGTAAATCTCCCGCACGACTGGAGCATTGAAGGAGTGCCCGGCAAGGACAATCCGAGCGCTGCCGGAGGTGGCTTCTACCCTGGCGGGACGGGCTGGTATCGCAAGACGTTTACCGCGCCCAAAGAGTGGAGAGGAAAGCGAGTGAGCGTCGAGTTTGACGGCGTGTATAAGGACGCCACCGTCTATCTGAATGGGAGCAAGCTGGGGACCCATCCGTACGGATATACCAGTTTCGATTTTGACCTTACGCCGGGCTTGGATTTCTCTGGCCCTAACGTTCTCGCCGTGCGGGTGGACAATTCGGCACAACCGAACAGCCGGTGGTACAGCGGGTCTGGCATCTACCGGCACCTGCGAGTGGTTGTGACGGAGCCAACGCACATCGCTCACTGGGGAGTCTTTGTCACTACGCCCGAGGTCTCTGATAGCGCGGCGAAGGTTGCGCTGCGCGCTCGAGTGGTAAATGAATCATCCGAACCGGCGAACGTGACCGTGAAGACCACTCTCGCCGACCGAACCGGTAAGCAGGCCGGGAGCACTCAGTCAAACATAACAATCACGCCGGGAAAAGATATCGAAGCAAGCCAGGAGATCGCCGTCGCCAATCCTGCATTGTGGTCGCCGGAGTCGCCTGCTTTGTACCGGGCGACTACGCAGGTGATCAAGAACGGCAAAGTCGTGGACGAAGTCGTGACGCCTTTCGGAATCCGCTCGCTCTCGTGGTCCGCCGAAAAGGGGCTGGTACTGAACGGCAAAAGCATCAAGCTCACCGGCGGCAGCGTTCACCACGACAACGGGCCGCTAGGAGCCGCTGCATTCGATCGAGCGGAGGAGCGCAAAGTAGAACTGCTAAAAGCAGCTGGGCACAATGCTGTGCGGACGGCGCACAACCCACCGTCATCTGCATTTCTCGACGCGTGCGATCGGCTTGGATTACTTGTCCTGGACGAGCCGTTCGACACGTGGAAGGCGAACAAGGTCAAGTTCGATTACGGCAGAGACTTTGACGAATGGTGGAAGCGGGATGTCTCGTCCATGATGCTGCGCGACCGCAATCATCCCTCGATTGTGATCTGGGGAATCGGCAATGAAATCCCGGAGCTGGAAGTTGAACGCGGCGGAGCGATGGGTAAGCAGTTGGCCGATCTGGTGCGGTCGCTCGACAGCACGCGACCACTGACGCTGGCGTTTCCCGGGACTACTACTACGCCCAACGCGGAAGCCGTGTTCTCGCAGCTCGACATTACCGGTTACAACTACAACATTCTTCCGACCTATGCGGAGGACCATCGCCAGTTGCCAAAGCGAATCATGCTGACGACCGAGTCATTTCCGGCGAAGGTTTTTCCCTTGTGGGAGATCTCAAAGGACAATCCGTACGTGATCGGCGATTTTGCATGGACCGCCATGGACTATCTGGGTGAGTCCGGTATCGGCGCGTGGTCTTATGGCACTCCGGAACAGGCCCAGATCGGACTGCAGATCATGGGCGCAACGATGACCACGGCGACGGTCGACAAGATGTTCCTCGGGATGGCGAACGGCGTGGATATGACAGCTGCAATGTCTCAGGGCCAGGCTGATCCGGCAATGAAAGCCGCGATGTCGGTGTTGTTTCACGGGTATCCATGGCACGCGGCGGCGTGTGGAGATATGGATTTGACCGGATTTCGAAAGCCCCAGTCTTACTATCGGGACATCCTGTGGAACGGCGGGGATCGCGTGTACGCGACCGTCCGACTCCCCGAACCGGAGGGAAAGAAAATCATCGCCGTGGGCTGGGCGACTTATCCGACGATTGCGAGTTGGAACTGGGCGGGACAGGAAGGCAAGGAAATGCAAGTGGAAGTCTACTCTGGCGCCGAAAAAGTTCGGCTTTATCTCAATGACAAACTGATTGGCGAGAAGCCCACCGGCCGCGAACAGGAATTCAAGGCAGTGTTCGGTGTTCCCTACGCGCCTGGGACTTTGAAAGCAATCGGAGTACGAGACGACCGGGCGGTAGCGGAGAGCATTCTCACTACTACCGGCAAGCCGGTGCGATTGAAGCTGGCCGCGGACCACACTACGCTACAGGCAGACGGACAGGACCTGTCGTTCATCAGCGTGGAAGCTGTGGATGCAGATGGTCGATTCCAGCCGGATGCGGACCAGGAAGTGCAGTTTGCGATCAGCGGTCCTGGCCTGATCGCTGCGGTGGGAAACGGAGATGGCCAGGACGCTGCTACGTATCACGGTGACCGGCGCAAGCTTCTCCAAGGACGGGCGTTGATCGTTGTGCGAACGTCGAAGCAGAGCGGCCCGATTCACCTCACCGCTACGACTTCCGGTTTGAGTGACGGCACAATTGAAATTCAGACAAAGGCCGCGGATCAGCGTCCCGAACTGCGTTGAGTTGGCGTTGCATGTAATTTTTTGCGCCACAACTTCGCGAAGGGGAGAGGCCCTCGTCTGCCCGGTCGAGCATGGCTCAACGATTCCTCTCTTTAAAATAGCGGAGCAGGCGTCCGCCCCTACGCGGGTTCGGGGTGCAAACGGAGTCTTCGGAGATAATACCTGCCTGCGAGAACCTAACCAGAAAGGAACGGAGATGAACTGGAGATTCGCGCGGTGGATGGGAGCGGCTGCAACGATCCTCGTCGCGCTTGCATTGGCTAGCGCAGTTGCTGCCGCGCCAGCGCCGCTAGAGATTCGCGTTGTGGTCGTGACCGCTTTCGAAGTTGGCAACGATACCGGCGACGTACCAGGTGAGTTCCAGAACTGGGTTGAGCATTATCCGCTGCCGGAGATTCTGCCGTTTCCGCAGGGCTACCGTCCGCTGCGCTACAACTCCAAAGACCATGTGCTGGGCATTGTGACTGGAGCGGGCAAATCGTCGGCGGCGGCATCGATCATGGCGCTTGGGCTCGATCCGCGCTTCGATCTCAGCAAGGCTTATTGGATTCTTGCGGGCATTGCGGGCATTGATCCTAACCGGGCGTCGGTGGGGTCGGCGGTCTGGGCGACTTACATTGTGGACGGCGATCTGGCATATGAAATTGATGGCCGCGAAATTCCGTCCGACTGGCCGACAGGGATTGTGGCATACGACCGGGCCAGACCTTTCGAGGAACCGGCGCCGCCAGCAATTTCCGACAACGGAATTCTGGCATATGAGTTGAATGACGGACTCGTGAAGTGGGCTTATGGGCTGACGCGCGACCTCGCCCTGCCGGACGATGACAAGCTCAAGGCAGCGCGCGCGGGGTATCCGGACTTGCCGAATGCACAGCGGCCGCCGTTTGTGCTGCAGGGCGATACATTGACCGCGGACCGCTTCTGGATCGGCGCCAGAATGAACGACTGGGCGGAAAAATGGGTGCCGCACTGGACGAAAGGCAACGGCACCTTCACGACCTCGGCGGAGGAAGACACAGCCTTTCTGCAAGCACTGACTTTCCTGGCGCATGCTGGCCGGGTGGATCGGGCGCGGGCGCTCGATCTCAGGACCGGCAGCGACTTCTCGATTCCGCCGAAGGGCACGTCGTCCGCGGATTTTCTCAAGAGCGAAGCGACCGGGAATTACGCCGGATTTGGCGAGGCGATTGAGAACGCCTATCGGGTCGGCAGTCCGGTGGTGCGCGAGTTGGCGGAGCACTGGGAGATTTATCGGGACAAGGCGCCTACGGCGAAGCCGTGAGGCTTGGTGAGACGGCTTTCGGCGGCGGCGTGGCGAGGAACATCACTCGACCACCGGCCTCCTCGGAAAAATCTCCACCATTTTTTTCGATGGTGAGCCGAATACCTTCAACGGCACGTTGATCAGGCACGTTCCCCGAGGCACAGTTCACCTGAAGCACCGCGGCTTTTGGCGTCCCGGACATCGGCACAAGACGAATGTTGAACACGGCGAGACCACCGGTAGGCACCGGGCTGGACGGCATCGGCGAGCCTCGCGGGCCCGAAGAGCGCAGGCGAAGGTTCACTCCGTTCTGGTGCAGCGCGGCCCGGGTGATGCCGTAGGACTCGAAGCTAACCAGTCCAGTCGCTATCCATACACCTGCATCCAAGACGTCCCCGCTGGGAGCTTTGTGGACGAAGGTCCCGGAGGCGTGGACCGATTTGTTTTGAGTCTCGAAGCGTGCCTGCCCCGCTCATTTCATAGCTATCTCCCCTCGCTGACTTCACCACAGCGGGACAAGTAGCTGGAGTCACCGCCATCGCAGAGGATCCCCGCAGCGATCTGGCAGGATGTAATTGGACGGATTGTTTTGGGACACCACTGGAGCGGCAACCAACAACAAGGCGAGGCTCATAACCGCGGGCCGCGCCGAGAATTCCTCGTAGAAAGCACTTTTGTGTGGACAAGACTCCCCCGCGATGACTTCGTTCGAAAAACTTTCCGGGGGCTGGGGTTGCATGAACCGACCTAGCCCCCGTTGTGTTTGAAGCGCTTAAGGTTTCCGAATGAATCCGTGCAAGGCGTAGTTGGTGTCGCGCCAGCGTCCGACCACGACGCCCTCCGCATTGATGGCCCATCCGGCTGAACCGTAGTCATTGCCTGCACCTTCGATCTGTCCCGGAACCCCGAAGGTGGTTATTTTGCCGTTGGGAGTGCGCAGGAAAGCAAGCGCATCGAAGTTGTCATCGGCTCCGTACCCGGTTATCGCCCCCTGGAAGCTGACGGCGAAAACATTTGTGCCAGAGAACTGAGTCGTGCCCGCACCCGGGGCTGCGAATTTGGTGAAATGACCGTTCTGACTACGCACGTAGCCATATTCCACAAATGTGTTTGCATCAAAGTAGCTGCCCGCGACCACACCCAAGTCGTTTACAAACGCGGTGTAAGTGCCGATCGAACTGGCGTCAGTAAACGCGCCAGGCACGTCAAACGTTGTTATCTTGCCGTTAGGGTTGCGCAAAAAGCCATGAAGAACGAAGTTCGAGTCATAGTAAGTGCCGGCGGTCACTCCCCAATTGTTGACGTTATTCGGTAATGTGCCCTGGCTCCCGCTGGGGTCAAACGTAATGATATTGCCGTTCGGGGTGCGCAGAAAACCGTGAGGCACGCCGTTCGCGTCAACGTAGTTTCCTGCGATCACACCAAAATCGTTGTTGTTGGATGGAACTCGTACCCTGTCCGCCAGCGATACCTGCTTCTGAAACGTCGAACACAGTGATCTTGCCGTCGGGGCTGCGAACGAACCCGTGGCTCACGCCATTTGCATCGACTGATTGACCCGTGACTGCGCCGAAATCGTTGATGCTGATGGGGCAGGTGCAGCCCACCACCGGGTCAGCCCCGGGAGCGTCAAACTCGGTGAAGTGGCCCGAGGGAGATCGAACGAAGCCGTGAGTGCCGTAGTTGTTATCCGTGACGTATCCGGTGATTGAGCCCACGATATTGATGCCTGTCGATGTCGTGCCCTGATCGGGACCTGAACCCGAGTTCGGGGCGTCAAACTTGATAATGTGGTTGTCCCCGGCGCTTACATAAGGGGCAAATCCCAAGAGTACACATGGCCAGGCAAACGACGAGCATCCCTTTTCGTCGAAATGCCGCGGAGAATCGGGCGGGACTTACTGGATTCAGCATGATTGATTTAACCTCGTCTGTCTTTTGACTTTTGACTTGAACGATCTGCCTACGAAGTGCGCGAATAGCGCCGAAGAGCCTGATGTCGAGAATCCTTGAGGGGACAAATCTGCGCGTACGTCCGAGATCCGGCGCATCGTCCAAATGGACTAAGCGACAAAATTAATGTTTCGAGTGGTCAGCGCTGCCGGGACGCCGGGCTAGCGAGAGGAAGAACCAGGGAGGCGAGTTCGGCCTGGCGGCGGATGCCCAGCTTTTGAAAAATGTTGCGGAGATGGGCCCGTGCGGTCGCATAGGTAATTGAGAACTCGTCACAAATACCGCGCAGATCCTGCCCGTTGGCGAGGTGCAGCGTCAGGCGAGACTCCGCAGAAGTCAATCCATATAGCATTTGTAAAACTGCTGGCGCCGGGAGCGGACGTTGGTCCGGATCACTGACAAAGAGCAGAGCAATGACTTTCCTTTCGCTCTCAGGTTCCACGTAGCCTGGTGCCGGGGATATGAGTAAGTTGAGCGGAGAACCTGATCTGACGAGTCACTTTGAGTGCCGCCGACTTCGCGGCGTTGCTCGACGCGGCTGTCGCTGTCTTAACCAAGTGCCGCAATTGATGTGCCTCGGAGGCCCGCTCAGCAGAGATTCCGGACTTCGTCATCAACAGCCCATCTCTTTTGGAGACTAACGAAGCCGCTGCGTCATTCATTCCAATCACCCGCCCGACAGTCCTAGGAGAAACATCGGAGTGGAAATTGCATTCAGTGCGGCATGCCAACCGTTGGCTACGCTTCGAAGGCGCCCGACTTGAGAATGCACCCGGAACGCGCGCCGCACGTGAGGAGTTAAGCATTCCAGGATTTCAAGATCAGTGTCCGAGAATTCACCCTTGCGGCCTCTGTAGACGCTCAACGAGGCGATGTCGGAATCAGACCTCTTTATGACGGAGAAAATGCCATGAGCGATGCCGTGATGGCGCAAGAAATCGTTGTAGTATTCGGTTCGACGAAACTCACTCCATGGGCATAACTGCTCGGAAGTCGCAGTCAGGACGGATTGTGGAGACTCGCGCCCCCGCATGGTCCAGACATCAAGCTTGTAATAATGTTGAGCGTACAGAAGAGTGCCTTCGGACGATAACCCTACCTGTTCAGCAACCGAAGAGGAGACGTTTTTAAAATCGTGCAGCACCAGCGCGGCAGCTTCGCCACTGACGGCTCTGCGTCAAATGATTCAGGAAAGCTGCCCAACACGTGGGATCGACTGCGGCGTCATATAACGCGTCAAGGAGAGACTGAAGTTCTAAAGCAACTGCCATCGAAAACCTGATCTATCGCATTCTTCCAATGGGCAGAGATGGTACGGGCGAAAGTACGATCTCGCGTGTCTGGCGTTGGGTAGTCGGCGTTCGCGAAGGGGACCTCCGCCCTGTAGAGCCGAAAGCGAACGGACTTTCGAAGTCGGAGCGAAGAAAAGGTACATCTTGCCTGCACTTACCACAACGGCAAACGAATTCTGTTCGGAATCTGGAACAAAGAGCCGGAAAGTCAGATGGGAAGGAAAGATGGACCGGGCAAGACCGAAATCACAAGTACAAGATAAATAAGGAACTGGCGGAGAGTGAGGGATTCGAACCCCCGATACCCTTCCGGGTATGCCGGTTTTCAAGACCGGTGCCATCAACCACTCGGCCAACTCTCCGTACTTTACTGTTTTACTACAGGGCGCGGTTTTTCTCAGCCTCGGCTTGCTCTACCGCTTCTTTGCCGCGCTTCGCTCGGTTGGACAGCCGAGTGCGGGCTGTCCCCGCGTGGACTGTGGTGGTCACGCTTCCGCCGCCCCTTGGGCACGGGTGTAGAGCACGACGGTGATTGGGATCTCGCCCGGGAAGACTTGCTTTTCTCCGGCCTGGAATTGTTCGCCTATTGTGGATTGGACTTCGGCCAGTTCGGAGGGTTTTCCCTTTTCGTCGTGGAGGAGAAGCCATATCCGCTGGCGTCCGGCGATGTCGCTGATGATTTCGTCGTGGCTTATAGGCCGCCTGGGGTCGGGCGGGTATAGGACATCCGGCGCTGCATTCATGCTCCCTTTCACAGGGTGATGCGCGTAATAGTCATAACTGAGAGCGTGTGAGGTGTAGATGAACACGCCATCGCCAGGTTGCTGACGCTCGCGGATGTAGTTAACGGATGCGCGCCAGTCGGTGCTTTCCTGGGGAAATCGGGTGAAATATTTGTGCGTGCCCCAAACCGACAGCGTCATGACCAGCAGGAAAGCCGCCAGCGCGGCCCCTCGTCTCGCCATTGGAGCCTGGTAGAGAAGAGTGAGTCCGCGGGCCGCGAGCAGGACAAGCGCGGGTACGCACATGACCATGTAGCGGCCATAGAAAAGCGGCTTGACTGCGCTTGGAGCCAGAGTCAGCACGGGCGGCAAGACGAGCCACAGGAAAAGAAGGCGGAGGGCCCACCTTTCTTTTTCTGTTTGGATCTTGTCCGGCTGGCTAGCTTCGGATGCCAGCATGAATGCCAATCCGCATAGCGATAGATAAATCACAGCCAGCGCAATCCCGCCCTGGCTGGTCAGAAGCAGGAAGAATTCGTTGACCGCAGCCAGCGACGGTGGCGGAAGCCAGCCAATCTGACTGGCGGAGTGGTGCACTACAACGAACAGCGCCATGGGGGCGATGAGGTGCTCAAAGAGAATCACGACCCAGACGATGGTTTGCTTTTCGATGCGGAAAGGCTTGGGGAAGGCGATAGAGAAAGCGAAAGCAGCCAGCACGAAGACCGCAAAAATGTGAGCGTAGAAGCTGAGGGCAGCGGTGACAGCGAATGCGATCCATAAGATCCGGCTGGCTTTCGATTCCAGCGCGCAAATCAGAAAATACGCAGCCAGCACCAGGAGCAGGATCAGCAGGCTGTAACCGCGGGCTTCCTGCGACCAGTGGATGTGAAAGCTGTGCACGGCGAGCAGCGCCGCGGCAATCAGTCCGGTGGAACGATCGAAGAGACGCTTGCCCAGGAAATAAATCGCCGGAATAGTGAGGACCGCGAAGATCACAGAGAGGCTGCGCACTACGAATTCGCTGTCGCCGAGATGGATCCAGGCGCGAAGGAGGAAATAGTAGAGCGTGATGTTGCCCTGGTAGTTCCAGAGCGTTTTTAGAAAAGGACGCCAGGGCATGGTGGCGAAACTGACGCTCGCGCCTTCATCGATCCAGAAGCTTTTGACGGAGAGTTGGTGCAGGCGGAGTGCAGCGCCCATGATGGTTGTCGCTCCCAGGATCAGCGCGATACGGAACGGCGTGAGGATGGTTTGGCCGGGAGCCCGATTCACCTGGTTTACCGCCTTGGTCGTGGATTTTACGGGGGAGGGTCAGTGCTTCGTTCTTAATTCGGTTTCTGGTTCCTGATGCTTTGTCTCGCAGTTTCAACCCTTAATTCTTAGGTCATCTTCCCGGTTCTCGGTTGTACTTATACGGTGGCGGTTGCCATGCGCAGGGCGACGCCATTGTCGATTTCGAAGACATCGTCTGCGTGGCGAACTACCTCGCGGTCGTGGCTGACCAGCAGCAAAGCTAACTTACTCTCAAACGGGCGCAGGTTTTCCATCAGGCGGGTCACGGCTTTAATGTCCAGATGGTTGGTCGGTTCGTCGAGCACCAAAAGTTTCGGCTGCCGCAGGAGAGCGCGGGCAATCGCGATGCGCTGGCGTTGACCGCCGGACAGACGGACGCCATCATCGCCTATGGTGGTGTCATAGCCATCTGGGGAGCTTAATGATGAACTCGTCGGCGAGAGCGAGGCTGGCGGCGTGTCGAATCTGTTCCAGCGTGGCCTCCGGCATTCCGTAGGAAATATTCTCGCGAATCGATCCGCTAAAGAGAGTTGGATTCTGGGCGACGAATCCGATGGCTTTACGCACCGACGAGAGATCGACTTCGTCATAGGGGCATCCATCGCAATAGAGTGCGCCGGTGTTCGGCCGGTAGAATCCGAGAATCAGGTGCAGGATGGTGCTCTTCGCCGCACCCGTTGGGACCGATGAGAGCTACCGTGCGCCGAGGCCGAATAACGAGATCGACACCGTTCAACACCGCCGGCTTGCCGTAGCGGAAGGAAACATCCTCGAGCTTGATCTCACCCTGAAAATCGATCCTGGCGGTGCCCTGGTAAGGCTCGACCGCGGCCGTGGTCAACAACTGGTGGAGCGCCAGCAGGGATTGGTTTCCCAGAACGATAGTCGGTGCAATTTCGACGACCGATGCGCCTACTGGCTCAGGATTCGCAGGGTCACGAAGAACGAGAGCAAGGCGCCTGTGGTCATCGACCCATGAGCTACGGCCACGCCGCCCGCCATCAACACCAGAACGCCAGCGTCATAGCGAGGTTGCCCTGTACCGCGCTGTAGGCGGTATCGAGCCAGGCAAAGCGTCCGCTGTTCAGGCGAAGGTCTTCGATCTGTTTCCACTGGCGTTCGAGTTCGAACTTTTCGGCAGTCTGGCTCCGGGTAGATCGATCGACTCGGTGACGAAGAGCACGCCTTTGCTGAAGGTCTCGAAGTGCGCCGGAAAGTCCGTGATGCGGCCTTGAGCTTCTTCCAGAATACGATTCACCGCCGCTGGAGGATGCCAGCATCGTGACCATGTGCTGGACCTTGCAGTTCATTCGACCCTTGGGCAGAGACGCCTTGATCCGGCACATCTACGATTCGCTGGCCAATGAAGGCGCGCTGATCGTGACCGAGAAAATCCTGACTAATAATGGTCACGTGAACCGATTTTTCATCGATTTCTATTATGACTTCAAGCGCAGGCAGGGCTATTCCGATACTGAAATCGCGCGCAAACGAGAGGCGCTGGAGAATGTTCTTGTCCCGTATCAATTGCAGGAGAATCTTGATCTGTTCCGGCGGAACGGTTTCGAAATCGTCGAGACATTTTTCCAGTGGTTCAATTTTGCCGGATTTCTCTGCGTGAAGAAACCAACACTCCCCTGAGACGTGATCGCCTCGGTCCGCAGACTGCCCCAAAACAGTGCAAACCGAGCACGCGCTCTATTGCTCAGAAGTTTAGCCCTCTTAATGAGATAGTTCTCACACAACGAGGTGGGCCATGTGGAATCTTTCAGGAAATCAAAGCAAGACCCTAAAGCAATCCTGCTCAGACCTTGAGATGCTGGTTCTCGAGCGGACGGTCGCATTGCAGAACCTTTCCCAAGAGATTGCTCCGGGTGCAGGACGAGGAGCGGCGAAAAGTGGCCCGCGATTTACACGACAGCACTGGCCAAACGCTGACCGCGTTGAAAATATCCGTGACCCTTTTGCAACGGAAGCTGCAGCACGACAAAGGAACCCGCGACGAACTTGCGGGAATCGCGAGTCTGGTGGACGAAGCTCTGCAGGAAATTCGCACGACGTCTTACCTTCTGCATCCGCCGCTGCTGGACGAGTCAGGGTTGACTTCAGCCGCGCAGTGGTACCTGGCGGGGTTTGCCCAGCGCAGCGGGATCAAGGTGCGAGTGGACTTTGCCTCGGAAGTTGAACGTTTGCCCAACCAGATCGAGAATGCGTTGTTCCGCGTGCTGCAGGAAAGCCTGACCAACGTGCACCGGCACTCCGGCAGCTTCGAAGTGGACGTCCGCTTGTGGCGTGAAGGCCCGGTCGTGACTCTTGAGGTGCGAGACTACGGTTGTGGCCTGTCCAAGAAATTCCCGATCAGTTCGCGAATGGCGATTCCAGACTCTGGCGTTGGGCTGGCTGGCATGCGCGAACGTTTGAACGAGCTTGAAGGTGAATTGCAGATCGAACCCGCATTTCCCGGCACCAGAGTGCGGGCGACCGTGCCCTTGCTTACCGTGTCCGCGGCGGCTCACGCCGCGTAATTTTTTGCCAGGTTGTCCCTCCCCCGTAGTCGTTGGTCCTTGGCCGTTGGCTAAAGACCAACGACCAGGGGCCAATGACGACTTTCTCCCTGATCGGATTCTTAGTTCTCAGTACACAGTTCTCGGTTCTCAGTTGGATTGAGCGGGCGTGGGCTCCGCGGATTCTTCGCGTCGTACTTGGTCTTGGCTAAAGACCAACGACCAAGGGCCAACGACGATTTTCTCCCCTGATCGGATTCCTAGTTCTCAGTACACAGTTCCCGGTTCTCAGTTGGATTGAGCGGGCGTGGGCTGGTGATGTATAAGACAAAGCCTATGACAAGATTGCGTCTTTTGCTTGCCCTGCTTGTTCTCACCAGCGGCATGGTTGCTCAAACTTCCACGAAGCCGGCCGATGCTGGTTCCAGCATGACTACTCGAACCGCTGGATTGCAGCGGCATGATGGCTTCTTCCCTTACTACTGGGACGAGAAAAAGGGCGACATCTTGTTTGAACTGTCGCCGGCGGCGTTGCAGGGAGAGTTTCTTTACTTCACCGGACTGGGCAGCGGCATTGGTTCGATCGAGGCATTCGCCGACCGTAGTTCGTTTGGCGGAGGCGCGGTGTGCCGCTTCCGGCGGGTTGGGATGCGGGTGCTGGTGATTCAGGAGAACACCAGCTTCCGCGCTCCGAACGGCGCGCCAGAATTGCAGCATTCGGTGGAATACAGTTTCCCGACTTCGGTGCTGGCCTCGCTTCCGGTCGAAGGAGAACGCGATGGCACGGTGCTGGTCGATGCAGATAGCCTGCTGATGCGGGACGCGTTTGATCTGCTCTCGCAATTGCGCCGGCCTTCGCGCGCCGTGGGTGGCGCGGTGATACGCGAGCAATCCTCGAAAGCGGTGGACTGGCGGCTGGACAAGGATCGCAGCGTGATCGATCTGGAGCACACCGGGAGTTTCCCGCTCAACACGGAAGTGGAAGCGCTGCTGACTTTCTCCACCGATTCGGAGAGCGATTTGAACCAGCCTGATCCGCACTCGTTGAGCCTGCGCGAGCATCATTCGTTTGTGGCTATGCCGGCGCCGGGATACGAGGTGCTGGACCAGGACCCGCGAGTGGGATTTATCAGCACCAGCTTTCAGGATTTTTCCCAGGCTTACGACCGGCCGCTCACGCGTTACCTGGTCAACCGCTGGCGCCTGCAGAAGAAAGATGCGAACGCGGCGATGAGCGAGCCGGTAAAGCCGATTGTGTTTTATCTCGACCGCGCCATTCCGGAGCCGATCCGTTCAGCGGCGCGGATGGGAGCGTTGTGGTGGAACGCGGCGTTCGAGCAGGCGGGATTCAAGAATGCACTGCGCGTCGAAGACTTGCCCGAGGGCGCGGACCCGATGGACATTCGCTATCCCACGATCCAGTGGACGAACCGGTCGGGACGGGGATGGTCCGTGGGGCAGAGTCACGTCGATCCGCGGACCGGCGAGATCATTCACGCCGTGGTGCAGCTGGATTCGCACCGCATGCGCACGGTGAACAACTATTGGGAGTCGGTGATGCCGTCGGGTCGCGACAACTCCGAGCCGGCGCTGGATACGTTTCGCCGCGCTCGACAGTCTCGATCCGAAAAGCAGCGAAGAACAAGTCATGCTGAAGCGGCTGGCGCTGCTGACCTGTCATGAAATGGGGCACGTGCTGGGTCTGGAACATAACTTCGTGGCCAGCACCTACGGACGCGGCTCGGTGATGGACTACTTCGCGCCGCGGGTGCAGATTCGCGCCGACGGAACAGCCGATCTCTCCGACGCCTACATGCAAGAGACCGGGCAGCTACGACCGCCTTGCCATCGAGTGGGGATACAGCCAGGGCAATCCGGCAGCTCGGCGCAGGAGAACCAGGCGCGGCTCGATGCGATCGTCAAGGGAGCGCTGGCGAAAGGAATTGTCTGGGGAAACACTGCCGATCCTCGCTGGAATTCCTACGACGACGGGCCCGATCCGGTGAGCTGGCTGAAAACAGTTCTGCCGGTGCGAGACTCCGCTGCTGGCGCACTACAGCCCGCGCATGCTGCGTGCGGGTGAACCCAATTCGATGTTCACTTCGCGGCTGCCACTGGTCTACCTGTTTCATCGTTACGCGCTGGGAGCGGCGATCAATGTAATCGGTAGCGCCGAGATTCCGCTCTCGCTGGCGGGCGATGGGCAGAAGCCGGTCATCATCTGGCCGGCGGAGAGTCAGAAAGAGGCGCTGCAACTGGCGCTGGGCGCGTTGAATCCTGCGCAGCTGAATGTTCCGGCGGAAGTTTGGAAGGCGCTGGCGCCGCTGGAGAATCGCGATTCCGATCCGGAGCAGTTTGCCTCGTCGGCGGGATATCTTTTCAGTCCGCAGGATGGAGCGCGCGCCGTGTCTGAAATCGTCGTGGGAGGATTGCTGAACCCGCAGCGCATGCAGAGGCTGGCGGTGATCTCGCGGCAGGAGGCGCAAGCTCCTTCGCCTGCGAAGCGTGATTTCCGCTCTGGTTAGTACCGCATTTTCCGATTCGGCGAAGACGCCGGCGGAGCGGGACCTTGCGGGCGTGGTGCAGACCGAAGTGGCGGATCGGTTGATGATTCTGGCGGCGAATTCCGATGCGACCGCCGAGGTACGGGCAGTGGCTTTGGCTGGCGTGCGGGAAGTGCAGAGTGCGGTGAAGAAGAATACGGCGCGCGGGCCGGTGCTGGAACAGATTGATCACGAGATCAATTTGTTCTTGCAGAATCCGGAGCAGAATACGCCGAAGCTGAAATCGTCTGGAGCGCCGGCGGGGCCGCCGGTTTAGTTTGCTCAGGAAACCTTGCGGGGCTTCGCCCCGCCGCACGGGCGAGGGCGCCCGCGCCTACATGATTTTTGTCGCGACTGGGTGGCGGGATTCGTAGGCCGTGATTTCTGGTTCGTGTTTCAGGGTCAGGCCGATGTCGTCGAGGCCTTCCAGCAGGCAGTGGCGGGTGAATTCGTCGATCTGGAAGGTGGCTTTGAAGCCAGCGTCATCCGTGACCTGGTATTTTTCGAGGTCAATGGATAGCTGATAGTTCGGTTGGTCGCGGCGCGCGTTTGATAATTTCTTCTACTTCTTTTTCGGTCAGAACTACTGTGAGCACGCCATTCTTTACGCAGTTGTTGGCGAAGATGTCGGCGAACGATGGAGCAATCACCGCGCGGAAGCCGAAATCTTCCAGGGCCCAGACGGCGTGTTCGCGGGATGATCCGCAGCCGAAATTCTTGGCGGTCACGAGGATGCTGGCACCCTTGTAGCGTGGCTGGTTCAGGGTAAACGACGGGTCCTGCGAACCGTCCTTGGTGCGGCGCCAGTCGAAGAAGAGGAATTCGCCGAAGCCGGTGCGCTCGATTCGTCTTCAGAAACTGCTTGGGGATGATCTGATCGGTGTCGATGTTGGCGCGATCGAGCGGGACGACTTTGCCTTTATGGGTGCGGAAGGGTTGCATTTGCTCTCCTGACTTTCGGAGGGCGGGACGCCCTCCGGACAGCCGGCGGGACGCCGGCGCTACTCTACAGCCATTTCCAATTTCTGATGTCTGTGAAGTGGCCTTCGATGGCGGCTGCTGCGGCCATCATTGGACTGACCAGGTGGGTGCGTCCACCGCGTCCCTGGCGGCCTTCGAAGTTGCGGTTGCTGGTGGAAGCGCAGCGCTCGCCGGGTTGCAGGATGTCCGGGTTCATACCCAGGCACATCGAGCATCCCGACTCCCGCCATTCGAAACCTGCCTCCTGGAAAATCTTGTCGAGGCCTTCCTTTTCGGCCGCATGTTTTACCGCCTGCGAGCCGGGAACGACCATGGCTCGGACTTTCGGACTTACATGATGTCCCTTGGCCACGCGGGCGGCGGCGCGCAAATCTTCGAGGCGCGAGTTGGTGCAGGAGCCGATGAAGACGCGGTCGACAGGGATTTCTTCGACCCGGGTACCGGCTTTCAGCCCCATGTACTCCAGCATGCGCTCGGCGGCGTGGCGGTCGGATTCGGTCATTAGATCGGTCAACTCGGGAACCCGTCCGCTGACGGATACGACCATGCCGGGATTCGTCCCCCAGGTCACGAATGGGGCGAGCTTCGAGGCGTCAATCTCCACGACTTTGTCGTAACGCGCGCCGGGATCGGACGGCAGGGTGCGCCAGTGTGCGACCGTCTTTTCCCAGCTGCCGTTTTGCGGAGCGAATCGGCGGTTCTTGAGATAGGCGAAAGTGGTCTCGTCGGGCGCGACCATTCCGGCGCGCGCTCCGGCCTCGATGCTCATGTTGCACAGCGTCATGCGGCCTTCGACGGAAAGCGCCGCGAACGGCTTCTCCGGCGTATTCGATGACGTGTCCGGTGGCGCCGTCGGTGCCGATCTGTCCGATGATTCCCAGCGCCAGGTCTTTCGCGGTCACGCCTTCGGGGAGTTTTCCGCCGAACGTCGATCAGCATGGTCTTCGGTTTGCGCTGCGGCAGGCATTGCGTCGCCAGCACGTGCTCGACCTCGGATGTGCCAATGCCGAAAGCCAGCGCTCCGAACGCGCCGTGCGTGCTGGTGTGGCTGTCGCCGCAAACGATGGTCATGCCGGGCTGGGTGAGTCCGAGTTCGGGGCCGATTACGTGCACGATGCCCTGGTCGGGCGAGTCCATGTCGAACAGCGGGACACCGAATTCCTTGCAATTCTTTTGCAGGGCCTTGATCTGGAGGGCGGCAATCGGGTCGGTAATGGGAGTACCGCGGGGCTCGGTCGGGATATTGTGGTCGACCGTAGCCACTGTTCGGTTGGGCTGGCGTACGCGGCGCCCGGCCGCACGGAGGCCGTCGAACGCCTGTGGCGAAGTCACTTCGTGGACCAGGTGCAGGTCTATATAAAGAAGAGGCAGGCGGTCTGGAGGGCGAAGAGACGACGTGCTCGTTCCAGACTTTTTCGAAGAGGGTACGTTTGTCGGGCATAGCCTGAAGAGATATTTTATCAATTAAAAGAGTGCGTGGAGCGGCCTCGTGGCGCGATTGAAGCCGGCCTTGGCGGATTCAGTCGCCGAGGTACCTCAGGGGCTGAAGCCCAACACGCACCCTCCTCTGTATGCAGGCCAAAGCGCCTGCTCCACCCAGTGGCTCTAGCGGCACAGACCACGTGCGGACAGCCGGCTTGGCGTCCCCACGTGGGCATTGGCAACTCAAGCACCCGACTACGACGCCAACGGCTGTGAGATTTATGATTGTCCTTCATGATTAACGGCAAACGCATCGCCGTGGTGTTCCCCGCTTATAACGCGGAGAAGACGCTGGCGGCGACCGTGGCGGAGTTGCCGGAACTGGTGGACATCCGCATTCTGGTGGACGATCACAGTTCCGACCGCACGGTCGAAGATTGCCAAGCAGCTGGGGTTGCAGTTCTTCGTCCACGACCAGAACTACGGCTACGGACGCAACCAGCAGACTTGCTATCGCGAGGCGCTGGCCGCGGGCGCGGACGTGGTATCATGGTGCATCCCGATTATCAGTACACGCCGCTGCTGGTGACCGCCATGGCGAGCATGGTCGCTTACGGTGTCTACGACGTGGTGCTGGGTTCCCGCATTATCGGCGGGCGCGCGCTGCAGGGCGGCATGCCGTTTTACAAGTACGTGGCCAACCGCTTCTTGACGGCATTCGAGAATCTGTTTCTGGGGATCAAGCTGTCGGAGTATCACACCGGGTACCGCGCCTTTAGCCGCGAGGTGCTGACCGAGCTTCCGCTGTTGGAGAATTCGGACGATTTCGTTTTCGACAACCAGGTGCTGGCGCAGTGCGCGCAGTTTCGGATTTCCGCATTGGCGAAGTTTCCTGTCCGACAAAATATTTTGAGGAAGCGTCCTCGATCAACTTCCGCCGCAGCGTGAAGTACGGGTTTGGAGTGATCCGGACGACCTTGCAGTTTGCCCTGCAGCGGGCGGGGCTGGCGCATTTCCGAATTTTTAATGCTAAGGGGCGAAAGCTGGAGCCTGGGGCTGCCGGGCTATTACGCGCGGGGCGCTGTGGAGCCGCCAGGATAGCAATTCGCTTGCGAAGTGGCGCCACCGATCCTCGCAGCATCCGTTACGACGCAAGCAAACACAAGGTCCCTCGACTGCGCCGGACGATTCGCGAGCGAATCGTTCGGCTCCGCTCGGGATGACAAACTGTGGATTGGAGATGGGCGGGCGACGCCCACCCGACAGCCCGGCGGGACGCCGGCGCTACCAAATCGCCCCTGCAATTGCGCCTCCGGGCGGTTGCGGCTAGCATCTAAACTACAGACGAATGGCGACTGCCACTACCTCCGCTCCGGAACGACATGCGCCCCGGATGGTTTACAGCGAGATTCTCAGTTTTGCCTACGAGACTTTCCGCAGTAACAAAGTGAGATTTGCTCTGACTGCGCTGGGGATGGTGATCGGCACGGCTTCGCTCATCCTCGTTGTAACCATCGGCATGACCGGTAAGCAGTATGTGCTGAACCAGATCCAGTCGATTGGCACCAACCAGATCGAAGCGGAATACCAGAGCGGCGCCCAGCGGGTCGCCAACGTCACTCCCGACCCGCTCACCATCGATGACCTGAAGGCCGCGTTGCAGCAAGTTCCGGGCATTGTTGCGGCCTCACCCGTGGTTTCGCTCGGCGAGCGCATTCCGGTGGGCGGGGGCAAGGAACGCGATATCTCGCGTGCTCGGGGTTTTTCCCGATTACAAGATCGTGCGGAACCTGGTGGTCATTACTGGCAGATTTTTTGACAGCAAGGATGAGCAGGAACATAACAAGGTCGGCGTGATCACCCAGAAGATGGCGGAAGAGCTTTACGGATCGCAGGAAGAAGCGATCGGAAAGATCATCAAGCTCAGCGGCCTGCCCTTCACGATTGTCGGCACCTTCCGGGAGCGGGTGGACACATTCGGACAGACCGAAGTAGTGGATTACACCATGCTGATTCCCTACACGGTGAGCCGCTACTTTACCGACACGCCGACGGTGAAGCAGATTTATTTCTCGGCCTCGGACCCGGCGATGGTAGCGCCAGCGACCGACCAGATCCGGAAAGTGATCCAGAGCAGGCACCGGGCCGAATCGGTTTACAACGTCATGAATCTCACCCAACTGGTGGTGCTGGCGGAAAAAACGGCCAACGCCCTGACCCTGGTGTTGCTGCTGGTGGCGGCGGTCGTCCTGCTGGTCAGCGGGATTGGGATCATGAACATCATGCTGGCGACGGTAAGCTCCCGCATCCGCGAGATTGGCATCCGCAAAGCCTTGGGCGCGACCAACCGCGAGATTCGTTTCCAGTTTCTGGCCGAGGCGATGACCATATCCCTGGTCGGAGGGCTGATCGGCGTGGTGATCGGACTGGCGATTCCCTATTCGGTACGCTTCCTGACAGAATATCGAATTCCTATTTCAGGACTGTCGGCGATTGTCGCAATTCTGGTTTCATCGTTCGTGGGAGTGATCTTTGGGACGGTACCGGCGACGAGGGCGGCGAAGCTGGATCCGGTGGAGAGTTTGAGGTACGAGTGAACAGAGCTCTTAGCTATTAGCCTTTCGCTTTTAGCTTGAACCCCAATGTGGAGGCAACGAGCAGAAATTGTGGGCTTGAGCTAAAAGCCAAAGGCTAATAGCTAAAAGCTCCCTCTAAAAAAATTGCCGGGCTGGTTAGCCCGGCTGAGGTCCCCGTAGATTTCTACATACTTTGAGTCACCGCTTACATCACCAGAGCCAGACCCTCCAGCTCTTTCTGCAGTACCGGCATGGAGCAGCCTGACATCTCAACCCGGCCCACGGCGTCCATGGCTGCTTGAGGCGAGACCCCGTAGCCACGGCCCATGAGGAAGACTTGCAGGAGTTCGGCGGCTTCACGCGAATCGATCAACCCACCCTGCAGAAGATCGTTGCGCAGAGCCGACAGTTCGGTACTGGAGAATCGTTCTTTCATGGTCGTATCACCTCCGACCTGCATTTCCTTAACTATTAGACTCACTGCCTGCCATGAACGTTGCATGCAATTTTGGGGCCCACTTCTGGCCCTTTTTGTATGTACGTAAGCAGCACCAAATTGGTTTCTTAAACCCCTTACGCTGCGGTAAGTTGCAGACGTGTCAATTATTTGATGCGGCGGCGAGGGTGATTTTTGTGGCACGAACGTGCCATAACAGGAAATCTCGATCTTGACACGTTGTGTCGTTCTGGGACGAGATGCGATGACAGAATATGGCTCTCAGGACGGGTCATCTCAGGATGGATCATGTCAGGATGGATCAATCACGGCTTCATCCACCAGCATGATGGGAATTCCGTCCCGCACCGGGTAGACGCGGCGGCACTCGGAGCACTTCAGACTTTGGCCCTGGTCTTTCAGGGCGAGCGATTTCTTGCAGACGGGACAGACCAGGATGTCGAGCAGGTCTTGAGGAATCATGAGGTGGATTTTACGCTTTTTTAGAAAGGCGCTGTCAGCTCTCAGCTATCAGCCGTCAGCTTAAGGCACTTACTGAAAGCTGACGGCTAAGAGCTTCTGCGAGAACGTTCGTCCCTGAATGATTTACGATAAAGTCGGTCTTCCGGGGAGGGTTCATGGCTGCCACGATACTGGACGGCAACAAGATCGCAGCTGAAATACGGGCGGAGGTTGCTGCCGAGGTAAAGGAGATGACGGCTGCGGGAGTGCGTCCTGGACTGGCGGTCATTCTGGTCGGGCACAATCCAGCCTCGGAAATTTACGTTCGGGGGAAGGTCAAGAGCTGTGGCGAGGTGGGGATCTACAGCGAGCAGATTACGCCCCCGGATACGATTTCGACCCAGGAGTTGCTGGAGCTAGTACTCGAATTGAACCGGCGGGATGAGATCGATGGCATTCTCGTGCAGTTACCGTTGCCGGCGCAGGTCGATTCCAAGAAAATCCTGATGGCGGTAGACCCGGGCAAAGATGTTGACGGGTTTCATCCCATGAACGTGGGGTTTCTCTCTACCCAGCGGCCGGGGCTGGTGCCTTGTACGCCGGCGGGAGTCATGGAGATCTTGAAGCGCAGCAAGATTCCGGTCGCCGGTCAGGACGCCGTAGTGGTGGGGCGCAGCGACATTGTGGGGAAGCCTGCGGCCATGCTGCTGATCAACGCGAATGCGACCGTGACAGTGTGTCATTCAAAGACGCGGGATCTTCCCGGTGTGTGCCGGCGCGCCGATATTCTGGTGGCAGCGATCGGCCGGGCAGGGATGATTACTCAGGACTTCGTGAAGCCGGGGGCAACGGTGATCGATGTCGGTATGAACAAGGTGACCGAGCGTGCCGAATTTGACCGACTCTTTGCGGGTGACGCCAAGCGGGAGGAAACTTTCAGGACGAAGGGATCGACGCTGGTGGGCGATGTCGATCCCCATGTAGCGGAAGTGGCAGGAGCGATTACACCGGTGCCGGGTGGCGTGGGTCCGCTGACCATCGCGATGCTGATGTCGAACACGGTGAAAGCGGCGAAGATGCGGAGGGGCTCGCGCCTGCCAGTCCGGGCGGCCGAGCACGCGCGCAGTGCTTAAGGTCGGATTGACCGGAGGGATCGCCGCGGGCAAATCTGTCGTCGGAAAGATGTTTGCCGCAATGGGCGCGCAGGTGATCCAGGCTGACGAGATTTCCCACGAGCTCATGCTGCCCGGCAAGCCGGTCTATCGGGAAGTGGTGGAGCATTTCGGTGCTGGAATTCTGGATCCCGATGGCACCGTGAACCGGGCGCGTCTGGCGGAACTTGCATTCGGCGGTGCGGGTAAAGCCTCGCGGGTGGAGGAGCTGAATCAGATTGTCCATCCGGCCGTGATTCGACGGCAGGAGGAGTGGATCGCCGAGGTTGGCCGACGCGATCCTCATGCCATTGCCATGGTTGAGGCAGCGCTTATTCTTGAAGCGAAAATGGAAAAGGGGTTTGATCGACTGGTGGTTGTGACCTGTCGTCCGGAGCAGCGGATTGAGCGTTGGGCGCAACGGCTGAAAGTTGATTTGGAAAGGGCGCGCCGCGAAGTTACGCGGCGGATGGCAGCGCAGCTTTCGGATGAAGAGAAGATCAAAGCTGCCGACTACGTGATCGATAACTCGGGCTCGCTCGATGAGACCGAAGCGCAGGTGAAGCAGATTTACGTTGAGTTGGAGAAGGAAGTGTCATTGTAGCGCCGCTGTCCCGGCGGCTGTCCTGCGGGCATCTTGCCCGTAGATGCGAGGGCAAGATGCCCTCGCGACAGCCGGCGAGACGCCGGCGCTACAAAGGGGTCTTGAAATATGAAACTGTTGCGACCTATTCTGCTGGCTGTCGTTTTCGCCGGCGCGTTCTATTACTTCACTACATACCGCTCTGGAGGCATGCATCCCACGAGTTGGCTTGGCCGTCCCATGGAGAAGGTGGAGATCACCGAAGCTGCGGCGGTCGAGCCCTTCGACTCCGAAGAGCAAAACAACATCAGCGTCTATCGCAAGAACATCGATTCCGTCGTGAACATCACTTCACGGGCTGTGACGTTTGATTTCTTTTACGGACTGGTGCCACAGGAAGGCCAGGGCTCAGGCTTCATTATCGATAAAGAAGGTCACGTGCTGACCAACTATCACGTGATCGCCGATGCCCGCCAGGTGGAAGTAACGCTGCACAACCGGAAGAAGTATCGGGCCACGGTGGTGGGAACTGACCGCTCGCACGATCTGGCGGTAATTCAGATCAAGGGGCCCGGGCTGAACCCGATGGTCCTTGGTGACTCCCACAATTTGCAGGTTGGGCAAAAAGTTTATCGCCATCGGCAATCCGTTCGGTCTGGCTGGGACGATGACTCGGGGCATCATCAGTTCGATCCGCCCGGTGCAGGAGCCCGACGGAATGCAGATCGATGAAGCCATTCAGACGGATGCAGCCATCAATCCCGGCAATTCCGGCGGGCCGCTGCTGAACCTGCACGGTGAAGTGATCGGCATCAATACCATGATCGCTTCGAACGTCGGACAGAGCGCAGGCATTGGCTTTGCCATTCCGGTGAACACCGCCAAAGCTGTGCTCAACGACTTGATGACATTGGGCCGGGTACGGCGTCCCGCGCTTGGCGTGCGCACGATCCCGATTACGCCGGAACTGGCCGACCAGTTGGGACTGGCGGCGGACAGTGGACTGCTGATCGTGCAGGTGGTGGCGGGTGGTGCGGCGGACCGTGCAGGTCTGAAAGGTGGCACCGAGCGCGCGTATCTGGGCAACATGCCGATCATGGTTGGCGGCGACCTGATTGTGGCGATTGATGGTCAGGATGTTCAGGACCAGCAGGACCTCAGCCAGATGATGAACAGTCACCGCGCGGGCGATACGGTGCGGCTCACGATCTATCGGGCGAAAAAGAAGATGGATGTGAACGTGACGCTGGGCGAGGCGCGGGAACAGGTCTGAGCGAGTGAATTGTCATGGCTCTGGTCGTCTTCTTGAGGGGAGTCAATGTCGGCGGTCACAGGACCTTTCGTCCGAGCCTCCTCGCGAAGGAACTGAGCGACCTTGACCTTGTGAATATTGGCGCCGCCGGAACTTTCGTGGTGCGAAACCGCATTAGTCAGGTCACACTCCGTGCAGAGTTAGCAAAGCGATTGCCGTTTGAGACCGAAGTGGTAATTTGCAAAGGGGATGACGTCCTCGAATTGCAATCTACGAATCCGTTTGCGGGTCAGCCGGCGGGACCGAACATCACTTGGTTTGTGAGCATATTGGCGAAACGCGGGCGGCCTTTGCCTTCCACTCCTTTCAATCTCCCTTCGGGGGATGAATGGTCTTTGAAAGTCGTCGCCGTAAGAGGCCGATTCGTCGTCGGTCTGTACCGGCGCGAAATGAAAGCGATCCGTTACCTGGGCCAGCTGGATAAAGTTTTCGGGGTTCCGGCGACAACTCGTAACTGGAACACGATCACCGCGATTGCCAGAATCTTACAAAAAGCGGAATCGTGATTCAGCCCCACATTTATTTGGCTCGCGGCGTTGTTTCACTGCTCGGGAACTTTCGCGACAAAAGGCCATACACGCCCGCTACACTGGCGCCACCCCCAAAAGCCATTCCCCGAATGTCAATGCGCGAGATTTCGCCGCGGCGAGTCCAAAAGTACAGGGCAGATACAGCAGTTGTAATCGCCAAAGCTGCGCCGAATTCGGTTGTGTACCAGAGAGTTGAGCCAGTATTGCGTATCAAACTGTCGAAAACGCCCGGGACGAAAACGTTGTGGCTGGCATGGAACACCGCGGCTGGCCAGACGCTGTCCGACTTCAGCCTAAGCCACGCAAGCATGAAGCTGGCGGAGACAACCACCACAGTGGAGCAGCAGAGTGCGTACCAACGATTCGTTCCCGCGTTGTAATCCGCGAATAATAGCGGCGGACAATGCCAAGCAGCCCAGACGATTCCGCTCAGCAGACTCACTCTCGTAAACGACATTTGACGGGTCAATTCAGGAACTAGAAAGCCTCGCCAGCCGATCTCTTCGCCGAGTGCCGCCGAAAGGTTCAGTATGAGGCCCCCAGTTGCCATAGTGATGACGTAGAGTGTTAGCGAGCCCCATGCAGGCAGGCCGCGCAGCCCGAAACCCTGCGCAATCTGGTTGACGAAATCCGAGTTCCAACTGCCCAGCTGCAACGCCCACACTGCACCATACGCAACTGACGTGTAGGCCAAGGGTACGAAGTATCCTGCGACGATATATCTGTTATTTGGCCACCGCCATCCGAGAGATCCGAACTCTCGACCAAGCAGGCGGCAAGTCACCAGCGCAGCCAAGGCTGGGCACCACATGATCGCCGGGACCATCAGTCCGAACCCCATATACAAATGCCCAGACCAGATGATCAAAGTCCAAACCACCCCGCTAAATGCAAACGTGAGCGGCAAGTACAACCAGGTCGCCTTCTTCGAGGTGTCGCGCACTTTCAGCAGCTTCATCCGCTCGGATGGCTCGCTGCACACGCGCAATAAGTCGAAGGTATCTAGTCGCCCGGTTTCGTCGAGCATCGGCGCTGACCCCGCCTGGCCGCCGCGGTGCAGCCAAAAGGTTTTCGATTGACTAACAAGCCAGTTAGATGGGAATCCTCAGCTTCAACTGCGTGGTTGAGGTGTGCCGTCCCTGGAAGTCGGCCGGGAACGAATTCAATCGCGCGTCGGCGGGAGTGTCAAAGGCTGAGTCAGAGTGAAGCTGAGTGCCGACTCAGCCGGGACTTCAACCTGCTTGTTCCCGGTCAAAGTTCCCCCGATAAAACCCGCTGCCGCACCCACACCGGCACCGATAGCGGCGCCCGTGCCTCCACCAGCGATGCCTCCTATCAACGCACCACCGGCTGCTCCTCCGCCGGTAGTGGCAGCTGTCCTCTTACCCTTTCCCTTTACTGTGCTGCTGAGCACGCCGGTTTGGATGTGATAGGTATGTCCGCCTACTGAAATGCTCGTTAGCGACAGGTCCAGTTGCCCTTCACCTTTTACCTTGCCCTTGGCCTTGGCCGTCACCACGGTGCCACTGACGGTCGATCCTGCCGTCAGCGCCGACCTCCCGTTCACGCTCACGGGTTGCGCCAGCGTCGCGAGAAATGCTTGGCCCGTTTGGCTGCTCTTGGAACTCAATGCTTGACCTGTTCTGACGGTTAGAACGGTCCCGGCGGGCACTACGAGAGGCTGAGGTTTGGGCTTCTCCACCGGAGGAGGAGGGGGAGCAGGAGCAGCTGGAGCGAGCAGCAGCTGGAGCAGCAGCATCTGGAACAGCAGCCTCGGCTTCTGGCTCGGTCGTCGTTTGGTCATCGACGCCAGCGATGTCCGGTTCTTCACGCGCAATTTGCTCCACCTTTTGCTGGACTGCTGGAGTGCTGACTTTCCCAGTGAGGGTAACCTTACCGTCCTTAACCGCCACATTGACCTGCGCGTCCTTAGTTTCCGAGTCGGCGGCGAGCTTATTCTGAATATCCTTGGCAATCGCATCGTCGCTGGGACGATGTGAACACGCGACTGAAAGCCCCATCAACGCGCCTAGGATCAACACTGAAATGGCTGAAGTGCACAGGTTGCGCATATGGCCTCCTTAATCGGACACGCTCGATTTCTGAAACTTGCAGGACCAATGGCAGGCGGGCATCTTGATCACCCCGATTCCAGTTTTTACGAATAACGTGATCCCAGGGTGCGAATTACATGCGAAATTGATGCTAGCAAGAGTCTGGCAAAGATCGACCTGTCAATTCGCGCAGTGTTCGCATTCACCTCGAGATTCTTGGCGGTTCTCAATCAGCTGGCGAAAAATCGCCATATCACTCATTGAGGTGCAAAAAAGAACCCGCTGCTTGCAATCAGCGGGTACGAGGGGAGGGTTGATACACTCATTAATCAGAAACCCCGAGGCGGACCGCACTCGCTATGTCGGTTTTCGCCTGGCTTCATCGAAAGCAACGTCCAAGCTCTATGATCCCGCACGGGGAAAACAGAATCTCGCAAACTCGCCATGAGTCTTGAAATCACCACACGAGAGTTCGACCGAGTCATTGTCGTGGACGTCGTTGGCAAACTCACGACAACCGAGGGCCGCACGCAACTGCGGGACCTGATACATGTTTTCTCCGAAACCGGCCACAAAAGATTCCTGCTCAATCTCGCGGGAGTTGATTACGTGGACAGCAATGGCCTGGGCGAACTGGTGAGATGTTTCAGCACCGTCCGACAGAAGGGAGGCGAGATGAAACTTCTTCAGGTCAACGAAAAAGTTGCTGACCTCCTCCAGATGACACGGCTGCATACGATTTTCGAAATCTACAGCGAGGAGCGAGTCGCACTGGGCACCTTCGGGAGAGGCGCGGTAAGTTGACGTAACATCGCCATTACACTCATTGAGCGGCACACCGGTTCTGTCCCTGGGATTAGTGAGTGTAAGCGCCTGTTAACGACAACCACCGGCTTATCAGGTCAACTTTCGTACAATCTAAACATGAAAGACGCTGACCACCTGTTGCAAACCGGCTCAACGAACGGCTATCAGTGGCTTGTCTCAACGGATAGGCAGCTCGACGTGCTGGAATGTTGTCCAGATGTAGTCCTGGGAAAGCATGTTGCAGTTACGTCGTTCGACAGTGGGCCGCTGGGGCTGACGGAGGCACAAAGATCAGCCGGTTGGGTTTCACAGGGCGAAATTGCCTACAGCCCCGAAATCCACCACGTTGACGTGGTGCCGCAAGCTTATTTTTCAGAGTTATATGTTTTTGGCGCTCCAACAATCTTGGGCGTACTTGCAGACCCCGACAAGAACATCTTCGAGTCTGAGATGAAACAGGGGCAAGTGCATGCTTTCGTCAACTTCGATTTCGGCTTCCATGACCCCGGATACGCCGTCCTTTCTCAAATGTTTTGGCAGCAGCTTGGCTGGATGAAGGCGGAATCGTACTTGGCCGAGAATGATTACTTGATTTTCGTTACCGAAAACCCAAAAGTCTTTGCGTCGGTGTATGAAGCTCTGCGTCAGTTACGCTGAGCAATGCCGGTGCCAATTGGCGAAAAATCGCGATTACACTCACTGACCGCTTTTCCCCAACCCCGACGGAAATCTTAGAGTCGGCGTTCCCTACGCAGCTGACTCGGCAGAAAAGTTTTCGATTTCAGATAACTCTTCGTCCGTAAGAGACATCTCTCCGGCGCGCATGACGCCGTCGGCCTGGCTGGCGTTGCGGGCGCCTACGATGGCGGCGGTCACGGCTGGATTCTTGAGGGTCCAGGCAATCGCGACCTCACCCGGTGTGCGACCGTGGCGTTTAGCGATTTCGCGCAACCGTTCGACCAGGGCCAGATTCTTCGAGAGCTTGGGCTCGTTAAAATTTGGACTGGTGCGGCGCCAGTCGTCTTTGGGCAGGTTGGCGGCTCGTTCGCGGCTCATGGCTCCGGTCAACAGGCCTGATGCCATGGGGGAATAGACGATCACACCGATGTTTTCGCGCAGACAGTAAGGCAGAGTTTCCGCTTCCACACCCCGGTTAATCAGCGAATAAGGAGGCTGCAGCGAGGTGACCGGAGCGATGGCCTGGGCGCGCTTCAGTTGCGCGGCGTTGAAATTCGAGACGCCGATCCATCGTACTTTGCCTTGGCGCTTCAAGTCGGCGAGCGTGGCCCATCCCTCTTCGAGTTCGGGAGAGTCGGGATTGGGGGGCCAGTGAATCTGGTAGAGATCGATCACGTCAGTGGAGAGGCGGCGAAGGCTGTCCTCGATTTCGCGCCGGATAGAATCGGCGCCCAGGCCGCCGCGGACGTTGCCTTTTTCATCCCAGAGGCGTCCGCACTTGGTGAATACGTAAGGCCGGGGGCCGGACCAGGTCTTCAGCGCCCTGGCTACGATTTCTTCGGAATGGCCGAGGCCATAGACGGCGGCGGTATCGATCCAGTTCACGCCCAGTTCGAGAGAGCGATGGATGGCGGCGATGGAGTCGTTGTCGTCCTGCGATCCCCACGCGAATTGCCAGCCTGAACCGCCAATGGCCCACGCTCCGTAGCCTACCCGGGTGATCTGCAGGTCGGAGTTGCCAAGTTGTCTGGTTTGCATTTCAATCTCCTGATGGGCTTTGATTCTACGTTCCGCAGAACAGATTCGCGAGTCTCCAGCATATGAGTGTTGAATCCATCCGCAAATTTTGTCTCTCCTTTCCTCATGCGACCGAAAAGCTGCAATGGGGAGACGTCCTGTGCTTCAAGGTAGGAGGAAAGATTTTTGCTTTGCTCAATCTCGACCGCGTGCCTCCGCGGTTGATGTTCAAGTGCGATCCGGAAAGGTTCGCAGAGCTGGTGGAGCAGGAAGACATCATCCCAGCGCCCCACTTCGGACGCTACAATTGGGTGGCGTTCGAGCGGTTGGACGCGCTGCCCTGGCATGATGTGAAAGATTTGATTGAGCAGTCGTATGGGATGGTGGCGGCGAAGGCGAAAGTCAGGATCGAGGTGCAAAGCCTAAAACCAAAAGCCGCAAGGACAAAGCCCCGCGTGCCAAGTAAGGACCAGACTGGGATCCCGTGCCTGACGCGTATTTTGCGGCTGGCGGGCACATCCTGAGGTTGCGCTCAGGCATCGAAGTTAGCCGTGTGGTGGACTGGGCCGGAGACCCGCTCCCCACATTCTGTGCCGGCCCTCCAAGATCGCCGATAGTTTGTATGCGAGAATTTTTTACTTTCGGTCGGACTGTGAGCAGTGCGACTGCTTTCCTGGTCAGCATGTTCCTGCTGACGTTAGCCACGGGGTGTAGCCTTTCGTCTGCCAGCAATCCCAGGCCTTCTCCGCCTCCAACCTCGTCCGGATCAGTTCCGCAGTTTGGCCATGTAGTAATGGTTCTCGAGGAGAATCACAGCTACTCGGAAGTAATCGGAAACGCCGCAATGCCCTATCTCAACAGCCTGGTATCTCAGTACGGGCTGGCCACCGAGTATTTCGCCAACACGCATCCGTCGATTGGAAATTACTTCATGCTTACGACCGGACAACTGGTCACCAATGATGATGGATTCACGGGCACGGTGGGCGTGGATAACATTGCCCGTGATCTAATCGCGGCCGGCAAAACATGGAAGTCCTATGCCGAGAGCATTCCATCGACTGGGTACACGGGAAGCGATGTCTATCCGTATAGCAAGCGCCATAATCCGTTTGCCTACTTTACCGACGTGGTGAACAGCAGCACCCAGGTCAGTAATCTGGTGTCGTTGTCTCAATTCAATTCCGACCTGGTCAATGATCAGCTTCCGAGTTTTTCGTTTCTGGCGCCGAATCTTCTGGACGATGCTCACGACGGGCCGCTTCAACTCGCCGACACATGGCTGCAGCAGAACATCGCCCCGCTGATTTCCAGTGCCACGTTTCAGAAAGACGGTTTGCTGATTATTGTTTTCGATGAGTCGGAGACAAGCGATTCGACCGATGGCGGAGGGCACGTCGCTGCCATCATTATTAGCCCGAAGGCAAAGCAGGGATATCAGTCGACCGCGATGTATCAGCACCAGAGCACATTGCGGCTGATTCTCCACGGACTTGGGATTCAAACCTATCCGGCAGCGGCGGGCAGCGCTGCTGAGATGGGTGAATTTTTCTGAGAGTCGACCTGCTTTCTCGCGATTTGACTCTCGCTCTCCCGCTGGGCTAGCCTCTAACAGCCTATCCATGCGATCTCATTGCAAGTTATTCATTCTGCTGCTGCTTTGTTCCACTGACGGCGGCTTTGAGTGCGACTTCGAGCTTTGCGGCAAGACTTGTGCCCGTGGTCGCGCCTCGCGCGATGGTTGTCAGTGTGCACGGACTGGCGTCGCGGGCCGGGGTGCAGATGATGAAGTCCGGCGGCAACGCGGTGGATGCGGCGGTGGCCGTTGGCTTCGCTTTGGCGGTGGTGTATCCGCAGGCGGGGAATCTTGGGTGGTGGCGGCTTCATGCTGGTCCGCTTCGCGGATGGCAAGACGCACTTCGTTGACTATCGCGAGAAAGCTCCCGCAGCGGCGACCGCGAATATGTATCTCGATGGCAAAGGCAATGTCATCGAGGACGCCAGCACCGTCGGATACAAGGCGATTGGAGTGCCGGGGTCTGTGGCTGGAATGGTGTATGCGGAGAAGAAGTACGGCAAGCTCCCGCTGGCGCAGGTGATGGCTCCGGCGATCAAGCTGGCCGAGGAAGGCTTTGCGCTGGCTGCACAGGACGCCGCTGAAATTCAGGAAGATAAAGATCTGGCGAAGTTTCCGGAATCGCGGCGCGTTTTTCTGCGCGAGGGAAATTACTACAAAGCCGGAGAGATTTTCAAGCAGCCGGATCTGGCGCGGACCTTGAAACGGATCGCGGCCAATCCCGATGAGTTCTATCACGGGGCCATGGCGCGCGAACTTGCCGCCGCTATGCAAAAGGGTGGAGGCCTGATCACCGCCGACGATCTGGCGGCTTATGAAGTGAAAGAGCGGGAGGTGGTGCGGGGATCGTATCGCGGATACGAGATCATCAGCGCACCACCGCCGTCGTCGGGCGGGACCGCGCTGATCGAGATCCTGAACATTCTCGAAGGCTACAACCTGGCGAAATTTGGAGGCCGGTCGCCGCAGGCCTTGCATTTGACCCTTGAAGCCTTCCGGCGGGCGTTTTTTGACCGGGCGGAGTTTCTGGGCGATCCGGACTTCTCAAAAATTCCCGTGGCTCAGTTGATCGACAAGCACTATGGCGCGGCCTGGCGTGAATCGATTGATCCTGAGCACGCCAGCGTCAGCAAGGATTTGAAGCGTCCGGCCAGCTTCAGCCAACTGGAGCAGGAGGCTCTGGCACATTATCCAGTCGCCGAGCCGAATCATACGACACATTATTCGGTGGTTGATCCCGAGGGGAATGCGGTTGCGGTCACGACTACGCTGAATGACAGTTTTGGCTCGCGAGTCACAGCCGAAGGTCTTGGCTTTCTTCTGAACGACGAGATGGACGACTTTGCCGCCAAGCAGGGTGTCCCCAACATGTTCGGGCTGATTCAGGGGCCGGCGAATGCCATTGCGCCGGGCAAACGGATGCTTTCGGCGATGACGCCCACGATCGTCCTGAAAGACGGTAAGCTGTTTCTGGTGCTGGGATCGCCGGGCGGCCCGCGGATTATCACGACCGTCGCCAACATCCTGATGGGCGTGATCGACTACGGAATGAATATTCAGGAGGCGGTGAACGCGCCGCGGTTTCATCACCAGTGGTTGCCGGACGTGAGTTATACGGAGCAGGGATTTCCTCCGGAAGCGGTCAAAACGCTGGAAGGTATGGGACACAAGGTCGAAGCGGAAGAATCGTGGAGCGATGGCGAGTGCATCATGATTGATCCGAAGCGGGGAGATCGGCTGGGCGCCAGCGATAAGCGTAATAATGGGAGAGCAGTAGGGTTTTAGGGCTGGCACCAACAGGACTGATTATGTTGAAAGCGATGTCCACTTACGTGTATGTGAAAGAGCGGCTGCATCCTGGGCTGCTCGATGGATTGGCGCGCGGCGGAGCGCAGGCGATTGAACTTTTCGCGGCGCGACAGCATCTTGATTACGCCAATCGTAAGCAACATGTGCGCGAAATCGCGGATTGGTTTCAGAACAGCGGCGTAGCGCTGCACTCCGTGCATTCGCCCATGTATGCGGATTATGAAGGCGGCCGCTCCGGCGGGCCGCCAGTGAACGTGGCCGCCATTGACCGGGCGCAGCGCATCGAGGCCATGGATGAAATCAAGCGCGCCATCGAAGTGGCCGAGCAGATTCCTTTTCGCTTCCTGGTGCAGCACATGGGGACCAGCGGCGAATCGTTTGACGATCGCAAGTTTGAAGCGGCCATGACTTCGATCGAGCATCTGCGTGCGTTTGCCAAGCCACTGGGAGTGCGCATCCTGCTGGAAAATATTCCCAACGAATTGAGCACGCCGGACAAGCTTGTCGAGTTTATCCAGATCACGCATTTCGACGACATGGGCGTATGCTTCGACGTCGGCCATGCGCATATCATGGGCAACGTGGCGGCAGCGTTTGAAATATTGAAGGGCCATATTCACTCGACGCATGTCCACGACAACGCCGGGGACCGCGATTCGCACTTCTGGCCGGGAGCCGGGAATATCGACTGGAAAGAAGCGATGGAGTTGCTGCGGTCAGCACCGAATACACCGCCGTTGCTGCTGGAGATCGAGGCCGACGAGAAGGTGAATCCGGTGGAGAAGATGCGGGAAACGTTTGAGAAGCTGGAAAGCGAGGGATAAAGAAATTGAGTAATTTGATAATTGAGTAATTGGGTAATTTGAATGCCCGCGGTTTTTGATTCCAATTACTCAATTACTAAATTACCCAATTACTCAATATTTTATGTCGTCACCTGTCAGTACCATTTCAGAAATCGGCAAGCACGACGGTCAGACTGTCACCATTCGGGGCTGGCTCTATAACCTGCGGGAAAGCGGGAAGCTGCTCTTTCCCCAGTTTCGCGACGGCTCCGGAGTAATTCAGGGCGTCGTGCCGAAAAACGCCGTGACCCCCGAGGTGTTTGACGCGATCAAGGGCCTGACGCAGGAATCCAGTGTCATTGTCGAAGGCAAGGTCCGCGCCGACAAACGTGCGCCGGGCGGATATGAGCTGGATGTATCAGGCGTGCAGGTGTTGCAGCGGGTTTCGGAGAGCGATCCGTATCCGATTTCTCCCAAGGAACATGGCGTCGAATTTCTGATGGAGCACCGCCATCTGTGGGTGCGGTCACAGAGGCAAGCGTCGATCCTGCGAGTGCGCGCGGAGATCATCAAAGCGGCGCGTGATTTCTTTGATGAACGCGGATTCATCCTGACCGATCCGCCGATTCTTACTCCGGCCGCCTGTGAAGGTACGTCGACTTTGTTTCCGGTCGACTACTTTGACGAGCAGGCGTTTCTGACCCAGTCAGGGCAGCTTTACATCGAAGCGACCGCGATGGCATTGGGCAAGGTGTATTCGTTCGGCCCGACATTTCGGGCGGAGAAGTCGAAGACGCGCCGGCATCTCACCGAGTTCTGGATGGTGGAGCCTGAGGTCGCGTACGCCGAACTCGCCGACCTCATGGATCTGGCCGAAGGTTTGATCAGTTTCCTGGTAAAGCGTTGCCTGGAGCGGCGGCGAGGCGATCTTCAGATCATCGGCCGCGATTTGACCAAGCTGGAGAAGATTGAAGCTCCTTTTCCGCGCATCACGTACGACGAAGCCGCCAAGATGCTGGAAGAAGCGCATGCCAAGGGTGCGCTGGAAAATAAATTTGAGTGGGGCGGGGATTTGGGATCGCCGGACGAGACTTACATTTCGTCCCAGTTCGACAAACCGGTGATGGTGCATCGATATCCTGCGAAGGTGAAGGCGTTTTACATGGAGCCAGATCCGCAGCGACCCGATCTCGCGTTGTGTGTGGACGTGTTGGCGCCGGAAGGTTATGGCGAGATTATCGGGGGATCACAGCGTATGGCCTCGTACGATCTGCTGGTGCAGCGGATTCGCGAACACGGACTTCCTGAAGAGGCGTTCAAGTGGTACCTTGACCTGCGCAAATTCGGCAGCGTGCCGCATGGCGGCTTTGGAATGGGAATTGAACGCGCGGTGGCATGGATCTGCGGACTGGAGCACGTGCGGGAGACGATTCCATTTCCGCGGATGTTGAACCGTTTGTATCCGTAAACAACCACCGACTTGCCCAGGTTCCAGGAATTGCGAGTTAAGTTGGATTGATTCTTAGTTATCAGTTCTCGGTTCTCAGTTCTCAGTTTGCCTATGAACCCATCAGCTGCAACTTCATCGAACATTGTGCCGAAGAAGATTCGGGTGATCGGCGTCCCGCTTGATTTGGGACAATCGCGCCGCGGCGTGGATATGGGTCCTTCGGCGGTGCGGGTGGCTGGGCTTGAGGCGCGACTGGAAGAGCTTGGTCATGTCGTAGAGGATGCTGGAAACGTTTCCGTGGCGATTCCAGAACAGAAGAAGGCAGGCGATCCGTCGGCAAAGTATCTGAAGGAAATTACCGCCACCTGCACCAAGCATGCCGAGCTGGTGCTGAAGACTTTGGAAGCTGATATGGTCCCGCTGGTGCTAGGCGGGGACCATTCGGTTGCCGCAGGGACGGTGGCAGGTGTGGCAGAGTTTTACCGCCGGCAGAATCAGAAAATCGGACTGATCTGGATGGATGCGCACACCGACATTAATACGCCCGATAGCTCGCCCAGCGGGAATGTCCACGGCATGCCTTTGGCCGCCACGATGGGACTTGGGCCGGCGGAGTTGGCAAATATTTTCGATTTCTCGCCCAAGGTGAAACCGGAGAATTGTGTGCTTGTCGGAGTGCGCGACATTGATGCCGTCGAAAAGGAAAATGTGCGGCGGGCCGGCATCGGCGTCTTCACCATGCGTGACATCGATGAACGCGGAATGCGTACTGTAATGGAAGAAGCGCTGCGCATGGCGGGACGCGGCACAGCCGGCTATCACATTTCTCTCGACATGGACTGGATCGATCCCGAAGATGCGCCGGGCGTGGGCACTCCCGTTCGCGGGGGCGCAACTTATCGTGAAGCTCATCTGGCAATGGAAATCATCGCCGACCACGGACGCATGTTGAGTTTTGAAATTGTCGAAGTCAATCCGGTGATTGACGAGCACAACCGGACAGCTGATCTGGCCGTTGAACTGGCGCAATCGGCGTTCGGGAAAAAGATTCTGTAACGAATCTGCGATCACAGGATGATTTTCTACGTCAGCCGTGGTGTGTGTCCGCCCGCTCCCCCACTTCAATCCCGCCGATACACGCCGATTGTCGCGGATTTTCGTTTTTATTCTCGTGCTTTAATCCGTGTCGATCCGCGTAAATCCGCGTCATTGAAATTAACGAGCTCATCTCGCCTTCCCCAACGCTTCAGCCAGAATCGCCATCCGCACCGGCACCAAGTTCCGCGCTTCCGAAAGACATTTCCTTTACAAGAAAGTAACACCCCGCTGACACTTCCCTGCTTCTCCATTGCTAACTTCCATGCAGGATTCCCCGACTGGAGAAGATCATGAAAATAACCTTCCTGTTGTTGCTCACGATGTTGTGCCTGGGATGTGGATACAGCACGCCTCAGGCGGCGGCGCCGCAGCCCGGAACAAAGCCGACGATTGCGGCATTGGTTCCTAACGCTGCCAATTCCGGCGATCCGCAGTTCATGTTGACGGTGAACGGCAGCAGCTTTTCGTCGAACGCGGTCATCAACTGGAACGGAGCGGCCCAGGCTACGACTCGAGTGACAGCAGGCCAGCTCACGGCGACCATCCCAGCCACGGCGATCGCGAACCCAGGTGCCGTCCCGGTTACGGTGACGAATCCGGCCACCCCGGGGTCAGGCGGTGTTTATGGTTCGGGCGGCACGGCTGCTTCAACTTCAAGCCCGATGACGTTCACGGTGAACTGAACCCAGGAAGTTTGCCCCACAGCGCAGGAATAATCATTCACGCGGACTTCAATGCCGCAGCGATACGGCCCAAGCGGCGAAGGCGTGCCAGGCGGCGGTTTTGCCAATGGGTACTCTGATCTGCTGCACGACGATTAGAAACGCGCCTGCCCATAGCGTTACGCGATGAACCTTGCGGATCGACCACAGGTCATAGCCGACAAGCAGGAGCAGGAAGAGATAAGTCACCAGCGCTGCCGCGACCGGCTTTTGGTTCACTGCGGCGAGGGGCCAGCGTGCGATGGGCGCGATCATCAGTGCAAGGGTAGCAATCAGGATGAAACGCTTGTGGGCTGGAGGATTGGACCGGTTGCGGAAGGCGAAAAAGATCAGGGTCGGAAAGATCAGCATGTCGGAGATCGGGATCACGTAGAACGTCGCTGCATCTAAACCGGGCGGGGCAAAGCCCCGGGCCAGTGCGTCTGTGCCCGCTAGGACTCCGAGTACGACCATCGCGCACGCTAAAAGAAAACCGAAAACGCCGAGACGGCGATGGATATCCGCGCGGCCCGCCGCGACCAGAGAAGTTTGCGCGACCAGCACCAGTATCCAACAAGAAAACGCCGCGCCGTGGAAATGAATGATGGCGCTGGGAAGGGTCGCGTGAACCATTCCGGCGAGATAGTAGGTCCGCGCAAAGCCGACGAAAACTGTGGCCAACACGAGCCCAGCCATGCCGGAAAAAAAGAAATGATCGTAACGGCGTCCTGAGGCGCTGGTCACAACCGGCACGCGATTGCCGGGATTTGCTGCAACGGTGGCCATGATGCCTCCTGATTAAGGCGGGCCAGTTTAGGCCGCCTGGCGATAGGGGGGCCACAAAATGACGACTGATTGTATGCCAGTTTTGGCCAGGCCGGGCCAGGAATTCTGTTGTTTACGGAGTGTTCAGTAAGGAATTGAGGTAGGGAAAAGACGTGAAGACTTAGTGGTTTATTCACCAGAGCGGGCTGACTTTTGGCCCGCTCTGGTGACAGTTACAGGGAATCGGCTGTGCCGATAACACTCAGGCGGCTTGCATGGACTCGCGGCGATCCCAGGCGCACGTGCAAACCATTTTCTCCTGCTCATTTTCCGAGGGGAACATGTGGTAGTACATCGCGATCACCATGGGGATGAACACGATCGAGTTGTAGAACAGGTGAAGTTCTACCCGCGGGAATCAGCAACTGCAGGACGCTGAACGGCACTGGTTTGTTCCAGAAATTGTGATGGGTCGTAGCCTGCCAGATCAGCAGGAAAGTGCTCGATGTGATGCCAGAACTGAATCACCAGAGCAACCGTCCACCAGGTTCGCGATGTTCCGCGTGAAATCCTTTGCGCAGAACCCAGATGCCAATGAGCATGACAATGGCGTAACCATAGTGAAGGGCCTCGGATTTGATGAGCCAGGGGTACCACAAGCCGAGAATGCCGTTGGCCTTCGGACGCGGCCATCCCATCACGTAAATCTGGTAAGCCTGGACCAGGTGCTCTCCCCAATGCGCCAGCACGATGAACATGAAAACCTGCAAAGCGCGCTCGTGCCACTGGTGTTGAGCTTCTCGTAGAAGCTGGCATTCGCCTCAGGGGCCGTATGAATGTGGGGAACTGCGGGATTCGAAACTGCCATTACATCCTCCGTCAACGGCTGGTGCTCGCCCAAAAAATGTGACTACGATCACATCTTGAGTCAGCGGGGTCAATAATTAAATTGTATTACTCGGCGACACCTGTTTACAGCTGTCGGGAGTCAGAAGTGGTAGTTGGTCTCCAGGAAAAACAGCTGCCCGTTGGGATCCTTGGGATAAATCTTTGCAATCACAGTCTCTCCCCAGGCATGACCGTAATAGAAGGTCGTGCTGAAGGAGCGGGTGACCTGGTAGTCGGCGCTGATGTCCCAGACGTTGGCCAGGCCGCGGAAGTTGTTGCTGGGACGGCCCGTATATCCAAAAGTCTTGGGTTGAAAGGCACCGCCGCCGGAGTACCAGAAATCGGACGCATTGGCCAGCCGGAGGGCATGCCCTTCGCTGCGCAAGGCCAGTTTCGACGCCGGCTTGAGGTTGAGCGTGGCGTAGAAGTCCTCGTTGTTCATCATGTTGTAAAAGGGGAAACGGGCGTATTGCCGCGGCGTGGTCAAGACCTGGAAGAAGGTTCCGTGAGTGGAGTCGTTGGGATTGCCATCTCCGCTTCCGTAAGAGTAACCGGCGCTGAGCCAGGGTTTGAGATGTTTTACCGGAGGCTGCCATCCAAATTCGCCGACGAAGGCTCCGGCGCGCTGGGTAAGAGCTCCCCAGGAGCCGCCCTGGAAAACGCCCCATACCAGGAAATCAAATTTGCCGGCGTTAGTGGTATTGATTACCTGCACGTAATCGCCGCCGTAAGTGGCCAGCTGTATCTTTCCAACGTCTTTGGTCCGGATCGGCGCTGGACGATTGTCGGTCTTCAATATCGTGGTGCGGTCATCGACATATCCCAGGCCGAAGACACGCAACTGACTTTCGCCGTGTGACGTATTGAGGGTGCGGGTGTAGGCGCCGTAGTAGACCTCAAGGTCAAGCTCGGGCATTCCGTCTACCTGAAAGACACCGGCGGTGGGACGCGCGCCGAAGAATGTGAAGTTGTTCTTTCCCGAGTTCAATGAGAACTGACCGCCATCAAATGTGCGCTGGACTGCGGCGAAGGCGAAGTTGGAGATCAAGCCGGCTCGAGATGCGCGACTGCACGACGGCCGCGAGAGTCGGGTCTTTGGGTTTCACCTCAGTGCCGTCGAAATATTCGAAGCGTCCCAGCTTCACCCGGGTTGGTCCCAGGTGCTTGAAGTCCACGTAAGCCTGTTTCAAGAACACGCTGGCGTTATTGGTCTGGTTGAAGTTGGAAGCATAGTAGGTCCCTCCGAGCCCGAGCTGACCCTGAGGGGCCGCGACCACCGCATCATTGGGAAGGCCGAGGATCGAAGGCTGCTCCAGTTCAGCAAACCAATCGATACGCTCCCTGGTCTGTCCAATGCCGATGCGCAGCAAGGAATCCCATAAGGGATAGTCACTGTTTCCAGTGGGACCCTGAAACCAGTTCCATCCTTCGGCGCGGGTCCGCCAGTTGATGGAGATTTCGAAGGGACCGATTTTGTGTTTGGGTGGAGGAGAACTTTTTTTCTCGGGCGACTGCTTCGGGGAGGATGCTTCGCCAAATGCTGGTCGTCCGCAGATGGCGACGGCAACCAAAACTAACACTACTGCCACTCGTAACTTCATAATCAACTCCACAGCCCGGCTTCTTCAAACAAGCTCTGTTTGATTCTGTGCAATTGCGAAATCAGCCGGCTAATGATTGCGGAGAATTTACGAGCAGTGGGAATGCGAAGCAATACTACGAAGATATTAGAGGTGATCTTGTTAACCCTGAGAGAAGCGACTGCGAACCACATGGGGACAGCGGCCCTCACCTGTCCAAGCGGAGCACAGCTCGCTGTTGTGGCATCGGCAAACTTTTGTCGAGCTTTGCTCGACTGGGCGGGCGAGGGCGCCCGCCCCTACGACCATCCAACTACTGCGTGACTGTTTTTACTGCGTCACCGGTTTTGAAGCCGGTGCCTGAGACCGGAACTGCGACCGCGGAAATGTCGTCGACATCCGTTACCTTGACAACGCCGACGGGCGTTCGCCATGCGACGGATCACTTTGCCGGTGGACGGGTCCTTGATTTCCTTGGAGACGCGTTCGACGTTCAGCTGATCACCGACCTTCACGCCAGCTTTGCCGCCGACGTTCAGGATGATCTGTCCGCCGTCGACTGCGGCGATCAGTCCTTCGACCGTGATGGTGCGCGCCACCAGCTTGTCCTTGTCGGCGATCACCTCGGTGCTGGTCTGGTCTACTGCGGCTTTCACGGCTTCACCAATGATGGTGTTCTGGAAGTCGCTGCTGCCGAAGTCGACATTGCCGCTCCCGAATCCTGCCAGTGACCGCCACCACCCAGCAATGAAGTGCTTTCACGTTTGGATTCGCCATGGCCTTCGGCCACTGCCAGAATCTCGCCGGTGTCCACGTCGACCATGCGTGCGGTCAGCGCCACGATGGCTTTGGATTTCTTATGTCCGAAACCGCCCAGGCCAAAACCGTCCGATCGCGCCGCCCGCGCCGCCCAGGTTCGATGTTCTTGGTCTCATTGCCGAACTGGTAATGCTGCCGACGATGATCGCGTCCACGCCCAACAGTTTTCCGATTTTGGCGGCGGAAGTTGGATTGGCGCGGTCGCTGTTGGAAAAATTCTGCTCGGCCATGATCTTGTCCAGAGCCTTGCGCTCGATCACCGAGTAGCTGCCGTCTTTTACCAGGTAGGTGACCAGCAGGTCGGAGATTCCCTTGCCTACGTCGACGTCCTGGCCGAAGAGCGCAGACACGCCGCCATGCACGGTGGCGTAATCGAAAGTCCATGATCGCGACCCGCTTTTTCGCGCTGGCGTGGCGGATGGCGCTCCAGGAGCTGGCGGTGCTTGGGCGGTCGCTGAAGGGCAAGAAAAAGACAAAATAACGCAACGATGGGTGTCACTTTTCGCATGACAGAATTTCCCTTTGACCAAAGAAATCAGGACCACCAAGACTTAATGGTCCCTGCCTGGGCTGAGGCTTGCTTGGGGGTGCAGCCCTCGTCAACCCGGACGGTATGACATTGTGCAAGAATGAAGAGGTCTAATCAAGCCCTACCTGAACCATGAAAAAACTCCGTGTCGGCATCCTTTTTGGCGGGCGTAGCGGGGAGCATGAAGTATCGCTGCTTTCGGCGGCCTCGGTCCTAAACGCCATTGACAAGAACAAGTACGAAGTCGTGCCCATCGGCATCACCAAGGAAGGCCGCTGGCTGACCGCCGGCGATGCGGAACTGCTGTTGCAGGGTAAGGCGCTGGTTCCGCCCAGTCACATTTACGGGCGGGAGACCCCGAAGCGACTCCTGGAGCAGCCGTGCTGGCGACCGGACAGGCGGTTGTGGTTCCGCCAGAGCCGCAGCGGCCAGGCGGAGGAAGCTCGCTGGCTCCCTTTCAGACCGAGGCTTTGAGCCGGCGCGCCAGCGACCGCGCCATCAACGTGGACATCATCTTCCCCGTGCTGCACGGGACTTTCGGCGAAGACGGCACCATCCAGGGATTGTTCGAACTGGCGGACATCGCCTACGTGGGCGCGGGCGTGCTGGGCTCTGCCGCCGGCATGGACAAGGACGTCATGAAGTCATTGTTCATCGCCGCTGGACTGCCCATCGTGAAGCACGTCACCGTGCTGCGCAGCGACTGGGAGAGCGCGCCCAAAGAAAGTCCAGAAACTGGTGGAGAGCAAGCTGAAGTATCCGGTGTTCGTGAAGCCGGCCAATCTGGGATCGTCGGTGGGAATTTCGAAGGCGCGGGAGCGCAAGGAACTCGGCCCGGCGATGGAAGAGGCCGCCAAGTTCGATCGCAAGATTGTGATCGAGGAAGGCGTAGGCGGCAAGAAACACAAGGCCCGCGAAATCGAAGTCTCGGTGCTGGGCAACGACAAGCCCGCGGCTTCAGTGCCGGGTGAGATTGTTCCGGGCAAGGAATTCTACGACTACACCGCCAAGTATCTTGATGAAGGATCGCAGCTGATCATTCCGGCGAAGCTAAGCAAAGCCGAAACCAAAAAGATCCAGCAACTGGCGATCGCGGCTTTAAAGCGGTGGACTGTTCCGGCCTGTCGCGGGTGGATTTCCTGATGGACCCCAAGAACCGGAAGATTTATCTGAACGAGATCAATACCATGCCGGGATTTACCGCGATCAGCATGTATCCCAAGCTGTGGGCGGCGTCAGGGCTGGGCTATCCGGAACTGATCGAGCGCCTGATCCAGCTGGGGCTGGAACGGCACGCGGAGAAGAAGAGAAATCAGTACAGCAGGTAAGGTAGTTTCCTGAGTGGAGTAGCTCTGGTTTCGAGTCGCTGGTTTCTAGTCGCTGGTTTCTAATTCTTAGTTTTCAGTTCCTAGTTTTCAGTTCTTAGTTCTCGGTTCTCAGTTGCAGTTTGCTAGCTTCCGGTCCCCAGGGATTGATCTGGAACCGGAAACTAGGAAACTATCAACTGCCTCTAGTGTCCCAGGAAGCGTTCCAGCACTTCCAGGTCTTTTCCCGCCATGTCAGCGTATTTCTTCGCCCTCGCTGCATCGTGGTGTTGCATGGCCTCTTCGGCCTTGAACAGGTTGGACTTTCAGGCTGGCCTGGCGCTCGACCATGTCGCCGCGCAGACCGTAGCCAGCTGCGCTCTGCTCCTGCTGCAGACGATCGAGACCGCTGTTTACGGCGGCAGCGCGATTGGAAAGCTGGTCAACCGTCTTGCTCCAGTTCGTCCATCTCGAGCTGACGCTTGCGGCTCGGTGCAGCCATTGCCGTTATCCGCCTGCGGTGCAGGCGCAGCATCGTTAGACATTCCGCTGGGAGGATTGTTCTGGGCCATCAGCTTTTTGGCATGGGCGTGATTGCTGGGCTTGTTGCCGCGGCCATATTGCTCTGCATCGCACTCTGGAGGCGCTGGCGCTCGGGTGGTGCCGATTGCATCGCACTCGAGTTGTCGGCGGAAGCGGTGGTGGCGGGCGCGGCTGGCGGTGTGCGACGAATCTGCACTCATCGCGCCCAGGCTGAGGACGCAGCATCCGGAGCAGGCGTCGGCTGCGGTTCGCTGGGCTGGGGCGTGCTCGGCGTGCTGGTGTCCGCAGTCTGCGGCATCGACGTTCGCATCCGGCGCTTTCGCGTTCGTCTTGCTGATCCGGGGCACGTAGATTCCAGCGACGACCAGACCGGCGAGCACGATCAGGGCTCCCAGAGTCATATACAAGCCACGATGGCCACTCCCGGACGACGGTGGCGGCATCGGAGTCGGCGTTGGGCTCGGAGGCGGCGGGGTCGGGCTCTTCAAGGCCGCCACCGGAGCGGAGACCGGACGGACCGGAGTCGCGGCGGGCGGCGTCGGAACATTGGGCAACGTCTGCATCGAGTCCACCGTGATGGCTTCGAGCATGGCGGTCGTGAGTGCGGTCGACCGGCACCGAACTCAACGCGTTGCGGAAAGCATCCGCGGTCTGGAAGCGCTGCGCCGGGTCCTTGGCGATCGCCATCAGAATGATTTCGTTCAACGCGGCCGGCAGTCCGGGATGCAGTTCGACGGGCGGCTTGGGCGCCTCTTTCACGTGGGCGGCCATGATCGAATAGTCGCTGGTGGCAGTGAACGGACGCTGCCCGGTCACGAATTCGTAGAGCGACACGCCGACCGAATACAGGTCAGAGCGCGCGTCGGTGGCCTCTCCCTTTACCTGTTCGGGCGACATGTAGCTCAACGAGCCCATGGTGGTTCCGGTCATGGTCAGGCTGCGTTCTTCGCCGGCGCGGGCGATGCCGAAATCCATCAGCTTGATCACGCCCTGCGGCGTCAGCATCATGTTGGCGGGCTTGATGTCGCGATGAATGATGTGCTGCTGATGGGCGTAGCTGACCGCGCTCAGCACCTGGCTGATGTAATTGACCGCGTCGCCGACCGCGATCGGGCCCTTCTCCAGCTTGTCGGCCAGGTTGGTGCCTTCGACGTACTCCATCACCATGTACAGCTGGTTGTCGGCGGTGAACGCAGTCCGCAGCGCGGCGATGTTGGGATGGTTCAGGCTGGCCATCAGCTTGATCTCGCGCTGGAAGCGCGCTGCCAGTTCCTGCCGTCCCGCCAGGTCGGGAAGAAGGACTTTCATGGCTTCGACGCGGTCCGTGATGACGTTCCGCACCCGCCACACCCGGCCCATTCCGCCGCTGCCCAACTCATCAAGAATCTGGTAATCGCCGATACGCTTGTTGGCTTCTTCGGTCATCTGAAACATCTCCCTGTTCCGGTGGACGGAACTCGGCATGGCTGCCTTTTTAGCTGGGGGAAAGGTGGATGACAGGGCTTTCATCCGGAAAGCCAGGGTACTTCCAAGGCCGTAATTATGCGCTGCCGCCGTCGCGCCGGTCAAGACGGCTGGTCGCCTCCAGCGCCTCCCACCGGGTGCGGGCCACGGACAGCTTGTACTTGGCCGCATTCAGGCTCTTGGCGGCCCTTTCCTGCACCTCTTTGGCGCCGGGGGAACCCGCTGCAACCGTCCGCAGGATCTTCAGGTTGGTTTCGGCGTCGCTGACATAGAGCGCTGCCGCGCCCATATTTTCCGCCGCAATGGGATCAATCGAATGGGCCCGCTGGGTGGCGAAGTTGAAGTCGAGCCGGGAGGATGACAATCTCATCCGGGAGCTGCGGATGCTTGTCCGGACGCGATGCGCTTGAGCCAGTCCTCGATAACGTGGATGGCTACTTTGAGTTGCAGAGCCACGGAGGCGATGTCGGTGCGGACTTGCTGTTCCATCTGCTTGCGCAGAAGAGAGAGAGTTTCTCCGGCGATCTCCGCCTGCCGGTTGGAGGACGTCCACCTGTTCCCGGCGGCGTCCGCCTGCCGCTTGGCGTGTCCTGCGTAGTAGATGTTGATCGCAGCCAGCACGACCACCAGCAGCACGATTGGCCACGGCGGCATACGCCATGACCTGATTGACGCTGAGTCCGAAGACTTGCTCTGACATGCAGGGGAACCGTCCGGCGTAAGTATAGAACGAGAAGTTCTCCGATTGTGTGGAACGAGAACCGCGGCGGCATAGCTCTCCCCGCGATCAAGGGAGTAGTCTAGATTGTGCTGCAGGAGGCGAACTGCTATGCGTATTACCCCGATTTCGCAGGATGATTGCATTGAGCTGTTGAACCGTGTATCGATCGGAAGACTGGCGTGTTCGCAGGACAACCAACCCTACGTAGTACCTGTTCGCTTCGCCTACGAGCCTGGATACCTGTATTTCTTTTCCACCGTCGGCAAGAAGATCAAGTGGATGCGTAAGAATCCCAAGGTCTGCCTGCAAGTGGACGAGATAGGGAACCTGGCGAACTGGACCAGCGTAGTCGTGGACGGGACTTACCTGGAACTGACTGATCCGCAGTACAGCTCCGAGCGCGAACACGCGAAGGAACAGCTGGCGCAGTATTCGGAATGGTGGCGAAACCCGCTGGCGGAGAGGCGCGAACAGACCAGCGATGTCTCGATTGAGAATGTGTTCTTTCTGCATCAACATTCAGTCGATGAGCGGTCTTCGTGGCGTGCTGGAAGCAAAGTAAATTGCGCGGATCGATTCCCGGATTCCAATGAAAAAGTAGCTGTCCTAATCAAAAATTCACGCTCCTGAAAATCAACAAGTAGGAGTGTGATATCCTCCGCCGCAATCCAGGGCAAAATGGAATTTTCTTTAAGAAGTCCTGGTAGAGAAAATCCTCGTTTAGGGATGGATAAGCCATGAAAAGCAAGCTTACGATCGCGATTGCCACCGCAGTGCTTGTTGTCCTCGGCGTTGTCGCCGTTTACGCGCAAGACAAGTACTCGCTGAAATCGCCCAGCGGAATCGCATTTTCCGACTTCAAGGGATACGAGGACTGGTCGGTGGTCTCTTCCGCCCGGACCGACGAAAGGCTCAAGGTGATTGTCGCCAATCCGACGATGATCAAGGCGTACAAGGCCGGCATTCCGGGCAACGGGCAGCCCTTCCCGGATGGCTCCAAGATCGTGAAGCTCCAGTGGAAGCCGAAGAAGAGCACGGAGGCCCCCTTCGTCGTCGAGGTGCCCGACGTTTTTAACGAGGCTTTCGTCATCGAAAAGGACAGCAAGAAATTTCCGAAAAGCGGCGGCTGGGGATACGCGGTGTTCAACTACGACGCGGCATCGGACAAGTTTACGCCCGATCCCAAGAGCCTCTCAGACTGCGGACACGCGTGCCATACGGCAGTGAAGGCGAAGGACTACATCTTCCATCCGTACCAGAAGCGTTAAGCTGCGCGTGCCCCGACATCAAGTAGCCGGCGGCGCGCAGGCGTCAGCCGGCTATTTCGGCATCGGGATCGAAACGGCCTTGCCGGCGCCGCGCTCGGCGATCCAGATCGTATCGCCCGCGGGTTCCACCCCGGTCGGCGTGTTGAGCCCTTCCTTGATTACGGTGACGCTGGCTTTGTCGCCATTGACGGTCAGGACCGAAATCTTGCCACTGCCGTTCTCCGCGACAATCAGTTTGCCATTGGCGGCGCGCATGCCATCCGGCCCCTTGATCGGCTGGTCCATCCATATATCGACAGGCTGTCCTGCCTTGCCCGCGGCATCGACTGGGATGCGGTAGAGATTGTTGGAAAACACGTTGTTCACGTAGAGCGTGCCGTCGAGGAAGGTGATGCCGTCGATGCCATAAAGAGCGCGATGCTCCAGGAAGAGCTCAGCAACCGAAGCGCCAGCAGGCAGCCTGTAGATTTTGCTGTTGATGGTGTCGGTGATGTAGAGCGCTTTGTCCGGTCCGATGGCGAAATCGTTGCAGACATTATTGTCGCCGGGCAGGTTCCAGCGGATCTTCGGTGCGCCGGTGGTGAGATCAAAACTCCTCAGCGCGGTGTGTCGCTGTGCGGGCGTCGTTCCAGGGACCGGAGTCAGTTGGCATGTCCACAGCGTGTTCGTGGCGGCGTCCGCCAGCATGCCGAGGAAAAAGGTGCCGGCACCTTCGGCGCTGGCGTCAATGAACTTCTCGGCAGTGGTCGAGCCGGCGCGCACCTTGTAGACGAACGGCGTGCTGGCGCTGCCGACGATCAGTACTCCACCCGGCGCAATGGTCAAGCTTTCCGGCTGCGATTTCGCGTCGGCGATCAGAATCTCAGCAGCGGACGCGGCCTGCGCAAGACACGCCACTACAGCAATGCAAACGGCAAGCTTTCGCACTCTTGAAATAGGCATGGTCAATCTCCTCGAAGTGGGTCTTTCGTGCAGCCGAATAGTTTAGCTGAATGCGGGTCAATTGCGATTACACCAACTACGACCCCGGAAAATCTTCCCGGTACTGTTCCGGAGGTTGTGAGTGTAATCGCGATTTTTCGCCAAACAATCTCCAGCTTCGGTCGGAACGGAGCCCTGTTGATACACTTCGTGGATGATCAGAGGGGCATCGGATTGGGAGCGGCAGTGGGCCAGGGAGGTCTCTGAAGCAGTTTTGGACGGTCGAACCACAATTCTAGAAGCCGCACGAGAACTCATTTCGATAGCGCACACGGACGCCATCGCCAGTGAGGCAGATCGGAAGCTCATCATTCTAATCGAGAGCGAAACTGATGACTTGCCCATCGGACGCGTCAGGAAACTCTGGGCTGCTGATGCGCTACAAGCGAAACAGCCCGAGATTGAACGTGCTGAGGCGCTGTGGAAGACTGCGTTTCTTGACGCCTGCAATCGGATCGCAAGAGCCAACTGTCGCTAATAGGCGACGGAAGTATGCACTTTACGCAAGGCCTGTAAAATAGAATCTGACCGGGAGCAAATGCGGGCGAAAATCCCGCCGCCAACCGGAAAGACTTGGTTGGGCCGTCGTCTAACTTTTAAGACATCCCGGTTATGTCGGCCATCCTTCTGCCTGCTGGTTTCTTCTTAGGCAGATAGAGTGGGCAAGCCCTCAGTCACGGCTAATTCTTGGGGAACTTCGGATCGTCTTTGATCTCGCGAATCTGTTGAATATGGCGCTCGGCGTGCGTGGAGATTTCGAGCATCCACTGCCAGCAATCGATCGGTTCTCTGGTCAGCCGAAGCTATGGGCGCGCAGGTCGTCGTGGGTGGATCTTGATGTATTCGATCATGGTCGCGCGCAGCGCCTGGAATTTTGCCAGGCGACTCCCAGGTCTTTGTAGGTGTCGACCTTCTCGTGCCCGCCGCCGGTTTTTGTATGTACAACGCGATCAATGCCGTACCACATAATGTCGGCATCGGTATTCGACGATTTCTTGCCTTTCATATCCGGGGCTGCCTTCACCGACTTCATCAGATCGCGCCAGTAGTCCGGTTCGGCGACCGCCAGATGAGAAACGCATTCCCGAATCGACCATCGATCGGGCGAAGCCTTGTATTCCAGCTGAGCCGGGGAAAGTCCGCGCACCTGTTCGGCCAGCACTTGCCCGGTCATTTCGAAGTGCACCAGCAGGTGTTCGCGGTCCGCATCGGTCATGGGAGCGGCGAACAGGGGCGCAGCCAACAGACACACCGTCAGTGTCAGTGCTGCCAGCGGCAAGCCTCGGGGCGTATTTCTTCGGGGCGTGTTCAAAGCGATGGACATGTTGCAACCACCCTTTCCAGGACTCTAACCCCTTGGACGGTAAGAGGAGAGTTCGGTCATCACGCGGGCCGGTGATGACATCCTATTCGTTGACGAAAACAGGCGAATTAGCACTCGGAACCGGACTTAACCTCAGCTACTGAAGCCCGCCGAGACGTCGGCTTCAATGCAGCGCTGAAGCGCTACGCCATCCCGTGCTCCAGGTCGCCAAGTCCGCGTAGTGTCCTAACATTCACGCATGGCGTGTCGAGGACATTATTGGGGTAATTTCCTAACGGGTAATACGCCTCGCTCAATTGCTCAACTTGATCCGCAAGTTCTGAGAGGAACAAGTGCTTCCGATGCCCATTTGGGGTGGAATCATGCCTGCCACGTGAAGAACGGAAGCTCCAGTCTCGGCATTCCACAACGATGAAGGTACTCTTATGACCGTCGCGGCGACTTTGGGGTCTATCCGTTTCAGGAGCTCGTTGTTGACATTCAAAACGTCTGATCGCAGACCGCTCCTATGGTATTCATCAGTAGTTTCGCGCCACGCGGCTTGCGTTTCACTAAAGCCTTTTTTCCGGTGATTTTGTTTGCTTTGACTAGCGAATTTATATCTGCAACACGTCTGTCCAGAGCCATTGCTCCAAATCGCGCCATTTCGAGACGGAGTTAATGGCTTTCGCCTGTAATTCTTCATTGAAGAGTTCGACTAGAGCAACCGCTGCTGGCCTTATCAATGCCAAGAGCAACCCTGCAGCGACTGATCTGGCCGTCTCTGCCTTCAATCTGTGCGTGAAAGGATTCCACCTGACTCTTGTAGTAGAGCATTCACTCCTGCGAAACCAAGGCAAAGAAAAACTACCGCCAGACCGACGAAAGACAGCGGGCTTGCTTAACACTTCCCACTCCGCCTCGATGTATTTCCAAGCGTCTCGCAAGCGGCCCGATTACAGGTCATACTGACCCAACCGGACAGCAACGCACTAATAGGACACCACCCAAATACCGCGGCCCTCTTGACGAACCTCCCCTCTCGCGGTAGGCTTTAGCTCAAGTTTGCTCTTAGGAGCAGACCTTGGATTTCATGCAGAGTGGCCGAGGGACGAGCCCTACGAAGCCACGACAACCGGATCAGAATTAATTTTCTGGTCGCCCGGTGTCAACTCTCGCCCTACACAGGGGGAACATGAGATTCGGGGTGCCGAATTCTTAAGCATCTCGTTCCTCTTTTCCTCATTTACCAGGGAAAGAGGATTTCGCGTTTCAGGACACTTTTTCCGGACGGCTCGTCCCGCAGGCTACTCCAAAAGCGAGTAGCTCATGACCTCGAAAGCACAGACGACCGAAGCCCTGACATACGAATTGCGCTGTCGGGAATGCGGCAAGAGCTGGGGAAACCAGCCCCGTTCCATCTGCGACGATTGTTTCTCTCCTCTCGAAGTTTTCTACGATTACGAAGCCGCGCGTCCCAAGTTTACCCGTGAGCGGATTGCGCAGGGCCCGGCCAGCATGTGGCGTTACCGCGATCTGCTGCCGCTGCCGGCGAATTATGAGCCCACGGTCCCGGCCGGATTTACGCCGCTGCTGGAGGCTCCGCGTCTGGCGAAGCAGTTGGGCGCGAAGCGTCTCTACCTGAAAAACGACGCGGTGTGCCAGCCCACCTTGAGCTTTAAGGACCGTGTTGTAGCAGTCGCTCTGGCCAATGCGCGGAGTTTCGGATTTGATACTGTCTCGTGCTCGTCGACTGGGAATCTGGCGAATTCGGTTGCGGCGCAGGCGGCGCGCAACGGATTCAAGGCCGTGATTTTTATTCCGGCGGATCTCGAGCCTGCGAAGATTCTGGGGACACAGGTTTTCGGCGCGAAGCTGGTGCGCATTCTGGGAAGCTACGATCAGGTCAACCGGCTGTGCTCGCAGATCGCCGATGAACGGCCGTGGGGATTCGTGAACGTCAACCTGCGTCCTTATTACGCGGAAGGCTCGAAGACCGTTGGATTCGAAATCGCCGAACAACTGGGCTGGCGTCTGCCGGACAACGTGGTGTGCCCGATGGCGGGCGGATCGTTGATCATCAAAATCAAGAAAGCGTTTGAAGAACTGATTCACCTGGGACTGGTCGAGGCCAAGCCGGTGAAATATTTCGGAGCGCAGGCTACCGGATGCTCTCCGATTTCGACCGCGGTGAAGGCTGGGAACACGGAAATCGATCCGCAGAAGCCGACGACCATTGCACGGTCGCTGGCGATCGGCAATCCGGCGGATGGGCACTACGCGATCAAATGCATCACCGGGAGCGGCGGCTGGTCGGAGGACGTTTCCGATCCCGAACTGGTGGAATGCATTCAGTTGCTGGCGGAGACTGAAGGAGTCTTCACCGAGACCGCTGGCGGCGTAACCGTTGGATCGGCGCGCAAGCTGTACAGTCAGGGACGCATTTCGCCGGACGAGACCACCGTGCTCTGCATTACCGGCAACGGCCTGAAGACCACCGATGCGCTCGCCGGAAAATACGAAGCCGAAGAGCCGATCGCGCCCAAGCTGGCGGAGTTCGAGAAGTATCTGGAACAGAACGCTGAATGCTCCCGAGAAAGAAGTTCCAGAGACGGTTGGGGTCTAAATGAACATCACGGTTCAAATTCCGACAGCCCTGCGGCGGCTGACCGCGGGCAATGCGAAAGTCACCTGCTCAGCCGGCAATCTGTCAGAACTCTTTACCGCGCTCGACCAGCAGTTTCCCGACCTCAAACCGCATCTGCGGGACGAAGCCGGGGAAATTCGCCGCTTCCTGAATGTGTACGTGAACGAAGAAGACATCCGCTTTCTGGGCGGGAACAAGTACGCGTTTCAGGATGGGGATGAAGTGCTGCTGGTGCCGTCGATCGCCGGGGGATCGCAGTAGTGCATCTTTGACTGTGTGGAACCGGTGTCAAGCGGTGCGAAGCGCCGCAGTAGGTCTGAAGTAATCCCCAAAATTGAACTTAAAGTCTCTGCGGCCCCATGGGACGCCCGACCGGGTCTTAGACCCGGTCCCACACGGACTGTCCAACCCATCAATCTGCCCAGGGTTCGGGCTTGCGGTCCCAGCGATGGCTTTCAATTTCGCAGCAGCGTCGCATCCAGCGGGCCGGCATCGCTGGCGGCAATATTCTGGCGGACGTGCTCGGGCTTTCTCATCCCGACAATGATTGTGCTCACCGCCGGGAACGAGAGGATGTAGCGCAGCGCCATCTGCGGCAGCGTCATTCCTGGCGGCAATATCTTCTTTAATTTTTCAACTCTCTCGATCGTCGGCTGCCGAGGTTCTTCGGGCCGAAGTACATGGCCCTCCAATCGCCCTCGGGGAATTTCGTTTCCAGCGTCATCTTTCCACCCAGGCTGCCTTCGTCGAGCGGGACGCGCGCGATCACGCCGATATTCAACTCCTGGCAAAGTGGAAAAAGATTGTCCTCGGGCGCCTGATCGAAAATGTTGTGGATCACCTGCACTGCATCTACCAGGCCGGTGTGCAAAGCCTTGAGACCGTTGTCGGGTTCCCAGCGATTGAGGCTGAGGCCGAAGTGACGGATGATTCCGTCACGCTTTAGCTTCTCGACCGTGCTGCGAAATTCCGGCAAGTCAGTCCAGCGTATCGTCCCAGACGTGAAACTGCAACAGATCGATGGAATCGACGCGCAGTTTTTTCCGGATCAGGTCGGCGTGCTTGAAAACATGGTCGGCGGGAAAGACGTCCTGATATTTGTATGCTGATCGGGCCGGCCACTTGCCATTGAGCGGAGGAATTTTCGAAGCGGCGAACAAACGCTTGCTGGGATTCGGAGGAGCAAGATTGCGCGACAAAATTTCTCCGAGCAAGCCATCGCTCTTGCCCTCACCGTAAGCCCATGCGGTATCGAAAAAGTTGCAGCCCATGTCGGTGGCCAGTTGCAATGCGGCGAGGGACTCCTGGTCGTCGGAGCCGCTCCATCCGCTCATTCCCCACAATCCGTGGGCCATTTCGCTGACTTCGAAATCCGGTGCGGCCGAGTTTCCGGTATTTCATGGTTCTCCTAGCGTGCTCTGAAAGGTCTTTAGATTGTATTTGTTGCGCGGCATAGAAAAGTATTGTGCAGCCCCTCGCAGTCGCGTATGATCTAACTAACTGGTTAATTAATACGAGGCCAGCCGAGATCAACATGAAAGCCGCAGTTGCCACAAACCCCGACTGGGTTCCCGCGGACGGCCCGAAGAAAGCCGGGCCGCCATTCTGCAGGCTGCGGTGCGTGAATTCTCCCGCGAAGGCGTCGCCGGAGCGCGCACCGATGCAATTGCGCGCGCCGCCGGCGTCAACAAGGCCCTGCTCTATTACTACTTCAAGGACAAAGAAACGCTTTACGGCGCGGTGCTCGACCATGTGTTCGGAGGATTGAGGGACAGCATCACAGGCAGCGCTTTCCAGCGATCTGCCGCCGCGCGAAAAGTTGCTGGCCTACGTGGGCGCGCACTTTGACTACATCGCCAGTCATCCGCTTTATCCCAGAATTACGCAGAGCGAAATGATGCGCGCGGCGCGCGGCAAGGCGGCACCACACTTGAAGCGCATTTCGAAGCAATACTTCGTTCCGCTTTTCGGCAGAGTTGCATCCGTGATCGAGGAAGGCCAGGCGACGGGAGACTTCCGTCCCGTGGATCCCTTGCACTTTGTTCCCTCGATGATCGCGATCATCGTTTTTCATTTCACCAATGCGCCAGTTTTGCGCATGGTCAAAGGGATCGATCCCCTGGCGCCGGAACTTGTGGCCGCCCGGCGGGCCGCGGTTCTGGATTTCATTTCGGCGGCGCTGTTCCGCCAGCAACCGGCTTCTGAAGGAGCACGCAATTGAACGCGCGTAACAAGTTTCTGATTCTGCTTGGGATCATTCTGGTCGCGGCGACGGCGTACTACCTGCTTTCCACGCCGCGCTCCAACGATCTGATACTGATCGGCACCGTGGATTCGAACCAGATTATCGTCAGCCCGCAAATTCAGGGACGAATTTTGAAATTGCTGGTGGACGAAGGTACGCAGGTCAAACAGGGAGACCTGATCGCGATACTCGATCCTTCGGAGCTGGAAGCTGAAGCTCGCGCAGCCGCGGCCATGATTGACAGCCTGCGTTCGCAGGTTTCTGCCACCCAGGCCACCAGCGAAGCCACTCACGGTTCGACCTCGAGCGGCGTGGTGAATGCCCAGTCGAGACTGCAATCGTCCCGCGCCCAGTTGTTGCAGGCGGAAGCCATGCTGCAACGGACCGAAAGCGATAGCCGCCGCATGATCGAACTGGCGAAACAGGGAGTCGCATCGGACCAGGAGCGGGTGCAGGCGGAAAGCAATCTGAAAGCGCAGCAGGCGACCGTGCAATCTTTGAAGGACCAGGTGAGCGCGGCCGATGCCGATCTGAATACGGCTGTCGCCAATACCCATCAGGCGCATGCGGCTGCCAGCACGGTGCAATCGACGCGCGGACAGCTGGCCAATGCAGAAGCCCAACTGAAAGAAGCTGAAGTGCGGCTGGGCTACACCAAGATTTACGCGCCGTTGAACGGCACCGTTTCAGTTCGCGCCGCCCGCGAAGGCGAAGTGCTGACCGCGGGCCAGCCAATCATCACTCTGGTGGACTTGAGCGACACCTGGGTGCGTGCCGCGATTCCGGAAACGGAGTCGGACAACATCGGACTCGGAGACACGCTGCGCATTCGACTGCCCGGCGGGACCATCACTTCCGGCAAAGTTTTCTTCAAAGCTCCGGAAGCTGACTTTGCCACTCAGCGCGACGTGAGCCGGCGTAAGCGCGACATTCGGACGATTGTGCTCAAAGTTCGTCTCGACAATCCCAAGGGCGCGTACGTACCCGGCATGACGGCTGAGGTTCTGGTTTCACCGGACCAGTTGAAACCGTCGATTGCGAACACGGCCGATAAGAAGTAAGCAATTTCTGGATTGAAGATCAGTTCCCAGAAATTAGTTCTCAGTTCTCAGATGGAGTTGAATTGACGGTACAACATGGTTGCTGACTTCAAACCGAATGGGGCTTCCGGCGCCAGCCAGCCCTCGACCGATGGTCGGGCCAAGCCCATCAACCCGGGCAATGCCATCGAAGTGGACCATATCGTCAAGAAGTATGGCGAGTTCACGGCCGTCGATGACGTCACCTTCAACGTGAAAGAAGAAGAAATCTTTGGACTGCTGGGGCCGAATGGAGCGGGGAAATCCACGCTGATCCGCATGATGACCACGCTCATTCCGATCACCGGCGGAGCGGCCCGCGTTGGTGGGCACGATGTGATGACAGGACCCCGACGACGTTCGCCGCACCATCGGCGTGATTCCTCAGGCTCTCACCAGCGACCTCGATCTGACCATCGAGGAAAACATGAATATTTACGCCAAGCTCTACGACGTTCCGGCGCAGAAACGAAAAGCTGCAATCGATGAATTGCTGGAACTCGTTGACCTGACCAAATGGCGCGGTGCGCAGACCAAGACGCTCTCCGGCGGCATGCGGCGGCGGTTGGAGATTGCGCGTGGGCTGGTGCACAGCCCGCGAATATTTTTTCTGGATGAGCCTACGACCGGTCTCGATCCCGTCTCCCGCGTGGCCGTCTGGGAGATGCTTACGAATATCAAGTCGCACCGCCAGCTCACGATCCTGATCACCACGCACTACATGGACGAAGCCGATCGGCTGTGCGATCGCATCGCCATCGTGGACCACGGCAAGCTGGTGGCGCTCGATACACCTCCGGCGCTGAAGGCCAGCGTGCCGGGATCGAATGTGATTGAAGCGCAGTTCGACAATGCTCCTGCGGATTGGGAGAAGACCTTGCACGAACTCAATGGCGTCACTTCGGTGCAGCATGAAGGTGCGGGAATGTACCGGGTGCTGACCGGCGATGGATCGCGCACCACGACGGAACTGGTAGAAACGGCGGTGCACGCTGGCGTTACGGTGAAATCGCTGTCCGTACAGAACACCAGCCTGGACGACGTATTCGTCCATTACACGGGCCGGCAATTGCGCGACGAACTGGTAAAAGCGCACAGCTTTGTGATGCCGCCCAGACCAGGGACGCAGCCATGAACCGGATGTTGGCAATTGTCGAACGTGAAATGCGGAAATTTTTCCGCTCCCCGGCGCTGATGATGGTGTCGATGATTTTCCCCCTGGTACAGCTCATCGTGCTGGGCAACGCATTCGGCGGAAAGATACGCGATGCGCGATTGGGGCTGGTCGATCAGGACGGCGGAACCCAGGCGCTGAAAATTCGCGAAGCTTTTGATTCGGTCCGCTCCAACATGCGGACCTTCTTGCCGGTTTACTACAGTGATCCGAAGCAGGCGATGGAAGACGTACGGAATGGGAAGCTCGAGGGCGCGGTCATCATTCCTCCGCAATACTCTCGCCGGGTTTACGAACAAGACCGGCCGCAAATCGCGCTGGTGGTGGATAACAGCGACAACTTCATGAGCGCGGCTCTCGAGGATTCGCTCAGCCAGATCACCGCCGCGCTGAATAATCCCGTGGTCGAGCCGCGGCTCTTGCAGAAAACCGTGCTGCAGATTGTCGAGCTATATCCCTACATCGAATACATGAAATTTCTGCTGCCGGGCTCGATCACGCTGGCCATATTCATGTCCGTGATGATCGGCGGCGGCATGCTCTACATCGACGACAAGGCCCGCGGCGTTCATGAAGGCTATCTGGTGACTCCCATCACCAAAGCCGAACTGGTTCTGGGACTCAACGCCGCCAGCGTGGTGAAGGCGATCATGGTGGGAGTGGTCATCACCGTGGTGGGATGTCTGCTGGCAGGCGTGGGCACGCTTTTCAGCTTCTCCACCGCGCTGGGTTTGTTGCTGATGATCATGCTGACGGCGGCGGCGTTGAATACGATGATGTTTCTGCTGGTTGTCCGGGTGGATGATCCACTGGTGCCACGGGCGATCTTTGGCATCCTGAATACGCTGCTCTTTTTCCCCAGCGGTGCGGTCTATCCGATACAGGCTTTCCCGTGGTGGCTGCGCGGAATTGCTAAAGTCGATCCCTTCACTTTTGCGGTCCATGGCTTCAAGACTCTGCTGCTGAAAGAAGCCGGATTGTCGGCCATCGTGCCGGACATTATTTATCTGTCGCTGTTCGCGGTGGTCGCCCTCAGCATCGCGACGCCACTGTTCAAGCGCACGCTTGTGAACGTTAATGTCCTGATTTCACCTCAGCGATTCCTTTGCGCTCTTTGCGGAATTCTTTGCGAACTTTGCGGTTTAAGATTTCTGTCCTATTGATTTGGCTGCGAAGACCAAGATCTTTAACCGCAAAGGTCTCGATCAAACTGCTTGCTGCGAAGCAGTTTCTCCGCTCAATGACACAGGGAACTTTTACCTTCATCCCGAAGTCTATTATGCTTAGAGAATGACTTTGCTGGATGCCAAGCCGTACGATCCGGGACCGGCGCGCCGGCGCAAGATCAAGATCCTCGTCGCTGCAGTCGTCGTCGTCGTTCTGGCGGCGGTGGTGTGGATGAATCGTTACTGGTCGGAAGAGCGCGTGGTGGGCAAATTCTTTGCTGCGCTCAAGAGTAAAGACTACGAGACGGCCTACGGCATCTATTTTGCCGATCCGCAATGGAAAGAGCATCCCGCGAAATATTCCAGATATTCTCTTAACCAGTTCACCCAGGACTGGGGTACCGGCGGGCAGTGGGGCATCATCAACACCTACAAAGTGAATGGCGCCAGCACCTGCTCGAGCGGAGCCAGCGGGGTGGTGGTAGATGTCATCGTCAACGACCGCGCCGAGCACGCCCAATTGTGGGTGGAAAAATCCGACAAGACCTTGAGCCCTCCGCCTTGCGAGCTTCTGTTTCGCTAAATCCTGCAATAGTTTCAAAGGCTTCCCCTTACAAACCTTTCGCTGGCTCGGCGGCATCTCACACGCGCCGGAGAGCCCAGCGTGTCTAACTCCGATCTGACTTCGATTCTCTTCATTCTCCTGATACTGGTCGGGATGGCGCAGTTGCTCGGCTACCTCTTCGTGAAACTCCGGCAACCGAAAGTGGTTGGCGAAATCCTCGCCGGGCGTGGTGCTGGGTCCCGCTCTCATTGGCCGATTGCCATTCGCGTCAGGCCTGATGGAAGCCATCAAGCAGCAAGCGAACATTCTGAATTTTGTCTACTGGCTCGGCCTGCTCCTGCTGATGTTTCTGTCCGGAGCAGAGGCCCGCCAGTTGTTTACCCGCGAAGAACGCCGCGAAGTGAGTTGGCTGGCCATCGTGGGCACGGGAATTCCGTTCGTTCTCGGGCTGGTGCTGGGGCCGTGCTCTGATTGGTCCTGCGCTGGCCGGTCCGAATGGTAATCGCATTTCTCTGATCATCATTCTCGCGGTCGGAGTCGCGGTGACGTCGGTCCCGGTGGTTTCGAAGATTTTCTCCGACCTGAAAATCCTGCACACCCGATTTGCGCGCCTGGTTCTGGGCGTGGCTGTGTTGGAAGACATCGTCCTGTGGCTGGCGCTGGCCGTGGCCACGGCGATGGCGGGGAAAACGGCGCTCAACCCGCGGCAACTGGCCTATCACCTGATCGCGACCGTAGGATTCTTCGGACTCGGCCTCACGATTGTTCCCCGGGCCATCAAGCGCATCAACAAATCGCGCTTCAATGTGTTCGCGAAACACTCGCCGGTGGCTTACGCGTTGGCCGTTCTTCTCGGATATTGCGTAGTGGCGGGGGCGCTCAACGTGAGCCTGGTGTTTGCCGCTTTTCTTGCGGGCTTCGCCGTGGTCCACACCAAACGCAGATTATTTGCAGAAGCGCTCGACGCAATCGGGAAGGTGTCGTTCGCATTCTTCGTTCCGCTGTACTTCGCGATCGTGGGACTGAAACTCGACCTGGTTCGCGGCTTCTCGTTGTGGATGGTCGCCGCGTTCCTCATCGGAAGTTGCGTAGTGAAGATTCTTTCGGTTTCGTTCGCCGGGCGTCTCGCAGGATTTCGAGGCCTCGATCTGGTCAATCTTGCGATCACCACCAACGCGCGCGGAGGGCCGGGCATCGTGCTGGCCAGCGTGGCTTTTGATGCCGGCATCATCAGCCCGACAGTTCTACACGACGCTGGTGCTGGCGGCTGTCCTGACTTCGCAGATGGCGGGTGCCTGGCTTGACTACGTGTTGCGGCGAGGCTGGCCTTTGCTGACGCCAACTGGCAAGAACGAGTCGGCCTTGGTGTCGGGCGAGGAGACTGCTCCGGCAGCTTGAGTCAGCTTAAGCCGGTTTCGCGGCGAGGGCTTCCAGAGTTTTTTGCAGCGACGCTTCATCGCTCACGTTGAGACTGGTCTTCGAGCGGTCGATCTGACGCATCAGCCCGGACAGCACTTTGCCTGGACCAACTTCCACGAATGTCTGGATTCCCTTCGCGATCAACAGGCGCACTGACTGGTCCCACTTCACCGCGCCGGTAACCTGCCGAATCAGCGCATCGCGTGCACGGATCGGCGTCTTCGATTGCCGCCGCGTCGACGTTGCACACGATCGGAACCGCGGGCTTCTGAAATCCCAGAGACTTGCAGAGTCCGCTGCCAGCCGATCCTGGGCCGGCTTCATCAGCGAACAGTGGAAAGGCGCGCTGACCTGACAGCATGATCGGCGCGCTTGGCGCCGCGCTCGCTGGCGATTTTGGTGGCGCGCTCGACGGCGGCAGCATGGCCGGAAATTACGATCTGCTCCGCCGAATTGATGTTCGCGGGTTCGCATACTTCGCCCTGGGCGGCATCGGCGCACACGGCCGTGACTTTCTCCAGATCCATCCCAAGATCGCGGCCATTGCGCCGACGCCGACCGGGACGGCCTCCTGCATATACTTGCCGCGATTGCGCACGGTGCGTACGGCATCGGCAAAACTTATCGTGCCGGCGGCGACGTTGGCGGAGTATTCGCCCAGGCTGTGTCCGGCGACAAAGCCTGGGTTTACGCCCTTCTCGCTGCAGGACTCGCCAGGCAGCGACCGACGCGGTCAGAATTGCGGGCTGCGTGATTTCCGTCAACCGCAGTTTTTCTTCCGGACCTTCGAAGCATAGTTGTGACAGCTTGTAGCCGAGGGCTTCATCGGCTTCGTCGAAAGTCTGCCGGGCGACGGGATATTTGTCCGCGAGTTCTTTGCCCATGCCGACGGCCTGAGATCCCTGCCCGGGAAAGAGGAAAGCGATGGATTGCGATGAGTCATAGTGTTTTGCTTTACGTAGGGGCAGGTGTCCCTCAGCCCTGCCCGGCCGAGCGAAGCTCGGCTAACTTGACTTCGACCGTGATCGCAACGGCTGCGAACCCTAGGCGAGCTTCGCTCGCCCGCCCGGACGAGGACGTCTGGGCCTACGTGTTCGTCTTACCGGCACCTGAGGGCCTTAATCCCGCCACTTCTTTCGCAATCTTGTCGTTGATATTGCGCTCGGCGAATTCGGCGGCCACGCGCAGGGCATTCTTGATCGCATTCGTATTCGACGATCCGTGCGTGATGAAGCACACGCCGCGCACGCCCAGCAGCGGCGCGCCGCCGTATTCGGTGTGGTCGAGGCGCTTTTTGAAATCGGCGAAGGCGCTGCGCGACAGCAGGTATCCCACCTGGCGCGTGATGGTGGCCTTCAGAGTTTCTTTCAGCGTGGCGCGCACCAGGTTGGCCACGCCTTCCGAAGTTTTCAGCGCCACGTTGCCGACGAAGCCGTCGGCGACGATCACGTCCACCTTGCCGCTGTAGATATCGCGACCTTCCACGTTGCCGATGAAATTCAGCGGCAGCTGCTTCAGCAGCTGGAAGGATTCGCGGGTCAGTTCGTTGCCCTTGCTCTCTTCTTCGCCGATCGAAAGCAAACCCACGCGCGGACGCCGCGTGCCGAACATGCTGCGAAAGTAGATTTCGCCCATGACCGCGAACTGTTCGAGATTCTCCGGCTTGCAATCGACGTTGGCGCCGACATCGAGCAGGATGGCGACCGTGCTCACGGCGGTGGGAAAAACCGCGGCCAGCGCCGGACGATCCACTCCCGGGATCCCGCCCAGCACCATTTTTGCCGTGGCCATGGCCGCGCCGGTGTTGCCGGCGGTCACAAAGCCGGCGGCGCGGCCTTCGCGCACCAGCCGGACGCCGACGTGAATGGAGGAATCGCGCTTGGAGCGGACGGCCTGGACGGCCTTGTCGTCCATGGTGATGACTTCGCTGGCGTGGACGACTTCAATGGGAAGTCCGGCGGCGGCGGGATGGAGAGACAGCTCGGCCCGCAGTTCTTCTTCGTTGCCGACAAGAAGGACGTGAACGCCGTGGTGCCGGGCCGCCTGAATCGCACCTTCGATCTCAGGTTTCGGCGCCCGGTCCGAACCCATCGCGTCCAAGGCTATGACGCTTGGCATGGAGAGTTCAGGCTAGCTGGCTTCTTTGACGTCCAGAACTTCGCGGCCTTTGTAGTAGCCGCACTTGGGGCAGGCGCGGTGCGGCATCTTGCGCTCGTGGCAGTTGGGGCACTCGGAGAGCGAGTGGCTCTTCAGTGCGTCATGAGCGCGACGAGTGCTGGTGCGCTGTTTGGGAGTGTCGCCGTTTTGGATTAGGCATTCGATTCCTCGGTTACTTTCTTCAATCGAATTCTATTCAGCCGGATCAGTGGTCCAGCTTGCCGCGAATATCTTTCAGCGCCGACCAGCGCGGATCCTCCAGCGGTTCGGCGCAGGTGCATTGTTCCGCATTCAGGTTCTTGCCGCAGTGCGGACAAAGTCCCTTGCAGTCATCGCGGCAAATCGCCTTGAGCGGAAGCGCCAGCAGAACCTGCTCCTGCAGAACATCTTCCAGCTGCAATCCCTCACCCTGATAATAGCTGACCTCGGCCTCGGCGGTGGTGACGGAAAGCTCTTCCCGTCCCGCATCGGCCCCCTGCGGGCGATACAGCAAATCGAACTTGTGCGCCACGTCCTGCGAAACCGGTTCCAGGCAGCGGGCGCAGGTCATTTCAACCCGGGTCTTCAGGCTGCCGTTGAGACGTATGTCCTTTACTATCTTATGCTTGCCGTGCTGCTCCTCGACCAGTTGAGCGCGTCCGGCGGTGTGCAGCGCTTCTACCTGTCGCAGGTCCTCGCCCAAGTCAAGCACACCCGGACGAATTTCCTCTTCGAAATCAATGGGATGCAGCTCAAGTTCGTGGATTTCGATGAACATCAGGCACCCCCCGCGCTGCTAATTCGTACCGCGAAGACCCGCGGAAGCACGCTCTGAAGAGCAAGTTCTCCAGGAAGTAAGTTAAAGAATAAAGGCCGTGAGAAGGGGTGTCAAGGAAAGGGCGTGTGGGGCGGACACTCCTGTCCGCCGCCGTTGATCTTGGCTCTCGCTTCGTCCAGTCTGTTCGATTCTCAGTCTTCACTTTGCGGCGCCGCCGCACGAGCGGGACGCTCGCGCCTACATTCGAAGCCCGTCCGGGTATCATGATCGCTTTGCCCCATGACTGAAAGTTCCGACACGCCGGAAAATCGATTCGACCGTCGGCCCGGGTCGTGCTGTCTGCTGGCGTTTCTGCTCCGCCTCTGGAAAGCCTCCGGCACCTTCCTCAATCTCGACGAGGCCATGCACTTTCTGGCCGCCAACAAATCCTCGCTGGCGGAGGCCTACCAGTACGAGTCTCACTCTGGCTCATCCTCCCCTGCTGATTTTGTTCCTGCACGTGTGGCGGAAGTTGGGAACGTCGGAGTTGTTCCTTCGCTTGCCGTCGGTGATCGCGGGCACGATCTTCTGCTGGATATTCTTCCGCTGGCTCACCCGGCTTCTGGGTCCCACCGTGGGCTGGATCGGCTTCATCCTGGTGGGCCTGCTTCCGGTGTTCGTCGAGCTGTCTGCCGAAGTACGCCAGTACCCGCTGCTGCTGTGCTTCATGATGGCCGCGGCCTACATGCTTGAGCTTGCGCTGAGCGAGAATTCCGCCGGGAAGATGGTCGGCCTTCTTCATCTTTCTCTATCTCGCCATGCTGACGCATTTCTCGGCGATCCTCTTCGCCGGAGCGGTGGGAGCGTATTCGCTGTGGCGACTGGTGAGCGATCGCCCGTCGCGGCGGATCGTTGCCATCTGGATCGCCGGACAGGCAGGCGCGCTCGGGCTCTTCGGTCTTTCTTTGCGTTCGTCCAGATTTCAAAGTTGAAAGCAGGCGCATCGGCGCAGCACATGCAAGTGTTGCTGGCGAACTCCTACTTTCATTGGGGCAAAGATCACCTGCTGGGGTTCGTCTTCGCCAGAACCTTCGGAGTTCTGCAATACACGTTTGGACAGCTCGCAGTCGGAGACATCGCGGGCGTTCTCTTTATCGCAGGTGTTGTTCTTCTGTTGATCGGGAAAGAGGAGACAGGCCGCAAGCGACCTTCCTCCGGCGCAGCTGGGTTTGTTTCTGCTGCTGCCCTTCGTGATCAACGCCGCAGCCGCGATTGTGGATCTGTATCCCTACGGCGGAACCCGGCACTCGGCATTCCTGATACCGTTTGCAGTCGCAGGTGTCAGCCTGGCGATCGCGAAGTTGGCGCCGCAGGCGATTGTTTCCCGCCGTGGGTGTTGCCGTTCTGATCGTTGCAGTTTGCCAGGTGTTCGGCGCGCCGCATCGCCCCTACATGCGCCGTGAAGACCAGCGCCGCGGCAACATGACGCAGGCCATGGATGCGATCCGGCAGAGAGTTTCTCCCGGACGATGTGATCTTCGTCGATTTCCAGACCAGCTTTCTACTCAGGTTCTACCTCTGTCCCGAGATCAGCTTCACCGGCTTGCCGCCTGCCGACTTCAGGACTTATTCCTGCGGCGGCCATCGCGTAATCTCCCTGAGTTCGGAAACCAATGTCTTGACGGCGAACTTGTTTCCGCGCCGCTGGGATGAAATGGTGCAGCGCCTACGGCTTGAAACCCGGCCAGACGGTCTGGATATTTCAGGCAGGATGGGACATTGGACTGGCGCGTGAGTTGCAGGAAAAAGTTCCGGAATTTCGCGACTTGAAAACGCAGTCGTTCGGCCGCAACATTTCGTTGTTCAAGCTGACGGTTGGCAGTGGCGAGCCTCGGCGCTAAAGCACTGATGGCTACCAGATGGTTTTCAGCAGCGGAGACTTGCGGATGTTCTCGTCGCGGGTGACCAGTGCCAGGCCTTCCGCCCGCGCGGTGGCGCCAATGAGCGGTCCACCGGATCGTGAGGGTAGTCGTTCGGAAATTGGGTGGCCAGCGCCGCAATTTCCGGCTGTGACGGGTTTGACCGTGACTCCTGACCGGTCCAGCAGATTGCGCACCGTGTTCTCGACAGTGCCGTGCGACGCAGCACCCCGCGGGACAAAGAGAAGCGCCAATTCCCAAACCGTAATATCAGCGATGGCCATCCCGTCACTACTTGCGGGCCCGTCGAATCGCAGAAGCAGCCGCCTTGGACAGCTTTTCCGGCTGCCCCACCAGCCAAACCAGAACGTGAGTATCCAGGAGAATCATTTCAAAGCATCCCAGTCTTCCAGCGGCACGACTGGAGACTCGATGTCTCCCACGATCTTGATCTCGTTTCTTAAGCAGCCGAAAATATCCTCCAGCTGGCTTTCGGCAGGCACTAACTTGGCCACGGGCCGGCCCTTTTTGGTGATAAGGACAGGCTCGCGAGTGGCGCGCACTTCATCCATGAGTCGCAAGCATCGTGCCTTGAATTGCCCGGCCGCAATTGTTTTCATGACCACTCCATATGACCATGGTCATTATAACATGACCATCTGTAAACGACCGCAAAAGCACGCCCTGCACGGCTGCTACACTATTTTCCATGCTCCCCGGACATGCCTCTGCCGCCGGCACCGCCCGCTATCGCGACCGCTTCCCCAACCTGCGCGATGCCGGCCACTTTCGTCAGGCCGAGCATGTGCCGGGAGTGAGCCAGCTTTGGCTGTCGTCCATCGGATTGGGAACCTATCTCGGCGAGCCCAGCGATGCCGCCGACCAGGCCTACATCGCAGCCATTGAGTCCGGGCTGAGATCCGGAATCAACGTGCTCGACACTGCCATCAACTACCGTCATCAGCGTTCGGAACGCAATATCGGGGCCGCGATCAAGTCACTGATTGGACTCCGGCGAACTCCATCGCGACGAGGTTCTGGTCTGCACCAAGGCCGGCTATCTTTCCTTCGATGGCGATCCGCCCCCGGACCCGCGCGAGTACTTTCATCGCGAGTACGTCGAGACCGGCGTCCTCGATCCCAAGGAATTAGCGGGCGGGATGCACTGCATGTCACCGGCATATCTTGAAAACCAGATCGAGCGCTCGCGCCGCAACCTGGGCCTGGAAACCATCGACCTTTTCTACATCCACAATCCGGAGTCGCAACTGGCGGACGTGTCGCGCGAGGTTTTCCGCCAGCGTCTGAAAGATGCATTTGCCGCCCTCGAAAAGCTGGTGAAGGCAGGCAGAATTCGAGTACTACGGAGTTGCGACCTGGAGCGCTTTCCGCGTGGCCGACAGTTCGCGCGACTACATCGATCTCTTTGAGCTGGCGAAAATCGCCGATGAGGTGGCAGGCGAGCACCACCGCTTCCGCTTCATACAGCTTCCCTTTCAATCTGGCGATGCCGGAAGCCTATGGTCTGGTCAACCAGCGCACGGGAAAGAAAAGATGTCGCTGCTTTCGGCGGCGTCCCGCCTGGGGATCGCGGTGATGGGCAGCGCCACGCTGTATCAGGCGAGGCTCACGCACGGGTTGCCCGACTTCGTGGGCAGTGTTCTGGGAATGAAGACCGACGCCGACAACGCCATTCAGTTCTCGCGCTCCGCCCCCGGCCTCACGACTTCTTTAATCGGAATGGGACGAACAGAGACACGTGGCGGTGAATTCTGAAGCCCGCCCTGACCACACCCAACTCCGCTCCCCAGGAGTGGAAGAAGCTCTTCACCACGAACCGAAAGAGTAAGAGCACTTGTGGACGCTGAGGTCCTGACAGGTCGCGGAGGCTGGTCGACGCCCGCTACTTCAGCTCCTGCAGTTTCTGGGTGGCGAATTGGGCCACTTCGGTGGCGGGATTTTCCTTCTGGATCTGCTCGTAGATGCGTTTGGCCTCGGCCGGCTGCTGGGTGGACTCGTACGTTTCCGCCAGTTCCATCTGCGCTGTCGTCTTGCCCACGCTGCGCGTCGGCTTCGCCATCAGCTGGTTGTAGAAGTCGATCGCATCCTTGGTGCGGTTGGTGTCGCGATAGACCGAGGCCAGGGCCAGCTTGGCCAGCGCCGCCAGGTCCTCATTGTGGGTCGAGGCCACGCTCTTCAAATCTCGCTCCGCGGCGGCATTGTCACCCAACTGGGAAGAAGTGAGGCCGAGGAAATAGCGGGCGAATTCCGCCGTGCGGGTGTGCGGATACTGGTCCACGATCGCCTGAAACTGCTTGTGGGCTTCGGTGGTGCGTTCCCTGGCGGAAGTGAAGCTCGGGAAATCAGGTTCGGCGGGAGCTCCCAGCCGGCCGCAACTGGAGTGTCGAGCGTGCGCACGGCCTGGTTCAACTGGATGCTGGCTTTCTGGTCCTGCTGGTTCAGGTAGTACCAGCCGCCAAAACCCACTGCCAGCACCACGGCCAGAATCAGGCCTCCGACGATGAGCTTTGATTTGTGCTCCTCCGACCAATGAACGGTGGCCTCGGCCGCACCCATGGTGGCCCGGCTGAATCTATCTTCCTTAAGTCGATGACGAGTTTCTGCGCGCACGAACGTCCCTTCTGCTGAGATTAACGCTGTGGATTGACCGTTTTTGAGTCTAACACGATGTTGCGGGGCGCGGGTGTGCGAGACGACACTTTTCGACAAACGCCTTGTTTCTGATTTGCTTCAGATCTCCGTAAGCTTGCAGTTGGATTCCCAGTTCTCAGTCAAACGCGAAAGCCGCGCGAAGTGATCCGGCGGCTAACGAGCTTCGAAAACGAAAGCCGCCGGATCCGGCGGCTTCGGACGTCAGCTAGTGCGAGGTCTCTTCCAGAATTCCCTGCTCCAGCTTTTCCTGGCACTCGATGCAGTGCCGGGTCCAGGGCACAGCCTCGAGGCGCTTGGCGTTGATCTCCTTGCCGCAGGCGATGCACTCGCCAAATTCGCCTTCGCGCAGGCGTTCCAGAGCGCCATCCACCATCTGCAGAAGCTGGCGGTCGTTGTTGCTCTGGTGAAAGAAAAATTCCTTGGTGTAGGAACTCGCGGCGCGATCTGCAATGTCCTGCGCCGAATCCTCGTCCACGGTGCGGCCATCCTGCTCCGTGCGAGTCACCATGCGGCGCAGTTCTACCTGCCGCGTTTCCAGTCTCTTCTTGAAGTACTCCAGTTTCTTTTTATCCATGGATAATAACTTCGCGGCCCGCGGGCCGCGTCCTTAAAGCGTCTGGCTATGAGACAGACGCAAATGATATGCGCTTAAATTGAGATGCGTCAACTGCGTCCGGCGTCTAATCCCGGGCGGGAGCATTTTGGGGCAGGGAAGCTCCGCGCTTGATGGCTCGTTCCAGGGTCTGGTCCAAGGCAGCCCGGGCGCGTTCGTATTCCGGCTTGAGAAATGCTGCCTTGCTTGTGCTCCACTTCCAACTGAAACAGCTCTTCCTTCAGCGCTTCGAGGAGCAGTCCGGACCGGCCCGCCCCCGGCTGTCGCCTGGGAGAACCGTCAGACACATCACATCTGATGCAGCGAAATCCGGGATGGTCGCAAGCGATCTTTCTGTGGACCGAAGTCGGCAGAACGAGACCGATTCGTGATGTAGAAGGCGCCGGCGGCCAGAACTACGGCAAAGCCTCCCAGAATGTACCAGCGATATTTTTCCAGAGGATCGGGAGCGTCGATCGGCGGCCCCAGTCCTCCGCCGGGACGGGAATCGCGTCCGGCGGCGCCGTTATCGGCGGACGGCCCGCCTCCATCACTGTCGTCGCGGCCCTCGTTCAAAGTCCCGGTGCCGGAAATCTTGAAGCCCAACTGCTGTCCCAGTTCGGTGTTCGATGCCACCTGCACCATTGTCCCGGCTCCTTGGGGTTGGCCCGGGACTCGAAGCCGCCGGCCGCGCTGGCCGCAAACTGCATGGTCTTGGGCAGCATAACGACAAAGTGCTGCGCCGGATAGAGCGCCTTGGGATCAATGCTCAACTCGCCGCTGTACGGAAGTTCGAAGCCGACCTGAAACAGGGTCTGGCCAGGACGCAACGGGAAATTGAAAGCGTAACGGTTCTTTTCTTTCTGCGGAACCGGATCGGTCTTGAGCGGCTGTCCGCCGGCGGTCTCCGCGGAGGAGTCGACGATCTGCGCGCCGTCGGGCAGATAGAACTCGAAGTTCTGATCGTTCATCTGGGTGCGCGGCGGAGTCGAAGTGTTGTTCACCGCGAACAGGCGGGTGCCTTGCAGCTGGTTTCCCTGCGCCTGGAAGCGCATGACGTCGGCGGTGACGCTGATGTTGTCGAGTTTTTTGGAGACGTCGAAGACCTGCACTTCGACCGAGTTCGATCCCGGAGGCGCCATGCTGTGATAGGTCACGCCCTGGTGGACGGCGCGAATCAGATGCGGGCCGGCGTCCGGCAGCTTGAAGCTGAAGTGGCCGCTGGCGTCGGCCTTGGTGCGGGCCGCTTCTTCCATCCCCTGGGCCAGCTTGATCAGAATGACGTCATCGCCGGCGGCGGGCTTTGCCGGTGGTTCCGTTCGTGAGCGTGCCGTTCAGAGTTTGCGCTGAGGCGGACAGCGCCGACAGAGCAGAGCCAGTGCGGCGACGCAGAATCTTGGGGGAAAGCTTCAAACTCGCGCTCCTTTTCCAGGAGAGAGTTGCGGAAGGCCGCTCCAGCCGGGCCATCTCAGCCAGGACGCCGGCTGCTTCTTCTTCGAGCGAAGACTTCAGCGACTGGTAGTCCGTGTCGGGAATCTTGCCGGCCTGAAGTTCGAAATTCAGGTCGCGCAGGTTCTCGTAGATCGCTTCCTTGCGCTCCTGCAAATAGGCGAGCCGGGTCTTCTCCGGTCCCATGTGCAATCTTCCGGGAAGATAGAAAACGTAGAAGAGGACGCAGAGCGTCACCATGATGCAGGTGAGAGTTGCGACGGTCATAGGTCGGTGTCCTTCCTGGCCTGAGTCGCGAAAGCGTTCCAGCTCGGCGCCGCTGACCGGCAAGACCGCCGCCTCGGAGCGGCCAGCGCCGGCCGTTTTTCCAGGCCAGCACGATAAAGATGGTGGTCATCAAGCCCAGCACAAGGGCCAGAAACGGCATGATCCACGCGACCCGGTTGAAGCCGGTGGCGGTCGGCGCGGCCAGCACCGTGGGACCGTATTTCTGTACGAAGTCCTGCAGCGTCAGATCGTCGTTTTCGCCGCGATCGAGACCCGCCATGAGTTCGCCGCGCATGCGGTCGGAATAAGTGCAGCCGACGTGGTTGCACTCGAGCAGGATCTGGCTGCAGCCACAGACGCACATCAGCTTGTGGCCCAGACTGTTGAAGCGTGCCCCTTCGTCGCTGGCGCCGAGGAAGGCAAACACGGCCAGGCAGAGCAATACCGCCTGCAAGCTGCGCGACGCGGAATTGGGCAGCGACTTCATAATTTCAGATTCAGTTTCAGTCGTTCAGTCGTCGGTCGTCAGTCGTCAGCACGGCTCAGCTGGCGACTGACGATCGACGACCGCCTTGCTCTGAGCTCCAATCAGTCTCCCGCTCCCACCGGAGCAGGTTGAATCCGGGCCGGAGCGGTCACCCGCACCGGCGCGGCGTTCGGAATCAGAGCAAGGACGGTTCCGACGATCATGATCAGCACGCCCACCCAGATCCACATCACCAGCGGGTTCAGGTGCGCCTTGATGATGGGACGTCCGGTCTGCTCGATTCAGCCCTTCGTAAGTCAGATAAAGATCTTCTTTGTAGGTGGAGCGAATTCGCGGCAGGGTCTGCGGCTGCTGGCTGGCTTTGTAGAAGCGCCGCTCGGGATACATGGTCTCGATCTTGCGATCGCCCTTGAAGACGTTGATGATGGCCCACTCGTTGCTGTAATTCGGATTGTCATCCTGCGTGTAGGACTCGCAGACCAGGGTGTAAGGGCCGATGGTCATCTTGTCGCCAAAGCCCATTTCCTTTTCTTTGTCCTGATTGAAAGGCGTGCCCAGGATTCCGATGATGACCACCGCCACGCCGAAGTGCACGATGTAGCCGCCGTAGCGGCGAGTGTTGCGATGGAACAGGTGCACCATCGAGGCCAGCAGGTTCTGCCCGGTGTGGCGCGAGATCACGCGGCCGCCGCGAATAAATTCCGAAGCCACGGTGAACGCCACCAGCGCCGAGAGCATGGCGGCCATCAGCGAGTAGAAGTAAGCGATGTCGGTCCACGGGACGAACGCCGAAGCTGATCATCAGAATCGCCGACTGCGAGCGCGCCCAGCGCCGGCCACATGAAGTTGCGCTTCAGGCTCTCGAAGCGAAGTCTTGCGCCAGGCCAGCAGCGGGCCCACCGCGGTCAGCAGCAGCAGCAGCAGCGCAACCGGAATCGCTACCTTGTTATAGAAGGGCGGGCCGACCGTGACCTTGTTGCCCTGCACCCACTCCGAGATCAGCGGGAACCACGTTCCCCACAGCACGGTGAAGCAAGCCAGCAGCAACAGCAGGTTGTTGAACAGGAAACTCGACTCGCGCGAAATCAGCGACTCCAGTTTGTGCTCGCTGCGCAGGTGCGATTTGTTCTTGAAAAAGAAGAAGGTAAATGTCGCGAGCGTGATCAGCAGAAACCACTTGAACCAGTCCGCCGATGGAAGACTGCGCGAAGGCATGCACCGAACTGATGATTCCGCTGCGCGTCAGGAACGTTCCCAAAATCGCCAGCCAGAAGGTGGCGAAGATCAGCCACATGTTCCACATCTTCAGCATGCCGCGCTTTTCCTGCATCATCACCGAATGCAGAAACGCGGTGCCGGTCAGCCAGGGCATGAGCGAAGCGTTCTCGACCGGATCCCATCCCCAGTAGCCGCCCCAGCCCAGCACTGAATAGGCCCAGTGCGCGCCGAGAAAGACGCCGCAGGTCAGGAAGCCCCAGGTCACCATGGTCCAGCGGCGGGTGATGCTGAATCCACTTTTCGCCGGGATAGCGCATGATCAGCGCGCCCAGCGCGAAAGCGAAGGGCACGGTGAAGCCCACATATCCCAGATAAAGCATGGGCGGATGGATCACCATCTCGGGATATTGCAGCAGCGGATTCAGTCCGGCGCCGTCGGCGGGCAACTCGCCCGTCATGAGAGCAAACGGATGGGCGGCGAAATTCAGCAGCAGCAGAAAGAAAATCTGCACCGCGGCGATGATCGCGGAGGCGTAGGCGAAAAGCCGGGCATCAGTCTTGTGCCGCAAGCGCAGAACGAATCCGTAAGCCGCAAGCAACAACGACCAGAACAGCAGCGAGCCTTCCTGTCCCGACCAGAGCGTAGCGAACTTGTACGGCGCAGGGAGATCGCGATTGCTGTGGTGATAGATGTAGGCGATGGAGAAATTATCCTGGAAGGCGGAGATGACCAGGACGAGCGCGGCAAGAAACACCACCGCGAAAGTGGCAATGCCGGCGCGCCGCGCAGTTTCGCCCAGCCGTTCCGAACCCGCGCCTGGGCGAGCCAATGCCAGCACACCCGCGAGGAACGAGTAGGCACTCAGTGCCAGCGCGAGCAAGAGCGCAAAACTGCCAATTTGTGACATGGGGGAACCCGAATGAGTATTTTTTCAGAAACGGCGGGCTGAGGCAACCGGAGAAGGGGAATCGCTCAATCAGTAGGACAGACGAACCATGTGGGAACAGGGTTACCCGAGGGCTGTCCGGCGGACCGGAAGTCCGCCGTACCATTGCCGCAAAGCTCTGTCGAGCTTCGCTCGACTGGACAGCCGAGGGCGGCTGTCCCCACGTGGTCCGTTGAACCTAAGCGCTCTGCTGGTGTTGATCGAAACGAGCGAGAACTTCCTGCTCGGCGACCAGCCAATCCTCGTTTTCGTGGCCCGGAGTGTATCCCCGCTGCTCGTAAAGTTCGTACGCGCGACGGCGGATTTCCAATTCCAGGTCGGTCGGTGGCGAAGTCTTTTGGGTTTCAACCGGATTGACGGCAGGCGTGGTGGCAACCTGCTTTTTGCGGGTGCTTCCGTTACCAGAGGTTTTTGCGCGGGCCATGATCGGATACTCCTTAAAAAATTAGACCAAAGTTCAGCGATGCCCCGAACCGATGAATGAGCCACAGACACGTGGGACGAACCGAGAGGGGTCCTAATTGATTGTGGCGAATGAACAACTCAATCATAAACCGAATGAGTGTGGATGAGGGAGAGGAGAAGCGAGAAAAATATTGATTTATTCGGAACAATTTTGGTAATCGCTTACATGGTCACTAGTAAAAATCGTGAGAACTGGTCTCGGCCTTGGTGATCGATAGCGGCATGACGCGCTGCGCTTTGACCGAGATAACGTTATCCTGATTCTGCAGGATGCCTTCCACCATTAGGAACTGTTCAGAAGTCACCAACAGACGATTTTTCTGAAACAGGTCAGGCATGATGATGGCATTGGCGACTCCGGTTTCGTCCTCGAGACTGAGAAAAACAAAACCTTTAGCGGTTCCGGGACGCTGGCGGGCGATGACGCATCCTCCAATGCGAAGATACTTTCCGTTGGGAATACTGGCAAGATCGCTGGCTTTGCGAACGCCGATGTGTCCATGCGTTCGCGGTGATAGGCCATGGGATGCGGGCCCACGGTCATGCCGGTGCCACGGAAATCGGCCACCAATCGCTCTTCCGGATTCATAGGACGCAGCGGAGATTTGGCATCAGGCTCGGGAAGTTCGTCGAGCAATGGTCCGGAGTGACGGACGGAGCGTTCGATCTGCCAGAGGGCGTCGCGGCGATGGAGGAGATTGCAGATTTCCAGATTGTGGATTTCCAGTTGGTCGGAGCTTCGATCTGCAATCTGGGATCTACATTCTGAAATTCTTTCTGTTTTCTTGAGTGAAGCCCGATGAATTCAAAGCCCCAATTTCCGCCAGCGTATTCAGTTCATCCTTGCGCAATTCAGGAACGCGATGGATGAGATCGTGAATAGAAGTGAACGGCGCGAGGTTGCGTTGGCGAACGATGGCGCGGCCAGCGTCTTCCCGCAGTCCGCGGACATAACGAAGGCCGAGGCGTAGCGCCGGCGTCCCGCCGGCTGTCCGGTGGGCGTCCCGCCCACCGTTGGCGAGGGTAGTTTCTTTCGCCCCTCCGGGGCTTTGCTCACTTCTGCTTCTGACCCACGGCTTACGCCGTGGGCTTTATTCTCTCGCCGCTCCGCGGCTGAGTCGGCCGAGCTCCGCGGCATCTTCGTCGTCATCTTCTTCGTCGCCTTCCGGGTCACCTTCCTGGCCAACGACCAACGACCAATGACCAATGACGGACCAACGGCCGTGCTGACGACTGACGACTGACGACCGACGACTTTCCACGACGTGCACTCCCACTCCGACTTCATCACATCGATGGGAAATATTTTCAGCCCGTGGCGCTGCGCATCTTTCACAATTGTTGCGGGACGGTAAAAGCCCATGGGCTGGTTATTGAGCAGGGCGGCGGTGAACGCGGCCAGGTAATGACACTTCAGATAGGCGCTGGCGTAGGCGATCAGTGCGAAGCTGGCGGCGTGGGACTCGGGAAATCCGTAGAGCGCGAAAGAAGTGATCGAAAGAACGATCTGCTCCTGGGCCTCGCGTGAAATGCCGTTGCGCTCCATGCCGGCGCGAAGCTTGGCTTCGATTTCCTTCATGCGCTTTTCCGAGCGCTTGAATCCCATGGCGCGGCGCAACTCTTCCGCCTCGCCGCCGCTGAAGTCGGCGACCACCATGGCCATGCGCAGCAACTGTTCCTGAAAAAGCGGGACGCCCAAGGTGCGCTTCAGCACCGGCTCGAGCGAAGGATGCGGATAAGTAATCTGTTCGCGTCCCATGCGGCGCTGCAAAAAGGGATTCACCATCTGCCCCACGATCGGCCCGGGACGAATGATGGCGACCTGCACCACGATGTCGTAAAACTTTTTGGGACGCAGGCGCGGCAGGCACGACATCTGGGCGCGGCTTTCGACCTGGAACATGCCGATGGTGTCGGCCTTTTGCAGCGTGGCGTAAACCGTGGGATCGTCCGCCGGCAGATGGGCGAGATCCACTTCTTCGCCATAGTGATCGCGAATGAGCGTGATGGAATCTTCGAGCACCGCCATCATGCCCAGGCCGAGCAAGTCCACTTTGATGATGCCGAGGTCGGCGCAGTCTTCCTTGTCCCACTGCACCACGACGCGGCCCGGCATGGATGCGGGTTCGAGCGGCACCACGGAATCGAGTTGTCCCTGGCAGATGACCATGCCGCCGGAATGCTGTCCGAGATGGCGCGGCAAATCCTGCACCGCTTCGCACAACTCGAAATATTTGCGCAGGCGCGGATGACGCAGATCCAACCCGGCATCGTGGAAGCGATGGTCGAGCGTGTCATGAGCGTCGCGATATTCCCAGGTGGAGACGGCGGTGGAAACTTTGTCCAGAGTTTCGGGATCGAAGCCCAGCGCCTTGCCCATTTCGCGTCCCGCCATGCGACTGCGATAGGTGATGACGTTGGCGGTCATGGCGGCGCCGCGTTCGCCGTAACGTTTGTACAGATATTGAATGACGCGCTCGCGCTGGTCGCCGCTGGGCAGATCGAGATCGATGTCGGGCCACTCGCCGCGCTCTTCGGAAAGAAAGCGTTCGAAGAGCAACTCCATGCCGATGGGATCGACCGCGGTGATGCCGAGCGAATAGCAGACCGCGCTGTTGGCGGCCGAGCCGCGTCCCTGCACCAGAATGTTTTGCTCGCGGCAGAAGCGGACCAGGTCCCAGACAATCAGAAAATAGCCGGCCAGCTTCGAGTTTTTCGATCAGCGCCAGTTCGCGCTCAATCTGGCGCTGGGCGCGGCTTTTGAGGCCGGCGTCTGACCGTCCATAGCGCTGTTGAAAGCCTTCCCGGGTGCGTTCGCGCAGGAACGACATCATGGTCTCGCCTTCCGGCACGGGATATTTGGGGAATTCATATCCCAGAGCTTCGAGCGTGAATTCGAGCCGGGAGGAAAGTTCCACCGTATTGGCCAGGGCCTCGGGCAGGTCGGCGAAAAGCTGCTGCATCTGCTGCGGCGATTTCAGATGACGCTCGGAGTTGCGCGCCAGCAGGCGTCCGGCAGTGGCCAGCGTGTTGTGATTTCGAATGGCGGTGAAGACATCGCAGAGTTCACGCTCCTGCGGCGTCGCATAGCAGACACCATTGGTCGCCAGCAGCGGGAGTTTGAGCGAGCGGGCAATTTCGATGGCGGCGCGATTGCGCGCTTCCTGCTGGCGATGAAAATGGCGCTGCAGTTCCACGTAAACATTGTCGTGGCCAAAGATGCCGGTCAGGCATTCCACCGAGCGTCGTGCTTCTTCCATGCCGCCATGAGCCAGCGCGGTGGCCAGCGGTCCGTCATCGCCGCCGGTCAGGCAGATCAGCCCGGCAGCATGTTCCTGCAGTTCCTCCTCGCGGACAGCGCCTTCGCCTTTCTGCGCGCGCAGCTTCATTTTGGTGATCAGACGGCAAAGATTCTGGTAGCCGGCGCGGGAGGAGACGAGGAGAGGAAGGCGAAAGAAATTGCAGATTTTAGATTTCAGATTGCAGATTGATTCGGATTTTCCTGGTTTTAAATCTTCAATCTGAAATCTGAAATCTGAAATTTCACTGGTCACTTCCGCTCCCATATGCGCCTTGATCCCTGGCTTTTTTGGCTGCCATGTAGAAACGGGGCGCGCCATAGACGCCGTCGCGGTCGAGCAGCGCCATGGCCGGCATCTGCAGGTGCGTGGCACGCGGCGATCAGGTCCTCGGGCAGGGAGGCGCCTTCGAGAAAACTGAAGGCCGAGCGGGAATGGAGTTCGATGAACATCGCCCCTGGCTGGAGGGAGTATAGTTTCGCTATTTGTTCGCCTATACAGTTTGGCGGGGACGAGGGCGGGATGTCAACTAAGAACTGAGAACTAGAAACTGACTACTGGTCTTTAGAAACCAAGAAATGCAAGGACCAACCAAGAGGAAGTCGGCCTGGTTCTGGGATCGTCGCCGCAAGGATAAGCCTCAGTAGCATGGCCTGATTGTCGTGGCGATTGCAGGCAAAACCGAGATAGTAAACCCCAGTAGTCAGTTTCCAGTTCTCGGTTCTCAGTTAAAGACAAGGTGGCGGCGCTCTCTACTGAACAGCGCCGCCATTTATCGAGACTACGCGGGGACTTTGGTGCGCTTGCTGGTTTGCTTGATGGTGACCGGATCGAGGAAGGTCATCATGGCTCGCAGTTCTTCGCCCACTTTTTCGATCTGCTGTTGCTGTTCTTTTTCGCGGGTGGCTTCAAACCATTCGCGGCCGGTCTCGTTTTCTTTGATCCATTTCTTGGCGAAGGTTCCGTCTTTGATCTCGCGCAGCAACTGCCGCATGGTCTCGCGGGTTTGCTCGGTGACGATGCGCGGTCCGGCGGTGTAGTCGCCGTATTCGGCGGTGTCGCTGACAGAGTAGCGCATGTAGTTGAGGCCGCCGCGATAGATCAGGTCCACGATGAGCTTCAGTTCGTGCAGACATTCGAAGTAGGCGATCTCGGGCTGGTAGCCGGCTTCGACCAGGGTCTCGAATCCTGCTTTCAGCAGCGCGCTGACGCCGCCGCACAGCACCGTCTGTTCTCCGAAGAGATCGGTTTCGGTTTCCTCGGCGAATGTGGTTTCGATCACGCCGGCGCGAGTGGCGCCGATCGCCTTGCCGTAGGAGAGCGCGAGTTGCTTGGCTTTTCCGGTGGCGTCCTGGTGGATGGCCAGCAGCGCGGGTGTGCCGCCGCCTTCGACGAACACTTCGCGGACGCGATGTCCGGGCGCCTTGGGGGCAATCATCGAAACATCGACGTTGGCCGGAGGCGTAATGGTGCCGAAGCGGATGTTGAAGCCGTGGGCAAACATCAGCGTCTTTCCGGCGGTCAGGTTGGGCGCGATTTCTTTTTTGTAGACTTCGGACGCAACCGTGTCCGGCACCAGCACCATGATGACATCGGCCCAGGCCGACACTTCGGCGGGAGTGCCCACGGTCAGGCCGCTGGCTTTGGCTTTGGCGCGTGATTCGCTGTTGGCGGGCAATCCGACTCGCACGTCCACGCCGCTGTCCTTCAGGCTGAGGGCGTGGGCGTGTCCCTGGGATCCGTAGCCGATGATGGCGACTTTCTTCGCCCGGATCAATGCTACATCGGCATCTTTCTCGTGATACATCTTAGCCATTGGTGTTCCTTTCGATAGGTAACAGAGCAGTTTGATTTGTACGGAACTTGCTGAAGCAAGCTTTGGAGCAATCCAGATCGGAGGGACTCTAGTCCTCGAATGGGAAGGGCACGAGTTCACTCGTGCCGCACTGCCGAACTATGCGCTTTAGCGCCTGAGGTTCGCTCCAGCTACGAAGCAAACCTCGGGCTGAAGCCCTCCGAGCGCCTTCTGCGGCACGGCTAAAGCCGTGCCCTTCGCAGAATGATCAAACAGAATACGACACGCCTTCGTCGGCGGCGACTCCGGTGTCTTCGTCTGGGCCGGGTTGACGCTGGCGGAATTCGTGCCGCGCCGCATGGCGACGATACCGGTACGCACCATCTCCACCACGCCGTAAGGACGCAACACTTCCAGCAGGCCGTCGATCTTGTCTTCGCCACCGGTGATTTCGATGGTGAGCGATTCGGGAGCAACATCCACCACGCGGGCGCGGAACACACTGGCCAGTTCGAGCACATGCGAACGGGCTTCGTGAGTCGCGGCCACCTTGATCATGGCCAGGTCGCGCGCGATCGCCGGCTCGTGAGTGATGTTCTCGACCAGCAGCACGTTCACCAGGTTGTAAAGATTGGCCTCGATGCGCTTGGCCTGGTCCGGATTGGTATCGACCGTGATGGTCATGCGCGAGACTTCGGGCTTCTCGGTGCGCCCGACGGTCAGCGAATCGATGTTGAAGGCGCGGCGGCGGAACAGCGACGCCACACGGGTCAGCACGCCCGGCTTATTTTCGACGTACACCACAAAGATGTTCAGCATTTTTACCTTTATTCGTCTTCTTTCATCCGCAGCAGTTTCGACGATGGGACTGGGCCGCCGGATCATATCGTTCAACGACGCACCGGCCGCGACCATCGGGTAGACGGTGTCTTCCTGCTCGACCTTGAAGTCGATCAGCACGGCGCCGTCGTGCTCGCGCGCCGCCCGCACCGTCGGCAGCACCTGCGAGCGCTCGGTCACCGCCATGCTGCGAATGCCGTAAGCCTCCGCCAGTTTCACGAAATTGGGATTCAGCAGCGGCGTGGCTTCGTAGTTGCGCTCGTAGAAAAATTCCTGCCACTGCCGCACCATGCCCAGAAATCCGTTGTTGATGATCGCGATGTTGATCTTCAGCTTTTCCTGCTGAATGGTCGCAAGTTCCGACATGGTCATCTGGAAGCCGCCGTCGCCGACGATGACCCAGACTTCCGAGTCCGGACGCGCCACCTTGGCTCCGATGGCCGCCGGCAAGGCGAAGCCCATGGTTCCGAGGCCGCCTGAGGTGATCAACGACCGCGGCTTTTCGTGCTTGAAGTATTGCGCTTCCCACATCTGGTGCTGGCCGACGTCGGTCACGACGACGGTGTTGCTGTTGCGAGTCTCGCGCCACAGATCGTTGATGACGTGCGCGGCGTAGAGATGTCCGTTGTCGGGCAAGTTTCTGAACGTCGCGCACCGCAGAGTCGCCCTTCAGCTTGTCGATGGAATCCAGCCAGTCGGTGTGATCGACCGACTGCACGCGCGGCAGCAACTCCTTGAGGACTTCGCGCAGATCGCCGACCAGCGCCACATCCACCTTGACGTTCTTGTTGATCTCGGCGGGATCGATTTCGATGTGGATCTTCTTGGCATCCTGCGCGTAGGTCTTGAGATTGCCGGTGACGCGGTCGTCGAAGCGCATGCCGAGAGCGAGCAGCAGATCGGCTTCCTGAATGGCGTGGTTGACCCAGGCTTCGCCGTGCATTCCCATCATGCCGAGGTTCAGAGGATGCGAAGCGGGGAACGCGCCCAGGCCGAGCAGAGTCAGGGCAACGGGGATGCCGGCCTTCTCCGCCAGGGTCAGAACTTCCGCCATGGCGCCGGAAACGATGATGCCGTGTCCGGCCAGAATCAGCGGCCGCTTGGCTTTGTGGATCAGCTCCAGTGCCTGTGCGTATTCGCGATTCCTCGGGCGAAAGATCGGGACGATAGCCCGGCAACTGCGGCCGGGCGGCTTCCCAGTCGAATTCGCAGGAAGATTGCTGCGCGTCCTTGGTGATGTCGACGAGCACCGGGCCGGGACGTCCGGAGCGGGCCACATAAAATGCCTCGCGCAGCGACCTGGGCCAGTTCGCTGGCGTGGGTGACCAGGTAATTGTGCTTGGTGATGGGCAGGGTGATGCCGGTGATGTCGGTTTCCTGAAAGGCGTCGGAGCCGATCAGCTTGCTGCCGACTTGTCCGGTGATGCAGACGATCGGAGACGAATCGAGCATGGCGGTGGCGATGCCGGTCACCATGTTGGTCGCGCCGGGGCCGGAGGTAGCGACCGCGACGCCGACTTCGCCGCTGGCGCGGGCGTAGCCATCCGCCATGTGGGTGGCGCCCTGCTCGTGGCGCACCAGGATGTGATGGATATCGCTGTGCTTCAGGGCGTCATACGCCGGCAGAATTGCGCCGCCCGGATAGCCGAAGACGTGCTTTACGCCTTCGCGCTCCAGGCATTCCCACAGAATCTGTGCTCCCGTTTTTGTCATGGACCTTGTTCCTCTTCAATCGTCGAGAAAACTACTGCGGAGCTTTGCCCCAGCCGAGGGCGGCTGTCCCCACGCTATATCGCCATACCGACCAGTCGGTCGGTTGCAGATAAGATATCATACTCCCCAGAGATAGTCTTCCTGTTCGCCCTCATGGCCTGCATGGGCGGCGTGCGCCTTCTCTTTCGCGCTCGCCGGATCGACGCTGCGCCGGCTGAACGTCTTCCTTGCTGACCGGAGCCATCCAGGTGGATGCCGTCTTGCCTGCGCTGTCCGGAATGGTGGCGGTCCGGCTGGGCACATCGCGCACCAGCTCGAGCAGGTGGCCGTCCTCGATGGTCTTGATCTTGTCGGCCAGGGCCACGAAACGGCGGTACACATCGTCGAGTTGGGCCCGTTCGAAGGTGAAGCCCAGCTTCTCGTAACGCACCCGCAGGGCGTTCCGGCCGGAATGCTTGCCCAGCACCAGCGAGTTGCGGGGAGCGCCCACCGACTGAGGCGCAATGATCTCGTACGTGGACGGGTCTTTGATCATTCCATCCTGGTGGATGCCGGCTTCGTGGGCGAATGCGTTCCGTCCCACGATGGCCTTGTGCGGCTGCACGTAGACCCCGGTGATCTCCGACAGCAGCTGGCTGGACGGAAACAGCTGCTCGGCGACCGCCGCGGTCTCATACGGATAATGTTCCGCCCGGACCCGCATCACCATGACCAGCTCTTCCAAGGAAGTATTCCCGGCCCGCTCGCCGATTCCGTTCACGGTGCATTCCACCTGGCGCGCGCCCGCGCCTATGGCTGCCAGTGAGTTTGCCACGGACAGTCCCAGATCATCGTGGCAGTGAACCGAAATGGTCACGCCCTCGATGCCCTTCACCCGGCGCCGCAGGGTCTGGATCAGTTCGGCGAATTCGTGCGGGCACGCTGAAGCCGACCGTGTCCGGAATGTTCAGGGTGGTCGCGCCGGCCTCGATCACCGCCTCCAGCACCTCGCACAGAAAGTTGATGTCAGTGCGGCTGGCATCTTCGGCGGAGAACTGGACGTCTTTACAGAAAGTCCGTGCCAGCTTGACGCCGTCGCGGGCCTGCTCCAGGCACTGCCGGCGTGACATCTTGAGCTTGTGCTGCAGGTGGATATCGGAGGTGGCGAGGAAGGTGTGGATTCGGGCGCGGGCAGCGCCTTCGAGGGCGCGCCCGGCTCGTTCGATGTCGCCGGCGGAACTTCGCGCCAGGGCGGCGATGACGGGGCGGCGAATCTCGCGGGCCAGCGCCCGGACCGCCTCAAAATCCCCTTCCGAGGCGATGGGAAACCCGCCCTCGATGATGTCCACGCCCAGCCGATCCAGCTGGTGCGCCATGCGCACCTTCTCGGCTACGTTCATGCTGCAACCCGGCGACTGTTCTCCGTCGCGCAGGGTAGTGTCGAATATGGTAACGCGCTCGGTTTGAGCCACTTATTTCCTCCCCGGCCAGAGCGGCCGTGCATAGCCCACTGCAGAAACTAAAAAAGCCATCATCCGATGCGGTGGATGATGGCCTCTTGCTGATCTTGAGATTTCTAAATCATCCGCCGCTTTTTATCTGTTGGGGTGCAAGCACCAGGCCAGGAATGGCCACGCTAAGGGCGAGTTCCAGCAATCGCACCTCCTGTGCAGCACGGCCCGCGACGATTGCCAGACGATCCATAGAATTCAGCCTGATCCGTATGCATCAGGGTATCGGCCTCCCCCAGCCGGTGTCAATCCAAATTGCCGTTTGAGCTTATCGCTTTTTTCGATAACTCGGCGCCGCGGACGTGTTCCTCGAATATTTGCCTGAGCCGGTCGGTCAATGGTTCGGGTTTGCTGCTTGAGCCTTTGACGACGAAGACTTCGTGGCAATCCGAGCATTCGCCAGAAGCAGCCATGCCCACCTGGAGCGTCGCGATCAGTTCCGGCTTCATTAGCATTTTTTAATGCTGCCACAGATTTGTATGGCGGATATTATCGGCGAAGGCACCTCTTGCTGTGATCGTCGGCCCACGTGGTGATTGACCCTCTTCTCTCGTCGGCTTAACATCCCGTTGTGTTCGGGGACATGCTCGGGAAAAATCTCAGCCACTACCGCATCGTGCAACAGATCGGCGCGGGCGGGATGGGAGTGGTCTTTCTTGCGCACGACGAGCAGCTGGAACGCGACGTTGCAATAAAAATTCTCCCGCCCGGCACCCTGGCCGACGAGGTGCCAGCAAACGATTCCGCCAGGAAGCGTTGTCTCTCGCCAAGCTGAACCATCCCAACATCGCGACCATCCACGATTTCGATACCGCCGATGACACCGACTTTCCTGGTCACGGAATTCATCGCCGGGGACGCGCTGGACAAGAAGCTCGCCTCCGGCGCGGTGCCCTCGGACGAAGTAGTACGCCTCGGTCTGCAGTTCGCACAGGGTCTGGGGGCTGCGCACGCGCAAGGCATCATCCATCGCGATCTGAAGCCGGCCAATCTTCGACTGACCAGCCGACGGACGCCTCAAGATCCTCGATTTCGGACTCGCCCAGTTTGTCCATCCGGAAGGCGATCTCGCAGCTACGGCAAGCCTGACTAGTTCCCAGCAGATCACCGGGACACTGCCTTACATGTCTCCGGAGCAGTTGCGCGGCGAATTCGCCGATCGCCGAACCGACATCTGGGCGATGGGCGCCGTCCTTTACGAACTGGCCACGGGCAAGCGTCCATTTCCAGAGACGCATGGGCCCATGCTGATCAACGCCATCCTTAACCAGGAACCGGAGCTGCCACGGAAGGTCAATCCTCTGGTATCCGAGGGGCTGGAAAGCGTCATCTGGAAATCGCTTCGGAAAAATCGGGCGGAAAGGTACCAATCCGTCGGCGAACTGGAAGAGGATCTGGAGCGGCTGACCGCCGGCATTTCTCCTCAGGTTCGACGACCGGGGCGGCCCTTACGTCAGCGCTTGCTGCTTTGGCTTACAGTGCTGCTGATCGTGTTTGCCATCGGCGCGATGTACTTCCTCCGCAAGCGTCCCAAAGTCGAACTCAGTCTGGTCAGCACGGGAGTCTCGCGGCACAGCGTTGCCATCCTCGGATTCAAGAATCTTTCCGGGCGTCCCGACACCGCGTGGCTTTCGACTGCGCTCTCGGAGATGTTGACGACCGAACTGGGCGCGGGCGAAAAGCTGCTCACGATCTCCGGAGAAAGCGTGGCGCGGGTAAAGAACGACCTCGCGCTGCCGGAAACCGACAGTCTCGCAGCAGACACCCTCGCCCGCGTCCGCAAAAATCTGGGAAGCGATTTTGTAATTCTGGGTTCTTACCTTGATCTCGGCGACGGCTCGGACATTCGCGTCGATCTCCGAGTACAGGACGCGAAGACCGGACAGATCGTTTCGACCGTAACCCGACGCGGCAGCGAGACCCGTCTGGACGACCTGATCACGCAAGCCGGAGCTGAGTTGCGCAGCAAGCTATGGGTGGGCCCGGCGCCCGACGCCGAGGAAGTGGCGATCAAGGCCGAACTGCCTTCCAACGTGGACGCGGCGCGCTTCTACTCCGAAGGTTTGGAGAAGCTACGCAACTTCGAACCTCTGGCCGCGCGCGATCTGTTTGAAAAAGCAGTGGCGGCTGATCCGCGACATGCCATGTCGTACGTGTACCTGGCATCCGCGTGGAAGTCGCTGGGCTATGACCAGAAAGCCGTGGCCGCGGCCCAGAAAGCCGTCGAACTCTCCAGCGGCTTGCGGCACGAGGAACAGCTGCGGGTGCAGGGGCAGTACTACGAAGCGTCTCATCAATGGGATAAAGCCATTGAGACCTATCGCACTCTCTACCAGGAGTCGCCGGACGATCTGGATTTCGGCTTGAGGCTGGCCAATGCTCAAATCTCGGCGAGCAAAGTCGCCGAGGCGAAGGCGACTTTGGCGGAATTGCGAAAGCTGCCACCACCTCAAGGGCAGGACTTACGCATCGATGTGGACGAAATCATGGCGGCGAATGAGGCGTCGGACTACAAGCAGTGCCGTGATCGCTTTCGGTGGAGCTGGCCGAAAAAGCCAAAGCAGCAGGGTGCGCGCTATCTGCTGGCGAAGGCTTATCAGTTCCGTTGCGCCGCTCTGCGTAATCTGGGAGACCCGAAGGGAGCGATCCAAACTTGCCAGGAAGGGCATGATCATTTCGTCGGCCATTGGCGATCGCGCAGGCGAGGCGGCGTCGATCAACACCACCGCGAATCGTGCTCTACGATCAGGGCGATCTGGAAGGCGCCCGAAAGTTGTACGGTCAGGCGGGCGACATTTACCGCTCGATCGGCAGTAAGTCAGGAGTGGCCGCTGCCACGGACAATGCCGCCAGCGTGATCAGCGACCAGGGCGACCTGGTAACCGCCCGCAAAGATGTCCGAAGAGGCGCTTGCGCTTTATCGCGAAGTGGGCGACCAGACTGGCATCGCCCAGACTTTGAATAATCTTGCTGCCCAGATGGTGCAGGCCGGCGATCTTGCCGGCGGCCGAAAAGAACTTTCAGGCGGCGCTCGATATCTGGCGCCTCATGGGCTCAGCCAGACGGAATCGCAACAGCTCTTACCAATCTTGGCGATATGCGGATGGCTTTGGGCGAGATTGCCAGCGCCAAAAGCGCGTATCAGGAATCGCTGGAGACTTTCCGAAAGAACGGAGAGAAGAGCAAGGCGGCGTATCCGCTGGTGGGAATGGGAGACGTGTACGCGGCGTCAGGCGATTTTGCCAATGCGAAGAAGAGCTACGACGAGGCGCTTTCAATTAGCAACGAGTCGGGCGAGAAACACGAATCCGCCGTGGCAATGGCAAACCTGGGGACGGTCCTGATGCAACAGGGGGATCTGACCGGGGCGCGGGCGAAATATCAGAAGGCCATTGATCTGCGGAACGAAATTGGTGAGAAGAGCGGCGCGGCGGAAATCTCGCTCCAACTCGCGAATCTAGCTCTTGAGGAGGGCCGGGCATCCGAGGGCGAAGCTCTGGCACGCAAAGCTCTGGAACTGATTCGCGCCGCTAAGATTCCAGAATTGCAGATTTCGGCTCACGCAATTCTGGCTGACGCGCTTCTGGCGCAAGGTAAATTGGACGCGGCCCGCCACGAGATCGCAGCGGGCAAGCCGCTGGCTGCGAAGACCCAGCAGCGACTGGTGCGAATGCAATTCGAGATTGCGGCTGCCGAGGTGCAGGCAGCCTCGGGCAGAGCCGGCGGACCTTCAAGCCGCGACCGCAAGCTCTGAACCGGGTAATCGGGGAGGCCGAACAGAGCGGGGATCTCGCGACTGCCTACGAAGCCCGAATCGCCTTGGGTAAGGCGCATGGTGAAGTACGGAAACAAGGCTGAAGGGAATGCGCGTTCTGGCAGCCGTGGAGAAAGATGCGGCGGAGAAGGGATTTGTGCTGATCAGCCGCAAGGCTGATCGGTAGACTCGGCGTCCTACGTCAGACTCGGACCTCGGTAACCTGATTACTGTAAATTGGCTCGCCCCGAAACGGCGAGGGCAGGATGCCCTCGCGACAGCCGGCGGGACGCCGGCGCTACGAAAAGCTTAGAGTCCGAAGTCCGACGTCCGAGACCTCCGGTTGTGAGGTAATGAGACCGTCTCAGGTCCTTCCGTAATCTCCCACTTTCGTGCCATAGCGAGGATACTCACTTTGTGAACGCCCTCCCCCAACCTTATGCTGACCGTCGGGCGCCGCGACTGAATTTGTCCGACAACACTCCTGCAGTTCTCCGATTCGAAGATGGCCATCGCACCCAGGGACAGCTGGAAATCATCTCGGTCACGGGCGGCTTGCTCGCATTACCCAAGCCGGTGGTTCGACAATCCCGAGTAAAGCTGATGTTTGTAACCCCGACCGGACCGGTGCTAGGCACTGCCGAAATGCTGAAACCGGTTTCGTGGGGTCAGCAGCCTTTTCGTTTTGTTGGACTGGAAAAAGACGATCAGCGGCGGCTTCAGGAATCGATTCAGTCGTCGTTCGGTCAAGTCAGCAAAGATCAGGAATGGATCGACAAATACCGGGCAGCGCTGGACCAGCAGAAGGCCCCGAAACGGCGGCTTTTCAGCAAGCCCCTGGCGGCATTCGCCCTGGCTGTGATTTCACTGGGAAGTGCGATCTACCTTTGCAGCCTCTTCAACATCCTGCACATTCATCTGCCGTAAGCGCGGGCGCGCTCATCAACCTTAGCCGGCTAAACGTCTTCCTAGTGCGCGAATGACTGCACTGCAGCAGTCTCGTCCGGAAAAATCTCAAACAGGTTCAACACGCCGATCAGCTTTAGAGTCTGCACCACGAATTTGGACGGCGTGACCAGTTTCACGCCGCCGCCGCGCTGCTTGGCCGAAGCCATGGCTTTGACCAGGATCCCGATGCCGCTGGAATCGATCATCGGCACTTCGGCGAAGTTGACGACCATGCGAGTGTCTCCGGCGGCCATGGCGTCGTCCATGGTCTGGCGAAAACTGTCCACGCCAGGGCCCAGCCGTAAAGCGCCGCGAATCTGGACGATCTGAACTTCTGAAAGCCTGCGGACGCTGATTTCCATCTTGCTCCTCTAGAGCCTGATTCCTTTGCGACCTTTGCGGACTCTCTTTGCGTCCTTTGCGGTAAAGGGTTTGATCTTTGCTGCATCCTCCAAAAGCTTAACCGCAAAGGTCGCCAAGAATTCCGCAAAGAACGCAAAGACATCGCTGCCCGCCCGGAAACATTGACAGGGGCATACCGATTTGTTAGATTGCCCGCTCAACTTACGGGAGCCGCCGCGAATTTGCAAGTGCGCGGGACCCTCGCCCTCCCCCTAGCTTTACTACGTCTTTAGCGACCGGCAACGGGCGGCTGCCAGAACAAGAAATGCCGAAGTCGACATCTGTCGATGTGCAGGCCCGGTTCCTGAGTTCCCTGCTTCAGGAACGTGAAGTCCAGCCACGCGCCTTTCTACTGGCCCAGCAAATCACCGAAATACTACCTGGCGCTGCCGCAGTAGTCTATCTGCTGGAAGAAGTCGAAGAAACCACCCGCTGGTCGTCCAAGGCCGTGGCCGGCGATATTCACCTCGACAACGACGTCATCCCCTTCGATTCGGGCACCCTGGGTCTTCTGGCCAAAGACAGCCAGCCCATGCTTCTGTCCGGAGCAAACCTTGTCCGGGAAGACTACGCTCACCTGCACGCCCGGCGCACCCTGCTGTCACTGGCCTATGTTCCCATGATCGTCAACGAGACACTCATCGGAGCCGTGGAAGCGGCCACCTTCGATGAAGTGATGAACGAAGCCGACCTCACGGATCTGGTCGAACTGGTCGACTATGCCGCTCCGGCGTTTTCGAGCGCGACTCACTACGAGGTCGAACGCAATTCCCATCTGGAATCCATCTCGCGCCTGACCCAGCTCTACGACGTAGAGAAAGTTTTCAACTCCACGCTGGAGATGGACGAACTCAATCCCCTCATTACCGCCAAAGTGCGCGAACTGCTCGAAGCCCAGGCGGTAAATCTCTGGCTGGTGAAAGACGACCAGGAACTGCTGCTGATGGACCGGGCCGGGCGAAGACCCGACGTGCGAAGTCGGCGCCTCGGAAAAGACTGGCGAAGGTTACGTCGCTGAAGTTTCCGATTCCGGCGAACCTTTGATTATCGACGATGCCGAACGACGAGCGCCTGCAGCGACGCAATGCCGGCCGTGAAGGCGCGATCTTCTCGGCGATGGTCGCGCCCCTGGTGGTAAAAGGCTTCGAAGTCGGCGTGCATCGAAGTCATTAACAAGCTCGATGGAACTCCTTTCAACGAAGACGACCTCTTCCTGCTGAATTCCATCGCCGAGACCGCCGCGTCGGCGCTGAACAATGCCGGATTGCTGCAGGCCGAGCGCAAAGTCGAAATCCTCGAGACCCTGGTGAAGGTCAGCGCCGAAATTACCTCGACGCTTGATCTCGACCGGGTGCTGGACGCGATCGTGACCGGCCCGGGCGCCGTGATTCCCTACGAAAGAGCGGCCATCGCGCTCGAGGAACGGGGACGGTTGAAAGTCCGCGCCATCACCGGCATGCCTCGGATCAATCCGCAGGATCCGAACGTTGTCCGGCTGCAGGAGTTGCTGGAATGGGCGTCGCTATCGAACGACGAGGTTTCGTTCTCGCAGCACGGAGAGCAATTCGAAGATCCCCGGCCGGAGACGCAAGCCAAGCTCGGCAAATATTTCTCAGAAACCGGCATGCGCGGCTTTTACGCCGTACCTCTGGCCGACGATGATGGACGTGTCGGCACATTGTCGTTTGAGAGCAGCGATCCGGATTTTCTCGGCCCCGCGCACCTGGAGATGATCAAGATTCTGACGTCCCAGGCGACGGTGGCATTGCGCAACGCCTCGCTCTACCGCGAAGTTCCGTTCATCGACCTGCTGAAGCCGGTGCTCGACCGGAAACGCAAGTTCATGGCGCTGGAGAAACGGCGCCGGGCGTTGCTGGTGGTGGGCGGAGCCGCGGCGATACTCTTCCTGCTGATTTTCCCGTTGCCGCTGCGCGTGGTCGGCGACGCTTCGGTCAGTCCCGCGCAAAGCGTTCTCATCCAACCCGAAGTCGAAGGCGTAGTGCAACGCGTCAACGTTCGCGAAGGCGATGCGGTGAGCGCGGGAACCGTACTGGCCACACTTTCGGACTGGCAGTACCGGGCACAACTGGCTGCCGCCCAGGCCAAGTACGAAACCGCGGTCTCGCAAATGAATCGGGCGTTGAACGGCAACGATGGCGGAGAGGCCGGCATTCAGCGCATCCAGGCGGACTACTGGGCATCGGAACTGGCACGCGCTCGCGAGCGCCTGGATCGCACCCAGTTGCGTTCGCCCATCAACGGCGTGGTTGCGACCTCGCACGTCGAAGACCTGGTGGGACGCAAGCTGATGCCCGGCGACACTTTTGCCGAAGTCGTCGATACCTCGCGCGCCATCGTGGATGTGGCCATCGACGAAGATGACGTCCTGCTTCTCCATCCGGGCGAAAAAGCTTCGGTAAAGCTGGATGGATTTCCCACGCGCACCTTCCACGGAGTGGTCACCGTGGTCAGTCCGAGAAGCCAGGTGCAGGGAACAGACCGCTTCTTTTTCGCGCGGGTGCTGGTGTCCAATCCCGACGGCGCGATTCGAGACGGCATGCAGGGCCGCGGCAAAGTGGTGACGGGATGGAGTCCTGCAGGAAAAGTGCTGTTCCGCCGTCCCGCGATCTGGATCTGGTCCAAACTGTGGTCGTGGTTCGGATGGTGATTTTCGTAGCGCCGGCCCTTCGACTACGCTCAGGGCAGGCTCCGGCTGTCCGGCGGGCATCTTGCCCGCCGAGTGAGTAAGGCCAATGTTAGGAGGTTTTATGAAACGGGTTCTCGCGCTCGCTCTGTTAATCACAATTGCTCTGGCGCTGACAGCCTGCAGCGACTCGAGCGAAACCTCCCGTGTTTCCGCTGCGCCGCCAGTAGCGCATCCGGCCGCGACATCTCCCATTGCTGCGGAAGACAGCGGCTTCGCCGCCTCAGGCCCAATCGTGGTCGAGAACCAGGTGGATGTGGCAGCGCTGCGTGAAGGCGTCGTCGTTTCCATTCTGGCTGAGCCGAACACTCCAGTGCGCAAAGGCCAGCTTCTTGCCAGGCTGGACGACCGCCAGATTTCCGCCGACCTCGACGCCGCTTCCGCCAAGACACGCTCGATCGAAGCCAACCTCAAAAACTGGGAGGCGGAAACCAAAGTGCTTGAATCCGACCTGAGCGCGCGCCCAAAAGCTCTGGGAAGCGGGCGTCTTCACCAAGGAAACGCTGGAACACGCGCAATACAAAGTGGAAGCCGACAAGTTCGAAATCAGCCGCGAGACCGAACTGCTGAGCAACGCAAAATCCACCGAGACGATCGCTGGAACTGGAAAAGGAAAAGACCAGGATCATCGCTCCCTTTGACGGGATCGTTGCGCGTCGCTATGTCCGCGCGGGACAGAAAGTCGGGATCGGCGACCGGCTCTTCTGGGTCACCGCGGTGTCGCCTCTGGAAGTCAAGTTCACTCTTCCGGAACGATTCGTGGGCAGAGTGAAGAATGGACAAACCGTCACCGTGGAACTGACGGACGGCTCATCGGCGGTGCATCACACGGCCGCGATCAGGCAGATCAGTCCCGGTGGTCGATCCCTCGAGCGGGACCATCGAGATTGTGGCCCGACTGCAAGGCTCCGCTCCGGACCTCCGGCCGGGAATGCTCACCACCATTCGCCTGCAACTAACCCTGAAATGAATATCCTCGAAGCCCTTGAGGTAGCGCTGCCCGATCTTCCGGCGCAGACTGCGCAGCGCCGCTTCCCCAAGCTCGATCCCCGGGTCATCTCCCGGGAACACATCGAACAGGGCGTTCGCGTGGTGCTGGCGAAAATGCCGGGCAGCGATATTTATCTGCGCTTCACTCCGGAGCAGTGGCAACTCCTTCAGCTGTTCGACGGCGAACGCTCTTACAAAGAAATTGCCGACCTGATTCTCAGCGAAGCCAACATCGCGTTTACCGAAGAAGATGTGCGGGAGTTCGCCTCGTATCTTGCAGGAGACAGGGCGACCTCTTCTACAAGACGCCGCTGGAAAAGAACATCACGCTCAAGGCAGAAGATGGGCAGCGAGCGGCAAAAGCGCGGACGCTTTCACGTCGCCGATGTCACCGACATCACCTCTGCATACCTGGCCCCACGCCGACGACTACCTCAGCAACGATCCAGCCGTATCTCGAATTCGTTTACACCACCTGGTTCACCCTGCTGACCCTGTTCATGTTCGGAGTCATGGTGTGGATGTGGGCTGACAAATTCGGTCAAGATCTGGAACGACAGTTTTGCCTTCTACAACTTCACCGCAAAAACCACTCAGGACCTGGTGGAATTCTGGTTCCTGTTCGGCGCCATGGCTTTTTTCCACGAGTCAGCCCACGGACTTGACCTGCAAACATTTCGGCGCCCGCGTGGAGAAGATGCAGTTCCTGTTGATGTATTTCGCTCCCACTTTTGTGTGCGATGCGACGCAGGTCTGGATTGTGGGCGACAAGAAGGCGCGCATCTCGACCATCATCGCCGGCATCTGGGCCGACCTGATGATTTGCGTGGTCGCCACTTTCATCTGGTGGGGCACCGCCACCGGGATGTACGTCCATGACTTTGCTTACAAGGTCATGATGGTGACCGGCATCGGCGTGACGCTGCTCAATCTCAATCCGCTGATCAAGCTGGATGGCTACTACCTGCTGGCGGAACTGATCAACGAAGCGGACCTGAAAGAGCGTTCGACCATCTTTGTTTCAAGCTGGACCCGCAAACACATTTTTCGATTGCCTGCGGAAGTGGAATACGTTCCCCGCCACCGCCGCGTGTTGTACATCGTCTATTCGCTGCTTTCAGGCGTGTACAGCTACCTGTTGATGGCGGTCGTCGTCATTTTCGTTTACCACATTCTGCGATCGTACACGCCCGAGTGGGCCTGGCTGCCGGCGCTGCTGCTGGGTCTGCGTATCTTCAGGTCTCGTATCGTCATGCTGGAGCGATTCATGAAAACCGTTTATCTCGACAAGAAAGAGCGCGTGCTGGCGTGGTTCACTCCCACCCGGTTGGTTCTGGTTGGAGTCGTGCTGCTGGTGGTGCTGTTCGCGCCCATCTGGCCGGAGTTTATCGAGGGCCGTTTCGCACTCGAACCGGTGCGCCGAACTTTGATTCACACCGAAGTGCCGGGAACTGTGGCTGAGGTCCTTACCGATGAGGGACAAACCGTCGCCGCCGGCACGCCACTGTTACGCCTGCGCAACCTGGAACTCGAATCAGCGTCCGCGCAAGCCGGCGCAGATATGCGGAATGCATGGGCCCGGGCCACCCAGGCCAGCCTGAGCTACGAGAATTTCGGTCCGGCGGAGCAGGAGCGGCGACAGTCCACGGAAAAGCATCGCAACCTGGCGGAAGAAATGAAGCGTCTCGAAGTCAGCAGCCCGATTCCGGGCACGGTCACCACTCCAAACTTGCACGATCTGCTGGGTTCGTACTTGAAAGCCGGCACCGAAGTCGCTGAAGTGGCTGACCTGTCGACCATGACGGCGCGCATCTACGTCCCCGAGTTTGGCATGCGGGACGTTCGCATAGGAGCGCCGGTACGGCTTCACGCCGAGTCTCAGTTCAGCGCCTGGGGAGGAACCCTGACATCGTTGGCCCCGGCTTCCGCTTCGATCGAAGCGGGATTGATAGAAAAAGCTCAGTTGGAAGGCATTCGGGTACCGAAATTCTATCTCGGGACCGTGGAACTACAAAACCAGGGGGACCTGCGGGAAGGCATGAGCGGAAACGCCAAGATCCTGGTGGGTAGACGCAGCATGGCGGGATTTGCCTGGCGGTTTGCCCGTGACCTGGCAGGCCGACGAATGTGGTGAAGAGGGTCCGACCAGCTCAATCAAGTGGACAAAAGAAAAGGGCCGCAAGCTTTGCGGCCCTTCTTCTTTTGACGAGTGACGCTTGATTCGGCCAGTTACTTCGCGCGAACGGTAGCCTTGACCGCGGGACGAGCCGCAGGGCGGGCTGCCGGACGAGCCGCGGACGAGCGGCAGGACGCGCTGCCGGACGAGCTGCTGGACGGGCTGCACGGCGAGCCGCGGGACGCGCTGCCGGACGTACGGCCGGGACGAAACTCGGGGTCTGGCTCGGGTTGGCCAAAATGGCTGCCTTCACTGCGCTCCGCTGGCTGATCAAGGATTTCTTTTGAACTGACATTGTGCTTCCTCCGTTGAATTTTTATTTTTGCCTGACCGCGGGCGCTGTCTGCTCTGTCCGGTCGTGTCTTTGTATATGCAAGCCCCATGCCAAACATCGCAAAACGCCGTCGAAAAGCAAAAGTCAAATCAATTCAATGAGATAGGCCGGGGATGGCTGTGTGGAAAATTGCGCCGCAATAGAGTCTTTGGGGGAGGAGGGTTAAAAATTAACCTCGCTAGGGTTAATAATTAACCCTGTAAGCCGTATTTCCGGCAGAGGTATTTCATTTTCTGCGCGTTGATCTGCAGCAGAGCTGCGGCAGCCACCTTCTTACCACCAGTCCGGCGCAAAGCTGCCTGCAGGTAGGCCAGTTCAATCCGGGCAATCTCGTCGTCGAACGAAATTCCCTCTTCCGGGATGAGCAGCGCCTCCTGCTTGGCGGTACTGCTGTAAAGAATTTGCTGAGGCAGGTGCTTGGCGGTGATGACGGCGCCCGATCCCATAATCACCAGCCGTTGTACGACGTTCTCCAGTTCCCTGACATTTCCTGGCCAGTGATATTCCTCAAGAATCTCCAGCGCATCCGGGTCGAGGCGTTTGAGGGGAACGCTGTTGGCGGCACAGTACATCCGCAAAAAATGGTCGAGCAGGATGGCGACGTCGCCGGGACGTTCGCGCAGCGGTGGAAGGACAATGGGAACCACGTTGAGGCGGTAGTAAAGATCTTCGCGAAAGCGTCCAGCATGGACCGCCTGTTCCAGATCTTCATTGGTGGCCGCGATCAGCCTGAAATCGATCTTCTTTGCGTTCCGGCTGCCGATACGCTGGACGACGTGTAGTTCAAGAACCCGCAGCAACTTGCTTTGCATGGTCAATCCCAGAGTCCCGATTTCGTCCAGAAACAGGGTCCCGCCATTCGCGGATTCGATATGGCCGGCACGGGATTCGTGGGCGTCGGTGAACGCGCCTTTCTCATGCCCGAACAGCTCGGATTCGATCAGGCTTTCGGGGAGCGCCGCGCAGTTTACGCTGACGAACGGCTTGTCTCGCCGCGGTCCGCTGGCAACGATGGCTTGCGCGACCAGCTCCTTGCCAGTCCCGCTTTCGCCGCGCACCAGCACGTTGACGTTGCTCTCGGCCACCCGGCTGATCGCGTCGTAGACCAGCCGCATGGGCTCGCTGCCGCCAATCAGCTGGCAAAACGAGTTCCGCCGCTGCGCCTCTTCGCGGATCTTCCGGTTCTCGATTTCCGCCGACCGCTCCTCGAGCGCGGAGCGGAGGACAGCCTGCACATCCTCGAAATCCACCGGAGCGACAAAGCAGTGACTGATTCCAGCTTGTTCGAACTGGTGCCGCGCGGTCTTGTTGTGCGAGCGGGTAAATCCGAGCAGGACAAGATTCTCATCCCCGGCGCGCAGCTGGCGGATCAGTCGCAGCGTCGCGTCGTCGGAAATGTGCGCGGTTTCAAGGTCCAGAATAATGGCTTCGAGCGAGACCTCTGCCAACAGCGGCAGTATCTGCTCGCCCGAACCCAGGAGCGTCGTATGGAAAGCGGACGCCAATACTTCCTGCGCCGCCAGTTGGACGGACTCGTCGGTGGTCACAACCGCGATGCGCGGGGCGGCGCCGGTGGGTATGTTCTCGGCCATTGAGGGTGGAATTATAGGTCAATTTTTCACCCCTGGAAGGGTAATTTTAGACCACAGGCCACGCCGGGACAGCCGTAAGACCGAAACGGGTGGAGCAGGCCTTCAGGCCTGCATACAGATGCGCATATTTGTTGGGGCTTCAGCCCATGAGGTACTTCAGCGGCTAGAAGCCGCTCGTCCTGTCTGCGGTAATGCAGCGCTAAAGCGCTGCTCCACCCAAAATCGCTCGCCTGGACAGCCGAGGGCGGCTGTCCCCACGTGGTTCGTGACACAAGATCAAGGTCTGTGGCAAAAAAGGGAGGCAGGCACACTGGCCTGCCTCCTTGGGGAGAACTACAGATCAAGCTACATACCGCTGTTGCCATCGTCCTGGGCGGCGTGAAGCACGCGGAAACTACTGCCGCCGTTGGACCAGACCAGCACCAGAGCGTCTTGTCCTTTGGGCACGCTGCTCAGTGCTTTTTGTACGTCGGCAGCGCTTTGCACCGGCTTGCGATCGACTTCCACGATCACGTCGCCCTGCTGTAATCCGGCGTTGTCGGCCGGGCTGCCCGGTTGAACTTGCTGGACCAGCGCCCCGTGCAGATCGTTGGGAGCCTGCAACTGCTCACGCGCGTCCGCAGTGATGTCCGACAGGCCAACTCCCCAGCGCGGCTTGCCTTTGCTGGCGTCGGAGGTTTCCTTGCCGGCCTTGTCGCGGCTGCCCATGGCTTCGAGAGTCACCGGCAGAGAAACATCCTTGCCGTCGCGCATGACTTGCAGATGGATGGTCGTCCCTGGGTTCTGTTGTCCGACCAGCACTTGCAGTTCGCTGGCGTCGCTGACTTCCTTGCCGTCGAGCTTGGTGATCACATCGCCGACCTTCACGCCAGCCTTGGCTCCCGGCGAATCGGGTTCGACCTGGCTGACCACCGCTCCCACGGCGGTGTCCATGTGGAAGAACTTCGAGTTTTCAGGAGTGACGTCGGCAATTCCAATTCCCATGTATCCGTGCGTCACTTTGCCGAACTGGATCAACTTCTCGACCGTGGGGCGCACGATCTGCGTGGGAATTGCGAATCCCATGCCGGAGAACGAACCCGAGGGCGAGATCAGGAAGGTGTTGATTCCGACCACTTCACCGCGTGCGTTCACCAGCGGACCGCCGGAGTTGCCCGGGTTGATGGCTGCATCGGTCTGAATGAACTGGCCAGGCTTGCGAGCGTCGTCCGAGGACAGGTTAGGGCGGTTGAGTGCGCTGACGATTCCTCGTGTGACCGTGAAGCGGAACCCGAAGGGATTGCCGAAAGCCAGAACGGTCTGTCCGGGATGCAGTTTCGTGGAATCACCCCAGGGCGCGTTGGGCAGGTTCTTGCCCTCGACCTTGATGACCGCGAGGTCGGTCAGCGGATCAGTGCCGACCACCTTGGCCGAAAGAATGCGGCGATCGCTCATGGTGACGCGAACGTCGGTGGCGCCATCGACCACGTGGTTGTTGGTGACGATGTAACCGTCGGGCGAGATGATGACGCCGCTGCCCAGTCCGTGTTCGACGCGCGGCTGTTGCGGACGCATCTGTTGCCCAAATTGCCGACCGAAGAACTGTCCGAACGGACTGTCTTCGAGGCCTTCGGGCAGATTGTTTTCTGCAGTAGCTTTCGCTCGTGACGTGACCGTGACGTTCACGATGGCCGGAGTAACGCGGGCAGCCAGAGTCTCCATGGCCTGATCGAGTGAAAGCAGCGCGCCGACGTTGTTGTCATCGAGCGGGGTTGTGGTGGGTGAAGCCATAGCGGCCTTTGCCGGCATGGCTTTGACGAAATCGTAGGTGACGAAGGAACCCACCAGTCCGATCGTCAGAATCGGAACAATGAGGTTGCGGCCTATGATTTTTTTCCAGTTTTGCATCCAGCTTTTCATTTCTTGCTCTCCTGTTGTGTAACTAATTATTTAGTTGTTAAGGACAAAAAAACTCAAATCGATTTTGCGACAATTCCTGCTGCCATCATGTCCTGCGCCGGTCCGATGACGGTGACCTGCCACACGCTGAGATCCCATACAACGGCGCCGGAAGAGTTGACTCGCCGCGTCTGCACATATTCTGTGCGGGTCACGAATAACAACGTCTGCGGCGTGACGGCATTCGTTTCCATGCTGGCACGGACAAATGTAGGCGAAAGAGTCTTCGCTCGCGCTGCGTGCGCCGGAATTACTTCAGGGCCCGCGACCTTCTTCTCAATCTTTCTCTCAGCGACAAAGTTCTTCGCAACCGTAGGAACAGAACTCTTAGTTTCGTTCTTCGACGAACTCGCGCCCTTCGACAAAACCAGTTTCGCGGGGACAACGTGCGCGCCCATCTGCGCCAACTGATTCGCTTCAAAATCGCCGGAGGCGACTGCATTCGCCGCCAAAGAGGACGGCTCTGCGCCGCCTTCAAACGACACCAGCCGGGTGGGCGCGTTGGATAAAGCAACCAGGCACACTACAGACATGCCCGCCACCAGAACAGGGGCCGGCCTCCAGACGCGGGTTGCCCGAGGGCGGTTCACATCCAGAATTTGGGTGACTCTCAACGAAACCTGGCGTACCCGATCGACAGCCGCTTGCGCCAGCACCAATCCGCGCCGCAAAAAGCTCTTCTCGGCCAGCGCTACCAGACATTCGGCGTAGGCTCGAGGACTGGTTGACCGGGCCTGGGCCAGCACAATGTCATCGCAGGCCATCTCGCGCTCCAGAGCCAGCTTCTTCTCGATCCACCAGACAGCGGGATGGAAGAACAGCACCGCTCCTACGATCTTTTGTACAAGGTTGGTCCAGTCATCGCGGCGTCGCAGATGAGCCAGTTCATGGAGCAGGACGGCATTCAACTCATTGGTAGAAAGTTCCTTCATCGCCCAGGACGGGATTGCAACCATCGGCTTAGTAAATCCGATTGCGGTCGGCACGCGCAGTTGATCGGAGACGCAAAGCTGCACCGGTCTGGCAGATCCAAATTCCTGCAGGGAGTCGAGGACGGCTGGATCGAGTGTTCCGCGATCGACTGGCACGCAACTCTTGCGCAGCTGGTGCAATTGCCAGAACCCGAGCCCAACCCTGAACAGCCGGATGACGGCGATCAGCAGCCACGCAATAAATATGTAAAACGCCCAGGACGCGGGTAGGGTGAACTCCGATCCAGCGGTCAGTCCGGATCGGGTTGCCAACCGGTGACCCAGTAAGGGAAGGCTTGCAATCCCCAGTAACGTCGCGAACCATACAGCGAATCGCGTTCCCGAATTCTGGGATCCGAGCGCGCGCAACACGAGCCAGGCCAGGAGCGCGATGACTATCCCTTCCGCGGCGCAGTTCAGCAGGCGCTCGGCGGAAATCTCGGCCAGGGATTGCAGGTTCAGCGCGGCGATCGGCATAAAGGTCAAATCTTTTCTTCTTTAGCTTGCAACAACTGCCGGAGACGTTTCAGTTCAGTAGCTTCCAGACCGCGGTCTTCAAGAATGTTGAGCACCAGCAGTTCGTGGGAGTTCTTGAAAAAGCGCCCAACCAGGTGGCGGATTTCCGAGCGCGTCGCTTCCTCACGCTCCATGATGGGCTTATAAATGTGGGCCCGGCCATCTTTCACGTGCTCGAGATACCCCTTGTTTTCCAGAATTCGAATGGTGGTCAGGACGGAGTTGTAGGCCAGCGCCGGTTTTTCCGGAAGCGCATCGAGGACCTGTTGGACGGTGGCTGATCCCTTCTGCCAGAGCACGTCCATCAGTCGCAGTTCAGCCTCGGTGAGAGTCTCAGATTTTCTGGGCGGCACGAACCAATCTCCTCGCACTTTATTAGACGCGGGTTGACGCCTAAAGGTCAACTAATGATTTAGTTGCTGGATGGGACGCGATTGGTTGCCTGGTTCAGCGGTCGCCTGCGGGACAGCACAGCCAGTTGTTCCGAAGGCGACTTGCAAGGAACCACCAACGGCCTCATCGGCAAGGATTTGGCAGCCTGGAACGTTACTTTCGGAACATCGATACGTCCTGTGGTGCGGGTTACAATCTCGGCGGGGCACATGCAAAAGATCGCCATCCTTTACGACGCCAGCCAGGCGGTGCTGTCGACTTTTGACCTGGACGAAGTGTTGCAACGCATCCTGGTGATTGCGCGTGACTACTTCCATCTGCAAAACGTCGCTATCCTGTTGCTGGATCAGGCTTCCGGAGAGCTTTGCACACGATCGCAGATCGGCGGCGAGCCAGGATTCGAAGACCTTCGCCTGAGCATTGGGACCGGCCTGATCGGGACGGCGGCCCAGAAGAAACGTCCTATGTACGTCCCTGATTTCCAGAAAGAAACCCGCTATCAGCCCTGGGGGAAGAAAACCAGATCGGAACTGGCCGTGCCGCTGATGGTACGGGACGAAGTCGTGGGCGTGCTGGATTGTCAGAGTGAAAATCCCGACCACTTCGATTCCGAAACCGTCGACCTGTTGACCTTGTTCTCCACCCAGGCTTCAATGGCCCTGCAGAATGCACGCCTGTATTCGCTGGAACGGCGGCGGGCTTCGCAACTCGAAGCAATTAATACTGTCGCCCGCGAAACGACCGTTGTTCTGGACGTGAAAGAATTGTTAGCGAAGGCCTGCGAGAAGATCCGTCCTGCATTCGAGGTTTCGCACGTTTCGATGCTGGTGAAAGACGAGGAAGATCTTGTCTTGCAGGCCCACCATGGCGAACTGACACTGCGCATTCCGGAAGGCAGCAAGGTTCCTGCCGGCGCAGGCTTATGGGGACGGGCACTGCGCGAGAGCAAGACAATTTTCGACAATGATGTAAAGCCTGACCCGAGTTTTCTGGGGATCTACGAAGAAGCTGGCTCGCGGATGTGCATCCCGCTGGTTTCATTCGGGCAGACCCTGGGCGTTCTGGTGCTGGACAGCGCCCGCGCGGGATCGTTCAGCGTGAGCGATATTCAGTCGCTGGAATCAGTCGCCGACATTTGCGCGACTGCGATTCAGAATGCTCACTACGTGGAACGCGTGAAGCATCTCGCCTATCTGGACGGACTGACCGGAATCTTCAACCGCCGCTACTTCGAATTACGTATCCAGGAGGAACTGGAGCGGGCCCGCCGATTCGAATCCGGCATGGCAGTGATCATGGTGGATATCGATCAGTTCAAGCGGCTGAACGATGAGTTCGGCCACCTGCTGGGCGATGAAGTCTTGCGCCAGGTCTCGTCGATTTTTTCGCAACAGCTCAGAAAGATTGACGTAGTTTGCCGTTACGGAGGGGAGGAATTCGCCATCCTGCTCTCGCAGACGAGCCAGCAGCATGCACTCGGTGTAGCTGAGAAACTGCGGCGGATGGTGGATAGCTGGCAATTTCCCGGAGTACCGCGTTCGGTGACGATCAGCGCCGGAGTGGCCACGTGTCCCGATCATGGCACGACGCGTGAAGAACTGGTCAGGGCGGCTGATGCGGGATTGTACGCGGCGAAGCAGTCAGGAAGAAATTGCGTGCGGGAAGCTTTGACCGCCAAGAGTGTGAGTGACGCTCTTGTCGTCCGCAGTTGAGTTTGCGTCGAGTAAAAAAACCTGGCCACGGATCTTCACGGATTTCCACGGATCAAATTCAAATAATTCAAAGGCATCGGGCCAGGGTGCCCGGCCCATACCAAGATAAGAGCTAAATATCGGCTTCGGGTTGCGAGTATCTTTGAGTTTCTTGGATTTCTCGTTCCTGGTTTCGCAGCTCGCGTTCCAGTTCGCGCATTTCCTGCTTCAGTTCTTCCTGATGGCTGCGCAGTTCGTGCGCGGCTTCTTCCATGTCTGGCTTTATTCTGCGAACCTCGCTGACGGCCTGCTCGATTTCCGGGCCAATGTTGGCGATCTCGGATTGGACTTCGCTGAGGTCGATCACTGTCTCGGCATCGGTATCCGGAATCTCGAGAGTTTCATCCATGTCGAGAAGTCTGAGACTGGTTGCGATCCGGCACTGTCAGCGTAAGGTTCTGCTCTTTTCGTTCACGAATGATGCTGACGGTGACCGCATTGTTCTTGCGGCCGTGAATGGCGTGAGTGAAATCGCCACTGTCGCTGATGGACTCTCCGTTGACCTTCACAATTACGTCTCCGGCACGGAAACCGGCCTGCTCGGCGCGGCTCCCTTTTTCCACGGAGCGCACTAGGACACCTTTGCCGTTTTTCGCGCCGAAAAAGTCTCCCAGTTGAGGAGTAAGGTTTTCGACCATCAATCCGCTGCGTGCGGAAGAATGCACCACGACGACTGAGACTGGCAGGTCCATCTCTGGGACATAAGGTGTGGCCGGCATCGCAGGCATGGCCGGTATCGCAGGCATAGCCGGCATTGCGGGCATGGCAGGCATGGCGAAGCTGAATCCCTTGCCTCCGGCGATTGCGAAGGTCCGCTTGCGGTCCGCCAGTTGCGCTTTGAGAGTCAGGGACTGGCCGTCGCGGCTGATTCCAAGGTTCACAATGCGTCCCGGTGGAATTTCGCGGATCATACGGCGCAGTTGTTCGACACCTTCCACCTGGTTGCCGTTGATGCTGAGAATTACGTCGTGCTCTTTGACTCCGGCTTTGCCTGCGGGAGCGTCCTGATCGACCAGAGTTACTTCCACTCCATGTTCTTCTTTCAGCTTCAGGACGGACAAGCGGTCCGAAGTTACGTCGCGGGTATCGACACCGAGATACGATCCGCCGCCGGAGTCTTCGCTGGAATAACCGAAGGCTTCGCTAAAAGGCTCTTGCGAACAAAGCTGTCCGCCACTGGTGACGGCCGTAAAGATGGGCAAAATCAGGACTGCGAGGATCGATCTATGCATGGTTCGTTCCTCCTCTTCACAAGCTCAACACTTGCCAGTTCTAACGACTGGCAAGAAACGTGATGTCCCCGGTAGTAGTGCGCACTTTCAGTGTCGGGCCGCCGCCGTTCAAATTCCCTTCAGCAGTGGCCGTGCCGGGTCCCCACTGACCGCCTTCGGTTGTAACTCGAATCTCGGAAAAATCAGAGCGGATGCGATGGCCATTGGCCAAATCGATGGAGGCGCGAATCGTAATGTTCAGACTTGGGGCCAGATAAACCGTGATGTCGCCCGCGGAAGTCTCAAGTACGGAATCTGTGCGCTCGCCTCCGGAAACAAACTTGGCCACAATGCCGCCTGCCCCGGTTTCTGCCTTGGCTGCGGTTACCCCGTTAAGAGTTATGCTGCCCCCGCCGGTCTGGGCCCGAACGGCTCCGGTCGCCGAACTCAACCGAATGCTGCCCCCGCCGGTTTCAATTTCCGCTGGTCCCGCAATCTCGCCCAACTCGATGCTGCCGCCGCCGGTTGTTACTTTGAGCGGTCCCGCGCAATGTTGTACTTCGATATTGCCACCGCCGGTCTCGAGTACAGCACCCTGCGCACAGGAAACCACCACCAGAGTTCCACCGCCCGTTTCAGCGTTGATCTTTCCTTTGGCGGACGCAACCTTGATGCTGCCACCGCCGGTGCGGAGCGCAAGCTCTCCTCCGACGGTTCCTACGTCGATGCTGCCGCCACCAGTTTCGACATTGATCGCACCTGAGATGTCATCGAGACGAATGCTGCCACCGCCAGTCTCGCCTTCAACGCGCCCGTTGACGCCGGTCGCGGTAAGGTCGCCGCCTTCGGTCTCAACCTTCACCAATTCGGTGTTACGAGGAACGTTGACGACGAACTCGCTTGATGAGCGGCGCGGCCGGCTACCCTGCCATTCGCCCACCACCCAGGCGGTATCTCCGCGGACAGAGACGCTGATCTTGTACGACTCGAACTCGCGGCGGGCTTTTTCCTCTGTCCCAGCGTACGAGTGATTGCTGATGACGTAGTTAATGGCCTGCTGGTTTCCGCCCACGACACGTACCACGCCGGAATCTATTTTTACCCGCAGATTTTTCGCCGCTGCCAACGAGCCGGTGATCTGACGCGACCATTTGCCATTGTCCTGATAGACGCGAGTCTGTTCGTCAGGGCGTACTTCCTGCGCTACGGCCAGAGGCAGGAGCAACATCATCACTGCGATAATTTTTGGGAATCTTTTCACTTTTCACCTTCCAATGTTGTTCTGCACCGACGAAGTGCCAACTGCCTTAATCAATTTCCGACATCTGAGACAGCACGTTGCGCGCCTGGCTACGGATGTACAGGTTCTGATCGTTGTCCGCCAGCTTTTGCAGCACCACGCGCACGCTGCTGTCGGCCCGCACAGGTTCGAGCAGATGCAAAGCCTGTGTCCGCAAGCCGGGATTCGAATCGTTCACCAGGGCTTCCAATACGGCATCGCGCACGCGCACGTCATTCTTCACATAAGAGCCCAGTCCTTCGATCGCCTTCAGCCGCACTCCCGGATTTGAGTCGTAGCGCAAGGCGTACAAGAGCGCTTCGCGCACACGGATATCATTCGGCGCCTGGGTCAACAGATCGACGGAATCCATACGCACGCCCGAGTTGTAATTGTTCCGGGTGGCGAACAGCAGCAACTGCTGGATGCGCTGGTCGTTCAGCGATCCTTGCGTCTGCTGGGTGGAAACTGTGTTGTAGCGAATGCTGATTTGAGAAGAACCGGGTTCCTGCGTGATCGACTGAATACCAGTGATGGAAGATTCTGTGGGAGTTCCTGCGTGAAATATCAACCGGGGCACGTCCATTCATCATTTGATAGGTAGCGCCGATTCCGCCGGCGAAACCTAATATGAAGATGGCTGCGGCCAGTGCCGGAGCCAATTTGATGGGACGAAGCCATGCGCCGGGATCAAACACCAGACGCTGCCAGAATCCGCCCTGCTCGGTGGTTTCAAGCTCCTCCTGCAGACGCATGCGGGAAGCTGTTATCAGATTGGGAGAGGGTTCCTGCACGGGGAACTGGGAGAGCGTGGCATGAAGCTGGCGCGCCGCTTTCAGTTCGCCCGCGCATTCGGTGCAGCGAGCAACGTGCTGCTCCAGTTCGTAACGAGCGTCGTCAGGCAGCTCGTTGTAGATGTGCAGCAGAATATTTTCCTGAACCCATTCGCATTTCATAGTTTCACCCCCACGTCACTGATGTTGCTGCCGAGCTGCGCTCGGCTGGACAGCCGGGGGCGGCTGTCCCCACGTGATTTCTTGCGACTCATCGCATGTCCGCCAGCGAGCCACGCAATTTTTGAGTGGCCCGGAACAAAGTATTCTTTGCTGTTTCTTCAGTCGTATTCAAAATCTCGCCCACGGTCCTTAATTTCAGTCCTTGATAATGCTTTAGCTCGAAAACCATGCGCTCGCGGGGGGTGAGCTTGTCGAGAGCATGATTGATACGCGTCCCCAGTTCGCGGCGCATCAGATCGCGCTCGGGATTGGCCCCAGACCTGCCGTCCGGCACCTGCGACAGGACGTCGTAGGCTTCGCCTTGCGAATCCATCGCTACCGGCGCGTCTTCTTTACGCACCTGCTTTTTACGCAGGTGGTCGAGGCAAAGATTGGTCACGATCCGGTAAATCCAGGTATAGAAAGAGCACTCGAAGCGGAAGTTGCCGACGCTCTTGTATGCCTTCAGAAAGGCATCCTGATAAATGTCCTGGGCTTCGTGCTCCGACCCGGTCAGGTGCATCGCCAGGCGCAGGACAGCCTGGTCGTAGTGACGCACCAGTTCCTCGAAGGCAGCGCGGTTACCGCGTTGCGCCTCGCGGACCAGCAACGTGTCATCGATACGGCCTAAACTGTGCCCAGCCATTTGGCCCCGAGCGAGGGGGTCCTGGGATCCGCTGCTTCGTTGCACCCCGCGACTCGCGTCCGGATGCGAACATCCGCCAACCGCTATATTTACTGCCCATGCATCGGCCGGCATCTCTGGTTGTCCTCGACTAAGCCGGGTGCCCTGCCGTTCTTCCCGGTTGCATAGCTATGGACGTGGCAGCAAAAGAACCGTGAGCACAAATTATAGGAGTTTGGCCCTGTCCGTGCATGGGTTTAAGCGTAGGGCCGGACGCCCTCGTCCGGGTGGGCGAGCAAGGCTCGCCGTGGAATTTAGAGATTTTGGCCGTTTGTGGACTCTGGCCTTACAGATCCCAGCTTTCGCCGACACTGGCAACAATTGCGGAGCTGGCGCTCCGCTGGGCGGACGAGGCGTCCGCCCCTACGCGAGTCGTGACGACTACTTACTCTGTTGCTTCTTTTTCGATGACCACCTTCAGGTGCGTGGTCACATCCTTGTGCAGTTTGATGGGGACGGTGAACTCGCCCACGGTCTTGAGCGGCTCGTGGATCTGAATCTTGCGGCGATCCACGTCGAAGCCTTTCTTCGCCAGCGCGTCCGCGATATCGCCGGACGTGACTGAACCGAAGAGCTGATCGTTTTCGCCCGAGCGACGCTGGAACGAAACCGATACGCCTTCGAACTGCTTGGCCAGGGCTTCCGCGCCGGTCTTCTCTTTGGCGGAACGGCGCACGGCGGCGGCCTTCATCTGCTCGACCACAGCCTTGTTGCCCTTTGAGGCCTGGATGGCAAGTTTGTGCGGCAGCAGGTAGTTGCGTCCAAAACCCTCGGCGACTTTCACGACGTCGCCGCGCGAGCCCAGCTTGGGTACATCTTCTTTCAGAATGACTTCCATGGTGACTCCCTAAAGAGATTCTTTTTGCCACGGATTCACGCGGATTTTCACGGATCAATCAAGCAATAGAAAACATCCGTCAAGATCCGCGTAAATCCGTGGCCGATTTTTGATTACGAGGCGCGGCCGGCAAACGGCAACAGTGCGATGTTGCGCGCCTGCTTGATGGCCAGCGACAAACGCCGCTGATGCGGAGTGCAAACTCCGGTCAGGCGACGTGGGACGATCTTGCCGCTCTCCGCCACGAACTGGGCGAGCAGCCGAACGTCCTTGTAATTGATGGCCTCGATTTTCTCCACGCAGAATTTGCAAACCTTCTTGCGGCGAAAATATTTGCGTCCACCTTCGCGGCCGCCACCGGGCCCACCAGGACGCGGCGGACGCCGTTCGCGATCGCCAAACGAAGGCCGGTCGCCAGACGGACGATCTCCGCCTGCGGGACGCTCTCCACCAGAACTTGCTGCAGTTGCTCTAATTTCTTCAGCCATGATGCTCCTTAAAAATCGTCGTTGGTCCTTGGTCGTTGGCCTTTGGCCCCTAGATCTCTTGCCACCGGTTCATCGCGTCGGTTCGTTTCGAACGTTGACAACGAATGCCAACGACCGACGACCTGGCCAACGACGGTTTTACGCAGTCACTTCTGCCGTTTCGCCGCCGGCTTCTGTGACCGGGGCGGGGGGCGGAGTCTTGCGTTTGGCGTCGCGGATCGCTTTGATCTTGTCGAGACGCTTTTGTTCTTCGTCGATGCGCACGGTGATGAATTTGATCACCGGTTCGGTGACGCGCAGGCGGCGTTCCAGTTCGTGAATTAGTCCGCCGCTGCCTTCCACGGTCATCAGCACGAAGATGCCGTCGTGAAATCTGCGGACGATGTAGGCCAGGCGGCGCTTGCCCATCTTCTCCACGCTCTTTACGTTTCCGCCTGACGAAGTCACGGCGGTTTCAAGCGTGGAAATCAGCTTGTCCTGCTCCTCTTCCACCATGTCAGGGCGGACGATAAACATCAATTCATAAGTACGATTCATTTTCTCTCCATCTCATCCGCCACGGATTCTCACGAATCAACGCAGATCGATCAACGCAAATCACAATCTAGATCCGCGCTCATCCGTGTAAATCCGTGGCTACTCTGCTTCGGGTTCTGCCTTCCGGTTGAAGCGATTCATCGCGACCGCCGGACCTTCTTTCAAAATCACGTTGACCGCTTCGGCGGCGTTCTCGAGCACTTCGTCCACCGTCTTCAGTTGCGACTTGCGGAACGGAGTCAGCACAAACTTCACGCCATCCGCGATCTTGCGCTCCGGCGAAATTCCCAGCCGGATTCTTAAAAACTCCTGCGTACCCAGGGCCTCAATGATCGACTTCATGCCATTGTGGCCCGCCGAACTGCCGCGCTGGCGGATACGAATCATGCCCAGCGGAAAATCCAGTTCGTCGTAAATCACGATCAGGTCTGTTTCCGGCCTGATCTCATGCTTGACCACCAGTTCACGAACCGACAATACCGCTCAGGTTCATGAAGGTCTCTGGTTTAGCCAGCAGGACCTGCTCATCGCCGATTGCCGTTCGTGCCGTGAGCGCACGGCACTGGCGATTTCTTACTTCCACGCCGCAGTCGTTGGCGATGTGGTCGATGGCGAGGAATCCCAGATTGTGCGGCGTGAACTGGTATTCAATTCCCGGATTGCCCAACCCGACAATCAGTTTCACGCCTGGTCAATTCGCTCCGCACCATAACAGACCACGTAGGGACGGGCGAGGACGCCCGTCCCTACTCGGACCGTGCTTACTTCTTTTCTTTCTTCTCGGCCTTCTCCGGCTTCTCGGCGGCTTCTGCCTCTTCGCCTTCGACATCCTGCTTGCCCTTCTTGATGACTTCGGGCTCGGCTGGAGTCGCGCCGGCTTCGGCGGCAACGGCATCTGCTGCCGGGGCCACTTCTTCCTTGACCGTGGTGATGTGGGCCACGGGCTGGTTCTCGTCGGTAATGAATGTGAGTTTCGTCGCGTCGTGCGTCAAATCGGAAACGCGCAGAACTTTGCCGAATACCAGTTCGCTAACGTCCGCTTCGATGACGCTGGGAATGTCGCCGGGCAAGCACTCGACTTCTACTTCGCGCAGAATCTGCTCCATGATGCCGCCCTGCTGTTTCACACCGGCAGCTTCGCCCTTGAGAACGATCGGCACGCTTACCGTGAGCTTCTTGTCCATGGCGATGCGCTTCAGGTCGATGTGCAGGAGATGGCTCTTGATGGGCTCATACTGCCAGTCGACGATCATGGCCTTGGTGCTCTCTCCGCCTTCGACCGCGAGATCGAAGATGGTGTTGTGTCCGGTCTTGGAATGCAGAATTCTGGTGACTTGGCGCGGATCAAGCGTCACCGGCAGCGAATCCTTGCCGGCACCGTAAAGGACACCGGGAATCTTGCCGCCCATACGTACGCGGCGGGCCACATTCTTGTTGCCAGGGGTGCGCGGTTGCGCTTCCAGAACGTTGCTTTCAGTTGTTGTTGCGGTTGCCATAAATTTTGATTCCTATAGGAACAATCTGCTGACGGACGTCTCTTCGTGAATCGACTGGATCGCGCGTCCGATCAAACCAGCGATAGTTAATACTTTGATCTTCGGTTCCTGCCGGGCGGCTTCGCTCAGCGGGATGGTGTTCGTCACAACCACTTCAGTGATGCAAGACTTCGAAATGTTTTCTACCGCCGGCCCCGAGAGCACCGGATGCGAGGCGCAGGCGTAAACCTTGCTGGCGCCATTCTCCATCAGCGCGGACGCAGTTTTGACCAGCGTTCCCGCGGTGTCGATCAAATCGTCGATGACCAGACAAGTGCGCCCGTTGACATCGCCGATGACGTTCATGATTTCCGCCACATTCATCTCCAGACGGCGTTTGTCGACGATCGCCAGGGCTGAATCCATTTTCTTGGCAAAAAACCGGGCGCGTTCCACACCGCCCGCGTCCGGAGAGACCACCGTCAGGTTCGGCAAGTTCAGCCGCTTGAAGTAGTCCACCAGCACCGGCGACGCGAACAGATGGTCGACCGGAATATTGAAAAATCCCTGCAACTGCGGCGCGTGCAAGTCCACGATCAGGGCCCGATCGGCGCCCGCTGTCGTAAGCAGATCGGCTACCAGTTTCGACGATATCGGCACCCGCGGCTTGTCCTTGCGATCCTGCCGGGCATAGCCGAAGTACGGAATCACCGAAGTGATGCGCCGGGCCGATGCCCGCTTGAGCGCATCGATCATCAACAGCAACTCCATCAGGTGCTCGTCCACCGGATGGCAGGTGGGCTGGAGCACGAATACGTCCGCGCCCCGAACGTTCTCCTGAACCTGGACGTAGGCCTCGCCGTCGCTGAAGCGCGTAACCAGCGCCTGCCCACGCGTCAGCCCGAGAAAGGCGCAGACTTCATCGCACAGCGATTCGTTGGCTGTGCCGCAGAAGATCTTGAACTTATCGTCCACCCGGGAACGCTGAGGTTTGCGCTCAGATTTCTCGTCGGCGTTCATCTGGGCCTTCTTTTCGGTCGCTGTCGCAAGAGTTGCCATGGGGGCTTCTGGCTCCTAGCTACTAGCTCCTAGCCGTCAACCGCCGCGACGTTGTCCTGGCTTGAAGCCAGGAGCTAGAAGCAGGTTTCTGGCTGGGCCGCTAGGATTCGAACCTAGACTAAGTGCGTCAAAGGCACTTGACCTACCATTAGTCGACGGCCCAGTGTTGATTGCAGATTTGCGATTTCAGATTGTAGATTGAAACGCTAGGATTCGAACCACAAATCACCAATCTGCAATCTAAAATCTTCAATCTGAAATCTTCTTCCAGTATTGCCGTCGCATCAGGGTAGTAGTGACCACTGCCGGTACGCCGTCATGCTGCAACCTGACTGCTGCCTTCTGGCCCGCCGTCCGGGACGCAAACAGTCCATATAAAGCGGACCCGGAGCCTGAGAGCGAGGCATAAAACGCCCCAGCACTTTCGAGCACACTCTTAACCTCACGCAATTCGGGATACTTAGGAAAGACGACCTGTTCAAAGTCGTTTTCGATCCCGGTACGGACAAGGTCGAGAAGCGAGGTCTCGGCCCGGCCCCTGCCTTTACTCACAGGGACACCGGATAAAGGTTGACCACTCAGCCACGCAGAAACCACGCGACCGAACTGATTCATTCTATCGGAGGGGGGCGGAGGCGTCAATTTTGCAGGTGAGGGACGCTCCTCCGGCCATGTAGGGGCGGGCCTCTGACCCGCCCTAGCGGAGCGTAGCTCGGCAGAGCCCTCAGCTTCTAAAGCCGCCCTGTCTTGCGGGGCAGTGGCGGCACGACTTAAGTCGTGCCCTTCCCGATCGTTTTTCCCGCGAGGGTATTGCGAAATCATCGCGTCCCAATCCGCAAAAGCCTTGGGGGTCGAAACTCCAATCTCCGGGGTTGCCACCACGCAGCAAACGGAAGGCAAATCCGGCAGCGGATAAACTTCTTCCCCGCGCCCTACGCCCAGAACAGTCCCGCCAACAAGAAAAAGAGGCAAGTCCGAGCCGACTTCCGCCGCGATACGCAGCGTCTCCGCTCCCGGCAATTTCTTCTTCACAGCACGCTCAAGCGCCAGCAGCGTAGCTACCGCGTTTCCGGACCCCGCCCCCAATCCGCCCTGAACGGGCAATCGCTTGTCGATAGTGATGGTCACTCGCCCGCGCGCTCTGAGTGCGCCCATTGCTCTCTCAGCAATGCGGTAGCAAGTGTTGGTCTGATCCTTGGGAACACGCGGGTCGTCACAAAGAATCTCGATGCCGGTTCCGCGCCCAACTTGCACACGAATGATGTCATGCACTGCAATCGTCTGATAGACGGTGCGCAGATTGTGAAATCCGTCCAGACGCGGCGCGCCAATACACAGGCCGAGATTAATCTTGGCGAAGGATCGGACGGTGACCGGCATGCAGGATGATTGTAAAGTTTCAATTGGAACTTTTCGATTGTTGATTGTTAAATAAACGGCGTTGAGGACAAATCGATGGAGCTATTTTGGCCAGTCTGGCAAATGATCTTGGAGCTTGGGGCAATCCTAGCGATCGCGTGGATTCTCAGGAGATTCGGTTTCTGGATGACGCGAAGACTCCAATCTCGTGCAAAAAACTGGCCTTACGCTTACGGAACAGTCGAGCATGCGGAGCCTACGATGATTGGCGAAGGCAGGGCCGCCCACTGGGTGGGCGAACTCTCTTATTCCTACTCGGTAGACGGGAACTACTTTTCGGGTTTCTACCACTCGCCCGCCTCTGGGGAAGATCGGGCTACGCGCTGGGTGCAAGGATGGAAGGACCGCAGGGTCGTTGTGCACTACGCGCCCGAAAACCCTTCGCAATCGGTTTTAATCGTCGAGGAACAAAACCAACCTTCGGGCGCAATTACAACGGAGGTCGGTCTCCGTTAATCGACCATCCTAGGTCCGTCGCTTGTAGTGAATCGTAAACTCAAACCCCGGATTCGCCGGAAACAACTCCGCCACTTTTTTCAAGCGTTCTGCCATCTGCGCCGGCGCCAGCAGCGGGTAATCGCGCTCGCGCAGATCGTAATAGTCCACATCGATGAACAGAGAGAGCAGGTAGATTGAAATAGCGTCGGAAAAGCTCGCAGCTAAATATTCGTTCTTGTACTTTTCCGCATCCGGACCGGGTTCACTGGCCAGCTTGCGCGACTCCCAGGCATCCAGCGAAGTCTCGCCGCGGGCTTTGTTCTGTACTTGCTTCAAGACCAGATCGGCGAAATCCTGCGAGACGCCGGCGCGTTCGACGACCGCGTGTCCTACGTTGATATAGAACTCGAAAGCCACCGAGAACTTGTCGTCCATCAGGCGGGTGGAAATAAATACGCACTGCGAGTCGCCCAGGTCGAGATTGCGATGGCAGACAGCGTTGTCGCTCAGCGCCACGTCGTAGCGGTCGGCGATAACTGTTTCGGCGCCCTGGTTCACGGTCAGCGGGACGAAGTAGTAAGCCTTGCGCTTCAGCGCGGCCGCGGCGGCATCCGGCACGGCGGACACCATGCGCTCCAGATCGGCTTGAGGAACGGTGATCTCTCCTGAAGCGGCGTAGCAGATTCCATTCGGAGCTTGTGAGACGGGGGTCAGTCGGACGACCTCCGCCGGGGGGCGCGTAATCGGCGGTGCTGCTGGCGGCATGAGTTGTATTCTAGCGGAAGAGGCAGCTGTCAGCTATCAGCCGTCAGCTTTCAGTGCCTGCCTCACGACTGAAACTCTGAGCCGTTACAATCGAGAACAATGTCTCGCGTTCAATCGCCTTCTTTATTCTTACGAACGTTACTTGTACCGGTACGCGTTCTGCTGGTGAGCTTCCTGCTGGCGTTGCTTTCATTTGCTGTGTTCCTGTTTTTGGGGATCGTCGGGCTCTTGATCAGCGCCGTGCTTCGGGGAGCGCACCCCAATATGACCGTGGCGTACCGGGAGATCGCATTTCCCGGGGCGTTAGTGTTGGGTGGGATCGCCTTGCTGGTCGCCATTGTGATTGAGGTTCGATATCAGAGCCGGAAGAGAATCGAGTCACGATTGATGTAGGCGCGAGCGTCCTCGCTCGTGCGCGGGTTATGTAGCGCCGCCGTCCCGGCGGCTGTCCGGTGGGCGTCCTCGCCCACCGCCGAGGAGACGCCCTCGGGACAGCCGGCAAGATGCCGGCGCTACTGGGCACACATGCCCCGTGCTAACGTATTCTGCATGATTGTCGGCACCGGCATCGACATCGCTGAGGTCCCGCGCATCGCGCAGACCATCGCGCGGCACGGCGATCGCTTTCTGCAGCGTGTGTTTACCGAAGGGGAGATCCGCTACTGCGATTCCAAAGCCAATCGCATTGAGCGTTACGCCGCCCGTTTTGCCGCCAAGGAAGCTGGCATGAAAGCGTTGGGCACAGGATGGAGTCGCGGCGTGCGCTGGCGTGATATTGAAGTGTCGCGTCAGCCCGGTGGACGGCCCACTATCGTTTTCCACGGCAAGGCCGCTGAGTTTGCGGCGCAGCTGGGAGCGGTGCATGTCGCGCTTTCACTGTCGCACACGACCGAGCAAGCCATCGCGCAAGTGATTCTGGAAAATTGAAGCGTTTACATTTTGATTGTCCTCACAGGATTTGTCATTCCGAAGCGCGGAGCGCGCGAGGAATCTGCTGTTGCGCTGCTGACAGCAAAGCAGATTCCTCGCCGATAAACCTGGCTTCGGAATGACAAGGGATGTGGCTGTATCGCAAACTCACCACGTCCTCGATCGTTGGACTGACGGGTTGCACTCCTGCTTCTGTTAGACTGGCCGCGTTCCAGACAAACCATTCGTGATAAGTGAGACATCCCTTCTGATTTCAACCAACAACACTCCGAATCGCGCAATGCTTTTTGGTATCGCACTGTGCAGCTTTGCGGCGCTGCTGCTGGAACTGGCGCTGACCCGCCTGTTTTCCGTGGTGCTGTTCTATCACTTCGCGTTTTTGGCAATATCAATCGCCCTGCTCGGACTCGGCGCCGGGGGCGTGTTTGCGCACCTGAGAAAAGAACAACTGGCGCGATTTGAGACTCGCGCCCTGGTCTCGCGGCTGTGCTCGATCAACGCGCTGATTGTTCCCGTCGTGCTGGTGATCGTCCTGCGCATTCCGGTTTCGTTGGAAATATCGAAGGCGAATTTCCTCAGGCTTACTGCGATCTATCTGGCTTCTGCCATTCCCTTCTTTATTACGGGACTGGAATTCTCCATCGTGTTTGCGCGCGAAGCCAAACACGTTTCGCCGCTCTATGCCGCCGACCTGGCGGGAGGCGCGCTGGCCTGTCTTGCAATCGTCCCGCTGCTGAACTGGCTGGGCGGCCCGAACACTGTATTTTTCACCGCTGTCTGTATGGCGTTGGCCGGAATGGTGTGGGCCGTCGATCGCAAATTGCGAAGATCGGCAGCCGGACGCGCAATATTCATACTGGTACTGATTGCGGTCAACTACTCCGGAAGGCTCTTTGACATTGTCTACGCCAAGGGCGGGTTTCGGGATTCCGCATGGGTAGAATTCGCGCGCTGGAATGCCATCTCACGGGTCGAAGTGGACACTCAGGGCAAGGGCAAGGCGATCGTGATCGATGCCGACGCTTCCACTTACCTGATGAACGTCGATCCCAAGCATTGGGAAGGACCGTGGGAGCGAAACCTGATGTCGGCGCCGCCGGCGCTGGCCAACGTGCTGCGCCCGCATGGTGAGTTCGCCATCATCGGCCCCGGCGGGGGCGTGGATGTGTTGCGCGCGGTTGGCAATGGCAGTCCGAGCGTGACCGGGATTGAGATCAATCCAATCATCGCCAACACCATCATGCGTGGCCGCTACGCGGATTACACCTTCCATCTCTACCAGTTGCCCGAAGTACACATTCACGTCACCGATGGACGGTCGTTCGTCAGGAATGCAAAGCAGCAGTTCGACGTCGTGCAGATGACGCTGGTGGACACCTGGGCCTCCACCGCCGCCGGCGCTTTCGCGCTAAGCGAAAACAGCCTGTACACCGTCGAAGCCTTCCGCGAATACTTCGAGCATCTGCGGCCCGATGGCATGATCGCCATCACGCGCTGGGAATTTCAGCAGCCCCGCGAAGCTTTGCGTGTGATTTCCGTCGCCATGCAGGCCTTGCATGAAATGGGAGTGGCGAACCCTGCCGCCAACTTCATCGTGGTGTCCGAGGGACATCTGGACGCGGACGGAATTCCCGTCGTCGTATTGGCCAAGCGCACCGCGTTCACTGCCGAGGAAGTGTCCCGGGTGCGCGGACATATGGAGTCGCACCCCAAACTGGCCCTGCTTTACGCGCCGCCTGATACGCCTTCGGTCACATCCAGCGTTGAGCAAGCACAATATTCTCGCCAGCGCTGATTCTTTTACTCAGCTGATCCAGTCGAACGATCCCAAACGATTTGCGGAGCGTTATCCCTACGATGTTTCTCCGGTGACGGACAACGCGCCGTTTTTCTTTTTCACCTTGAAGTTTGGGCAGATCCTGCATCCGCAGTCTCTGATGCGAGGGATCGACTGGAAAGTGAATCTGGGCGTGGCTGTGCTCGGAATGGTGCTTGGCGATTTCGCTGCTGGCCGTGTTGTTGTTTCTGATGATTCCACTGGCCCGCGGCGCTCGCGGTCAGCAACTTCGTCCGGTCCGGCTGCTGTACTTCATCGCTGTAGGTCTGGGATACATTCTGGTTGAGATCGCGTTCATCCAGCGCTTCGTGCTGTTTCTCGGGCATCCCGTTTATGCATTGACCGTGGTTGTGTTCCTGCTTCTGCTTTCAAGTGGGGCAGGCAGTATGGTTTCGCGCTGGTGGCTAGCGAATACGAGTCGGGTCTGGCTGCCTCTGCTACTCGTTGCCGCCGCCTTGCTGCTCTATGTTGCCGTGCTGCCCAGCCTGCTGGGACATCTCGTGGGACTGCCCTTCCCGGTGAAACTCCTCATCAGTGCAGGATTGCTGGTGCCGTTGGGCTTCGCGATGGGCATGCCGTTCCCTACCGGCCTGCGAGCTCTGGCCGACGCAACTACCGGGAACCTCGTGGAGTGGGCTTGGGCGATGAACGCGGCCTCCAGCGTTCTTGGTTCGGTTTTGGCTATCATCATTGCCATTCAGTTTGGACTGAACATTACCCTGGCAACCGGAGCGGTGGCCTACCTGCTGGCAATCGTGTTGGCAAGAACGTTGCGCCCTTCATTTCGGACGGCTTGAACCGGCATTGCTGTCTGCTATGATTCTGGGCTAAGCCGTACACCTGTCACGGCGACAAGAACCTCTGCTCGGGAGAATGCGTGCCTAGCCAGAAGCAGTTGAAGTGGTCTCAACTGAAGGTGGGGCTTACGGTGCTGGCGGCGAGTGTCACACTCGGACTGCTGATCTTCCTCATGAGCGGTACGGGTGGCCTGTTCACCTCGAAAATCGAACTGAAATCTTATTTTGACAACGCCAACGGTTTGCGCGAAGGCGCGCCGGTGCGCCTGGCTGGCGTGGACATCGGCAACGTAACCAAGATCCTCGTGGTGCGGGATACAAAGAAACAACTCACCCCCGTAGAAGTGACAATGAAGGTGAACACCCGCTACCTGTTTAATCTGCGGAAAGATTCCCTGACTTTGCTCTCCACCGCAGGGGTATTGGGTGAGACTTACATCGACATCGACAGTTCTCAAGCCAAGCTGGCGCAGGTTGCCGATGGAGATATCCTGCCCAGCCGCGAAGTGCCGGACTTCGGAGATATGGTGCGCGCCGGCCAGGGCACGCTGCAGAACATGGACGCCCTGCTGAAGCGTCTCGACCGGATCGTCGCCTTCGTCGAAAGCGGACAGGGCTCAGTCGGTAAACTTCTCTACGATCCCACGCTCTATAACCGGTTGAACTCGACGGTCAATGAATTTCAGGGACTGGTAAACCAGGTGGCCCAGGGCAAAGGCACGCTGGGCAAGTTGTTCTCCGACGAGGAGCTATACAACAAGGCCAACGGCACCATCGACAAGCTGAACCTTGTCATTGATGACATCAACGCGGGCAAAGGCAGCGCCGGAAAATTTCTTAAAGATCCTGTGCTTTACGACAATGCCAACGCCACCATCGCAAACGTCAAGAAACTTACCGACGACATAAACGCCGGCAAGGGTCCCATTGGCATGTTGGCGAAGGACGAAGAATTTTCGCGCAAGCTGAAGAACACGATGGACAAGCTTTCCGCAATATCCGATCGGCTGGAAGCGGGTGAAGGCTCCGCCGGAAAATTGCTGCGCGATCCTTCGCTCTACAACAACGCCGATCAGATGCTGGTTGAAACTCGGGGCCTGGTGAAGAATATCCGCGAGAATCCCAAGAAGTATCTGACCATCCACTTCAAAGTTTTCTAACGACAGACCATGTGGGACAGCCGCCCCTCGCTGAGCCAGCTTAGCCATTTTTGGTCTGCGGCAAAAACCTTGTCGAGCTTTGATCGACTGGGCACGTGAGACAGCTGCCCCTACGTGGATCGTGGTGTCTTTGCGCCTACATTGATACGGATTTGGTGGATTCGGCTTGTTCGTGGGCGTGGTAGCTGGAGCGCACCATGGGGCCAGACTCGACGTGGCGGAAGCCGACGCGCAGCGCTTGTTCTTTCAGGTAGGCAAATTCGTCGGGCGTGTAGAAGCGGGAAATCGGAAGATGATCGCGCGACGGCCGCAGGTATTGGCCGACGGTCAGAATGTCCACGCCGCGCGAGCCCAGATCGCGGAAGACTTCAATGAGTTCGTCCATGGCTTCGCCGAGTCCGACCATCACGCCAGACTTGGTCACTGTAGTCGGTGCGAACTTCTTCGAGTTCTCCAGCAGACGCAGCGTGCGCTCGTAGCGCGCGCCGGAGCGTACTGAGCGATACAGTCGAGGCACGGTCTCGGTATTGTGATTCAACACATCGGGCTTGGCGTCCAGAACAATTTTCAGCGCTTCATCGAGTCCCTGGAAATCCGGGATCAGAACTTCCACCCGGCAATCCGGCATCAGTTCGCGGATCTGACGGATGGTCTCGGCGAAGATGCGCGCGCCGCCCAGGTTGTCGTCATCGCGATTCACGCTGGTGACGACCGTATGTTTTAGTCCAAGAGTGGCGACGGCTTCGGCTACGCGGCGGGGTTCGTCCCACTCGATGGGGCCGGGCTTGCCTTTCGGCACGGCACAAAAACCGCAGCGTCGCGTACAGATGTCGCCCAGAAGCATGAAGGTGGCGGTGCGATGGTTCCAGCATTCACCGATATTCGGACACTGCGCCGACTCGCAGACGGTATGCAGTCCCAGGCCGCGGGCCAACTTCTTGAGCTCATGAAAGTTCTCGCCGACCGGGGCCTTGGCCCGAAGCCAAGAGGGCTTGGGCTGCCGTACCGGAGGGCTGAGTTCGATCTGTATCAATTGGGAAGTGGCTGCCATCGTAGGTTTTAATTTTACATGGACGGGGAGCGATTCCCCAAAACCTCAGGTGGGTTGGCCTTTCTTTGCGCCCTTTGCGGAGGGTCTTTCCGAACTTCGCGGTAAGGCTTTTGCCGAGGTCAAACCCTTTACCGCAAAGCTCGCAAAGGGTATCCGCAAAGAACGCAAAGGGATCGTGGCAGCACGCTGTCTTAGTTTTCGAGGTAGGCTTCGATCCATTCCTTGATGCGCAGGCGGCGAGCGTCTTTGATGTCGAAACGAACTCCAAACGTCTTGTCGGGCTTACGCCAGCTGACCTGGGCCTTCACCCAGATGCGAGGCAGAGTCAGCAAGGCGAAGGAAACCTCTACATCCGTGCCGATTGAGATATCTTCGGGACTCTTGACCGACATGCCACCGGTACTGATCTCCTTGCTGGTAGCAGTAAAGCGGCGGCCGTCGTTCGTCACCATGGCGATTTCAGTAATGATCGGAATGCGAACGTAGCGCCGAAATTCGTGCAACACCAGCATCTGCGTGGCGCGAACCAGTTTCAGAGCGGCTTGCCGTTCGAGTGGTTCGTGGAAGACGGCGTTGACGCCGTACTTCGAGAACTTCATCGCTTCCTGAGCGCTGCCTCCCAGGCCGTAGATCACCATGCGCCCGTTCGAAGCCGAGGTACGTACAGATTCCATCACGGGCACGGCTTCGGGTGTCAGGTGGACGACGCAGGCTTCGAGCTTCTCTCGCCGCAATCGTTCCCGGACGTCGCCGGTCATGACCAGGGTTTCGATACCAAATTGTTTGAAACAATCGATCAGCAAAGCGCGAGCCGGTTCCTTGATATCGACAAGGGCGACCCGGGCAGAGGTCTTTTTTGTGCGAGGAGGCGGTGCGAGAACGATTCCAGACGATTTTTGCATGGCGTTGGGGAATGCCCCAAGACACTATTCTGGCTTGCCCTCCCGGCTCTTGGCAAAGGGATAGAAGGACAATATGGGGGTACCAAGGTTCCATTACCCGAAATGGGCGACTAGTGACAGACAAATGGATACAAGATTATATTTTTGTATAACTTACGATGGGTAACACCTGCCAGTTATGGGAAAGAACTTAACTGGAATCCCGGTGTCGAAAAGACCTCCTCGCGGACTGAATTTTACTGGCAATTTCAAACATCGTGAGCCAGAGGGGGTCTACTCCCGAGGAGCGAAGGCTTGTGGCTCAACGGTTCAATTTCCTGAGGGTCCTTTAGTTTATGCGCTCCCCGACAGACGCTTCGCAAGTTCAGTCTGACGCCAAGAATTCTGTTCGTGCAGTTTGGTGTCCCTGGTAGCTTATGTTCGCAAACTGCCTCCTAATTTCACTCCCTTGCTAAAGAAGAAGGCCACGAATTCAGCCACGGCCAGGAGACATGCTAAATTGACTAGCCAAAGCTGGACAGCCTAACATTGCCAGCCACACCACCGACTTCCACATGATTGGAAAGACCATATCGCACTACCGCATCACTCAAAAACTTGGCGGCGGCGGCATGGGTGTTGTCTATGAGGCGGAAGACTTGCGTCTTGGGCGCCGCGTCGCGCTGAAGTTTCTGCCGGATGAACTGGCGCAGGATCCGCAAGCACTGGAGCGGTTCCGGCGCGAGGCGCGGGCCGCGTCAGCACTCAACCATCCCAATATCTGCACCATCTACGACATTGGAGAAGACGAGAATCGCCAGTACATCGTGATGGAGTATCTCGATGGCACGACGCTCAAGTACCGCATCGAGGGCAAGCCGATCTCGATCGACCAGTTGGTGGATTTCGGGGCGCAGATTGCCGACGCACTCGATGTGGCGCACACGGCGGGCATTGTCCATCGCGATCTGAAGCCGGCGAACCTGTTCGTCACCAAACGCGGACAAGCCAAAATTCTCGACTTCGGACTGGCAAAGGTGGCGGGGCATCGAGCCGGCACTGAGCCAGTGGGCGCGTCATTTGCGACGGCAGCGGTGGACGCAGCGCATCTAACCAGCCCGGGCAGCACGGTCGGCACCGTCTCTTATATGTCTCCCGAGCAGGCGCGCGGCGAAGAACTCGACACGCGCACCGATCTTTTTTCCTTCGGCGCAGTGCTCTACGAAATGGCGACCGGACGCCAGCCCTTCACCGGCAATACCTCGGCGGTAATTTTTGACGCCATCCTGAACCGCGCGCCTACCGCGCCGGTTCGGCTGAATCCCAATCTGCCAGCCGAACTCGAACGCATCATCAATAAAGCTCTGGAGAAAGACCGCGACTTGCGCTACCAGGTAGCGTCCGAGATGCGCGGCGATCTGAAGCGGCTGAAGCGTGAGATTGATTCGGGCAGAAGTTCGTCGGTTAGCGTTGCGACTCCGAGTCGGGTCGACTCCGAGTGGATCAAGCCTTCGCAGAGCGGCGGACTCACGCCTTCTGGATCGTCGCCGTCGTCGCTCCAGCTATCCTCGGCTTCGGCGGTGCAACCCGCGTCAGCCATCTCCGGGCCGGCTTCCTCGGCAGCGTCTGTGGCTGCCAGTTCCTGCGAGCCGAAAAGTCTGGTACATCGTTGCCGCTGCGCTGGTGGCGGTGGCCATCGCCGCCGGCGGATTTTTCTACAAGCGTAGTGCCCGCACGCTGACGGAAAAAGACTCCATCCTGCTGACCGACTTCGTCAACACCACCGGCGACGCGGTTTTCGACGGCACGCTGAAGCAGGCGTTGGCGGTGCAACTCGAGCAGTCGCCATACCTGAATGTGTTCCCCCAGGAACGGGTGCGGGACACGCTGAAGTTCATGGGCCGCTCGCCCGATGAACGGCTCACGCCCGACCTGGCGCGCGATGTCTGCCAGCGGGAAGGGATCAAGGCTGTCCTGAATGGAGCGATCAGCACGATCGGAACCCAGTATGTGGTCGACGTGAACGCGGTGAACTGCCAGACCGGCGACAGCCTGGCGCGCGAACAGGTGCAGGCGGACAAGAAAGAGCAAGTGTTGGGAGCGGTCGGGAAAGCGGCTTCCAGTCTGCGCGGCAAACTGGGAGAGTCGCTGGCATCGGTGCAGAAATTCGATGCGCCAGTCGAGGAAGCCACTACTTCCTCGCTGGAAGCGCTCAAGGCGTTCAGTCTGGGTGAGACGGAGCGGGCGAAAGGCGACGAGTTCTCCGCGATTCCTTTCTACAAACATGCTATCGAACTGGATCCCAATTTCGCCATCGCTTATGCGCGCGTGGGACAGGCCTATGCCAACACGGGACAGATTGGACCAGGGATCGAAAACACCAAGCTGGCATTCGAACGGCGGGAGCGCACCAGCGAAGTGGAAAAGCTTTATATTTCCACGCACTATTACGACATCGTCACCGGGGAACTCGACAAGGCCAATGAGGCGTACCTGTTGTGGAAGCGCACCTATCCGCGAGATTCGATTCCGCCCAATAATCTCTCCGCCGCTTACGCGTCCATGGGAAAGTGGGACCAGGCCTTAACCGAGGCTCTGGAAACAGTTCGCCTCGCGCCCAATGAAGCCCTCGGCTACGCGAACATCGGAGGAGACTATCTGGGAATGAACCGCTTTGCAGAAGCCAAGGCGGTGCGGGAAAAGCAGGTTGCCGCCAACATGGACGCCGCTTTCGATCATGCCGACTTGTACGCCCTGGCTTTTATTGAAGGCGACACGGCAGCCATGCAACGCCAGGTGGACTGGGCGAAGGGCAAGCCCGACGAATTTGACTTTCTGCAAGTGGTGGCGGAGGCGGACGTATCGCGGGGAAAACTACAGGCCGCCAGAGAAAACTACAGTAAGGCAGCCGATCTTGCGCGCCGGGGAAAGTTTGATGAAATTGCGGCCCGGATCACAGGCATTCAAGCGGTGGATGAAGCGCTGGTAGGAAATTCCTCGCAGGCGCGGGATGGAGCCGCGGCGGCGCTGGCGATAAGCCGGAACCGGCCTACCATGCTCCTTAGTGGCTCGGCGCTGGCTTTGGCGGGTGACACGGCGAAGGCGAGCGCGATCGCAGACGAACTGACCAAGCTCTTTCCACTTCACACTCTGATCAATTCGGTTTCGCTGCCGACCATCCGGGCGCAGGTTGAAATTGACCGCGGTAATCCTTCTAAAGCGATCGACTTGCTGCGGCCCGCCTCCGCGTATGAATTCGGTTCGATCTCGCGGGTGCTGCCGAACTATGTTCGCGCCCAGGCCTACCTGAAGGCGCGGCAGGGTTCAGAAGCCGCGGCCGAGTTTCAGAAAATTCTGGACCATCGCGGGCTTTGCCTGACCGATCCAGCGTGCTCGCTGGCCCACCTGGGGTTAGGGCGCGCTCGCGTACTCACAGGAGACAATGCTGGCGCCCGCACCGCCTATCAGGATTTCTTCGCGCTGTGGAAAGACGCCGACCCGGATGTTCCCATCCTGAAAGAAGCCAAAGCGGAGTACGCCAAACTGCAGTAAGTAAGTATGACCATGTGGTCGACGCGCCCGCGACCACACAGTCCTGCGCCTACATATCTTTCACATGAGTAGCGATGTACCATTTGTTGCCGAAGGGATCGATTACGCCGCCGCTGCGGTCTCCGTAAGGATGATCCTGCGGCTCGGAAATTGATGTCGCTCCAGCGCTCATCGCGCGCTTGTACAAGGCATCGCAATCTTCCACGTAGAGATAGAACATCGTCGGCATCGGCTGATAGGGACCTTGAGCTTCGCCCATTTCCATGTGCGCGTTGCCGATTTTCATCGTGACATGATGGATCACGCCGTCGGGCGTCGCATGACGGCCAAGGTCCTCGGCTCCGAAGGCGCGCTTCAGAAATTGATTACCGGTTCGGCGCGCAGAGGATGCAGATACGGTTGCAGCGTGGGCGCTCCCTCCCACCGGTAGCTCCCCGGTTAGGCGAGTCGCGATATACCAGAAATTTCCGGCTGCGTCCTTTACTGTCGCGGAACGTTCTCCATAGAACTGGTCCATAGGTTCGTGAATCGAAGTGGCGCCCGCTTCGAGCGCGAGCCGTACGTCGCGTCGCAATCGGGCACGTAGATGTGGAACGCGCTGGGCATGGGCGTGCCGCGCCACTTCATGCCAGCTCCGCCGCCACCGACCATCAGCATCGAATCGCCGATCTTCACCTCGCAGTGCAGACCGCCCTCGGAACCTGGGCCGCTGCGGAAGGTCTCTTCCGCGCCGAAAGTCTTGGTCATGAAATTAATCAAGCCATCGGCATCCTGCGCCACCAGGTATGTGGTCAAGGTGGTGTAACCCTTCGGCACCGGGTCAACTGCTGGCTTCTTTTTCTCCTCCTGTCTTTTCTCCCCCCATCATGCCCCGGAAGCGGCGGTGCATTTCCTCGACGGACATTTCTTCCTGGACCGTGAACACACTCCACGGGTATCCGAAGGGGTCGAGGAGATTGCGCATCACGCCTTCCGTAGAACTGGTCAGCGATTGGGCGTTGCAGCTTCGCGCCGGCGGCGATGGCGCGCTCCGCGAAGGCGTCCACGTCGGGCACCTGGATCGTCATCGCTACCGGCGAATTGCCTGTGGTCTCCGGACTGAAGCGTCCGCCCTCCGGCCACTCTTCCGCCAGCATGACGACAGAATCTCCAATCAGGATTTCGGCGTGGGCGATACCCTTCCCAACCTCGAAGCGGAAAGTCTCTCTCGCTCCGAAAGCAGTCTTGTAAAACTCGATCGCCTTCGCTACGTCCTTAAAGCTCATGCGTGGGGATGCAACGATTCGAGTGGAAGCAGGAGTCTCTGTCATGGTTGGCATGGATGATTTCCTTTGCAAATCAGATTTGAGGCGGGCCTTGAAATCTTCGCGCGGAAGCTGGCGCAACTCGGCGGCGACGCGCAACAGCGGCAGCAGCTCGGGATCTTCCGAATGAAGCTTCGCATTCGGAGCGGCCAGAAGCTCGGTGACGGCCTGGTCGAGTTGCTCGATCATTAACTTGCTCGGCATTTATTCGGCAGAGAGCGCTTAGGCATTGGCACCCTCCATGCGGGAACGCAGGTTTTGCAGAGCGCGGAACTGCAACTGTTTTACTGCGCCTTCGGTGCGTCCCAGGGCTTGCGCGATTTCACGAATACTTTTCTCTTCGGCGAAACGCATTCCGATCACCCGGCGCTGATCCTTCGGAAGCTGATCGACCAGAAGAAAAAGCCGTGCGCACTGATCGGCTTCCTCCAGCTTGGGCTTCGCGCCGGGATCGGGAAGGTCGGCGAGATCGTCCTGACCGGTGATCTCTTTCGTTCCGCGTTTTGACCGGTCGACGATCATGTTGGAAGCGATCCGCAGCAGCCATCCGGCAAAGGGCACGCCGCGCCATTCGAAACTGTGAATGTTGGCCAGCGCTTTGTGGAACACGTCCGAGGTCAGGTCCTGGGCCGTATCACGATCGCCGACGCGTCTCGCGATGTATCCGTACACCCGGGCGAAGTTCAGTTCGTACAGTTCGGCAAAGCGGCTCGGGTCTTTTTGAGCAGCTTCAACCAGCAGACGATCGTCTCCCGGCGGGGAGCCGGAGGCTTCCCGCTGGGGCTTTTTCGCTGCCGGTCGTCTGACGGCCATCGTGCCTCTAACTATATAAACTTTCGCGGAGGGAAAAGGTTACGGGAGAAAATTTCATACCGATGTAATTGTGTGAAAAACCTCAAAGAATTGTCATTCCGAAGCGCGGCTTTACGCGCGAGGAATCTGCTGTTTCGCTGCCGGCAACAAGCAGATTCCTCGCCGATAAACCCGGCTTCGGAATGACAAGGCGGAAGATCTGCTTAGCAGCCCGCCAGTTTGATCGCTCTTGTAGACTTGAGTGCTTCCACTTTGTGACCAACCTTCAACAACTGCGCGTTCACGCCATCTCTCACTCTCTCTTTCATCCGCTCAGCCTGAAAGCGGTGATCCAGCGAATGGGATTTGTCCAGGCTGACCCCATCCGCTCGCCGGCGCGGGCGCAGGATTTGATTCTTCGTCACCGGGTGGAGAACTACAAAGCGGGAGATCTCGAGCGCCACTACCGTTCGCTGGATATCGAAGAGGACTATCTGTACGCGTACGGATTTCTGTCTCGCGAGCTTTGGCAACTGCTCCATCCGAGAGCGGCGACCCGCCTATCTAAGCTGGATCAAAAGGTTCTGGAACTGGTCCGTGCCGTCGGCGCCGATGCACTCTGGCCATCCCGAGGCGAGTTTCGGAGCCAAGCGGGTGATCAATGCCTGGGGAGGCTATTCGAAGGCCACCAAGCAGGCGTTGGAGCGGCTGCACTACGGCGGATTTCTTCGGATTGCCCATCGTCAAAAAGGAATACGGGTGTATGAGGCAGTGCCCAAGCCGCCGTGGCTGTCGCTTTCGCCGGATGAGCGCCTGCAAGGGTTGGTGCTTGCGGTCGCTGAACATCCTGGCGCCGGTGCCGGAGAAGACTCTGCACTCGATTGCGAGTCACCTCCGGCTACCGATCGCAAGAGCGCCAAATCATCGAAAGACGATTCAAGGTCTGATCAGCGCCGGCAAACTGGAAAGGCAAGTCATCGACGGGCTCGGCTATCTATGGCCGGCAGCGACAGTAGTTTACGACGATGCCGCCGCGTCGGGTGCGTTTCCTGGCTCCATTCGACCCGGTGGTATGGGATCGCCGGCGCTTCGAGCATCTATGGGGCTGGCCTTACCGGTTTGAAGCTTATACGCCTTCTGCCAAACGTATCCGCGGATACTATGCGATGCCGCTGCTGTGGTGCGATCGGGTAATCGGGTGGGCAAATGCAGGCATCGTTGAGCAAGCAAGCTGTAGGAGCAACTGGGCTTCGTGGGAAAGCGGCCTGCGGATCGCGAGTTCAAACAGGAACTCGAGGCCGAGATTGCCCGGCTGGAGACCTTTCTCGACCGGAAGGGATCGGCACGAACCACGTAGGGGCAGATGTCCTCATCTGCCCAGTCGAGCGATAGCTCGATATGGTGCGCACAACCGGTCGAGCTTCCGCTCGACTGGGCAGATGAGGACATCTGCCCTCGCGGTTCGTGGCATTCCCTACGTGGTTCGTGGCGATTTGAGCGGCCTTCGCGTGGTAGAATTTGCCTACTTGAAGCTAACTGCGAGTGGCATTTACTGTGGGGCCCAGGTTGATTGAACTCGCACCCTCGATTTTGGCGGCTGACTTCGCCCATCTGGCGGACCAGGTCCGCGACGCTGCCGCAGGCGGTGGCACGGTCGTCCATGTGGATATCATGGACGGCCACTTTGTCCCCAATCTCACCATGGGACCGCCGCTGGTGAAGTCCCTGCGCAAGGCGACCGATTTGCCGCTCGACTGTCACCTGATGATCGAGAATCCGGACCAGTTCATTCCGGAATTTTCGCGAAGCTGGGGCCAACTGGATTTCGGTGCATCAGGAGGCTTGCGTGCACCTGAACCGCACCCTGCATCTCATTAAGAACCACGACTGCCTGGCAGGCGTAGTGATCAATCCGGCAACTCCGGTTGAGACCCTGACTGAGGTGCTCGACCTCGTGGACTATATACTGGTGATGTCGGTGAATCCGGGCTTTGGTGCTCAGAAATTCATCCCCGGAGCCGTCCACAAGCTTCGCCGGCTGGCCGATCTCAGAGCGCAACGCGGATTGGGCTATCGTATTGAAGTAGATGGCGGTATTGACCTCACCACCGTGGCCGAAGTGGTTCGGGCGGGAGCTGAAATTCTGGTGGCGGGCAACGCCGTGTTCGGTAAAGGCGATCCAACAGTAAACGCCGAGAAGTTATTAAAGACTGCAGTGGAGGCCACGCTGCAGAAAGTCTAAAGGCAGTCTTCAGTCGTCGGTCTTCAGTCGTCAGCAAATCCTAAGGCGTTAGGGCTGACGACTGAAGACTGACGACCGTTTTCCGAGGTTCTCTATGTCACGTCGTATTCCGGTCGTTCTTCTGCTGGGCATGCTGGCATTTGCTGTCGGCTGCACCAACAAGAAGGTCAACAATCCACTGGCGAACGTGGGATCCAAGCAGCCCGACAAAGTTTTGTTCGACCGGGCCATGGACGCCATGAAGCACAACCGCTTCGACGTGGCGCGGATCACGCTGCAGACCCTGATCAATACCTACCCGGATTCTGAATACATTGCCCGCGCCAAACTGGCAGTGGCGGATTCCTGGTACGCCGAAGGCGGCGGGACTTCTCTGACGCAGGCGGAGATCGAGTACAAGGATTTTGAGACTTTCTTCCCCAACATGCCGGAAGCGGCCGAAGCTCAGCTGAAAATCGCCAACATTCATTATCAGCAAATGGAAAAGCCCGACCGCGACTACACCCATGCCATGCGGGCCGAAGACGAGTACCGTCAGCTGATCCTGCAATACCCGGACAACAAGAAGGTTGTAGAAGAAGGCAAGAAGCGACTGCTGGAAGTGCAGGAAGTGATTGCGGAACGCGAATATCGCGTGGGGCGTTTTTATTTTCTGCGGCAATCGTATCCGGCCTCGATCGCGCGTCTGCGCTCCCTGATGGACAAGTATCCGCTGTACAGCAAAGCCGACGAAGCCCTGTTCCTGCTGGGGCAGGCCTACGAGACAGAAATTGCAATTATTCGCTCGAAGCCGGGCAACGAGGTACAGAAGGCCCGCATGATCGACGACTTTTCCAAGAATGCGACGGATGCTTATTCCCGCATCCTGACCCGGTATCCGCTGACCGATCGCACCGTGGATGCCAAGGCACGGCTGGAAGCCATGCATCAGCCCATACCGCGACCGACCAAAGCCGCAATCGCGCAAAACAAGGCAGAAGAAGACAGCCGCCGTGAAGCCAGCACCGTTTCCAAGGTGATGGGCAATTTCCAGAAGCACCCGGATGTGGCCCAGGCAGCCAGAGTCGGCGAGCCCACATTAGTGGATCCCGAAGTGGTTAGCGCCACTTCCGTGGTACAGGAAGCGACGCGGGCCATGATGGGCACTCCAGCCGCAGGAGACAATTCTGTCGCGATTGAAACTGTAGGCAAGGGAGCTCCAGGGCCTGATCAGGCAGCGCCGCGTTCGGATACTCCTGCTCCCGAGACTGCAGCAACGCCGGCGGACAATCCAACCGCACCCGCAGCCGATCCGAACGAATTGAAACCCAATGTCGCGGCCGATCCGAACGAACTGAAGCCGAATGTGGACAATACCCCGGCAGCGGCTCCTCCTACCCAGGTAAATGAGATCGATAAGGGAGCGAACCCCGCTACGGCCACAGCCGATGGCGCAACAGCGAGCGCAGGGTCCGAAACAGCCAGTGAAAAGGAAGTTGACGAAGCGATGTCGTCCAGCAAGAAGAAAAAGAAGGGCCTACGAAAAGTCGTACCCTTCTAGATCACGCGGAGAGGGGGTAACCTCAAGACCCTGCGGCAGTCGGGAACTCCCGCCAAGGCACCCCAAGGGCCGTAGTACCCACTCGTCTCTGACCACTGGTAACGTGCTTACCCTCTTCTTGTCATTGACTTACGGTTCGTTACCAATTAACTTCAGGCTGTCTCCCCCTCACCAAAGGAAACTCTCTTGGCACGACGAATACTGCTTGCCGACGACAGCGTAACCGCCCAGAACATGGGCCGGCGTATCCTTACCGACGCTGGTTACGAACTGGTTACGGTCAATAATGGTTCGGCGGCGCTCAAGAAGATCGCAGAGCTCAAGCCCGACATCGTCGTGCTCGATGTCTACATGCCAGGCTACGGTGGCCTCGAAGTTTGTCAGCGGATCAAGGAATCTCCCGACACGGCTCGAATTCCGGTATTGCTGACAGTCGGCAAGCTGGAACCTTTCAAGCCCGACGAAGCGCGGCGGGTTGGGGCTGACGCCTTCATCGTCAAACCGTTCGAAGCCACTGAACTACTGACCGCACTGACCAAGCTGGAAGACAAGATTGTGGCGGCCCCGCAGCCGCAGAAATCCGGCCGCTTCGCCAAAGCACTGGCAGCGGTTGAGCAATCCGATACCGGTGATCGTTTTGGAAATAAGGAAACGGGCTGGAAGAATCGCCTCATCATTCCCGGTCCGAACGCCAAACCTAAAGCGCCGGAAGAAGCGCCTGAGATTGCAGCAGGTCCTGCACGCGGTTTCGATCGTCCTGAAGGAGTCAAGCCGGAAGAACCGAGTCGAGAATTTGAGCGTCCGATTCCTGCAGGATTGCCGGCGGACATCACGCCCGAGGAAATTGCAGCCATCACCGCAGCAGCTGCGTCCTTCGATGGCAAAGCTGCGCATCCGGTGGTGATCCCTGAGGGATCGGCATCGGACTCTGCCGCCAGCATGCAGGCAGCATCGGCGGAAGTGGCTCCCGCCCCAACCAGTGAGCCGGAAGTGCTTGCCACGTTAGCTTCAGCAGCAGAACCCCAGGCGGAGCCTGCGGCTGAACCTGCCGCCCCGGTAGAAGTTGCGGTTGAGAAAACCCCAGCACCGCCGGCTGAAATTGTGCCCGAGGTTGCGGCCGAAGCTGCGACCGAAGCATTGCCAGTAGCGCCGGAAGTCGTGTCCGAAGCAATTGCAAACGACGAGGCTCCGAAAGTAGAAGAACCAAGTGCTCCGCAGGAATCGCCAGCAACTGTTACCGAGAGTGAAACTTCGCCTCAGGCGGCAGCGGAGGCACCAACTCCCGAGACTCAGCCCTCCCGCAACGACGATGACGTCATGGCTGCGATTGCTTCTTTGGCACCATCCAGTGCACTGGGCAGTGAGAACGTATCGCTGGCGAGCAGCGCAAATGGATCGGGTCACGGAACTCCCGTCGCCGCGATGGCTGTTGAGGCCGAAATAGCCGGTCCACGATGGGTTGCAGAAGCAGTAGCAGTGACTGCGGAAGAATCGGCACTGGTGCTGGAGCAAGAGATGGAACGCGCCTCCACGGTTACAGCAGTGGCCGAGGCAGTGAGCGTAGATCAGGCACCTGCACCTGTGGCTGAAACTCCTGCTCCGGTCGCAGAATCCGTCGAGCAAAATATTGAGGCAGTTGCGAGCGATCGTGGGAATCTGGTGCCGCAGAATCGGTGCCGGCTCCAACAATTTCAGAGAGCAACCTGGTCGAAGCGATAAGCCATCAAGTCGAGGCAGTTGCGGTCGAGCCGGTTGCAGTCAAAGAAGAATCAGCCTATGCGGCGGCCGCAGCCGCGGGCACGGGCGGCGAACATACGGCTACGGTAGATGCGATATCTCAGACCACCGTGTCGCCGGACGTCCAGGAAAGCGCGCCAGTCGCAAGCGTGGAAGCTGCATCACAAGAGGTGACGCCTCAACGCGAAGGCGAACTCGCCGCCGCCTGGCAGAACTGGAAGCAGATACGGGAATCGATCGTCAGCGGGCAGTCTCCCGCGTCCGTCGCCGAGACCCCTGTGGCAGAGGCCAGCCCAGTTCAGCAAGAGGAGACGGAGACGGCAGAAGAAGACGCGGACAACGAAAATGCTGAAGTTGAAACTGCGTCGAACGAGGCGCCAGGAGAGTCCACGGCGATCGCCAGCATCGTTGATAGTATGCTGGCGGAGTTGAGACCAAAGCTGGTGGAAGAAATTGCCAAGAAGATGAATTCGGAAAAAAAGCAGAAAGACAAAGATAAAGAGAAAAAGAAAAAAAGATAAACCGCGTTTCCGGCTTCGAAATCGCTCACCCCATCCTGCACTTCACCCGTCAAGTCATACGGTCTTCATCCGAGCGGAATCTGCCGTTCCGCTGGCAGCATGCTTAGTCACGTATCGAACTCTGCCCCCACTCATCGATGCCGGATTGCTTCCTGTACGTCATCGCACACCCTGCAGTGCAGTACCGTACCGACCGAATCTCAAAAGAATAATAGCCTGTTCCGTCACTGTTGAGCCGGTTCTTTCGGTGCTGGCAGGGTGACGGCTCTTTGCGAAGGCAAACAGCATCTCGCTGTACAAGGAACCGTCATGGCAAAACAGTCTCGTGGGTTCACTACGAAAGCACCCGCAAATTCGCTTCGGCTCAATTCCGACGGAACCCAACTCCACAACAAGATCCTTCTGGCACTGCCGCGCGATGAACGCGAAAGGGTGCTACCGAAGCTGGAACTGGTGCGGCTGCAGTCCCGCCAGATGCTGCACGACGTGGGCGACACATTGCAATCTGCGTATTTTTGCAACACGGGCTTGATTTCCATTCTGAGTGTTTTTTCCGACGGCAAAAGTGTGGAAGTAGGTCTGATCGGAAAAGAAGGGTTTTTAGGTCTGCCACTGGTGGTTGGTTTTCGTAGCGCCTCGACGCGCGCGGTGGCCCAAATAGAAGGCACAACTTTCCGTATCGGAGCTGACAGCCTGCAGACACTTTTGCGAGAGTGCCCTGAGCTCGAACGAAGTCTGCAGCAATTTTCCCAGGTCATGGCCATGCAAGCGACCCAGATCGCTGCCTGCAACCGGTTACACGAAGTCGAAGAGCGCCTGGGCCGATGGCTGTTGATGAGCGCTGACCGCGTGGGTACGCACACTCTTCCTTTGACCCAGGAGCTGCTGGCGCAAATGCTGGGCACCCGGCGCTCCAGCGTCACTCTGGCTGCCGGCATTCTGCAGAAGGCCGGCTTGATCTCCTACACCCGCGGAAACGTGGTCATTGTCGACCGTCCGAAACTGGAAGAGGCAGCATGCGAGTGCTATGTACTCATGCAGCGGCAAACTGAACAGTGGCAGAAAGATCTGGCATAGTATCGCCGGCTTCGGCGCCTTGATTCGTATCCCGACCTTCGCTTTCCTTCTCAGAACGAATAGATCAGGTCAAATTGGTGACGCATGAGAAATGGCTCGGTCTCCCCAGCGGTAACACCGGGCGCCAGTACGGCATGCTGCAAATTACTATTTAACGAGCGACCGATCCATGCATTGTACAGAGCTACGACATTCGAACGCATCCGCCAATAAGCGTAAATACGATGCTCGATAATGTTGGTCGCTGCCCGCTGTTCGCTTTCCGAGAATGTCGCGAGAATCGAATCCTGTCCGGAGCGCCAGAAACCGTAACCAAACTGCAGATCATTCTTATTCTTGATCTGGCCGATGCTGATCTCTCCCAGGTAAGACTGGTTTTGCGACCCAATGCTGGTAATCACGTTCCCCTTGGAGTCCAGCGGATGGGCTGCCGCCTTGAGATTGTTTTCATATTCCAACACGAGGTTCAGCGGAAAACGCGAGAGGCCCGTCTTCAGCTGACTGTTCAGAATGAAGTCTGCATATTCGAATCCTGACAGGAAATGCCGTGTCCCCTTGGAGTCGGTGAAAGTTGCGTTCGTCATACCGTTGGAGGCAATCGCGCAAGGTGGAACGCTGGGCAAGCCGGAACCGGTAGCACAACCAGGTCCTTCGCCAGGGATGGCAATAGGCGGGTTCCCGCTGGTGGTGGCCTGCGTGGCGAATGCAGACGCGTTCAGAATGGCATCGGGAAATCCCCAATCAATCAGCGTGAATGATGGAGTGGTCGTCAGCGGACCGAACTGGAAAGTAGCGGAAGTATTGCCGCCAAGCGCGAAGGAATCGTCCCCTTTCGCAACTTCGTTGTAGAGCAACTGGATTCCCTGGACCGTGAAGTTTTTCAGGAAGGGCGACTTCACGTCCCAGGAAAATTTCTGGTTGAAGCCTTCCGGGTTGATATCAGGATCGAGAGTCAGAGAGGTTCGCGCCCATGTGTAGGCGAATTTACCTCCGGTGATAGAAAGCCAGCGGGCCGCAACGGGATTGAAAGTGACATATCCGCGGTCGAGGCCGATCGTCTTGCGTTCGAAGAAGCCGCTTAGAGATTCGTTCGCCGAAGTCAGATCGCCCAATGAACCGGTGGCCAGAGCAAAGCCTCCGATGAAATTATCGTTCAGTCGGCCATCGACTCCGAAGCGGACGCGCAGTCGGGCGCGATTGCGGGTAACGCAAGCCGCGCAGTCTTGAAAAATATCTTCGCCGCGCACCCGGATGTCACCGCTAAGCCGGAATCGTCCCAGAACGTCCTGCAGCGCGCTGACTTTTTTATCTGCATCTTTGTTCTGTTTGTCCACGACCGCAAGCGCAGTCTTCGCTTCCACGACACTGCTGGATGCCTGATCAGCGACGCGCCGAGCTTCCGCAGCCGATTCCTGAGCTTGCGCTGCGGTTGTCTGTGCCTGCTCGGCGCTGCCTTGCACCTTTTGCGCGGACGCGTTCGCCTGTTGTGTAGCATCCAGTAATTGCTGGAGCTGCGACTTTAGCTGATCCATTTGCTGATGCTGCGCTTCCATCTGTTGCTGTTGGGCGGCCACAGTCTCGCGAAGGCCCTGGATATCTTTCGCCATCGCTGTGGAACGGCTCGCGGGTGCGGCTTTGGCTTTGTTCTTCGGCGCGGGAGTTTGTGCGGCCAGCGTGACGGTCAACACTACGGCCGTGGCCAGATATAGGAAGGGTTTCATGGGGCTCCTGTACGACGTTCGTTTACGAGTGCTAGCACTGCCGGTTAGTTGGGAATGGCGAAGCCGTATTTTTGAAATAGCTCTTTGACCGGCGCGGACTGAATGAATTTCAGAAATTGCTGGGCGATCTCTTTGTTCTTCGACGAGCGCATGATCACGCAGGCTTGTTCGATGGCAGGGTAGTCGGCGGCCGGAATTTCGGCGTACCGTCCTTTGTCTTTCATATTCGGGGAAAGCGCGAGAGAGAGTGCCACGATGCCGGCGTCCGCCGACCCGGAAGCGACGAACGAAGCGGTCTGGGAGATGTTTTCCCCGAGCACGAACTTAGCTTTCACCTGGTCGTAGATGTTCTCTTTCTGCATGGCTGCAACCGCGGCTTTTCCGTACGGCGCGTGTTCCGGATTGGCTATCGCGATTTTCTTGACGGACGGGTCGAGCAGCGCTTTCAGTCCCGGACCGACATCAAGTTTCGAATCATTCAGCACCCAGATGACAATCTTGCCAATGGCATATTGATAAAACGTTCCCGGCTCGGTGAGTTCCGCGGCCTCAAGCCGCTTGGGATAGTCCAGGTTCGCGGAGAAAAACATGTCGAAGGGTGCGCCGTTCTGAAGCTGCTGCGCGAAGTTGCCGGACGAACCATAGATCAGCTTCACCGTCTTCCCGGTTTCTTTCTGGAAGCGCGCTCCGACGTCCTGCATCACGAATTGCAAGTCGGCGGCGGCAGCGACCGTAATCTCCTGCGCGGCACAGAGCCCGCCTGTCAGCGTAAAGATAAAGAAAAGAGCAACGGCTGGTAAGCAGCCTGCTGAGATTCATGCTTCGACGGTTCATGATTCCACACTCCTGTGCCCCGTGGATTTTTCCCGCAGTGAGATCAAATGGTTTAATGCAGATCGACTTAACCTGTCAATTCGACTCGAATCACTCCATCGTGAGGCGGAACAAGGCGGTTTTAAAGCAGCGAGGGATTGGGAATCCTGGCGTAAAGCGGAGTTTATACCCGCAGAATCATGACTTCCGTGGATTTGATCAGGGCAGCTGCAACTTGTCCTTTTTCCAGCCGTAATTCACGGACCGCATCTGCTGTGATCACAGATGTGATTTGCTGGCCGCCGATCGACAGCGTGACCTGAGCCATGATGTCCATCGACCTTGATGTCGACGATACGGCCAATTAACTGATTGCGGGCGCTGATTCTGCGAAACTGGGCGCGGCGTTGCGGAAGCGGCAAACGCTTTTCGGCAAAGTGCAGATGCTTGTCCAATTCGCTTTCAGGAATACGATGATGCCCGCCCTGGGTTTTCACGGTGTGGATTTTCCGGGTATGGATCCATCGCTTCAGCGTGGAATAACTGATGCCGAGCACTTTCGCGGCATCCCGAAGCTGCACCAGTTTGGCATGGTCGCTCAAGAGTCAAATTCCTCCAGCGAGAAGATGTCTATGTCGCGTCCATCATAGACTCTCCCGCACCTGGTGCAGGAATCGTAAGCCGGGGAAGCCGGCTCCCGGGAATTTACGTCCGCGAATATGAAATGCCGTTAGACTACGACAGGACTGTACAGCAGTTGCGAGCCGGCCAACTCACGACGATGACCGGAAGTGGGAGGAATGTGGGAGAAGAAATGATCGCCGCGGTTGATATCGGAGGGACAAAAGTCGCTGTCGGTGTCGTGGACAGCCAGGGCAAAGTATTGGCTTCCCGGGAATCTCCGACTGGGGCTGATTGCGAATACGCACACGCCCTCGACATCATTGTGAACATGCTGAAGGAAGTGGAGCGAAATGCCGGGCTCCAGCTTTCTGGCGTGGGCATTGGTTCCACCGGGCCGGTCGATCCCTTCTCCGGAGATTTCGGCGAAGTTGACTTCCTTCCGAAATGGCGCGGCAAAAGTTTAGTAAAAGATCTCGAGCGGATTTTCAATGTGACGGTTGCCCTGGAGAACGATGGCGACGCGGGCGCGCTCGGTGAAGCCGGATGGGGCGCCGGCAGAAACAAATCGCGGCTGATTTATGTGACCGTGGGCACCGGCATCGGCGGCGGAATTGTTTTAGATGGAAAGCTCTACCGCGGCGTGGACGGCGCTCATCCCGAAGTCGGTCATCAGGTGATTGACCCGTCGGGTCCGCCTTGCTCCTGCGGTTTTCGGGGATGCTGGGAGGCGCTGGCTGCGGGTCCCGCCATGGTCACATGGCTCGAAGGCGTGGCACCCTCTCACTATCCGCAGCGTGCGGGCTTGACTGCGAAACTCATCTGTCAGTTGGCGGTCGAAGGCGATGAACTGGCTCGCTCGGCTGTGAGTCGCGAAGCGCGGTATCTGGGACTTGGCCTCGCCAATCTGATTAATCTTTTTACTCCCGACGCGATTGTGCTGAGCGGCAGCATCATGAAGAGTGCCGATCTTTTTCTTCCCGGCATTCGCGAGACCATCCGCCAGGGTTGCCGATTTGTTCCATTTGAAAAAACGGAGCTGCTGCTGGCCTCTTTGGGAGAGAATGCCAACCTGATCGGCGCGGCGATGGTGTGGCATCATCGCTTCGGAAAAGTTCTGGAGCGGACGTCTTAGTCAAAGCAACCAAAACGAAAAGTACGGAGACAGTGGGCCCATATGAGAAGCAAGTACATGATCGTCGTGGTCTTCCTTGTATTTTTCGTAATGTCGCTGTTGACCAATATCCTGGGCCCGATTCTGCCGGACATCATCAACAGCTTTCACGTAAGCCTGACTGCGGCCGGATTCCTGGCGTTCGCATTTTTCATCGCCTACGGCGTGATGTCGATTCCCGCCGGATTCTTGATGGAGCGTTTCCACGAGAAGCCGGTGATGGTCTGGTCGTTTGTGGTCAGCACGCTGGGCGCGCTCGCCTTTGCCCTGGTTCCGAACTACCGCGTCGCATTTGTGTCGTGGTTCGTGATCGGTGCGGGGATGGCAGTGCTGCAGGTTGTAGTCAATCCGCTGCTGCGGGTGGCGGGTGGTGAAGAACACTACGCGTTTTACTCGACGCTGTCACAACTTGTTTTCGGCAGCGCGTCGTTTATCAGTCCTCGCATCTACTCTTATCTCGTACTGAATCTCAGCAAGCCTGCCGGCACCGAAAATATTCTGCTGAGCACGCTGCGCCGGCTGACGCCTGACAACCTTCCCTGGGTCTCGATCTACTGGATTTTTACGGCTTCATCTTTCGTGATGGTGATCTGGCTACTCTTGTCCAAATTTCCCAAGGTCGAACGCACCGAAGATGAACGCGCCGGATCATGGGACATGTATCTCAGCCTGGCGCGCAAGCGCGTGGTCTGGCTCTATTTCCTCGCGATGTTTGCCTACATCGGCTGCGAGCAAGGGACGGCCGACTGGATTTCGAAATTTCTCTACACCTATCACGGCTTCGATCCTCAAACCACGGGCGCCGACGCGGTCTCCTGGTTCTGGGGATTACTCACGGCCGGATGCGTAGTAGGCATGCTGCTCCTGAAATTCATGGACAGCCGCAAAGTCCTGATAGGCGGCGCGGTAGGCTCATTGATCTGCTTGACGGCGGCATTGTTTGGCCCGGCGAGAGTTTCGCTGCTTGCGTTTCCTGGAGTCGGATTATTTACGTCAGTGCTTTGGCCGATCATCATTTCTCTTGCGTTGAATTCCGTGACCGAACATCACGGCTCCTTCTCAGGCATTCTCAGCACCGCCTTGATGGGAGGCGCGATCATCCCAGTCATCATCGGGAAAATCGGTGATCTTGCAGGACTACGCAGCGGCATGGCATTTCTCTACGTCACGTTCGGTTTCGTTCTCAGTGTCGGATTCTGGGCGCGGCCGCTGATTACGAATGCCACGATTGGCGATGCTAAGAAAGTCGCGGCTCCGGCGGTTGTTTGATTGATCGTTTCCGGCAGATGTAGTCCCGCGTCGCCGCCAAGATTAAAACAAAACATTCAATGAGATTTGACACACCGAGGAAATTTCTGTGTCCGCAGCAAAACACGCTTGACATATTCGCATATAGGAATATATTAACAGCATGGCAAGAGCGGCAACCACGGCGGATGTATTCAACGCGATCGCGGAACCTCGGCGGCGGCAGGTGATTGCTGTGCTGGCGGATGGCAGGGAGTACGCGGTGGGCGAAGTAGTGGCGCGAATGCGAATGCCTCAGCCAGCTGTCTCGAAACATCTGGGGGTGTTGCGCAAGGTTGGAGTCGTGTCGGTGATCAAGCGCGGACAACACCGGATGTACCGGTTGAATGCGGCCCAGCTAAAGCCGGTGCATGACTGGGTGAAGACCTTCGAGCGCTACTGGACGCATCAACTCGGCCAGATCAAGGAACGTGCGGAGCGCAAGGCCCTGGAGCGGATGATTTCAAGCGACATCATAAAAAAGGAGGACTAATGGCAGCGAATATTCAGGAACAGACGACGCAGGCGGTTCAGACGTTCGAGATCGTCAAGCAAGAAGAGATTGCAGCGCCGATCGGAATCGTGTTCGAGACGATCCTGGAGCAGATGGGACCTTTGAACTCCACACCGGAGAAGCCGATGCCAATGAAGCTGGAGGCGTGGCCGGGCGGGCGCTGGTTTCGCGATCTGGGAAACAACACGGGACATTTCTGGGGCGTGGTGCAGGCAATCAAGCCTCCGTCGCTGCTGGAGATTTGCGGGCCGCTGTTTATGTCCACGCCGGCGGTCTCAAATATTCAGTACCGGCTGACAGAAGAGAACGGAGTAACGCGGCTTCGGTTTGTGCATCGGGCGATGGGGTGGATCGGCGAATCGGACCGCGGCGTGAATGCCGGCTGGACCGACCTGATGACCCGGATTCGCACGGCGGCATTGAAATGTGGCAGCAAGCGTTAAACGTTCAAGCTGAACGTACAGCATGGAACAAAAAGGAGAACCTATGTGCCCTGCGTGTATCGCAACCGCAGCCTGGATCGCCGCCGGCACCGCCTCGACGGGCGGCATTTCCGCACTGGTCGTGAGTAGCTTCCGCGGCAAGAAGCTTCGCGGCTGGAAGCAGGATCCGACAACCAATCAAAAGAAATCCGAGGAAGGAGAGAGTCATGGACAACAACAAGGAAAGTAAGATGACCATGAAAATACCCGCGATCGTTTCGCAGCAGGAGTGGGAGGCGGCCCGCCAGAAACTGCTGGTGAAGGAGAAAGAATTGACCCGCGCCCGCGACGCGATGGCTGCGGAACGCCGGCGGATGCCATGGATGGCCGTCGAGAAGAAGTACGAATTCGAAGGGCCTCAGGGCAAGGTGAGCCTGCTCGACTTGTTTGAGGGCCGTCCTCAGTTGGTGCTCTACCGCGCCTTTTTCGAGCCCGGCGTCTTCGGATGGCCCGATCATGCGTGCCGCGGCTGCTCCCTGGGAGCCGACCAGGTCTCCCATCTGGCGCACCTGAACGCCCGCGACACTACTCTCGCCTACGCCTCACGCGCGCCGCAGACGGACATCGCCCGCCTGAAAGCGCGGATGGAATGGGACATGCCGTGGTACACCATCACCGACACCTTCGACAAAGATTTTGGCGTTGATGAATGGCATGGCCACAACGTTTTCTTCCGCGATGGCGACAAAGTATTTCGCACTTACTTCATCAACAACCGTGGCGACGAAGCCATGGGCAGCCTCTGGAGCTACCTCGACCTCACGCCGCTCGGGCGCCAGGAAACCTGGGAAGAATCCCCCGAGGGATATCCGCAAAGCGCGCCGTACAAGTGGTGGAACTGGCACGACAACTACGGCGCCGAGACCTCGCCTGATCCGAAGTGGGTAAAGATCTCCGACGCTGGCGAAGCCGCGTTCCGAAAACGCAGCGCGGAAGAGAAAGCGAGCTAGCCGGCTACAGTGTCGAAACCCACTCTTTCGCGCAGAACGCGAAACGAGTGGGTTACGTTTTTTGCCGGAGCTGTTGACCTCGTGCTTTGGCCCATCATCATTTCTTTCGCCTTGAATTCCATGGATGAACATCACAGTTCTTCCTCATGCATTACTGAGCACCGCGCTGATGGAAGGCCCGACCATCCCAGTACGTTACTTGGCGATGCCAAGAAAGTTGTGGCGTCGGAAGTCATTTAATGGAATTCTGAGTGTGGTCAACTGCGTCTCTCGCATGCCAGGAGTGAGTCATGCACACTCTGCTTCAGGATCTCCGCTATTCCGCACGTCAACTCATCAAGAGTCCAGGCTTCACCCTAACAGCAGTAATCTCTCTGGCCCTCGGCATCGGGGCAGCCACCGCTGTGTTCAGCGTGATTTATGCCGTGCTGGTGAGTCCCTATCCCTACCCTGCCGCGGATCGAATCGTACGACTCACGATCGACAGCGTGGCGGGTTCCGGGGACCCCGTTTATCTAAATGGCGCCGAAATCCAGACCTTGCGGCAATCACCAGTGGTCGAAAGCGTTCTGGCGATCGACTCCCAGGCCCTGATGCTGACAGGGCAGGATCTTACGGAGAACGTTCGTACCGCCAGCCTCACCTCCAACAGTTTTCAGGATCTCGGTGTGCCAGCGGTGCAGGGACGTGGACTCTGGCCATCCGATGCAGTGGACGGCCAGGAGCCGCGACCCGTCGCAGTCCTTTCTTACAGATTTTGGCGGAAACATTTTTTCTCCAACCCCGGTGTCGTCGGGCGCACGCTGCAGCTCGATCACAAGAACTTCGAGATCGTAGGCGTCGCGGCGCCGCGATTCACTTGGTATGACGCTGACGTCTATCTCCCGCTGAAACTGATGCGAGAGCCCGGGCGCACCTCCATCGTCAATTTGCTCCTGCGGCCAGGCGTCAGTCGCCCCGTGGCCGATGCCGCATTGCAGCCACTCGTGCGAACAATTCGCCAAATACATGCCGAACGATTTTCCCGACGTCTTCAAGGTTCATGTGCTGGGCCTCAATGACTGGGTTGTCGGCACCATGGGCGGAACACTCTACCTGGTCTTTGGCGCGGTGATGTTGCTGCTCGTGATCGGATGCGGAAATGTCTCGATCCTGCTGCTGGCTCGGGGTACAGCGCGGCAGCATGAATTGGCGGTAAGAAGCGCGATCGGAGCGGGCCGCTTTCGGATCATTCGTCAGTTGCTTACTGACTCCCTTCTGCTCGCGCTGCTCGGAGCAGTGCTGGGAGTTCTGACTTCTTACGGCGCTCTGGCGCTGATTCAGAGTCTGCTTCCCCCGCTCTGCGTTCGCTTCCGAAGCCGTGATTCGCATCAACCTGCCCGTGCTATTTTTCAGCGTGACGATGGCGCTCGCCACGGGCGTGCTGTTCGGGCTTTGGCCCGCGCTGCAGCTCTCACGAACGCATATCGGCCAGATTATGCAGTCAGGCGCACGCCGGGTGGCGGGCACTGTTCGCGGACGCCGGACCCATGGCATGCTGATCGCCGTGCAGGTGGCGCTGACATTACTGTTGCTGGCAGCTGCCGGCTCATCCATGAAGGGATTCACCCAGCTGATCCACCAGCCTCTCGGTTACGATCCGCACAATGTGATGGCGGTCGGAATTCCTTTACGCCAGAACTCTTATCCCACATGGGCCGAGCGTGCCGCCTACTTTGAACGACTGCGAGAAAAAGTCGCCCAGGCTCCAGGCGTAACCACGGCAGCGATTTCTATAGACTCAACCCCACCTCATAATGGATGGAACATAGGGTTCGAGATGCTGGGCAATCCGACGAACTCTCCCATGGGATCGGCCAATCTTGTCAGCCCGCAGTACTTTACCGCGCTGCGTATTCCTTTATTACAAGGGCGGATCTGGAGTGACGCCGAGAATTCCAAAGGCGCCCACGTCGCGGTGATCAACCATACCCTGGCGCAACGCTACTTTCCGAATGGCGATGCCATCGGACACTCGCTGAGATTGCCGGGTATCGAAGGCAATCCGGCTACGGTGTTGTCGCCGCCAAATATCGCATCCTCCTGGTTGCAGATTGTTGGCATCGTGGACGACGCACGCAATGACGGATTGCGAAATGTGCCCATACCCTCTGTTTTCGTGCCCTACACCTTCAGCATGGGAGAAGGCATGGAACTGCTGGTGCGCACCCAGGTTCCGCCCCAGGCGCTCTTACGTACCGTGCGCGAGCAGCTGAGCGAAATAAACCCGGACCAACTCACCAACCCGGACGTCAATGATCTCGAAACCCGTCTTACCTACGAACCCGAGTGGCAGCAGGAGCATCTCGCATCGTGGATCTTTGGCGTTTTTGCCTGGCTCGCCCTGGTTCTCGCGGCGGTCGGATTGCACAGCGTGGTGTCCTATACGGTCGCACAACGAACTAACGAGTTTGGGATTCGTATGGCACTGGGAGCGCGACGCGGGGACTTGCTGAGAATCGTGTTCGGATCGGCGTTGGGAAGCATGAGTGCGGGAATCTTCGCAGGTGTCACCCTTTCGCTGGCTCTCAACCAGGTCATCGCGAAGTGGGCCCAAGGGAGCACGCGCGATCCAGTCATTCTTCTGGCAGGAACGATTCTTCTGAGCCTGGTGGCCGGGTTGGCGTGCGCAATACCAGCACGGCGCGCTTCCAGAGTTGACCCGATAATTGCATTACGCAGTGAGTAGCAGCGAGACTCCTCTTTCGCACGGAAAGCGAGTGAGAGTGGACTCTCAAAGTTCGTGGTTAAGGTTGGGAAGATTTCCTGAAGACGTCAGTGGGCCTTCCGCCTTGTACATTGATGGTCATCAGGATGGTAGCTCTCGCCGCTTCTGATTCGGCAGTGGATTTGGTTATTGGATAACCAACTCCGTATGCAGGCTCGCGGTTGAGTCTTCCCCGGCCCATACGTCGAAGGTGCCCGGCTCGACGCCCCATGCTTGAGTTTGCGGGCTCCAGAATTTCAGTTCGTCTTTGCCTAGAGGAAATTTCAGTGTCTGAGTCTCGCCGGGCTGCAGCGTAATCCGGCGGAAGCCTTTGAGTTGTCGTACCGGCCGCGATGCCGAGCCCGCCTGCTGGTGAATGTAGATCTGCGCCACGGCATCGCCCGCGACCGTGCTGGTGTTGGTCACGTCAACCTGCACCTCGGTGGACTGCTCCGCATTCATGCGTTCTTTGCTCAGACGCAGGTTGGCGAACTTGAAGGTGGAATAACTAAGTCCGTAGCCGAATGGATAAAGCGGCTTGGTGGAAAGATCCCAGTAGCGCGAAGTGAAGCTGGGACGGTCCTCCGGATCATGGGTCAGATTGTGGTTGTAATAGAGAGGCTCCTGCCCGGCCGTGCGGGGCCAGCTTACCGGCAGCTTGCCGCCGGGGTTGACATCGCCGAACAGCACATCGGCCACGGCGTTGCCGCCCTGAGTGCCCGGATACCAGGCTTCAAGAATCGCAGCCACATGCGCGGCGGCCCAGCGAATGTCGAGAGGACGTCCGTTTTCCAACACCAGAACAATCGGCTTGCCCGTGGAGGCCGCGGCCTCAAGCATCTGCTGCTGCATGCCGGGCAAATCCAGCGTGGCCCGCGACGCTCCTTCGCCATTCATGGAGGCCAGCTCGCCCAGAACCGCAATCACCAGATCTGAATCGTTCGCCGCGGCTTTGACCTTCACAATCCAGTCGGCGACTTCTTCCGCTGTAGCCGGGGGCGGGATTTTTGTTCCAAGCAAGGTATCGATCATCGAGGGGTAATCCCGTGTCGGCGTCGCACCGGCTACATAGGTGACCTGCACGTTCGGCCCCAGTTTTTCTTTCAATCCGGCCAGCACCGTAACTGGATGACTCTTGCTCGCATCACCGAAGAGGCCCTCAACCGTCCATCCACCTTCAATGTCCTTGGTGGAGTCCGCCAGGCTTCCGATCACCGCCACCTTTTTCAGGTTCCGGTTCAGCGGCAGAGTGTGGTTGTCGTTTTTCAGCAACACCATCGAACGCGCTGCCAACTTGCGCTCCAGAGCCAGGCCTGCGGGACTGTTCAGCTGAGCTTCTACTTTCGACTCATCCACATACGGATTTTCAAAGAGTCCCAACCGGTACTTGGCTTCAAGAATCGGCATGACTGCCGCATCCAGTTGCGCCTCGGTGACTTTGCCGGAGGCCACCAGTTTGGGCAGATTCTGAATGTAGGTCAGGCTGGCCATGTCCATGTTCAAGCCAGCAGTAATCGCCTTGTAGGCGGCGTCTTCCGGATCGCGAGCGTAACCATGCGTCTCGAGGTTGCCCACGGCGAGCGCATCAGAGACCACAAAGCCTTTGAAGCCCCACTCCTGGCGCAGAACATCGTGCAGCAGCCAGCGATTGCCCGTGGCTGGCACATCGTTCAAATCCATGTAGGCGCTCATGAAGCTGCCGGCGCCGGCCTTTTCTGCCGCATGAAAAGGAACCAGGTAGACGTTGCGAAGCAGAACTTCGGGAATGTACGACGAGTCGTAGTCGCGTCCTCCCTCGGCCGCGCCGTACCCGGCAAAATGCTTGACGCAGGCCAGAACACTATTCGGACCGATGGATTCCCCCTGAAAACCGCGTACCTGCGCTGCCGCCATCGCCGCTCCGAGGTAAGGATCCTCGCCCGCGCCTTCCACGATCCGGCCCCAGCGCGCGTCGCGCGCGATGTCAACCATCGGAGTGAAGGTCCATTGGATTCCGGCAGCGCGGGCATCCTGCCCTGCCTGATGTTGGGCTGCCTCTTCCACCGCCGGGTCCCATGAAGAAGCCATAGCCAGGGGTACCGGAAAAATCGTTCGATAGCCGTGAATCACATCGAAACCAATCAGCAAAGGAATATGCAGCCGCGACTTCTCCACCGCCAGATGCTGCAGACGGTTCAGATCCTTCACCTCGAATTGCCAAAGCACCGAACCCACCTGCCCTTTGACGATGGCAGCGTCCGGCTTTTCCTTTGCCAGCCCCGGTATCACGATTCCCGAAGCCTGGTTCAACTGGCCAGCCTTCTCTTCCACCGTCATCTGCTTCAGCAGGGCTTCGGCGCGGCGGTGCGCATCGTCGTGCGAGAGCGGTGAGATTTGTGCGGCCGTAGTACCGGCCATGGCCAGTAACACGAACGTTGACGCAATGAGTGCGCGGGACGAAACGCAGGACGAAACGCAAGACAAAAGATGAGATCGCATTATGTTCACGGCATCCTCTCTCAACCAAAGCCAGCACCCGCAGGGGGTGGAGGCCGGAAGGAATTATGCTCTTACTTTATGGAATTAGTAACGAAAACTGGGCAGAGATGAAGAAATTCTGGCGGGACTCGCCCGATCGCTGGACTACTCCCAACTGACGAGCATGGGAACTCTCAAAGTTCGCAGGTCGAACGCATAGATCAGGCTTCGGAGAAGCCTTTCAAGGCTTCAGTGGATATCCGCTTCGTCCACCGTGGCGGTCATGGGAATGGTGGTATCCACTCTTGTCATCTTGAACAGTTCGCGGACACGTGGACTCACTCCAGCCGCAATCAACCTGATGCCCTTACGATGGCAGCTCACGTAATGTCCGACGACGATGCCCAAGCCGCAAGAATCCATGTAGGGAACGTCAGTCAAGTCGAGAATGTTCACCGCCGGCGGCTTCTCGCCGTCGCGTCGATTGGAAATCGAGCATGTTTCGCAGTCCAGCGGGCGTCAGAGACCCATACATGTCGCGCGCAGTGAAGGGTCCGCAGAGACGGAAGATGACTGTGCCCGAAGCTTTGCCCTCTTTGCGTTCGATGCTGAACGGAGTGCCTTTCCAAACCTGGGCGTGAGATGTCGTCATCGAACAGTCCCTATCGAAGCCAGGCGGCTCAACCGGCCACTGCAATTCAGAAACTTGAACCCGTCATTTCGCATGGCCACAGATTATAACCCGATGGATGCTGGCGCTAAGTCACATGGTTTGACCCTTGTTTTCTCCGGCCTGTAATATCGAAGTTCAGCCTTTAGCAATTGGCGGTCAGCACTTGGCAACCGTGCCCCAGGTCTGTGCGTGGGTGCGGGCTGGGCCTTGGTGCAATTGCTGATTGCAAGTCATCTAAATCTCATGCCTCACGAATTGCCTAAATCTTACGAGCCGGGCGCGATTGAAACGCGCTGGGCCGAATACTGGGTTGCGGAGAAGCTTTTTTCGGCGCCTACGCCCGGGCCAGGAGAGACGCGTCCGGTGTTTACGCTGCTGCTTCCGCCTCCGAATGTGACGGGGCGGCTGCATATGGGGCACATGCTGAACCAGACGCAGATGGACATCATCGTGCGCTGGCATCGCATGCGCGGATTTCTGACGCTGTGGCTGCCGGGCACCGACCACGCCGGCATCGCGACCCAGATGATGGTGGAGCGCCAGCTGGCGACGGAAGGCAAGAAGCGGCGCGACCTGGGGCGCGAGGCGTTTATCGAGCGGGTGTGGGAATGGAAGCGGCATTACGGCGGCGCGATCCTCGACCAGATGAAGCGGCTGGGCGCGTCGGTCGATTGGGACCGCGAATACTTCACCATGGACGAAGGCCTGTCGCGCGCCGTGATCGAGGTTTTCGTCCGCCTGTATGAAGAAGGACTGATTTATCGCGGCAAGTACATCGTCAACTGGTGTCCGCGATGCGAGACGGCGATTTCCGATCTTGAGGTCAAGCACGAGGAAGTTCAGGGCAAGCTGTTTGAGATTCGATATCCCGTGGTGGGCACGGACGAGTTCATCGTCGTGGCGACGACGCGTCCGGAGACGATGCTGGGCGATACCGCCGTCGCGGTCAACGAAAAAGACGAACGCTACAAGCATCTGCACGGGAAGAATGTTCTGCTGCCGCTGATGAATCGGGAGATTCCGATCATCACCGACGAACTGGCGAACCCGGAGTTCGGCACCGGCGCGGTCAAAGTCACTCCGGCGCACGATCCCAACGACTTTCAGGCCGGGCTGCGCCACAACCTGCCGCAGATCGATCTCATGGACGAGCACGCTCACATGAACGAGAATGCCGGTCCGTACGCGGGATTGAGCCGCTATGCCGCGCGGGAGCGGGTGCTCGAAGATTTGCGGACGCAGGGATTTCTGGTTGGCGAAAAGGATTACACCATCGCCATCGGCAAATGCGAGCGCTGCGGAACTGTTGTCGAGCCGCGGCTTTCGACGCAGTGGTTCATCAAGATCAAGCCGCTGGCCGACAAGGCGATCGAAGTCGTCGAGAACGGCGAGATCACGATAGTCCCGGAAAACTATAAGCAGATTTATCTGAACTGGATGCACAACATCCACGACTGGTGCATTTCGCGGCAGTTGTGGTGGGGACATCGCATTCCGGCGTGGCACTGCAAGTGTGGAGAAATAATTGTCGCGCGCGAGGCTCCGGCAAAGTGCACGAAGTGCGGCAAGTCGGAACTGAAGCAAGACACCGACGTGCTGGATACGTGGTTCTCGTCCGGGCTGCTGCCGTTCACCACTCTGGGCTGGCCGGAGAAAACACGTGATCAGGAAGTTTTCTATCCCACGACGCTGCTGATTACCGCTTACGAGATTTTGTTTTTCTGGGTCGCGCGCATGATCATGTTCGGCTGCCACTTCATGCAGGAGCATCAGCAGGATCCTGCCCTGAAAGCAGCCAGCGGCTGGGCGGACAAGAAAGACGACAGCGTGCCCTTCCGCCAGGTTTACATTCACGCACTGGTGCGGGATGCTGACCGGCAGAAAATGTCGAAAACCAAGGGGAACGTGATCGATCCGCTGGACATTATTCAGCGCTTTGGCACCGATGCTACGCGTTTCACCCTGGCGGCGATGGCGGCTCCGGGTACGGACATTGCTTTCAGCGAGAGCCGCACCGATGGCTATCGTGCGTTCGCCAACAAGATCTGGAATGCTGCCCGCTTCATGTTCATGAATGTGGACCGGATCGAGCAGGCTGGCACGTGGAAGCAGCAGGAGTTCTTGAAGAGTCTGGACCAGAGCCTTGCCGGATTCCATCCGACGACTCTCGAAGATCATTGGATCCTCTCGCGATTCCAACGGGTCACGAAAGACGTCAACGAAGCATGGCAGACGTATCGTTTTCACGAGGCCGCGAACCGGATCTACGATTTCTTCTGGGGCGACTTCTGCGACTGGTATATCGAACTGGTAAAGCCGCGGCTCGCGCCCGAGAACGGGGCTGCGGCTGGCATCGCGTGCGGGAATCTAGTCAGTCTGTTTGAAGCGTCGTTGCGGCTCCTGCATCCGGTGATGCCATTCATCACGGAAGAAATCTGGCACGCGGTTTATGATGGCAATCCGCCGCTGAAATCGATTGCGCTGGCTGCATACCCGCAGGCCGACGAGAAGCAGGTTGATCTGGCGGCCGAGACCAGCATGGCGATTGTTCAGGATTTGATCGTCGCGGTCCGAAATTTGCGAGCGGAACTGAAAGTCGAGCAGAAGCAAAGAGTTCCGATTCAGATCTACGCCCCGGATGCAGCGATCAAGTCGCTGCTGGAACAGAATCAAGGTGCCATCGAGCGACTAGCCAACGTAGAAGGTGTAACCTTCGTCGAGAACTCGTTGGCGAAGGTTGCGGGGGCTCGCTCCACGGCGCGGTTCGATGTCCACGTCGTTTATGAGAAGAAGATTGATGTGGCCGCCGAACGCGCACGCCTGACAAAAGAGTTGGAGCAGGTTGAGAAAGAAATGGCTAATGGCCAGCGTCAACTTGGCAACGAGCAATTTCTAGCCAAAGCTCCAGCCAAAGTTGTCGAAGGAATGCGCACACGTCTGACAGAATTAGAAGGATTGCGGGAGAAGATACGGAACAGTCTGGAACAGTTAGGATGAACTGAGAACTGACATCCAATAACTGGGAACTGATTTTTTACAAAAACAGTTTTCAGTTGCCGGTTCTCAGTTCTCAGTTTCCGGCTAAGTTATGGATTGGAACAGTCGCCGCATTACGGCCGTTGTCGAGAACGCGTTGCTGGAAGATCGCGCCACCAGCGACGCGACCAGCTATGCCTGCATCGATCCCAGCCAGCGCGCTGCCGGAACCATCATTGCGAAGCAGGATTGCATTCTCGCCGGAGTCGGCTGCGTGTCGCGCATTCTCGATGTTTATGCCGTGCTCGATGGAGCCGTCACCTCGCATTACGAAGTGACCAGCCATCCCGAGATTTTCGACGGCGTGCGCCTGCACAACCGTCAGACGATTGCGGTGGTGAGCCACAACGCGCGCGTGATTCTTTCCTGCGAACGCGTGATTCTGAACTTCCTGCAACGGTTGAGCGGGATCGCGACCCTGACCCGCAAATTTGTGGACGCAGTTTCCGGCACACGGGCGCACATCCTCGACACCCGTAAAACCGCGCCCGGCCTGCGCATGCTCGACAAGTATGCGGTGCGATGCGGCGGCGGTCAGAACCATCGCCTGGATCTTTCCGACGGTGTGTTGATCAAGGGCAATCACATTGCGCTGGCCGGAGGCATCGCGCCTGCTCTCGAACGAGCGCACCGTAACCGGCGTGGGTCGCAGCCGATCGAAGTGGAAGTCCGAACCCTGGCGGAACTGGAAGAAGCGCTCACCCACGGCGCAGAGGCTGTCCTGCTGGACAACATGCCGGTCGAACAGGTGAAAGCGGCAGTCGAGCGTTGTGCCAAGGCCGAGCGGCGTATTCCGGTGGAATGTTCCGGAGGAATCACGCTGGAAAACGTGCGGGCGTATGCCGAAGCTGGAGTGGATTTCATTTCCGTCGGTGCGCTGACTCATTCGACGGTAGCTGCGGACATGAGTTTGCGCGTGACGCCGGTGTAAGAAAGCTTCTAGCTTCTAGCTCCTGGCTTTTAGCTAAAATCGCAAAACCACACCGTTCATTTGTTCTTTCTTCCTCTCTCCCGCATAATTCCTTGCATTACGAATAACGCTACAAGACGAAATGCTGGCAAGGCTGCGCGAGTGAGTGGCCCGCGGCTGCACGAGGCGACGCCGCAACGGACGGACTTACGTCTGGGGCGGATCGTCCGCTTGCTGATGGAGAACGCTACCGTGGTAGCGAGCGGCACCAAGATCGCCGAGGAGATTGGGACCAGCCGCTCCGAAGTCTGGCGACTGGTGCAGCAATTGCGCTCGCTGGGAGTTGAGATTGCCGGACATCCGGCGACGGGATACCAGCTCAAAGCCGTGCCCGATTTGCTGCTTCCCGACATGCTCGCGCCGGCGCTAAAGGGCACGATTTTCGGCGCGGACGTTCAGCGCAATTTTCATCATTATTACAAGATTGGTTCTACCAACATTGAAGCCATGGAGAGTGCCGCGGCGGGCGCGCCCGAAGGCAGCGTTTTCGTAGCTGAAGAACAGACCGCTGGGCGCGGACGCGGCGCACATCGATGGGAGTCGGCGGCCTCGACGGGAATCTATTGCTCGGTTGTGCTGCGTCCGGCGTTGCCGCCTTCAGAGGCGCTGGTGCTTTCGCTGGCTGCGGGACTGGCAGTGCACGCTGCGGTGCAACAGGTCGATGCGAATGCCGCCCCTGATCTGAAGTGGCCCAATGATCTTCTGATCGATGGCAAAAAGTTTTGCGGCATTCTCACCGAGATGAACGCAGAACCGACCCGCGTCCGCTACATTGTGGTGGGAATTGGCATCAACGTGAACCAGGCAACGTTTCCGGCTGAATTGCAGCCCATCGCCACCTCGTCTGCGAATGGCCACCGGCACGCGAGTGGTCGCGAGTGGAACTGTGTGCTGCTTTGCTAAAATCTCTCGACCGCGAATATCGCGATCTGCTGGAGAAGCCGATGCTCACGAATCGATTTTGCGCCGCTTTCAGGAGCGGTCGTCGATGGTGCGCGGAAGGCAAGTGCTCGTCGAAGAGAATGGTGGATTTGAAGGCGTGACCGAGGGCTTGGATCCGCGCGGTTTTCTGCAGGTGCGAACGGCAGACGGTTTGCGGATCGTTTTAAGCGGGACCGTAAGATTGAAGTAGGAAAATGCACGGACGTGCCATTTTCCGGACTAGTGTTAATCATGCTTCTGGTTCTTGATGTCGGCAACACCAATACGGTGCTGGGTGTCTTCGCCAAAGCCAAGCGCGACGGTGGCGGGGAATCGCAGCACTACGAGTCGCTGGTGGCGAACTGGCGCGTCGCGACCATCGCGACTCAGACGGTGGACGAATACGGCGTGCTCTTCCGCAACCTGTTTGCCATGGACAAGATTGAAGTCAAAGGTGTCCACGGGATCATCATTTCTTCCGTTGTGCCGCCGGTCGATTCCACGCTGCGCCAGGTTTGCGAACGTTATTTCAATACCAAGCCGCTGTTCATCGAGCCCGGCGTCAAGACCGGAATGCCGGTGCTCTATGACAATCCCGCCGAAGTGGGCGCCGATCGCATCGTGAATGGGGTGGCCGCCTTCGAAAAATTCGGCGGGCCGTGCATTGTGGTGGATTTCGGCACTGCCACCACGTTCGATTGCGTGTCAGCAAAGGGCGAGTACCAGGGCGGCGTGATCTGTCCGGGCATTGGAATTTCCGCCGACGCGCTCTTCAACAAGACCGCGCGTCTGCCGCGCGTGGCAATCCGCAAGCCGGCGCGGGTGATTGGCAGCACGACCGTCGGCAGCCTGCAGTCTGGTCTTTACTATGGCTATCTCGGACTGGTGGATGGAATTCTCGATCGGTTGCTGGAAGAGATGGGACCGCAGACCACGGTCGTCGCCACCGGCGGGCTGGCTGCACTGATCGGCAAGGGATCGAAACACATCAAGCACGTGGACGATCTGCTCACTCTGGACGGCCTGCGTCTTATCTGGGAACGAAATATCTGAAGCAAAACCGAGCCGCGACGGCACCTCTGCCAAAGATTCTTCCGCTTTGACAGGCCAGGCCGCAAGCCGCGGAACCGCTGAGCTGTCCGTGGAAAACTACTTTAACTATTTCACTGAAATCGAAGAGCACTTTCAGCGCCGTCGCGGCGGTCTCTTGATTCTTTCGACCCTGGATTGGACTCTCATCGAAACCTGGAAGGACGCCGGCATTCCGCTCGAAGCCGTATTGCGCGGCATCGACAGCGCGTTCGAGCGCTACGAGAAACGTCCCACGCCGCGCAAAGTCAACAGCCTGGCTTATTGTGCGCAGGAAGTGCTGGCGGCGGCCGAAGAGATGAAGGAAGCGGCAGTGGGGGCTGCCAGCGGCGAGGCGTCGACTGCGAAGCCGATTGGATTTCAATCCGGAGACATCGTCACTTTTCTGCGCCGCAATGCCGACCTACTGCTGACCGCAAAACTTCCTGAGCGTCCTGAGATTTCAGGATCGGCAGCGGCCGCGCAGCCACGGCATCTACGCTGCGTGAGCTGGCTTCCGAGATGGAAAAAAGTTCACCACGACTTGAAGACCTGGAGCGACGGCTCACCGTGCTGGAAGAAAAATTGTTTGCGGTGCTGCTGGCGGCAACTTCGGATGACGATATTGTCCAGGTGCGGGCTGAAGCTGATCGCGAGTTAAGTCCCTACCGGCGAAAGATGCCGGCGGCGCAGATCGATCAGTTGCAAAAGCAATATCTGCACAAGCGCCTGCTGGAGAAGTACGGATTGCCGAGATTGAGCCTGTTCTATATGTAGTTCTTGTGTGGGGCGGACACTCTTGTCCGCCGCTTTTGACTTGGATTTGCTTTTCCAATCCACTTTCCGCCCGACGTTAGGTTCCAAACAAACTTCAATTTCAAGAACGGCGGACAAGAGTGTCCGCCCCACACGTACCGAACCTGTAGAATCTAGGCTTGCGACTCACAATTGAAAAGCTGGTCTACGGCGGAGAAGGTTTGGCGCGACTTCCTGCCGACGAGCATGGTTCGGGCAAAGCGGTGTTTGTGCCGTTCGTATTGCCCGGCGAAACTGTGGAAGCGGCTCTACGTGAACAGAAGCCTGGTTTCGCGCGCGCCCGGCTGGAGGAAGTTCTCGCTGCCTCTCTGCGGCGCAACGCTCCGCGATGTCCCTACTTCCAGCGCTGTGGCGGGTGCCACTATCAACACACCGACTACGAACATCAGCTTGAGATCAAAGCTGCCATCCTGAAAGAAAATCTGCGGCGGATTGCCAAGTTGGAATTGGATCGCGAGCTCCACGTTCATGCCTCACCGCCGTGGCATTACCGCAACCGCGCGCGGTTCAAAATCCAGACAGCCCCGCAGTTCGCGGTGGGATATTTCAAGTTCAATTCCCACGAACTGCTGGCGGTTGAGGACTGTCCGATCAGTTCTCCGTTGATCAACCGGGCTTTGGCCGCTGTGTGGCAGTTGGGACGAACGGGCAAAGTTCCCGCTGGAATTCAGGAGATCGAATTCTTTGCAAATGGCGATGACACGCAACTTCTCGCGGAAGTTTATTGCTTACCCGAAGTTGCGATGGAACAATTTGCCGCGGACCTGAAAACCGGTCTTGCCGAAATTTCCGGCGTGGCGTTTTTTGCGGCGCGGGCTGCGAAGGCGGAAGGCCAGGGCGATCCGAAATCGCTCGGCGGCGCGGATGCCCACCTTATATATACGACCAAGTTAGCTTCTTACCGGGTAAGCGCCGGATCGTTTTTCCAGGTCAATCGCCATTTGACTGATGAGCTGGTGAGCATTGTTACTCGCGGTGGGCAGGACGCCAACCGGACAGCCGGCGGGGACGTCGGCGCTGCTGGGACTGCGCTTGACCTCTACGCAGGCGTCGGGCTTTTCTCTTCTGTCCTGAATCGGGAATTCGAACGTGTGATTGCTGTCGAGTCGTCACCGACTTCTCATGCCGATCTGCTATACAATTCGCCCGCGAACGTGAAGGCGGTCCGCGCCACCACGGAACAGTATCTGGAAAATGCGGTGGGCAAGTTGCGTCCAGCGCTGGTGGTGGTCGATCCGCCACGCAGCGGGCTGGGCGAGAAGGTGATCAAAGCGCTGGTGAAGCTGAAGGCTCCTCGCATCACTTATGTTTCATGCGATCCCGCAACTCTCGCGCGCGATCTGGCTCGACTGCTCCAGTCCGGATACCGGGTGGACGAGGCGCACCTCGTGGATTTATTTCCTCAGACCTATCACCTGGAAAGCGTTTTCCACCTCGTGCGCTAGCACAGACCACGTGGGGACAGCCGCCCCTGGCTGTCCGGCGGAGCAACGCTTCGCTATCTCTTCCGCGAAAATCCTGTCGAGCTTCGCTCGACTGAACAGCCGAGGGCGGCTGTTCCCACGTGGCCTGTGGTGACTCCACAAAACAGTTCAAATCCGCATGGACGGCAGCCTTTGCTTTGGGCTGCACTGGCTTTTGCTGCCGGAATCGCTGTGGGTGTTCACGCCTGGCGGCCGCCACTTTGGTGGTTCATAGCCTGGATCGTCTTTGCCTCGTCGAGTCTCTACTGGTTGCGACGACGAGCCCGAGCAGCGTTCATGGCCGGACTCGCCACTATGTTTCTTTTGGGAGCCCTGCTGGTCCAGGTACGCGTTCCGAGTGATGAATCCGGTTCCGGTCTTCTCCAATTTGCGGATGGAACAGAAGTCATCGTCACCGCTCACGTCACGAAGGAAGGAACGCCGCAAGAGGATGTTGGCGGCGGTTTTCGCCAGAGGCTCGAGGTTGAGACAGAACAGATCACACGGGAGAACGAAGCTTCTGCCGTCAAAGGCGGCCTGCGCGTAAATGTCTACCAGCAATTGTCAAAGAGTGAAACAGGACCAAGCATGCAGGTTCAGCCTTCGTCTACTTTACCTACGGAGAACGGCTGCGCTTTCCCGCCAAACTTTCTTTGCCGCGCAACTACCGCAACCCGGGCGCGTTCGACTACCAGGGATACTTGTTAGAAAACGGAATCGTCGCCATGGCCTCAACCAAGGCTGCGAGTGTTGAGGTGCTTCCCGGTTTTGCCGGCAGCCGGGCCGAATTCTGGCGTTCACAAATCCATCGCAGCATCATCGAAAAGGTTCATGCCCTGTGGCCGCCGCATGAAGCTGCGCTGATGGACGCCATGGTGATCGGCGAAGACGCATTCATCAATCGCCCTACCCGCGCGGACTTCCAGCGCTCGGGCACCTACCACGTGCTGGTGGTTTCGGGGATGAATGTGAGCATCCTCGCACTGGTCACGTTCTGGTTTCTGCGGCGCCTGCGGGTCAGCGATCTTTTTGCCGGGGTCATCACGGTATCGCTCATGGTGGCGTATGCGCTGCTGACCGGACTGGGCTCGCCCGTCTGGAGGGCAACGCTGATGCTGGCTCTCTATCTGGGCGCACGTCTGCTCTATCGCGAGAAGTCGATGCTCAACGCGATTGGCGCGGCGGCGCTGGGCCTGATGATCGTTAATCCGCAAGTACTGTTCGGAGCAAGCTTCCAACTAACGTTCTTATGCGTGTGGCTGGTGGCCGCGGTGGGGATCCCGCTTCTGGAGCGAACGACGCAGCCCTTATCTCCGAGGATCACAGGCACATCGCTTCAGGCTCGTACGACTTTGTTCTTCCCGCCGAGCGTTGTGCAGTTCCGCCTGGACTTGCGAATGATTGCCGGACGACTGCAACGCTTTTGTTGGCCGCCGCATTCCCTTGCCGGCGCTGGCCGGAGCTTCGCGACTGCTGCTGGGCGCGAGCGAACTGCTGCTGATTTCCGTAGTCATGCAGATCGGACTGGCGCTTCCCATGGCGTACTACTTCCATCGCGCAACGGTGGTGGGATTGCCAGCCAACATGCTGGTTGTCCCTTTGATGGAACTGCTGATGCCCGCTGCCGTCACGGCGATGGCGCTTGGGATATATTTCACACGCTCTGGCAAAGATTCCGGTTTTGATCGCAGGCTTCGCACTCGAAGGCATTGCCGGCACGGTGCGCTGGCTGGGCGGATTGCGTGTCGCCGATCTGCGAGTGCCCACGCCGGGAACGATCGTGATCTTGTTGAGCGCCCTGTCGATCGTGCTGGCGATGGTTCTGGTTCGCCGGCGTGCGTGGCTGGCTACGGCGGGATTAGCCGGGTTGGCCGCCAGCGCGTTCTGGATTTCCGCAGTCCCGCCGCATCCTCAAGTCCGACCCGCGGTGCTTGAGATGACTACCATCGATGTCGGCCAGGGAGACTCGATCCTGCTGGTCTCACCTAACGGACGCACATTGCTGGTAGACGCGGGTGGTCTGCCACAGTGGGTGCATTCGGAATTGGATATCGGCGAAGACGTAGTGTCTCCGTATCTGTGGTCGCGTTCCATCAGCCGTCTCGATGCCGTGGCCATCACGCATCCGCATGCTGACCACATGGGCGGAGCGGCGGCAATACTGGCCAACTTCCGGCCGCGGGAGTTGTGGCTGGGCGATCCGTCGGATCCAGAGATGAAGGCATTGGTACAAGATGCCCAGCAATTGGGCGTGCGGGTCGTCCAACATCAGGCGGGCGACGAATTCGACTTTGGCGGCGCCGAGGTCCGAGTGCTGGCCCCAGGCGCAGCCGATCCGGCGACGCGACGCAACGATGAATCGCTGGTGATGAAAGTGGCTTATGGCAAGACATCCGCCCTGCTGGAGGGAGATGCCGAAAGACGATCAGAGCAGCAAATCGCAGAGGAGCAGCCGCAAGCGGACTTGCTGAAAGTGGCGCACCATGGCAGCGCAACTTCCACGATTCCGCTGCTGCTGGACCGGGTGCATCCCCGATTCGCGGTGATTTCGGTGGGATCGCGAAATACTTATGGACATCCGCGGAGAGAAGTTCTGGCCCGGCTGGGCGAAGCTCACATCGTGACTTACCGCACCGATCTCGATGGCGCGGTCACGTTCTATCTGGACGGCAACACAGTGACAACTAGTTTTCCTCTGGCGGAAGTCCACTGATATCGATTTCCGCGGTTTCATCGGCGCCTGGCGCCCGGCGATATTCTTCGATCACACGCTTCGCTTTGTCGGCATCCTCTTCCCGCACCAGGATGACGGTGCCGCCGACTCCGGGAAGAATATCCTGCTGCGCGTCGAGGGACGTGACATCGGAATCGATCCCGGTAGATTCCAGCAGGCCATGCACGACCAGCGCTTCGGATTCCTGTTCGGTATCGAAAACTCGCACCAGCTTTTCGTTGGGATTAGGAGCGGGATTGGAGCGCGCGGCGGGTCGGTCGTTCATAAATTCTCCAAATGACTCTATCTTGATCTTGCAGCCGTCTGATTGTAACTCGGGTTGCGCCAGTACCGAAGTCCGACACTTCGGAGAGGTTGCGTTTAGCGCCAAATGCCCACAGAATAAGGCCATTGGGATGAGCGCAACGTCCCTTTATGGCTGAGCATCTGATGAAATGAGCACTGTTGCGGTTGTTTTACTCAGTCTGGGGGCGCAATGAGTACACGGAAGCGGGCCGAAATCTCTACACACCTGAGCGAGAAGGAACTCGAGGCCAGAAACATCCGGCGCCTGCAGATGATGATGAGCATGGTGATGTCGGTCATCGGCCAGGATCCCAACCTCACCGTGGAAGAAGCCTCAGAACTGGTGGCCGGTACCAAACGCGCAGCGCTCGCAATGTTTCCCGACAAAGAACTGGCGTACGACATCCTCTACAAGCCCCGGCTGCAGCGGTTGATGAACGAACGCTTTCGCCTGCAGTAGCTTGTCGGCGAATGAGGGTCGGGTGTTTTCTGGGTTACGTGATTTTGGGTGGAGCAGCGCTTTAGCGCTGCATGGAAGGCCGCCTTCCGGGAGCGGCTTCAGCCGCTGAGGTGCCTCCGGGGCTAAAGCCCACCGCAAATAGCAAGCCCTTGCAGGCCTGAAGGCCTGCTCCACCCTTCTGACCGCTCCGCCCAACAGCTGATGCCTGCCCTGCACATTCAGACTGGGACTGACCCAGTACTCGCCTTCCCGCCCTAATTGACTTGCCTCCGCGTCCCGCCTAACATTAGCGAACTTCATGATCGGCCAGACCATCTCGCACTATCGCATTGTGGATAAGCTGGGCGGCGGCGGGATGGGAGTGGTCTACAAAGCCGAAGACACCCAGCTGGGGCGCTTCGTAGCGCTGAAGTTCCTTCCTGACGAACTCTCCCACGACGCACAGGCACTCGAACGCTTCCGGCGTGAAGCCCGAGCAGCTTCCGCGCTGAACCATCCCAACATCTGCACCATTTATGAAGTGGGCCAGCACGACAATCAATCGTTCATCGCGATGGAGTTTCTGGAAGGGACGACGTTGAAGCACCGCATCGCCTTCCGTCCCATCGAACTGCGATTGCTTTTGAGTCTGGCGATTGAAATTGCCGATGCGCTCGAGGCGGCCCACTCCAAGAACATTGTCCATCGCGACATCAAGCCGGCCAATGTCTTCGTCACCGAACGCAACCATGCCAAGATTCTCGATTTCGGACTGGCAAAAGTCGGCGACGGTCGCAAACTCGAACCGACCGAGATCACGGCCGCGACCGGGGTTGGCCTCGAACACCTGACATCGCCAGGGGCCGCATTAGGCACGGTCGCTTACATGAGTCCCGAGCAGGCGCTGGCGGAAGAACTGGACGCGCGCACCGATATTTTTTCCTTCGGCATCGTGCTGTATGAAATGTGTACCGGGCGTCTTCCTTTTGAAGGCAGTACGTCGGCGGCGATCTTCAATGCGATTCTGAACAAGGTTCCAACCTCGCCCGTTCGTTTGAATCCCGACCTGCCGCCGGAGCTGGAACGCATCGTCAACAAAGCTCTGGAAAAGGACCGCGACCTGCGATATCAGAGTTCAGCCGACATCCGGGCTGACCTGAAACGGCTGCAGCGCGATTGGCAAACCTCTTCGACCGGACAGACGATCTCGGGACAACAGCTGGCGGCAGCCACCTCGGGGTCGGGATCTACTCCGGCTGCGATTCCGGCGGCAGTCAGCGACAGTTCCCGATCGGTCGCACCCGTTGAAAAGAAACGAACCAAACTTCCCGTGCTGGCCGGAGTTTTCCTGCTGGCGCTCGGCACGGTGGGTGCCGCCTGCTATCTGATGGGCCAGCGCTCCGCTGTCCGGCCGGTGCCTACGTTTCGCGAATTGAGTTTCCGGCGGGGGGCCTTGCTGGCCGCCCGGTTCGCTCCTGATCCACGATCAGCGATATACAGCGCCGCATGGGAAGGCGCTCCGCAAGCAGTCTTTATCAGTTCAGCGAACTCCACCGAGTCCCGCGATCTGGGGCTGACGGAGACAGAGGTCCTGGCAGTCTCGTCCAGCGGACAGATGGCGGTACTCCGGCGCTTTAACGTGAGCCCGAATCACTTTACACATCGCGGAACGCTAGCCCAGGTTTCGGTCGGCGCAGATGCCCCGCGCGAACTGCTCGACAACGTCGAAGCCGCGGATTGGACCCCCGACGGCAATAGCCTCGCGGTTGTACATGTCGTGAACAGCCAGAGTCGAATCGAATATCCCATCGGCAAAGTGCTTTATCAGACCGCCGGTTGGATCAGCCATTTACGTTTCTCGGCCAAGGGAGATCGGCTCGCATTCATCGATCACAATCTGCTCGGAGATGACGGTGGGACCATCAGTGTCGTTGACCTGAATGGCAAGAAGACTGACCTCACGGAACGCTGGGCGAGTGCAATGGGAGCTGCCTGGTCTCCTACCGGAGATGAGTTCTGGTTCACCGCAACGGCCACGGGTTTCAGCCGTTCACTGCGCGGCGTTACGCTGTCTGGCAAGGTACGGGAGCTGTTGAGCGCTCCCGGAACTCTTACCCTCCACGACGTCGGCCCTGCCGGTCAGGCTTTGATTTCGCGTGATGCCATGCGCGCTGGGGCCATCGGCCTGGCGCCGGGTGAAAGTAAGGAAAAGGACTTGAGCTGGCAGGATTGGACCGTCCCCATCGACATTTCGAGCGACGGGAAGCACATATTGTTCATTGAGGCTGGCGAGGCCGGTGGTGGCGAATACGCCGTCTTCACCCGGGAAACGGCCGGCGCTTCTGCGGTTCGTCTGGGACAAGGCTCCGGCTTCGCGTTTTCACCCGACGGCAAGTGGGCTCTGGTGTTGCGCCAGAATGTGTCTCCTCCAGACTTCATACTTCTTCCCACTGGCGTAGGGCAGCAGCGCCCCGTTTCGACGGGCAGCGTGATTCCAGCCGGTGGGCAATTTTTCTCTGACTCTAAACGGATACTGCTTCAAGGTCACGAAGCCGGTCATGCCGACCGCCTCTATGTAACGACTGTGGATGGCGGTCAGCCGCGCCCCATCGCGGCAGAGGGCTACGGTCTGGGGACCTATGCGCACGCGATTTCATCCGATGACAAGAGAATCGCTGCCGTTACCGGCGATGGAATCGCTCTGGTTTCAATGGACGGAGGCGATCCGCAACCGGTGCGCGGTTCTCAGGCTGGAGAGACGCCCCTCCGCTGGACCAAGGACGAAAAAGCATTGCTGATCGGCAAACGCGGAGAAACCTCCTGCACCGTCTCGCGTCTCGACCTCTCCAGCGGCGCCAGGACAGACTTCAAAACGGTACACCCAGCTGACTTAGCAGGCGTAGTAGGTGTTTCCTGCCCTCGATTCGCGGCCGATGAAGAGCACTACGTCTTCGGATACACCCGCAACCTGTCAGATCTATTCCTTGTGGAACACCTGAAGTAGATCTCGGCTCGCCTGATTTGCTGATGAAAAAAACCCGGGGGATGGTCATCGTCTCCCCGAAACCACTTCCATTTCTGAAAGCTCAGAGGACGATGACCGGTCGCGGACTCCTGTCTAGCAGTGTGCGGCCGTGGTCGGGTCAATGATCTTGCCGATCTCAGTGACCTTGCTGGCAGGAAATCCACTAAGTTCTGCATGCCGCCGGATAAGCGCCTCATCCGTCGCCAGATACATGCAGTACATCTTGTCAGGAGTGACAAAGGATTCCAGCCACTGAATGTCCGGTCCCAGTTGGCGCAACACCTGGTTGGATTTGGCTGCACCCTCCTGTAATTGTTCCCGTTCCAGACTTCCTATCTTCGGTATCTCTCTTTCGATCATGTATTTCTTCATAGATCCTCCTTGGGATCAGTCTTCAGTCTTCAAATCCCTTAGATTCGCTGACGACCGAAGACCGACGACTGACGACTTTTCTCCCACTGCTGCCAAGCGTAGACGCAGAACAGGCTTGCTACAAGATGGCGGATTTGCCATTATACGTAGGTGATTAAGCCATTCTGAATGAAAAAGAGCGAACCATGATAGAAGTCACGGTTTTATTTCTCGACGAAACGTTTTCGTCGACTGCGATCGGCCCGATGGAAGTCTTCAAGCACGCGGGCGCGCTGTGGAACTATCTCACCGGGGCAAAGGCGGATCCCCGCTTTCACGTGACCACGGCATCGGCAGACGGGCGCGCGGTGCGCTGTGACGGGCCCATCTATATTCAGCCCGACACGGCGATCACAAACATTCGCAAGACTGAACTTATTTTTATCCCAACCACTGGAGTGAGTGTGGACGACGTAGTCGAGCGCAATGCCGCCGTCGTGCCCTGGTTGCGGCGCTGGCACAAGCGCGGCGTTCCAATCGCAAGCGTGTGTTCGGGTGTGGGGCTGGTTGCTGCTACCGGCCTGCTCGACGGCAAGCGAGCCACAACCCACTGGGGTCTGGCCGAGCGTTTCCGCGAAAAATATCCCCGGGTGAAGTGGATGCCGGAACTCATGGTGACCGAAGACCGCGGCTTCTACTGTGGCGGAGGCGTGCATGCTGCGCTGGACCTCAGCCTCTACCTGGTAGAGAAATTCTGTGGACACGACATTGCCCTGCAGACAGCCAAGGCATTGCTGATCGAAACTCCCCGCGCATGGCAGGCCGGGTTTGCTGTCGTTCCCCTCAAGACCGAGCACTCCGATGACAGCATCTCCAGTGCGCAGGAGTGGCTGCACCAGAATTTTCATCGGACTTTTCCGCTTGAAGCTCCCGCCCGCCGTGTGGGTATGAGCCTGCGGAACTTTGTTCGCCGCTTCAAGCAAGCCACGGGAGACAGCCCGCTCATCTACATGCAGAAACTACGAGTCGCCGCTGCCAAGCGCCTGCTGGAGAGCGACCACCGCACCATGCAGGAGATTAGCGACGCCGTCGGCTATCAGGATGTCGCCTATTTCCGGCAACTCTTCCACCGCCACACCGGGGCGTCCCCGAGCGCCTACCGAAGACGGTTCGGGGTCTAGTGTGCCGCTTGCGGCCGGGGCCTGATTCCATTTTTGACCATTCGTCCCGCGCGGTGCTGAAGAATGATGTCAGGTTTCTGGCTCCATTACTGATTGGTTACTGAAGATGTTTCGCTTTGACCCTGGCTTCATCAGCGGTCTAGACTCGCTTCGGACGGAGACTTCCATGAAACGCATTGTTTTGACATTGTTTGCGGCGCTGTCGCTGTTTGGAGTCCTGGCATGGGCCGATGAAGGTCATCACCACGAAGAGCTGACATCGGAACAACTGGGCACGGTTCATTTCCCGGTGTCATGCACTGCATCATCACAAAAAGCCTTTGAACGCGGCGTCGCGCTGCTGCATTCCTTCTGGTACGAAGAAGCGGAAAAAGAATTCGTGCAGATTTCCAAGGACGACCCGGCTTGCGCCATGGCGCACTGGGGCGTAGCCATGAGTTTGTGGCATCAACTTTGGGACCATCCCAATGCCGCTACCGTCAAGCGTGGGATGGAGGAGTTGAAAAAGGCGAAGGCTCTGCATCCGGCGACCGATCGCGAACGCGACTACATCGCGGCCCTCAGCAGGTTTTATAGCAAGAAGGGTGACAACGACGCTCGCGCGACGGCTTACTCGCAGGCGATGGAAGGCGTTTATCAGCGTTACGCGGACGATCGCGAAGCCGCCGGTATTTTACGCACTCTCGCTGTTGGCATCTGAGCCGGACGGCGATACCACATTCTCCAATCGAAAAAAAGCAGCTGCCGTGCTTGAGCCGATCTTCAAGACAGATCCCAACCATCCCGGAGTGGCGCACTACCTGATTCACAGCTATGACAAGCCGCAGCTGGCTGAACTGGGACTACCCGCGGCGCGCAGCTACGCCAAGATCGCGCCCGCTGCTCCGCATGCGTTGCATATGCCGTCGCATATTTTTGCCCGGCTCGGGCTGTGGCAGGACGACATCGACTCCAACCTGGCTTCCATCGCCGCCACGCGCAAGACGGCCGCCATGCACATGGGCGGTGAAGGTCATCAATTTCACGCCATGGATTTTCTGGTTTATGCCTACATGCAGAGCGGACGCGAGACCGATGCTCTCCGCGTGATTGAAGAAGTGAAAGCCCTGCCTCCGATGAAAGATATGTATGGCATCGGTTACGATCCGCACGCGTATGCACTGTCGAAATTCCCCGCGCTCTATGCCCTGGAACTTCACCACTGGACGGAAGCGGCTGCCTTGACTCCTGCGGCGGGCGGGGATGCAGCCGACAAGGCCATCACCTACTGGGCACGAGCCATCGGCGCCGCTCGTTTGGGCAAGACGGAGGAAGCTCGCAAGGACATCGCCGAGATGGAATCCCTTCGTAAAGAAATGCTGAAGAACAAGAAGAAATCATGGGCCAGCGTCGTCGAGGACGCGCAAAAAGAAGCTGGGGCATGGGTGGCGCATGCCGAAGGAAAGGACGAGGAAGCCGTGAAGACGTTGCGCGCGCTCGCGGAGTCAGAGGAATCCACCGGCGAGGAACCCGAAGACATTCCGGCTCGGGAGATGCTGGCCGACCTGCTGCTGGAGACGAAACATCCTGACCAGGCGCTGGTGGAATATGAAACCGACTTGAAGTTCAATCCGAACCGCTTCAATGGCCTGTACGGCGCAGCCAACGCGGCTGCGCAGGCTGGAAAGAATGAAAAGGCCGCGGCGTATTACGCCCAGTTGGTGAAGTCGTGCGACGGATCGAATTCTGATCGGCCCGAGCTCGGACGAGCCAAGGCTCTGGTCGCGAAGAACTAGCACTGACCGTGTAGGGCGGACACTCTTGTCCGCCGCCGTTTTTGACTTTGAGTCTAAGCCAGGAACCAGCCTAAAAAGCGTAAACCAAAATCAACTTCAAAAGCGGCGGACAAGAGTGCCCGCCCCACACCACCGCGTCAGTGCCAGATCAGCATCTTCGTCACCAGCGCCGCCAGCATTCCTGCTGCGCCTAACGCGGCGTTGTACTCGCGATGCTTCCAGTACAAATCCCAGCTGAACGCTCCGCCGTTCTTGCCAGGTGAGCTGACTCGAGGGAATAAGCGGGGCACCTGACGGGCGTAGTCGTCGAATTCTGGAAAGCGTTCTCGCAGGAATATTTCCTCGCCGCGAATTACCGGAAGATAGATGGCAAAAAAGAGCACCACGATTCCGCCCACGATCCACCAGCTTCGCGACGCCAAAGCAAATCCAATCGACAGGATCAGTGAGCCGAGATAGAGCGGGTTGCGCGTGTAGGCATACAAGCCTGCAGTCGCGAGTTGTTCGTTCTTTTGCAGCTGTCCCGAAGCCAGCGCGCGAATCAATACGCCGGGAATCACCAGCGCAGCGCCGATCAATATGGACTGCACGGTAGGTTTGGCCAGCCAGAAATAAAGTATGGCGAAGACAAATCCCAGCGGAACTCGGACCCGGCGCGCAATCGCAGACCAGCTAGCCACGGCACACCTCCAGCAACTGCCGCGCCGCGGCAATAACCTGCGCGGCGCTAATTTCAAGCAGACCTTCATCCGCCTGGGCCACATGGCTGTAGCTGGTGTTACTGGACGAACTACGTAACACAACACTGCGCGTGCCAAACGGCCCGTTGCGCGCGGGATCTGTCGGACCGAAAATTCCGACCACCGGAATGCCCAGTGCCGCCGCCAGATGCATAGGGCCGGTATCGCCGCCGATGAACAAACTTGCGCGGCGAGTTAGCGCAATGAGTTGAGTCAGCGTGCCGGTGAATTTCTCAGCCGCGCCATTGCTGGCATTTTCTACGGCGCTTGCCAGGTCTTCCTCCCCGGGGCCGAAATTGATCAGCACCTTCAAACCATCTTCTGATAGCTGTTTGGCCACTTGTCCGTAACGCTCTGCCGGCCACTGCTTCGCTCCCCAGCCTGCTCCCGGGTTGACCAGCGCGACTGCTTTTGCACCGTATGCTTTAAGGCGGAGGTCGCACTCTTGCTCGGCGGCTGCGTCGCGTGGGAGTTCAGCGGACGGCAATATCATTCTCCGATGCACAACAGCTTCCGCAAGCGATAGATTCTGTTCCACAACATGTTGGCCGTTGGTGATGATCTGGCGCGTGTAAAACATGGTGGCCAGATTTTCGCGCGGCTGTGCCGATCCGTAAATCACTGGCGCTCCCGACCAGCGCGCCAGCAAAGACGAGCGCACCGCGCCCTGAAGGTCGATTGCAATTTCATATCTTGCCGCCCGCAAATCACTCAAGCTGGCAGCAATGCGCTCCCAGGTTGCGACGGCGAAAGGCGCGCGGCGCCACTGCCTGGTGTTCACGGTGTGAATGCGGTCCACGAGGGGACGCTGCGCCGATCGCGGACCGGAACGCGGCGTCGACAGAGTGCACAGCAATTCCGCCCAGCGCTCTTCGATCAGCCAGCCTATCATCGCGTCGGGAAATGCCGCGCGCAGCGCGGCTACGGCAGGAAATCCATGAATAACATCGCCCATGGCGCCGAGGCGCACGATCAGGATGCGCTTGGCCATAGCGGGCTCAACAATTGCGCCGCCCAGTTACGTCTTCTGAAAAAATGCCTTCTGGAGATGGCGGGTTCACGAACGCTTCTGTCCCAGGCGTGAGCGAATGATCTCGGTAGTCGAATGATCTTTGGGATCGCCAACAATTTCCACGCGCCCGCCATAGGCGAGCACATCGTTGCGCTCGGGAACGGTTTCAGCCGTGTAGTCCGTGCCTTTCGCATGCACATCAGGGCGGATCTCGCGGATGATGGCACGGACATCCGCTTCCGGAAAAATCACGACAGCATCGACGTCAGACCATGGCGGCCAGAATTTCAGCGCGTTCCTCGGCCGGCACCAGCGGACGGCCTTCCCCTTTCAGCGCACGCACGGAGGCGTCCGAATTGACGGCCACAACCAATCTTCCGCCCAATTGTTTGGCGGCACGCAGATAGCGTACGTGGCCGACATGCAGCAGATCGAAGCCACCATTCGTCAGGATGATGGGATCGCCGGCGCGACGCCATTCCGCCACCTGCTTTTGTAATTCGTCGCGCGTGAGAATCTTTTTTGCGATTGCTTTGTCCAGAACGTCTCGCCGTTTGGGGCCGGGAACGTCTCTTTCGCCCCGATGGGGCTCTGTCTTTCTCGCATTTACCCAGGGCTTACGCCCTGGGCTTTATTCTTGCGCCGCTCCGCGGCTTCGTACGTGCTGCGTGTCGTGATTTGCACGGCCTGCCGCGAGCCTGTGCGATGGAGTCAGTGTGGCCGTGTCGTCGGTGGCTCCTGGTCCAACGCGAGTAATAATTCCTGTTGCGATACGGTTGCCGTGCCACGCTTCATCACCACAATGCCGCCCGCGTAATTCGCCAGGTGGGCTGCGTCTTCGGCGCTGGCTCCAGCGGCCAGAGCTGCAGTGAAGGTGGCAATCACGGTGTCGCCGGCGCCGGTCACGTCCGCTACCTGGTCGGAACCGAAGATCGGGATATCCGTCGGCTTGTGACGATGGGTGAAGGCGACCATGCCATCACGTCCGCGAGTGATCACCAGCGACTTAAGTTTCATTTGCGACATGACTTGTTCGGCGGCAGCGCAGAGCATTCGCCAGTCCTGGCCGATCGTCACTCCCAGCGCGGCTTCGACTTCGGGTTCGTTGGGCGTGGCAGCGGTCACTCCGGAATATTGCAGCATGCGATAACGCGAATCGAGTACTACCGGCACTCCGCGCAGCCCGCCCTTGTAGCGAACTGCATTCAGGATCGCCGGAGTCGCCGCTCCGTAACCGTAGTCTGAAATAAGTAAAACATCCGAGGCGCGAGCGTACTCACGCGCCGCCAGCACCAACTCACGCCTCAAATGGCGATTCGGGTCGGATTCAGGCTCGCGATCCACTCGCACTACCTGTTGCCGCGACGTATGGGTCATGCCGGCGAGGATTCGTGTCTTCGTGACGGTCGTGTAACCCTTGTCTTTCAGTACGCCGACTACCGGAACATGCTTGTGGCGGAACGCTTTGATGAGCGAGCGCCCGGACTCGTCGTCGCCGACCACGCCGACCGGCAGAACATTGACGCCCAGGTCCGCGAGGTTGCTGACCGCGTTGGCGGCGCCGCCGGGCACGACCGTGCGTTCGCGATGTTTCAGAATCAGGACCGGAGCTTCACGCGAGACTCGGGAGATTTCGCCGAAAATAAATTCGTCGGCCAGAAGATCGCCGAGCACGGTGACGGTGACTTTAGGAAAGGATTCGACAATCTTTTTCAGTCGCTCGCTTAATCGCTCGGTTTCTTTGAGATGCTTGCTCATTCGTCTCTGATCAGTCCGCATGGCCGAGGGCGAGATGCCTCGGGACAGCCGGCCGGAGGCCAACGCTACACAATGCAAAACGATTTTCTCACGGCTTGCGTCTTCGCTCCGCAATCATGGCGAGCATGGTATCCACAGCGTTAGCTGCGTCGGCCAGTTCCATCTTCACGGGAACGACGGCCAACGGTTCAAGCGCGGCCAGATATCCGCCGAGGTTGATTGCGTCTTTTTCCGTAGTCACAAAACCGTCGGCCTCGCTGCGTTGTCGCAGGTTCAGCAAATCGCGGACGTCCTGCTCGGCATAAGCGTGATGATCGCGATAGAAAGCTTCGGCAACCGGCTCGATGCCCGCGGTGCGCAGTTGCGCGACGAAGTTCTTCGGCCGCGCGATGCCACAGAACACGACCGGCTTGGCTGGAACATTGACGGGAACAATACCGCGACGGGCCTTCCAAACCAGTTGTTGACCGAGCGGAAACGCATCCGGCGATGCGCCGCTGGTGAGCACAACCGCGTCGGCTCGACGAAGAGCGGTCGAACGGTTCACGAAGCCGCCCTGCGGGCAGCAGGCGGTCGCGAGAGTCGTCGGGAGTGACCAGCACGATGTCGAAATCACGGGCAAGCGCGCGATGCTGGAAGCCGTCGTCGAGCAGATGCAGCTGAGGTCCGAACTTTTTCTCGGCGAAAACTCCAGCAGCGTAACGAGATTCCCCAACGATGACCGGAACATTCAGACGCCTTGCCATCAGCACAGGCTCGTCGCCGAAGTCATGCGAAGATCCTGCAGGGTCGACCAGAAGCACGCCTTGGGTCTTGCGTCCCGTAGCCGCGAGAGAGGATATCGAATTTCAAGCCTCGCGCCTTGAGAAGCTCTCCCAGCAGCAGGACGAAAGGCGTCTTGCCCGATCCACCGACGGAGAGGTTTCCGATACTGACCACTGGGCCACTGAGCCTCTGGGAGCGAGCGAGGCCTCGGTCGTAAAGTGCGTTACGGGCGCGAACCCCGAGTCCGAATATGGTGCTTAGCGGATTCATTTAGCTCTAGTCTACGGCTCCGGCCAAATGCGGGGACGGGTCTCAGACCCGCCCCACACGGTCCGGCTTGGCTTCTAATAATTGCTCAAGCGCCCGCAACGTCTTTTCTGTTGCGCCCATCTGCGATCTCAAAGTCTCGGCTCCGCGGCGGCCCAGCGCGATTCGCTCGGCTTCATTGGCGAGCAAATCCATCAGGACTAAGGGAAATTCAGCGGGTCCGACGATTCGCACCGCGTCGTGACTTTGAAACAGGCTGATGATGTCGCGGAAATTCTCTGTGTGATTGCCGACCATGATCGGCACGCCGTACTGGGCCGGTTCGATGATGTTGTGTCCGCCGCGAGGGACCAGGCTTCCGCCCACGAATGCAACATCCGCCAAAGCGTACAGCGACGCGAGTTCGCCTATGGTATCGACCAGAGAAAACGCCACTGGCGATGGCATTCTCCGCTCCATGAAGAACGGCGCCAGAAACGAATGCCGAGCTGCTGCAGCAATCCCGCGACTTCCTCGAAACGTTCAGGCCGGCGCGGCGCCAGAATCATGACCGCCATGGGATGGCTGGCCAGCACACTCTGGAAAGCAAGTAATAACAATCTCTCTTCACCTTCCATGGTGCTTCCGCAGACGATAACTGGCCCTCCGCCCGACTGCTGAAAACTCGAACGCAGATTGGCGACAATCGCTGGAGCCGGTGGCGGCGCTACGTCAAATTTCAGGTTGCCGCTTACTTGCACTCGGCCCACTGGGGCTCCGATATCGCGCAATCGAGCGGCATCCTCCTCAGTTTGCGCCAGAAAGAGATCAACGTCTTGCAGGATCTTCCGCAAGACAGGACGGAAACGACGGTAGCCGGGCCAGGAACGATCCGAAATGCGCGCATTGACCACGGCCACGCGTGCACCGCTGGCGTGCGCAAGCCGCAGGAAGTTCGGCCAGAACTCTGTTTCCGCAAGCACAATCAGCCGCGGACGTAGCGCTGACAAATACGGTCGAATGGCAAACGACAAATCCAGGGGAAAGTAGAAAACGTTGTCCTCTCCAAAGTGCTTCCGGGCCAACTTCTGCCCGGTTGCAGTGGTGGTTGAAACGACAGACCCGAGTAATCTGGGAAGCGTTTGCTCAACTTCTTTACCAGTTCGCTTACCGCAAGAACTTCGCCCACTGAAACTGCGTGGACCCAGATGGCCGGAGTCGATTCAGTCCGCAGGCGCACGGGAACTCTGCCCAGTCGCTCGCCCAGGCCTTCACGCCACCTGCCATGGCGTCTGGCCAACATCCAGTAGGGCAGGCTTAATAAAAGGCCTGTGGCCATCAGCGCGCTGTAGAGCAGGTACATGAAGAAGACACATTCTAACTGCAACGCGCACCGGGCAAGGCACCATTGAGCGGAGCGGACGCATCCTATAATCAACCATCATGTCGTGCAGTGCATTTAGCAAATTCAGATTTCGGGGTGCGGTGATCGCCACCATCGCGCTGGTTCCCTTGCTGTGCCTGGCGGCAAAGGAGTTTGTCATGCCACAGGCACAGGCGGCGAAGACTTATCCGGCACATGATGAGCATCCCTTGGAAGCTATTGCCGTCGGAGTCGATCCCTACGATCTGGCAGAAAAGACGACTATTTTTTCGGTTCGCTACAGTGAAATCGGATTCATGCCGATCTTCGTGATCGTCACCAACGATGGAAGCCAGCCGGTCGAGTTGTCCGGCATGAAAGCCCAACTGGTGACGGTGAACCGCGCCAAGCTCGCTCCGGCGAACGAGGACGACATTGCGCGCCGACTGACGCGTCCGTCGGCCAACACCAACAAGTATCCAATCCCTTTTCCAACCAAGAAAGTAAAGGGCGGGCTAAGCAAGCAGGCGCTTGAGGAAATACAGAACGCCCAGTTTGTCGCGAAAGCGGTCGAGCCGCACAGCACCCAGTCGGGATTTCTGTTCTTTGATGTCTCAGACCTGTCGACGCCTTTGGCGGGAGCGCACTTCTACCTGACCGGCGTGCGCGATGCCAAAGGGAACGAACTGATGTACTTTGAAATTCCGCTGGAAAAATACCTTAGCGCGCCTGCCCACTGATGTGCACCTGTGGGGCGGACACCCCTGTCCGCCGCTTTTGATTTGCTCTTTCTCTGAACCAAAGGAAAACCAACTTCAAAGGCGGCGGACAAGCGTGTCCACTCCCACACAATCCACAGCCTTTATAATGCTGGATTATGGTTGTCACCCCTGAAGTTTCCATAGCGTCGGCGTCGAAATTTGAGCCGGTCATCGGTCTGGAAGTACACGTCCAGCTTCTGACTGCGACCAAGATTTTCTGCTCCTGCTCGACTCACTTCGGCGATCCGCCCAACAGCAATGTTTGCCCTGTCTGCCTGGGCCTCCCTGGAGCCTTGCCGGTTTTGAACCGCAAGGCGGTTGAGTTCGCGGTGCTGGCAGCCATGGCGCTGAATTGCCGGATCAACGAGACTTCAATCTTTGCCCGCAAGAATTATTTTTATCCTGATCTGCCCAAGGGATACCAGGTATCGCAGTACGACAAGCCATTGTCCGAGCATGGCTTTATCGAAATCAAGACGGCTGGCGGCCTGAAGAAAATCGGCATCACCCGCGTGCATTTGGAAGAAGACGCAGGCAAGAGCCTGCATGAAGGCTTTGCCAACTCTTCCGAGACCACCGGAGTTGATCTGAACCGCAGTGGCATGCCGCTTATTGAAATCGTCAGCGAGCCGGATATTGCTTCACCCGACGAAGCCTACGAATACCTCACGCGACTGAAGGAGATCATTCTCTACACCGCAGTCAGTGATTGCAACATGGAGGAAGGATCGCTGCGTTGCGATGGCAACATCAGCGTGCGGCCGCGCGGACAGAAAGAGTTCGGCACCAAGACGGAAGTGAAGAACGTCAATTCTTTCCGCTTCATCCGCGAAGCGCTGGAGTACGAGATTGAGCGGCAGGTTGGCGTAATTGAATCCGGCGGCAAGATCACGCAGGAAACCCGTCTCTACAACTCCGCCGAGGGTAAAACTTACGGCATGCGCTCGAAAGAGCAGGCCCACGACTACCGTTATTTCCCTGAGCCTGACCTGCTTCCGCTGGTCGTGGATGCGAAATGGCAGAAAGAAATCCGCGACACGCTGCCCGAGCTTCCCGAAGCCCGGCGCAAGCGCATGGTTGCAGACTACGGCATCACCGAGCAGGACGCTCAGGTGCTTACGCTCACCAAAGCCCTTGCCGACCAGTTCGAAGCCGCAGCCAAAGCGGCCAAGAGTCCGAAACGCGTCGCCAACCTGGTGCAGAGCGAATTGATGGGACGCCTCAAAGCCAAAGGCCTGGAAATCGAGCAGTCGCCGATCTCGATGCAGGGTGTGGCAGCATCGGCCGATCTGGTCGAGAGCGGCGCCATCTCGGGCAAGATGCTCAAGGATCTTTACGATCTGGCCTTCGAGCGCGGAAAAGATTTTTCGGCGGTCTATGAGGAAGAAGGCCGTCCGGAACAGTCACGCGATACCTCGGCGCTGGAAAAGATTATCGATGAGATCATCGCGGGCAATCCTAAACAGGTTGAGCAGTACCGTGCTGGCAAGAAAACCGTCGTTGGCTTCTTCGTCGGCCAGGTGATGAAAGCTTCGAAAGGCCAGGCCAATCCTCAGATGGTGAATGAGTTGCTGACCAAGAAGCTGGATGGATAGTAGCCAGTGGTAACCGCGCGGTCAGTACCTTCCGTCATCTGAATCTTCTGCCGCTCCCTCGGTAACATAGTGATAGGAATCCCGAGGTGTGCCATGAAGAAATGGAAACTTGACCGCATCATCAGCGTGGCTACTCTGCTCACGTCGGTGATTGCGCTGTTTCTGGTACTGAAGAGACCCGCGCCGGTGGCGGTACCGCAGCCGGCTGCGACCGCCGCGGTCAACGCACAATCCTTTCAGGAGAAAGTTCAGCAACTGGATCAGCCTAAAGTCGCGGGTCAGGCTCCAGCTGAAGTTCGCATCAATTCTGACGAGGTGAGCGCGGCTATCGCTCAAGCCGCAGGACAGATTCCCATGGCTGCCGCTTCGCAGGCGATATCGGGCATGGCTTCGCCTGAGGCTGCAGTTGCTCCGGGTCAGCCCGAAGTCAAGGACTACCAGGTAAGTTTCGACGGCGATGTCGCTCACGGCCAGTTTCTTACACAGATTGCCGGCAAAGATGTATGGGTAACGCTCGCCGGGCATCTCGGCTCGAAAGATGGTTATGCGACTTTCGATCCTACTGAATTCAAGGTTGGCGATCTGAACGTTCCCGTCTCACTGGTGAACGATGCCTTGCAGAAGAAGCTCTCCGAACAGAAAGACCGCTTGAAGCTGCCCGACAATGTCGGCGGCATGAAGGTTGAGAACGGCGAGCTGGTGATGACGCAGAAATAGCACGGGCGAGAATGCCTCCACTCTTACGATCCTGGCGTGCCCTGGAACAGCGGCCATAGCCGGTCGCCAATCACGCGATACAACACAAACGCACTGCCTCCATCAGAAACCTGGCGGAAGAGCAGTTCGCCGCGGCCGTCGCCGTCGGCGTCTACGGCGTCGATGAGTTCCAGCCGCGACAAGACATCGAAGTGATGATTGTCGGTCACGCTGGCGAATACCTTGTGCAGTTCGCCGTACATGTCGTCACGTGCGACCAGAGTAATAACGTATTGCAGATCGGACGTCGTATTCGGACGCACCGGCATCCGTGCCGTTGCCGTCATCACTACGATCGGCTCGTTGCTGTTGGAGAGATCGAACGCGTGCAACTGTATATCTTCAAACGCCGGTTGCGGCGCCTTTGCCTTGCTCGCCGTCCGCGCTGCAGGTTTCGATCCGGCTGACTCTGGTTGTGCGGCCCACGCCTGTACTTCCTCTGCTGCGAGCGCCAGAATTTTCTTACGCAACTTCAGTTCTTCTTCCGGCTTCAAGCTGTAGGCATAGGGACGCGGATCGGGACCAGCGGCGTCCGAGATAGCAGGGATAAGCTGGGCGGCACTGGGTGCGGACGCCACCACCGCAGGAGTCGATGATTTGGGCGCAACGTCCTTTCCCGACTTGGCAAACGCCGACAGTCGCGGCACTGCGTTTTTTCAACTCCTCCGCCGTCGGCGCGCCGCGCTTGAGTGTGGGACGATCCGGATCTGCTTCGGCCTGAGCTTCCGCAACTGCGGGAGTAGGCGTGGATGCAGCTGGCGCGGCTTCCGACGCGGGGCGTTTCAGCACGGGACGGTCGGAATCCGCGTCAGGTTCTGACGACGGAGTCGAACCAGCAGCGGATGTGTCCGCGGCGGGCCGCTTCAGAACGGGACGATTGGAATCTGCCGCTGGTTCTGGAGCGGGCGATGACGCAGCAGGCGCCGAACTGGAAGGCGAAGAGGCTGGGCCAGAAGGCGCAGACCCCGCAGATGAATCGTCCCCCGACTTGGGCTTCGGACTGGCGCGCCTCAGCACGGGAGGGCCCTCGGGCGGTTCGGGAGCGGGTTTCGACATCACCGCCCGTTTTTTCGCCGCAGCATCTTTTGCTGCCGCAATCGCGCTGGCAGTCTGCCAGGTTCCATCTCCCAGCCAGGTGTTGTTGCCGTGCAGCGCCGAGATCACAGTGAACAATCCCTGCGAAACTCCGGTGCGGATGCCCTCATACACGGTGCCACTTTCGAGCGCCATCGGCACGGGCGCCGCCTTGTAAGCGCTGGCATCGTAAAATTCGCCGTCCCACAGGATGGTGACCGGAATCAGGCGAGCTTTTCCGTTGGGCAACAATTGCACCACTCCCAAAGCGCGTGGTCCCTTGATCGCTTTCTTGGGTGCGGCAGACTGCGCCGGAAGCGACTGGACGAGGGCGACGGCCAATCCCGCCAGGATGACGGCCCGCCGTGCGGTGCGATATAACTTGGTGGCACCAAGCTTGGAAGAACCAAGTTTTCGAGAAACAGGAGACACTGCCATGGCTATCGATATCAATGATAAAGCCCCTGACTTTACTTTGCCTGACCAGAATGGGGAAGAAGTTTCGCTCAAAGCTTATCGCGGAAAGTACGTAGTGCTGTTTTTCTATCCCCGCGCCGATACTCCCGGATGCACCATCGAGGCCTGCGAATTTCGCGATTCTTATAGAAAGATGCAGAATACCGGCGCCGTGCTGCTGGGAATCTCGCCCGATACGCCGAAAGCCCAGAAGAAATTCGAGGAAAAGTTCAGCCTGCCGTTCACTCTGCTGGGCGATGCCGACAAGAAGGTCTGCAATGCCTACGACGTGATCAAAGAAAAGAACATGTACGGAAAGAAGGTGATGGGAGTGGCGCGCACTACTTTCATCATCGGTCCGGACGGCAAGATCAAGCACATCTTCCACAAAGTAAAGCCAGAAGGACACGCGGAAGAGGTGCTGACGTACATCAAAGGCGTCATCAAGGGCGCAGCGTAAAGCTGCACGACATACGTAGGCGCGAGTGTCCTCGCTCGTCCGCGGCGGAGTCCGCTGGCTTGCTGTAAGCACGACGCGGCGAGCGCTCGCCCGCCCGACGAGGGCGTCCGGGCCTACGTGTGTCTTTAGCGCGTCGTGAACGTCAAAGCCGCTTCCGCGGGCACGACAGCCTCTTCTTTTCCGGTTGCGACTGCTAGGCCGGTTCCCGCGCCTCCGCCAGCCAGCGCGCCGATGCCAGCCCCCTTCCCGCCTCCGACCAACCCTCCGATCAACGCTCCGGCAGCAGCACCGCCGCCGATTTTCGTGGCATTGCTCTTGGTATGGCCCTTGCCCTTGGCAGAATAGGAGGAGGTCGCGACAGGAACCATCCGTCCGTTGACCTGGACGCTCGTCAGGCGCAGGGTAAGCTCTCCGGGAGCATGCAGCCGTCCGCTGGACTTGGCTGAGGTCACCTTGCCTCGTACTGGCGCGCCGGTACGAGCCAGCGTCTTGCCATTGACCACGAGCGGACGGGCAAGAGTGGCGTCAAACCTGTCCCCGGCCTTGGCGGTTCCTGAACTGATCTCTGATCCCACTCGCACCGTCAGCCTGGTGCCCGCGGGAATGGTTTGCGCGCTTGCGGCCAGCGCCATCAACATCATTAAGAAAACGATCTTTAGCGATCTCCCCAGCATGAATCCTCCTTCAGGATTGTGACCCGTGGCAATATTATGCGGTGAGCACATGAGGATAGCCAAGAACCGAAGTTCATCAGCGTTGGTGCCGTTGCCCAAAGATTTTTATGCACGCGACCCCCGGGCCGTAAGCCGAGACTTGTTAGGCAAAGTCCTGGTGCGGCGACAGCAACGAAAACTGCTGACCGCCAGAATCGTGGAAGTGGAAGCCTATCTCGGACAGGATGATCCCGCCGCGCATTCCGCCAGTGGACGCACTGCCCGCAACTTCGTCCTCTTCGGCCCGCCCGGTCTCACGTACGTTTATTTCATCTATGGCAATCACTATTGCTTCAACGTCTCCTGCCTGCCCGACGGAGAAGCGGGAGGAGTGCTGTTCCGCGCCCTCGAACCAATTTCCGGAATCGAGCAGATGGCGTTGGGGCGAGATATCGAACTGGATGACACGACGGACCTGCGAAAGCTGACCAGCGGCCCCGGACGTCTCGCCGAAGCCTTTGGCATCACGCGGGAGCGCGACAACGAAAAAGACCTGACCAGCAAGAAGTCCGATCTCTTCATCACCGACGACGGCTTTCGCCCGCATCGCATCGAGGTCACGCCGCGCATCGGCATCACCAAAGCCGCAGAACAGCCGCTGCGCTTCATCATCGCGGGAAACAGATTCGTCTCGAAGTGAACCACGTAGGCCCGCTGCATGAGGCGCGAGCGCCTCGCTCGTGCGGCAGCGGCAGAGCCGCGGGGACAGCGTTGTGAGATTCGCTCGACCGACAGCCGAGGGCGGCCGTCCACTCGGCTGTGATGGCTGCTGAGCGAGGGCGTCGCGCCTACATCAAACCGTGGTGGCAGCACAATGTTGTCGATCAGTCGCGCTTTGCCCACGAACGCTGCCACCGCCACCAGCCCGCCTCGCGACAGATCGTCGACCGGATCGAGAGTCTCGGGATCCACGATCTCGAAGTAGTCCAACCGCACCGAGGGCTCCTGCTCGAACGCCCGCTTCCCGGCCTCGATCAGCGCCTGTACCTTGCGTTCGCCTTGATTGAATCTCTCTTGCACTGCGATCAGCGACCGATACAACACCAGCGCCGATTTTCGCTGCTGTGCGTCCAGATAAGCATTGCGCGAGCTCATCGCCAGACCATCAGGCTCGCGCACGATGGGACAAACCACGACCTGCACCGGAATATTCAGGTCGCGCACCATGCGCCGAATGATCGTCGATTGGGCGGCATCCTTCTGTCCGAAGAATGCCTTGTCCGGTTCGACGATGTTGAAAAGCTTTGAGACTACCGTGGTCACGCCGCGAAAGTGGCCGGGACGAGAACGGCCGCAGAGCTTGTCGCTGAGACCTTCGACAGTCACGTAAGTGACCGCGCCCGCCGGGTACATCTCCTCCACGCTTGGCGCAAAAATGAAATCCACGCCTTCCCGCTGAAGCAACTCACGATCACGCTCAAAATCGCGCGGATACTTGGCCAGGTCTTCGCTGGGGCCGAACTGAAGCGGATTGACAAAGATCGAGACCACAACCAGATCGCACTGCGCCTTGGCTGCGCGCACCAGAGCGAGATGGCCTTCATGCAGCGCGCCCATGGTGGGAACCAGGCCTACGGTCTTGTCATCGCGGCGCGCAAGGCGGCGAGCCTGACGGATTTCGGCGATGCTGTTGCAGATTTGCATGGCGAATGGCGAGGCTATTCTCAGGCCGACGGAATCCAGTGAATGACCACGTGCAGGCTCTCCAGCGTTCCGGCCACGACGGCGCGGTTCTTGCGAATCTTCACATCTTCATCTGCGGAGCTTCGCACGCCATTTTCGGTCACCGCGACGACGCGTCCGTAAGGCCACGCTGATGGCGGCAGATTACCCAGCGTCTGGGTCAATTCTTCCGGCTTCAGAATGCGTTCCAGATGATCGTCGGGGTCGAGCAGCGCGACGCCGTCAGCTCGCACGATCAGGTAAGGATTGCGCCAGCCCTTCGTTTTCGCCAGGCTGCGATTCTGCTCATCGGTGATCTGCGGAATGGCCAGGACATGCGCCCTGGCAGTAGCCTCCAGCGCGGCAGCATCAGTTTGGGGAGCGGCAGTACAGGAAACCAGTACGGCCACGGTTGCCGTAACCAGACCAGGAACGACGACCGGCTTTCTCATTCCGCGCTAGCGCCTCATCGCCCGCTTGCGCTCGAGCACCGTCTCCAGAGCCGCACGCGTTTCTTTCGGCAGATGGTATGACTCTTCGTCGGAAGGATACTGCCGCGAAGCCACATCGGCACGAAACTCCTGCACCGCGCCGGTAATCGCTGCGCCCACGTCCGCATACCGCCGTACGAACTTGGCGGGATGTCCAAAGCTCAGATTCAGGAGATCGTGGAAGACCAGGACCTGTCCATCGCAATCCGGCCCGGCGCCGATTCCGATGGTCGGCGTCTTTACTTCGGCAGTAATCATGGCCGCCACTTCGCGCGGGATCCCTTCGAGATAAATACAAGCCACTCCGGCGCGATCGAGCGCCACGGCATCGCGCATGAGTTGCTCGACTCCGCTGAGGTCTTTGCCCTGCACCTTGTAGCCGCCCATTACATTCACCGATTGCGGCGTGAGGCCAATGTGTCCGGCGACGGGAATCTCGGCATCGATGATGCGGCGGATCAGCTCGGCCCGCTTCTCACCGCCTTCGATTTTTACCACTTCCGCCCCGGCTTCTTTCACGAAGCGCGCGGCATTGCGCACCGCATCGCTGGCGTCGGATTGATACGACCCGAAAGGCATGTCGCCAATCAGCAGCGCTTGCTTTACGCCGCGATGCGCCGCGCGGGTGTGGTGCAGCATTTCGTCGAGCGTGACCGAAAGCGTGTTGTCGTAGCCGAGCATGGTCTGGGCCAGCGAATCGCCGACCAGAACAATGTCGATACCGGCTTCGTCGACCAGGCGCGCGGACGAGTAGTCGTAGGCGGTCAGACAAGTAATAGGTTCGTGGTGGAGTTTCTTTTCGCGGAGAGAAGCGACAGTAATCTTGCGGCGAGGTTCGCCAATCGGTACGAGACTCACGATGTCCTCCAGTGCCCCTCCGCAAACCCGGCGGATAGAGCCTGTCTACATCTTGGATGCAACGAAGGATATTGTGGCCGCAAACAGTCTGCAGGTCAATAGGCCGCCTTAGGGAACAGCAGATGCCAACGCAGGACGGATGCCGCCACCCGCCCAGCCGAGCAAAGCTCGGCGATTCTGCGAGATACAGGCAGGCCAGAACGGGCAGGTAAGACGTATTGTCATTCGTCTTACCAGCATGGTAAGATTACGCCATGTCATCCTATCGCACCGTCGTCAGTTCGAAAGGCCAGGTAGTCATCCCGGCAGAATTGCGCCAGCGCCTCAGCCTGGAAAAAGGCACGCCGGCCACCTGGAGCGAAGAAGGCGGTCGGCTGGTGCTCACCCCCATGACCGAGCAAGCGACTAGACGAAATCATGGGATTCCTCAAGCCGAAACCCGGCGAGCCATCGATGTTCGAAGAGTCTTTCGCGGAGACGCGAACGCGAGCGCAAGAGAGAGAAATGGTGACGCCCGCGTCCTCGCGGACAACCAGTCGCCGGCGTTACGTGCTCGATGCCAACGCCCTGATCGGCTTCTTCGAGGACCGCCGCGTCGTCGCCGAGAAAGTGCGCCACCTGCTGAGCGAGCCCTGCGTCAGGACTCGCCCCTGCTTGATGTCGGCCGTGAACTGGGGTGAAGTGTTTCTACATCGCATGGAGGCGTCACGGCGAAGCAATGGCCCGCGAAGCTGAAGGCCAGACTGCAGCGGATGCCAGTCGCAGTCATATCGGCGGATCGCGAGCGAGCCACGCGAGCCGGCGCCTGAAACAGACGACACGGCCTGGGATACGCCGATGCGTTCGCCGCAGAGCTAGCCATGGAGCGCGGCGCCTGGCTGGTAACGGCCGATCCGGAGTTTTCGAAAGTCGGGAAGGGATTGTCGGTTTATTCGTTGCCCCGACACGAGAAGTAGAGTGGATTCTCCCACTGATTCCAGCGCTTCCGAGTGGTGTCTTGGTTTGCTATCTCGCTAGTCTCAGGCATTCGGATTAAGCTTTGCGAAGTTATTTGCCTGTGCATGCCATTTGTCGCTACAATAGACGACAAATGGCAAACGAGCTTCAATCCGTGTTGCGGCAACTGGGTGGAAAGCGCATTCTTGGCCGGACACTCGCCACCGACCGCGATCTGCGGGAGGCGATTCGCGAAGGCTTTCCCCACGCCGTGCTCGGCGAGTTGATGCAGGCATCGGGACTGACCCTGAAAGAACTGGCTGGAGCTCTGGATCTTTCCGCCCGGAGCCTGCAGCGCCGCCGTCGCGGCCGCCTGGCCCGCTTCGAATCGGACCGGCTCTACCGCATGGCTCGCCTGCTGGCTTTGGCCCGCGAAACTCTGGGGGACGGCGCGCGCGCCGGCCGCTGGCTCAAACGCACCAATCGCGCGCTCGGCGGGGTGGCACCCATCGCTGCCATTGACACCGAACTCGGGGCCCGCCAGGTGGAAAACATCCTTGGACGCATCGCTTACGGTGGCATGAGTTGACCCGTGTTTTTCGCGTGCTGCGCGAGGCCTACGCCCGCGCGCCGTTCGACGGAGAAGGCGCCTTCCTCTACGGTGGACGCTGGTCGAGTCCGGGCACGCGTCTGGTTTACACGTCGGAGCACCAGTCTCTCGCCATGCTGGAATATTTTGTCCACCTCGATCCGGAAGACGCTCCCGACGACCTGGTGCTGGCCACTGCGGACGTCCCGGACAATGTGTCGCGAGAACGAGTTCAAGCTCGCGGATTATCTGCCCATTGGCGGGAAACGCCCGCGCCGCCGGAACTCGCCCAGATTGGCGATGAGTTTGTTAAAAAGGCGGAGACCTGTCTGCTGCTGGTGCCTTCCGCGCTCAGCGGTGAATGAGAACAACTGGCTGATTAATCCGCGGCATCCGGAGTTCAAGAAGATCGCCGTGCGTGCGATCCGAGCCGCTGCAGTACGATCCGAGGATGTTTCGCCGAAGTCGGACCCGGAAACATTGATTGCCTCATAGTGGCATCCGTTCTCAGAACCTGGGAACAACGACGGCGTTTCTTTCAGAAGTTCTTCAAGAAATGCCTCCCTCTCATTCACAAAATGCCGCACGATTTGCGCCGAAGAAGTTTCCTCGTACTCAACCTCGTGAATACTTCCGTCGTCGAACGAAAGAATCTGCGCCTTTGGATATCCCAGCAAAATTGGAGAGTGGCTCGAGATGATGAACTGCGCGTCTTTATGTTTCCGTAACACGTCGTGGATCAGCACCAAGAAGGCGAGCTGGCGCTGCGGCGAAAGTGCTGCTTCTGGCTCGTCCAGCAGAAAGAGCCCGTTACGTTGAAACTTGAGTTCCAGCACTGTGAAAAATTTGCTCCCCGTGCGAATGCGCGTGCAGGCTCTGCCCTCCGTAGGACTCCCTCAAGCCATCTTCGTCCACGTAAGATGCGGCGTTGAAGAAGCTTTCGGCTCGCAGAAAGTAGCTCTCGCACCGGTTTTTTGTCGAACGACAGTCGCAGCGCCCGTACTAACGGCTCGACCGATTGATTGCTAGAGGTGCTGCCGTTCGCGAAAATTTCGGTTACCACCTTCTCGCCCAAATCCATAGTGGCAGCGATCGCCTCTAAAAGAGTGGACTTCCCCGTCCCGTTTTCTCCAGTGAAGAGGCAGATCCGTGAACGAATTGTCAGCTCTTCCAGACAGTTCATGGCACGCGACTGAGAATGGGTAGGCCGACCAATCCTCGACTCTGTCGCGAAGAAGTGTGATTTTCTTCAGCACGGAATAACCCTAAGCGCTGGCCGCTTCCTGGCTTCCCAGCGGCAGGAAGTACTGCGTGCCCTTGATCGGCGCCGAAACCTTCCGCAGCAACTCCTGCAAATCCTGATTGCGCTCGACGAAGTCGATCTCCGAAGTATTCACGATCAACAAGTCCGACGACGTGTAGTGAAAGAAAAAGTGTTCGTAGGCTTTGATCACTTCTTCCAGATAGTCTTCGTTGATCGCTTTCTCTCCCGGCGCATTTTTCTTTTTCAGGCGCTTCTTCAGCACTTCGGGCGTGGCTTGCAGGTAGATGACGAGGTCGGGCGTGGGCAGTTGCTCGCGGAAGTGGTTGTAGTAGCGGTTATAGATTTCCAGTTCCTGATCGGTCGAGGTTGAGGCAGGCGAAGACCTTGTCTTTTTCGAAGACGAAGTCGGTGACCACGGTCTTCTGCGAGCGCGGGCCCAGGTCGAGGGCGCGAAGCTGCTCGAAGCGGCGGATCATAAACGCGAACTGCGCCTGGAAGCCGGCGCCGGGCTCTCCCTTGTAGAAAGCGCCCAGAAAGGGATTGTCCTCGGACTCCATGACCTGCTGCGCGTTGAGACGCTCGGCCAGAATTCGCGCCAGCGTGCTCTTCCCGACTCTTATCGGGCCTTCGACAGCGATATAGCGGGGCAGCTCAAAAAGATTGGCCATGGTTTACCGGAACACGGTTCAGAGAAAAATCAGGATTCGTTTGCAGCATATATCGCTTCGCGTCACGAGGCAATTGTGGAAAGAGTTAACAGGAGGAAATTTCAGATTGCAGATTTCAGATTGATGATTGCAATCCCGAACCGGGTTTCAAACCTGCAATCTGAAATCTCGAATCTGAAATTGCCAGTCTGCGTTTACAATCGCGGTCAACATGTACCGCACCATCGTCAGTGCCGCTGCTGTCGCCAGTCGCTTCGGCCGCGGGCTATCAGTCGATGGCGCCGACCGGGCAGTGGTTTGGCCGGACCTTCACCGGACTGGCCCGCGGATCGAAGCAACTGGCGCTCACTTACGACGATGGTCCCAACGATCCGCATACTCAGCGCCTGCTGGAAGTCCTGGCCCGGCACAATGTTCACGCCACATTTTTCCTCATCGGGCGCTACGTGCAGCAACGTCCCGACATTGTCCGCGAACTGGTGAAAGCCGGACATGTGATCGGGAACCACACGTTTACTCATCCCTTACTCACTTTCAAGAGCGGGCGCGAACTCAGAACGCAGCTCGAAAATTGTGATCGCGCCTTGACCGATGCAGTAGGGGAACATTCCAATCTGTTTCGTCCGCCATTTGGCGGACGGCGCCCTGCGGTGTTGCGCATCGCGCGGCACATGGGACTCGAACCCATCATGTGGAATGTGACTGGCTACGACTGGAATGCTCCATCGGTTGAGCACATCGAACGCAAAGTGACGAGCCAGGTGCGAGGCGGCGACGTGATCCTGCTGCACGACGGTGGGCATCGTGAGTTCGGTGCGGATCGTTCGTTCACGATCACGGCGACCGATCGATTGATTTCGCGGTACAAGGCAGAAGGGTATGAGTTTGTGACGGTTCCCGCAATGATGAAAAAAACAGTTGTCAGATCTTAGTTCCCGGTTCTCAGTTGGCGTGCGAATGCCTGCTTGGCGGCTGCGATAGTGTGATGGATGTCTTTCTCGGTGTGGGCTGTACTCAGGAACGCCGCTTCGAACTGAGACGGAGGCAGGTACACGCCGTGGTCCAGCATGGCGTGGAAGAAACGGGCGAAGGCCTTGGTATCGCACTTCGCGGCTGACGTCCAATCGGTGACCGGGCCCTCCGTAAAGAACCAGGTAAACATCGACCCGACACGATTGCAGCAGAGCGGCACACCCGCATCCTTGGCGGCTGCGAGAACGCCTTCGGTCAACTCCGCAGCCCGCAACTCCAGGCCGGTGTAGACCGTGCTCTTGTTGCTGCGCAGGTAGCGCAGGGTCGCGATGCCAGCAGCCATGGCCAGCGGATTTCCTGAAAGTGTGCCCGCCTGATACACCGGACCGAGCGGCGCGACCATGTTCATGATTTCGACCGGCCCGCCATATGCGCCCACGGGCAGCCCACCGCCGATGATCTTTCCGAACGTGGTCAGGTCCGGCAAAATTCCATAGCGTTCCTGCGCTCCGCCGAAAGCCAGCCGGAATCCGGTCATCACTTCGTCAAAAATGAGGACACACTTGTCGCGATCGGTAATTTCGCGCAACGCGTCGAGATACATCGGATTCGGCGGCACACATCCCATGTTGCCGACCACCGGTTCCACGATCACGCAGGCAATCTGCTGAGGGAACTTTTTGAAAGCCGCTTCGAGCGCATCGACATCGTTGAATGGAAGGGCCAGCGTCAGTTGGGTGAATTCTTCCGGCACGCCTGCCGAGCCGGGGATGCCTAACGTTGCCACACCCGATCCAGCTTTCACCAGCAGTGCGTCGGCGTGGCCGTGGTAACAGCCTTCGAACTTCACAATGTATTTGCGCCTGGTGTAAGCGCGAGCCAGGCGGATTGCTGACATCGTCGCTTCGGTGCCCGAACTGACGAAACGGACCTTCTCGACGTGCGGAAAGGCTGAAATCACGATTTCAGCCAGATCCGCTTCCGCGGCAGTTGAAGCTCCGAAGCTGGTTCCGTGTTTTGCGGCAGCGCTGATTGCTTCCGGGATGCCAGGCGCGGCGTGTCCGAGAATAAGCGGTCCCCAAGAGCCCACGTAGTCGATGTATTTGTTTTCGTCGGCGTCCCAAAGGTGGGAGCCTTGCCCGCGAACGATGAAGGGCGGATCGCCTCCAACGGAACCAAAGGCGCGCACCGGAGAATTCACGCCGCCGGGGATCACCTGCTCGGCGCGCTTCTGCAATTTGCGTGAGGCTTCGACTCTACGGGCCATGGATGCAGTCTCGTGAGACCCCTAAATATAGCAGCCAGGAGCTGCATGATGAACCACGCAGGGAAGCCGGCCCCGGGCCGTGCGGCGGAGCGGGGCTCGCGGGTTTTTTTATTCAGCAAACCGATCGGGTGAATTTACCGGATATTCATATATTCGCAATACTCCTGCAACATGTCCGAATTACCTTAACGACATTGACATGCTCTTCTAACCGGGAGAGCCTAAGGACAGTCTCGGGGGGCTCCGGGCTGTCTTTTTTGCTTTTAGCGTGAGGAGGACACGAACCGATCGGTACTTTTACTTCTCCACCTTCACGCCCTTCCAGAACGCCACATACCCCTTGATCTCTTTTGCCGCCGGCTTGGGCTCGGGGTAGAACCATGCCGCATCGTGGTTGTTCTTCCCGCCGACCTCAACATCGTAATAACTCGCCGTGCCTTTCCAGGGGCACACAGTGTGGGTCGCACTTGGTTTGAAGTGCTCCGCCTTGATCGCATTGGGCGGGAAGTACTGATTGCCTTCCACTTCCACGCACTGGTTCGATTCCGCGAGGGTCACACCTTCCCAGATTGCTTTTGCCATAAGACCTGTTTAGATTGCAGAACGGGAAGGCGGTCGCAATCTTTGAAGAGCTCAGCAGAATTGCAGAATCCGGCGGTTAAGGGTCAGGGGTTTAATGGCCATTCGATGGTCGGACGTCTGGACCGAGTACTGGTGTGTTCGCCGCGCGCGGCGGGTTGGGACCGGCCATCCAACGCCGACCATTGGCAGGAGCTGGGCTTTATTCATCCGCCGAATTTCGTGATCGCGCAGACGCAGCATGACGAATTTTGCCGCCAGCTTGAATCCTCGGGCGCAGAAGTGCTCCATTTGCCGACTGCTTCCGACCTTTCGCTGGATGCCGTCTACACACATGATCCTTCTCTCGCTACCGACTACGGCCTCATTGGCCTCCATCCCGGCAAGCTGAATCGGATTCCGGAGGCGCAACGGCACGTCGAATTCTGTCGCGGCGTTGGCATCCCAACGTTGGGACAAATTCAGCCGCCGGGAAAAACTGAAGCCGGTGACATGGTCTGGCTCGATTCCAAAACTCTGCTTATCGGTAACGGTTATCGCACGAACCGAGCAGGAATCGAGCAAATGCGGGCGCTGTTTGGTCCGCATGACATGGAAGTGCTATCGGCGCCATTACCGCACGGAACCGGTCCTTCGGCCTGTCTGCACCTTATGTCACTGATGAGTCTGCTCGACGAAAAGACTGTCCTCGTGGATTTGCCGTGGCTCGCGGTGGAGACAGTCGAACTGCTGCAATCGCGCGGCCACCGGTTCATTGAAATTGAATATTCCGAACGCGATTCGCTGGCCTGTAATGTCCTGTCGCTGGGCAACAAGCGCCTGCTCGCTCTGGAAGAAAATCAGCAGACCAACGAAAAGCTCCGCGAGGCAGGATTCGATGTCCGAACTTTCCCTGGCTCTGAATTATGTGTGAACGGCGGTGGCGGCCCTACGTGTCTGACCCGACCGTTGCTACGAACTACGTAGGGGCGGACGCCCCCGTCCGCCCCGCGGAGCGCAGCTCCACTTTGTTTTTCTGCCGGCAAAAACCTGTGCGAGCTTCGCTCGCCGCCCGGCCGTGGCGTCCGGGCCTACGCGGGCGTTCCCGCCGACGCCTTTTTTCCCGCCCTGTTAAAATCAAGTTGCATGGTTCTCCCCTTCGTTCGTGATCTCTTCACGGACGTGGAAAAGTTACCGGCCTTTTCGCGTGTGGCCTCCCATCTGAAAGAGGGCACGGGGCGGATTCGTGTCTCCGGATTGATTCCTACTGCCAAAGCTTTGCTTCTAGTCCTGTTGCAGAAGGCGGCAGGGCGGCCGCTGATCGTCGTGGTCGCCGACAACAGCGCCGCGGAAGAAATGGTTCCGGTGCTGCAAGCCTTCTGCGAGCTCACTGGAGCTGCCAATCCGGATTCCGTGGTTTCGCTTCCCAACCACGACGTGCTGCCCTACCAGAATCTGTCTCCGCACCCGGAGATCCAGGAGGAGCGGGCGGTCGCCCTGTGGAAGATTGCGACCGGGGCAGCCTCTTTCGTGGTTTCTCCGATTGCAGCTGCTGCGTTGCGCCTACGTTCCGCCGAGTATTACGCCGACTTGGCGCGCAGCGTGCGTCGTGGCGACACTCTGAACATTGACGCGTTGCTCCCGCACCTCAACACAGTCGGCTACCACTCTACGGATGTCGTCGAAATGCCCGGAGAATACGCCTTGCGCGGCGGCATCCTCGATGTTTACTCGCCGGAAGCGGAACGGCCGGTGCGCATCGAATGTTTTGGGGACGAAGTCGAATCGATTCGAAGGTTTGATCCCGCCACCCAGCGCTCTTCGAATGCCGTCGATGAAGCGTTGCTGCTGCCACTTACGGAAACTCCGGTAAGCGAAGAACTTCTAGGCTCGGTGCATGCCCGTCTTTCCGGAAAACGCATCACCGGAAATGAAGAGATCATCGAGCAGGCGGTGCGCTCCGGCGGAGTGACAGTATTTCCAGGATGGGAGTTCTACGCGCCCGTGGCCGGCGCGAATCAAACGATTTTCGATTTACTGCCGCGCGCCCTGGTATTGACCGACGAATCGGAGGTGCTCAAAGCGGAGTTCGATCACGTCTGGTCGCGAATCGAGCAAGCCCACGAGAGCAGCGGCGTGGGCAACCTGGTTCGACCCGCTGACCTGTATTTCCGTCCGGAGGAGTGGTGGCAGAAACTTTCAAGCCTGCCCGGGGCCGATGTCGAACATCTGGATATCGAACGCAGTGACGATTCGGCTGCATCCATTTCATTTCACACTCAGCCCACACCTCGCTTCCACGGCTCTGTCCCAACCATGCTTGAAGAAGTAAAGAAGCTGATCGCGGACAGCAAGCGAGTACTGATCGCCGTCCCCAACACTGGCGAAGTCGAACGGCTGGCCGATGTTTTCAGCGAGTACGCCGTGTCTTTCCGACTGGGCAGCCGGACACGCAGTGGGGAAAGTTACGCCGACGAAACTTCCTACTTCTCCGGCGAACTGCTCACGGCCACGCTGGCCAAGGCTTACGTTCCCGATGGCGTTACGTTCCCTGACGCGAATCTCTCAATCCTCGGCGCGCGTGATTTGTTCGACGAGTCCGAGGCGGTTGTCACGCGTCCGCAACGGCAGAAGTCGAAGACGTCGGCGTTCCTCTCCGATTTCCGCGACTTGCAGGTCGGCGATTACGTCGTTCATGTCGAGCACGGCATCGGGCAGTACCAGGGACTGAAAGAAATCAATCAGGGCAACGGCAACGCAGAATTCATGTTGCTCGAATATGCCGAGGGCGCGCGGCTTTATGTTCCGCTGACTCGTCTCGACCTGGTCCAGAAATATCGTTCCGCTGAAGGGGCGAAACCGGTACTGAATCATCTGGGCACGCAGGCCTGGTCCAAAACCAAAGCTCGCGTTCGCAAGGCCATGAAGGACATGACCGACGAGCTGCTCAAGCTCTACGCCGAGCGCAAAACGGCCCAGGGACATTCCTTCTCGCCCGACAACGAATGGATGCGCGAGTTCGAAGACACCTTCGAATTCAACGAGACCGACGATCAGGAAACCGCAATCGCCGACGTCAAGCGCGACATGGAATCGACGCAACCGATGGATCGCCTGCTCTGCGGCGACGTCGGCTACGGCAAGACGGAAATCGCCATGCGCGCGGCCTTTAAGGCCATCAGCGATAACAAACAGGTGGCGGTGCTTGCGCCTACGACCGTTCTCGCGTTCCAGCACTTCGAAACTTTCAAGCAGCGCTTTGCGGCCTTTCCCGTCACCATCGAGATGATCAGCCGCTTCCGTTCTCCGAAGCAGCAGAAGGAAATTCTGCAGAAGGTGGAAGCCGGCAAAGTCGACATCCTGATCGGCACGCACCGCCTGATCTCGAAAGACGTCAAGTTCGCCGACCTCGGCTTGCTGGTCGTGGACGAAGAGCAGCGTTTCGGCGTGCGCCACAAGGAACGGCTCAAGCAGATGCGCAAGCAGGTGGACGTGCTGACCATGTCCGCCACGCCGATTCCGCGCACGTTGCACATGTCGCTGGTCGGTCTGCGCGACATGAGCGTGATCGAGACGCCGCCGAAAGACCGCATCGCGATCCAGACTGTCGTCGCCAGTTGGGACGAGAAGCTGATTCAATCCGCTATCGAGCAGGAACTGGAACGCGGCGGCCAGGTGTTCTTCGTCCACAATCGCGTGGACAGCATCTGGGAGATCGCCGCCAAGCTTCAGACGCTGGTTCCGCGCTCGCGGATCATCGTCGGCCACGGACAAATGTCGGAGGGCGAGTTGGAGAAAGTGATGCTTAAGTTCATGCATCACGAAGCCGACATTCTGGTGTCCACAACCATCATCGAGAACGGTCTCGACATCCCGCTCTGCAACACCATTCTCATCAACCGTGCCGATCGTCTGGGACTCTCCGAGCTTTACCAGCTGCGCGGGCGCGTGGGCCGCTCGAATCGGCGCGCTTACGCGTATCTCCTGCTGCCGGCCGAGATCGAACTGACTCCCATCGCGCGCCGTCGTCTGGCGGCGTTGAAAGAATTTTCCGACCTGGGCGCAGGCTTCAAGATTGCTGCCCTTGATCTGGAACTACGGGGCGCGGGCAACATGCTGGGCGGCCAGCAGAGTGGGCACATCGAAGCTGTCGGTTTCGAACTTTATACGCAGATGCTCGACCGCGCTGTCCGCGAGATGAAGGGCGAGGCCCCGGCGGACGAAGCCGAGACTCAATTAAACCTCGGACTCAATATCCGCATCCCAGTGGAGTACATCCCGGAAGAAAATCAGCGGCTGCGAATGTACAAGAGAGTGGCCGGAATTGAGAACGAGTCGCGTTTGAATGATGTGCGCGCCGAATTGCAGGATCGTTACGGAGATCCACCAGCCCCGGTGCAGAACCTTTTGGAATATGCGACGCTGAAATTGCTGGCGACACGCGTCGGCGCAACCGCCATTGAGCGCAAGCGCGATCTGGTCAGCATCAAGTTTCGCGAGAACGCGGAAATCGATCCGGGAAAGCTGGCCAAATTCGTTTCGTCGCAGCGCGGCGCGCAGTTCGCCCCCGACGGTACTCTAAAATACGTATCAAAGGCGGTTTCTCCGGCGGAAGTTCTAGGCCAGTTACGAGGATTGCTAGAAGAATTGTCGCCCACGACTCAACCCTTGCCATCCGTACCGTCGTAACGTAAAACCTTTCGGGACACTCCAATCAAAATGCGCAATCGAATCCTAACAACTGCCCTGTGTATTGTGATGTCACTCTTTCCGCTTTCCTCCATGTCGCGTCGCCACGCCGTCATCACCGGCCCAATCCGCTTTCGACAAGCTGGTGGACGACTACTTCGATTTCTATTTTCAATTTCACCCCACGGCCGGAACCCAGGCCGGCCTTCATCAGTACGACGAAAAACTGGAAGATTTCTCACGCTCGGCCGTCGACGCGGAAATCGCCGGGGCGATTAAGTTTCAGAAGCTGTTCAATTCGATTGCGAGTCGTGAACTGTCGCAGGAATCGGCCGGCGATCTTGAGATACTGACCGCTTCCATTCAGGGGAGACTTCAGGAACTGCAAACCATCCAGATGTGGAGGAAGGATCCCAGCGTCTACATCGATGACCCGAGTTCCGCCATTTTTCTTCTCATGAGCAGGAATTTTGCCCCGGCAGATGACCGTTTGCGCTCCGTGATTTCTCTGGAGCGCGGCATTCCGCGAGTATTGGAAGAGGCGCGGCAGAACGTCAGCAATCCTCCCCGGGTCTACACCGAAGTGGCCCTGCAGCAGATGCCGGATAACATCGCATTTTTTCAGCATGATGTTCCGGAAGCGTTCCGCGAAGTGCAGGACCCGAAGTTGCTGGCCGAATTCAAGGCGAGCAACGCCGCCGCCATCACAGCTCTGAGCAAATATCAGGACTTCATGCGGAAGGATTTATTGCCGGCATCCCACGGCGATTTCCGACTTGGCTCTGAGAACTTTCCGCAAGAAATTGCTTTATGACGAGATGGTAGACATTCCCATCGATCGCCTGCTCGAGGTTGGCTTTGCGGATCTGCGGCGCAACCAGCAACAGTTCAAGGAAGTCGCCGCCCAGATCGATCCCCATCGCAGTCCTGCAGCGGTGCTGGAAGACTTGCGCAAAGATCATCCGCCCGCCGACCAGTTGCTGCAAACCTTCCGCAACACCCTGGGCGGCTTACGCGAATTCATCGAGCAGCAGAAAATCATTACGATTCCGTCGACAGTTCCACCCATCGTCGAAGAGACGCCTCCCTTCGCCCGCGCCCTGTCGACCGCTTCCATGGACACGCCCGGAGCCTATGAAACCAAGGCGACAGAGGCCATGTTCAACGTCACCCTGCCTGAGCCTGACTGGAAACCGGAAAAAGTCGAACAATGGATGCAGGGATTCAACCGCGGCACCATCGTGAGCACCGCCATCCACGAAGTTTATCCCGGCCACTACACGCAGTTTTTATGGGTGCAGGCGGCGCCTTCCAAAACACGCAAACTGCTTTACAACAACAGTAACGCCGAAGGCTGGGCGCACTACACTGAGCAGATGATGCTCGATGAAGGCTATGGCAATCACGATCCCAAGCTACGACTGGGCCAATTACTTGACGCGTTGCTGCGCAACGCCCGCTTCATCGTTGGCATCGAAATGCACACCGGCAAAATGACGCTGGAACAGGGACGCGAATTCTTTGTGAAGGAAGGTTTTCAAGTGGCACCTGTAGCCGAAGTCGAAGCCAAGCGTGCTACCTCGGACCCGACCTATCTCTACTACAATCTGGGCAAACTCCAGATCCTGAAGCTGCGCGAGGACTACCGGAAACTGAAGGGCGACAAATTCAACCTGCAGGAATTTCACGACCGATTCATGAGACAAGGATCGGTGCCAATGAAGATTATCCGCAAGAGCATGCTGGGGGCGGACAGTCCCACTCTGTAGTTTCATTACAGGATTACAATCATCAACTGCCGTAAGAATCGTGAATCGATTGCTGCGGCCAAGAGGAAGTCAGAGATGATCAAGAGAGTTCGCAAAGCTGTTTTTCCCGCCGCAGGACTGGGCACCCGGTTTCTGCCCGCCACCAAGGCACAACCGAAAGAGATGCTGCCGTTGGTGGACAAACCGATCATCCAGTATGGCGTTGAAGAAGCAGTCGCCGCTGGCTGCGATCAGATCATCATCATCACCGGACGCGGCAAACAGGCCATCGAAGACCACTTCGACGTGAGCTACGAACTCGAAAAGATGCTGGAAGAACGCGGCAAGACTGACTTGCTGAAGATCGTCCGCCAGATTTCGGACTTGATCCACATCGCGTACGTGCGCCAGAAAGAGGCGCTGGGCCTGGGACACGCCGTGCTCACCGCGCGCGAACTGGTTGGCGACGAACCTTTCGCCGTCCTGCTGGCGGACGATGTGATCGATTCCGAGGTTCCCTGCCTGAAGCAGATGATGGATGTCTTCGACAAGACGCAGTGCTCCGTGCTCGCTACCCAAGTGGTCGAGGGTCCTGGCATTTCCGCATATGGCGTGCTGGCGGGCACTCCGGTTCCGGGATCGAACGGGAAGCTTGTATGAAGTCACGAACCTGGTGGAAAAGCCGCGCCACGAAGATGCGCCGTCGAACCTGGCCGTCATTGGACGCTACATTCTGACTCCGACGGTTTTTGAAACCCTGTCAGAAATCAAGGCCGGTGCCGGCGGCGAACTGCAACTGACCGACGGGCTGAAGCAGTTGCTGAAGAAAGAAAAAATCTACGGCTACGTTTTCGAAGGCAAACGTCACGACACTGGCGACAAGCTGGGATTTCTGAAAGCCACGGTGGAGTTCGCGCTGAAGCGCTCAGACCTGGGCGGCCCGCTGCGGGAGTATTTGAAGACGTTGAACTTGTAACGATCTTGAATATGTGTGGGGCGGACACTCTGTCCGCCGCCTTTGATTTGGCTCTGTCGCACTGAAACAAAATCAAAGCGGAGACAGGCTCCGCCCACACGAGCCTACGAGGCTCCCAGCGTAATCTTCAGCTTCCTCGATTTTTCATCCACGCTGTTGGCCAGTTTTTCTTTGTGAGCCGCCAGCTTCTTGGCCAGCGGATCGCTGGAGAGCGCCAGAATCTGCGCCGCCAGAATTCCGGCGTTGGTGGCGCCGGGCTTGCCAATCGCAACTGTCGCGACCGGAATGCCCGCAGGCATCTGCACCGTCGCCAGCAGCGAATCCATCCCCTGCAGCGAAGTGGACGGGATGGGCACGCCGATCACCGGCAGCGTAGTGTGCGCGGCAATCACGCCAGCCAGATGCGCCGCGCCCCCGGCGCCGGCGATGATCACGCGAACCCCGCGGGCCGCCGCTTTGCGCGCGAATTCCGCAGTTCGGTCGGGCGACCGGTGCGCCGAAGTGACGTCGATCTCGTACTCAATCCCAAACTCTTCCAGCGCTTTGGCCGACTCGCGCATGATGTCGAGATCAGAATCGCTTCCCATCACAATTGAAACCCGAGGCTTTGTGCTCATGAATGTCCCTTGAATGAATTTGAAACCAAAGTGAATTTGAAACTAGAAACCAGACCGAAACTATTTCCTCAACGCTCTACCGGCGATATCGGTGCGGTAATGCGCGCCTTCGAATCCAATCTTCGCCGTGGCCGCGTACACCCGATCGACCGCAGTCTGCAAGTCTGCTGCCCGCGAAGTCACTCCCAGCACCCGCCCTCCGGCGGTAAAGTACCCGCCATCGCGCTTGCTGGTGCCGGCGTGGAAAACTTTCACGCCTTCCACTTTGCCGGCTTCTGCCAGACCCATGATCTTTTTGCCTACCTCGTAGGTGCCGGGATATCCGCCGGAAGAAAGGACGACGCACACCGAAGCGTCGCGCGACCAGCGGAAATCGCCCTCGCTGACGCGTCCGTCGATCGAGGCTTCGAGCGCTTCCAGCAAATCGCTTTCCAGGCGCATCAGGATCGGCTGGGTTTCAGGATCTCCGAAGCGGCAATTGAATTCGAGCACCATGGGCCCGCGCGCAGTCATCATCAAACCGCAGTACAGGATGCCTTTGTATTCCGCGCCCTCCGCCTTCATTCCTGCGACGACCGGCCGAGCCACGTGTTGCAGCAGCCACTGCGTCATCTGCTGGTCCACGATGCTGGCGGTGGAATACGCGCCCATGCCGCCCGTGTTGGGGCCGGTGTCGCCGTCGCCGATGCGTTTGTGGTCCTGGGCCGCCACCAGCGGCGCTACTCGTTCGCCGTCGCTCAAAACCAGAAATGACAGTTCGTCGCCTTGCAGAAATTCTTCCAGGACAACCCGGCTGCCCGCTTCACCCAGGGTCTTGCCGCTGAACATCTCGGCCGCCGCGCTAGCGGCTTCTTCTTTGGTGCGGCAAATTACTACGCCTTTGCCGGCAGCCAGTCCGTCGGCCTTTACCACTACGGGCGTGTGAAAGTGCGGCAATGCGGCGAGCACTTCGTCGATGGAATCGCAAATGGCGAAATGCGCGGTCGGGATGTGATGACGCTTTAAGAATTCCTTGGCGAAACTCTTGCTCGATTCCAGTTGCGCCGCGGCCTGCGTCGGTCCGAAAACGCGCCAGCCCCGCTGGGTAAATTTATCCACCACCCCCAGAGACAGGGGCAACTCGGGCCCAATCACAGTCAGGTCGGGACGCACCTGCTCCGCCACCGCCAGCAGCGAGTCGATACTCTTGACCTCGGCGGGCAAGCATTCGGCTTCGTCAGCAATTCCGCCGTTTCCCGGGGCACAGTAGACCTTCGAAACCCGCGGGGACTGCCGCAGTTTCCATACCAGGGCATGCTCGCGCCCACCACTTCCAATGACGAGAACTTTCATATCCGGAGACTGACAAGGTTAGGGGGACATGCGGACGATGTCAAACGCGGAAGGGCGATTTCAGATTGCAGATTTAAGATTTTAGATTGCAGATTTCAGATTCTCAGCGGCGTTTAACAATCTGAAATCTCAAATCTTCAATCTGATATTGGCTTAACTATGCTTAACGTATAATACCCTTCTGGATGATCACCGTTTCCAAAGAAGATTACCTGAAGGCCATCCTCGAGGCCGAGAGCGAAGGCGAGACTGTGATCTCGGCTACTCTCGCGCACTGGCTTTCAGTTTCACCTCCAGCTGTCACCATGGCAGTGCGGCGCCTGAAAAAAGATGGCCTGGTACGGGTGCAAAGCGGTGGAGAAGTCAGCCTCACGCCGGCCGGCCGGAAGATCGCACGAAAATTGACGCTTCGGCATCACTTGATCGAACGCATGCTCGCTGAAATGTTCGGCATGGAGTGGTTCAAGGTGCATGACGAGGCAGAGCGGCTGGAGCACGCCGTGTCTCCCGATTTTGAGGCCAAACTGCTGGCAAAACTCGGTCGAGGCGGGGCCTGCCCGCACGGCAATCTTAGCGAACTGGAGAGCCCGGGCAGCCGGCGCCGGCGTGGATTGGTGCTGCTGGCTCATGCCGAGGCGGGCGGCCGTTATCTGGTCAGCGGGATTTACGAGCGCGACCGGCGGCTTCTGGAATTTCTGGAACAGCGGGGGATACGACCTGGGGCGCAGGTGCACGTCGCCGGGCGGAATTACGACCACACTCTGACCCTGGACACCGATGCCGGAAAGGTCGCACTGGGCGGATCGGCGGCCGAAAAGGTCTGGGTGGCGCCGGTGGAGCGCCGCGGATGAAGCTTTGCTGTGCGGGCGGACACTCCTGTTCGCCGCTTTCGATTTTGACTTTCAGAGTTGAACCCCAAATTCAAAATCAAAGTCAAAAGCGGCGGACAAGAGTGACTGCCCCACAACATTTAATCAATTAACCATGGTTTATCTTTTCGTGTATACTTTGCGCTAATGTTGTCGTCGCCCGAGCCACAAGTCATTTCCAGCCCGGAAAATATTACCGATAAGGGTTGGCGACACGCTGTCGCTCGTCCCAGTCTGCCGGAAATCTACCGCAGCCTTCCTATCCCGCAATCAGCCGGATTTTTTCGCAAACTTCTGGCTTTCGCCGGACCGGGATACCTGGTGGCCGTCGGCTACATGGACCCGGGCAACTGGGCGACCGACCTGGCCGGCGGATCGAAATACAACTACTCGCTGCTTTCGGTCATTCTGCTCTCCAACCTGATGGCGATCCTGCTGCAGACCCTCGCCATCAAGCTCGGGGTGGTCACGGGACGCGATCTGGCGGCCGCCTGCCGCGATCACTTCAGCCGCCCAGTGTCATTCATTTTCTGGATTGGGGCAGAGATTGCCATTGCCGCCTGCGACTTGGCCGAAGTGATCGGCTCTGCCATCGCGCTGAACCTGCTGTTTCACATTCCGCTGATCTGGGGTGTGTGCATCACTTCGCTCGATGTTCTTCTGATTCTGTTCCTGCAGCAAAAAGGATTTCGCGTGGTCGAGGCTCTGGTCATTTCTCTGATCGGAGTGATCGGCGTCTGCTTTGGGCTGGAAATTCTTTTCTCGAAACCCAGTCTGTTGGGCATCGCACAAGGGTTCTTCATCCCCTCTGCGCAGATTATCCGGGACCCGGGAATGTTGTATATCGCGATCGGCATTCTGGGGGCGACCGTGATGCCGCACAATCTGTACCTGCATTCGGCGCTGGTGCAGACCCGCGATTTCGAACGCACCGCGGAAGGCAAGCGCGAGGCGATCCGCTTCGGGACCATCGATTCCACCATCGCTCTCACTTTCGCCCTGCTGGTAAACGCGGCCATCCTGATCGTCTCTGCAGCTACGTTCTACAGTCACGGATACAACGACGTCGCCGAGATCAACGACGCTCACAAGCTGCTCACGCCACTGCTCGGAGTCACCGGCGCCAGCACCATGTTCGCGCTGGCGCTGCTGGCTTCCGGACAGAACTCCACGCTGACCGGCACGCTGGCCGGCCAGGTGGTGATGGAAGGCTTCCTGAACATTCGCCTGCGCCCGTGGCTGCGCCGTTTGATCACGCGCGCGGTAGCGATTGTTCCGGCGGTGATCGTCACCGCATTTTGGGGGACGGGCGGAACGGCCAAGCTGCTGGTGTTCAGCCAGGTAATCCTGAGCATGCAGTTGAGCTTTGCGGTATTTCCTCTGGTGATGTTCACCAGCGATCAGCGAAAGATGGGCGAGTTCACGAATGCTGCATGGCTGAAATCGCTGGCCTGGATTACGGCAATAGTGATTGCGGTTTTGAACGTGTGGCTGCTGGCGTTGGCCTTCCGCGGCGCGTAATCGTATCGAGGAGAAAGACGGGACTGAACAATCGACTCTGGCGCCTCGACGGGAAGGGCACGACTTTAGTCGTGCCGTATCGCGAAACCCGGTTGGCGCTTTAGCGCCTGAGGCTTCGCTGTTCGAAACAGCAACCTCAGCGGCTAAAGCCGCCCTCTTTTCGGTCCGAGAGTGGCACGACTGAAGTCGTGCCCTTCCCAATATCTCTTCGACAACTTGAAACTTTTCACATCTGCAAAAAATTCTCCACCAATTTCTTCCCTTCCTCGGTCAACACGCTCTCGGGATGGAACTGCACGCCTTCCACGGGAAACTTTCGATGCCTCAATCCCATGATGGTTCGAGTTCCATCGCGTTCCGTAGTGTAGGCACTAACCTCAAGTTCGGAGGGCAGGCTTTTCTCTTCCACGATCAGGGAGTGGTAACGCGTCGCCGTCATGGGAGTGGGAAGGCCGCCGAAGATTGTCTTGCCATCATGACTCACCTGGCTGGTCTTGCCATGCATGAGGTGGGGAGCGCGGATGACGTTGCCCCCGAAAGCCGCCCCGATAGCCTGATGTCCCAGGCAAACGCCGAGGAGTGGCACCTTGCCGGCAAAATGCCGGATCAGCGGAATCGTGATTCCCGCCTCCTGTGGCGTGCAGGGGCCCGGGGAGAGAAGAATCCGTTCCGGGCGCATGGCTTCCACCTCGGCGGGCGTTATCTGGTCATTCCGGCGCACCTCGACCTTGCGCACCCAGTTCGCCCAGATATTGCACCAGGTTATAGGTAAACGAATCGTAGTTGTCGAGGACGAAAACCATAAGCTCAACCGCCAGGTTCTAGCTTATACCAAAGTTGTGCGACGACCCGGGGTCGCGTGCGAATGGAAAAGCATCAACCACAAAGGACACGAAGGTACACGAAGGAAAATCAAAAACTACAATCCTTCGTGATACTTCGTGTCCTCTCGTGGTTATGGCGTTCGCGGCTAGGTGGCGCACGATCGGTTCCTGCGGTATCTCAAATCCAAACAAGTCATAACTACTGTCTTGACATGGTGGGCCCAAAACGCCATGCTTAGGCGACTTTTACGGAGAGCTCATGGCCGAAGCTGAACCCGAGAAAAGGGCTACGCGCCGTTTTGCACTGCGACTGCCCGTAGCCGTCACTCACGACGGATCCGAAGAGAAGAGTGCTCAGACCCGCGATGTAAGTGCGCGGGGGATTTGCTTCTACGTTGATTCTGCCATCTCTCCCGGATCGCTCATTGAATTCACATTGACCCTTCCGCCTGAAATTACTCTCACCGAAAGCATCAAGGTTCGCTGCAAAGGGAAAGTCGTGCGGGTCGATGACGGCGACGGGAAAGTGGCAGTAGCCGCCGTGATCGACGAGTACGAATTCCTGGCGGAGCCGTAAATCGGACCTCGGCCGTCGGACTTCCGACCTCGGCACTTCCTCCACGATCTAGGCGACGAGCGATCTCGCTCGTGCGACCACCAGCCCACGAAGTCTGACGCCGACCAGAGCCGAGGTCTGACGTCCGACGCCCGAAGTCCGCATTCTTCTTCTCCGGACACATTGGGGGTGGTATGGTTGCGCTATCAGCATTGCCTTACGAAAGATGAAGTCTTTGCCGCGTATCGGATCCCAAATTGTGTGGTTTTCGGTTCTTGCGGCCATGCTCGGCGCTAACTTTGCTCTGGCGCAATCGCCGGACGATCCTCCCATCCCCAAGGGCCCGCCGGCGGTCCTGCGCTCGGTGAAGATGATCTCCGACGCCGGAGGGCCGGCGCTGGAAATTGTCTCCAGCCAGGCGCCCGTCCCTGCGATTCAATTCCTCGACAGCCCGCCCCGGCTGGTCATCGACCTTCCCAACACCAGGATCCAGTTGCCGCGCAAGCGCCTCGAAGTCGGCAGCGAACAGGTAAGCGCCGTGCGCATGAATCAGTTTCAGCAGTCGCCGCCGGTGGCGCGGATCGTCGTGGACCTGGTGCATCCCGTGGGCTACAGCAGCGACGGCAGCGGGCCGCGGCTGCTGGTGCACATGCACCCCATGGCCGAGGCGCGGCGAAAAATCGAAACGCCGTCAGTAGCTGCGCTCACCAAAGGGACGGAGCCCGTCTTTGTGCCGGTCGGTGCGGGAAGCTCAGGCGCGGTGATCGAGGCTGGGAGCCGGCTTTCATCCGGTTCCGCGGTAACGGCAAGTTCGGACACCACGATTCTCCGCCTGACTCGGGGCGGCGAAGTGCGAGTGTGTCCCAAGACCACGCTTGTCGGTCACGCCTTCGCAGAACGGCCGCGACCTGATGCTGGGTATGAGTACCGGCGCACTCGAAGCCCACTACACTCTGAATGCTTCCGCCGATTCAGTGGTCACGCCTGATTTCCGCCTGCTGCTCGCGGGACCGGGAGAATTCCACTACGCCATCAGCGCCAATCCTCAGGGAGACACCTGCGTCCGCGCCCTGCCCGGAAATACCGCTTCGGTGATTGTCTCGGAGCTAATAGGTGATGGCACCTATCAAGTGAAACCGAACGAACAGGTTTTTTTTCGTTCCGGGCGCGTGAACCAGAGAGAGAGCACGGTCCCTGACGATTGCGGCTGTCCGCCGCCGCAAATACCCGCCATGCGCGCGGCCTTGCCGGCACCTACGGTTTCCGAGAAGGACTTGCCGCCAGCGGTGCATCTGGCTCAGCCGGGAGAAGAAGCCAAGCCGGTCCCGTCGCAGTCAGCTTCCGAAATGGGATCGCAGGAGCCGTCACAGTCGCAGATATCGGTGAGCATCGCTCCTCGCGACGCGGCTGCGTTGCCAGCCTCCAAGCCCGGGACAGCCCGCGTGGAAGTGGATGCTCCGTTTGTCTTCCGGGCCGGGGACGCGCCGCCGACTTCGGCACCGGATCTGGGCTCGGAAACATTGCCGATGTCACGTTCAGCCACTTCGGCTCCGCTGCTCACCATGGCCGAACCACCCGCACCACCGCCGAGTAAAGGCGTCATGGGAAGGGTGAAAGGTTTCTTCTCGTCAATCTTCAAGTAGGACGTCGGGCGTCGGTCCCCGGACCTCAGACTTCGGACCTCGGGCAAAGGCTCCCGGCAGCGAGGGCAGGATGCCCTCGCGACAGCCGGCGGGACGCCGGCGCTACGAAAACCCAACCACGCTGAGCTCTTGGGTCTGAAGTCCGAGGTCGATGCCTGCTCTTACCGGCGGATTGCTTTGGCGATGGGAGCGACTCTTTCCCTGACTCCGTCCGCGAAGTCGGCGCCGCGTTCCATGGCTTCTTCGGCAAACTCTTTGGCGTCGTCAGTCCACTCGTCGACGGTTTCGCGGGCGCTGTCAAACTTGCGTCGCAGATCTTTTCTCATCTGCTTGCCCGCCTTGGGAGCGAGCAACATGCCGAGCAGGGTACCTGCGCCCAATCCGATCAGCAGAAAGGTCACAGCGGTTCCGGCAGTGCTGGCGCTGTCCGATGCTTCATATTTTCCAATTCGCATAAAAAATTCCTTTCAAACTCTATTTTTTCGTTTGCAGTTCCTTTTATAAGATTCTAGCTGTCCCTTTCGGGTTCGCTGCGTTCTTTCTGTATTACGCCGGTAACAGTCTGGGTGCTGTTCCCAAATCAGCTCAAGCCCGTGTAAAATAAAGAGTTGGATCCTCGAGTCCGGCGGAAAATGTGGCCTGCCCGCCTTCCGCCGATGGAATCGCAATCGTAATCGTTCTTGTTAAGGAGACTTACCCAGCAATGGCTATCCCCGCCACCCAGCTTCGCCCTGGCATGATCATCAAGCACAACAATGATCTGCACTCCGTTTTCAGCGTCGAGCACCGCACTCCCGGCAACCTGCGCGCCTTCATTCAGGCCAAACTGCGCAACCTGCGGACCGGCGCGATGTTCGAACACCGCTTCCGCTCGCCTGATCCCATTGAAAAAATTACCGTGGATGAAGTCGAGATGGAGTTTCTGTACGCCGACGGCGACAGCTACTACTTCATGGACACCACCAACTTCGAGCAGACGCACCTCAGCCGCGAGATTCTGGGCGATGCGGTCAACTACCTGATCTCCAACCTGACGATCAAAGTGGAATTCTTCGACGGCAAAGCCGTGGGAATCGAGTTGCCGCAGACCGTGACCTTGACCGTGGTCGAAACCGAGCCTGGACTGAAGAGCGCGACCGCGTCCAGCGTCACCAAGCCGGCCAAGACTGAGACGGGGCTGGTGGTGCACGTTCCGCCGTTCATCAACGAAGGCGAGAAGATCCGCGTGGACACTGCGGAAGGCGCGTACTTGTCACGGGCGTAATCCCCATTATCCAGAGCGGAGAAATGACTTCGGCTGAGAAAACTACACAGGCTCGCCGCTTTCTGGTTCGCGGACGGGTTCAGGGCGTCGGCTTTCGCTGGTTTGTGGAGCGCGAAGCACATATCCTCGGCGTGGCCGGTTGGGTGCGCAACAACGCCGACGGCAGCGTGGAAGTGCTGGCCATGGGCTCGAGCGAGCAGCTATCTGGATTGAGTTCGCGTTTGCGGTCGGGGCCGCGCGCGGCTCGGGTGGATGATGTCGAAGAACGAGAAGCCAAGCCGGTTTCAGGTCTTACAACTTTTCGTATCGAAGGAGCCTGGTAAATGTCGAATTCCGCGACGAAGCCCTCGCGGCTTGATTGCGAGCCGCTGAAAAAGCTGATCCGGGAAGTTCCGGATTTCCCCAAGAAGGGCATCCTGTTTTACGACATCACCACCCTGCTCAAGGACAAGCTCGGCCTCGCCATGCTGATCGATGCCCTGTCCGAACATTACCTCACGGCCGGCGTCGACCTGGTCTTGGGCATGGAAGCCCGCGGATTTATCTTCGGCCCGGCGGTTGCCTATCGTCTGAATGCCGGCTTCGTCCCGCTGCGCAAACCGGGCAAGCTGCCCGGCTGCCACCGCCAAGTTCGACTACGCGTTGGAATACGGCACCAACACTCTAGAGATCCACAAGGACGCAATCCAGAAAGGCCAGCGCGTGCTGATCGTCGACGATCTGCTGGCCACCGGCGGCACCGCCGAAGCGACCGCCAAGCTGGCGCACTCGCTGGGAGCGGAAATTGCCGGGCTGGGATTTGTGGTCGAACTCGATTTCCTGAATGGCCGCGACAAGCTGAAAGAGTACGACGTGTTCTCGCTGCTGCATTACGGGGAGTAAAGCCCCGCGTAGACCCGGGCGCCCTCGTCCGGGTGGACGAGCGAAGCTCGTCGTGGTCTGGTTTCATTCCTCGAAACACCGCCAAGCTGCGCTTGGCCGGGCGGACGAGGCGTCCGCCCCTACACAGAATCACAGCTCCGTGAGCGCCAGGTGCGCTCCCTTCGGCAGATAGCTTTTTCTCTGGAACCAATCTTCCATGGCAGCTTTTAATTCCTTCATCGGAACGTGGGTCCCGATTTCCATCGAGTCCATCTGCGACGGGCAGAGTGTTGTCGAAGACGGTGGCGTTGGTGAAATTGCGCATGGAGAAGTTATCCAGCCACTTCATTGGACACGGCAGACTGCGTCCGTTGTCGTCGTACTCTATGCGGATTCTGCGGGCAAACATGCAGCCGCAATTTAATCACAGAATTGAAAACACCACGATCCACGTAGGGGCAGATGTCCTCATCTGCTCGGGCGGAGCGAAGCGCGCGATGCTGTGGTTGCAAAACCCTGTCGAGCTGCGCTCGACTGGGCAGATGAGGACATCTGCCCCTACGTGGATCGTGGCGGACCATCGCTTGACAGGCGACCCGCCCCGGCATACGCTTCCGCGGCGTATATGGAGGCACTATGGGCGGCGGTTTGATTTACATCATTTTGGTGGGACTGGTCGCGGGCTGGGCTGCGGGCAAGATTATGAAAGGCGGCGGTTACGGTGTAATTGTCGACATTCTGCTCGGCATTGCCGGCGCCATATTCGGGAGCTGGGTATTGCGGGTGTTGGGCATCTACACCAGCGGCGGATTGCTTCCCAGCATTCTGGTGGCGATTCTTGGCGCGGTGCTGCTGGTAGTTATCGTGCGGGCATTGAAGCGGGCTTAGAGAATTGTCGAGCTACCCTCGACTGGGCGGACGAGGGCGTCCGCCCCTACGTAGACCGTGGCGTCTACTCGGATCTTCCCGATCCGATCTGCACTAGGTCAGACGGACCCTGCTGATGGGAAGTAAGGCTGTGCCAGCGCGCCGGCATCACCGAGCCTGACCTCAAACGGTTCATCAGCGAGCCTACAGCTGTTGAACCCCGGACCAGATGTCCGATAGTCAGCGGACCGACCAGCTTTCTCTGCTGCACGTGATGCAGTCCGCTTGACGCCACGCAGCCGCACTGGCTGCAGTCAGGCGTGCCGCCGAAGATGCAGGGTTCGACGCGGGTGCTCAGATCCGCCGAGAAGTTCGTCGACATTTTTGAGAACAGGCAATCTTGCGGATTTTTAGGCGGCTCCACGATCGCTTGCCCGATGCCGGGATTCATCAGCAACTTGGGATACGCTTCCCTCAACGCGGGCAACTCTCGTGCCAGCCGCTGCCGTTCCTCCATTGTGAGCATTTCCGGAGTTTGTTCGCCGACCTGCGGACTGTAGACACTCACCCAGATTCGCTTCACTTCCGCCTGTGCCTGCCAGAACGCCAGATACTCCTCGAGATACCCGGGACGCTTCATCATCGGCCCGGTAATGGTCCAGTGGATATTCACGTCGCGTCCGCGAATGTTTTCCAGAATGCGATCGTAGGTCGCAGGTTTGCGGCGCGGGTCGTGATGTTCCGGCAGGCCATCGATGGAAACGGCCACCCGGTTTCGACGCAGTCCCATCCACTCCATCGGAATCGGAATGATTCC
>CAVSYI010000008.1:0-132402 GCA_963732045.1 Terriglobia bacterium | reverse complement strand
TTGTAGCCCTCGCGCTTGAGGGCGAGCACCGCGTTCGGCCCGGCGTCCACCCCACCCTGGATGCGGCGCGTGAAGTGCACCCCGAGAAATGGAAACCGGGGATCGGGCACGGGATAGATGAGCGTGCGTACCAGGTAATTCTTTTCCGGAACCAGGAAGTAATATTCTCCGCGAAAGGGCACGATCCTGACCGAGGGCTTTTGCCCCGCCATGCGGCTAACGCGGTCGCTGTGCAGTCCAGCACAGTTGATGACGTATTTCGCGGCGAAGGTCCCGCGAGTAGTTTCGACTATCATCTCCGCTCCACGCGGGACAACTCGCCGGACTTCGGTCCCAGTACTTATCGTCCCACCTTGCGCGACGATGATCTCCGCGTACTTCCGGCTGACCGCCGCGTAGTCGGCAATGCCGGTACTCGGCACCCACACGCCCATCACGCTGGCACAATGAGGCTCAATCTCGCGCACTTCTTCCGGCTGCAACAGTCGCAGTCCGGCAAGTCCGTTGGCCTGTCCACGTTCGAGCAAGACCTTCAGCCGGGAATTTCTTCCTCGGTGGTGGCCACGATGACCTTCCCGCAGACTTCGTAGGGCAGGTTGTGCTCGCGGCAAAATTCCACCATCGCCACGGCACCTTCGACGCAGAACCTCGCCTTCAAAGATCCGGGTTTGTAGTAGATGCCGGAGTGGATGACTCCGCTGTTGTGTCCACTCTGGTGCCGGGCAACGGCTTCTTCCTTCTCGACCAGAAGCAGCTTCAGCTGTGGTAGAAGGCGGGTGGCGTGCATCGCGGTCGAGAGACCGACAATGCCTCCGCCAATGATCACGATGTCGAACGATTGATCGGGCATAGCGGCGCACCGAAATTTGCGCCACATTCTTTATACATGCTCGAATGAAACGGGGTGAAGTTACCCCGGTTATTCGGCGTAATCGCTTGTCCCTGATGGTGAGAGAGTTTATTTCACGACCAGAAGCACGTCCGCAGTGCGGATGACCGAGCCCACCGTGCCGGTAACGGTGATCGTGTAGTTCCCGGGAGGTAGTTCCCGGATGCCCTGCGCCGACGCCACCGCCGTTGCCCCCGCTGCCGCCACTCGTGCCTCCGCCGCAGGCGACAAGCACTCCGAGCAGCAGAGGGAGAGTCCAAGTCCGACTCGCTCGACGCCCGCGAGATCTGCTGTACTCCGCCCCAGGCCAGCACCACTCCGGTCAGTGCCAGTCCGAAGTCATGCCACAGCAGGTGCGGGCTTCCGTTGCTCTCGCAGACTCGGACTCGCCGCCGTGGTCACGATTTTCAAGAGCACATTGGTGTCTCCCTCTCCGGAAGCCACCTGGCTGGGAGTGAATGTGCAAGTGGTGAGCGCGGGCATTCCGAGACCCGCGCAAGACAAAGTCACGTCGCCGGGGAAAACGCTGCCATTTCCCAGAGGGCACGACGTCGAGGTTGTAGCTGGCGGTCTGTCCGGCTGCGACGGTCTGGCTGGCCGAATTGTTGTTGATGGCGAAATTGAAGCCGACGATCAGTTCCACCGGAGTCGACTGGTGGATATGACCGTGTCGGTTCCCGTAGCGTCGATGGTGAAGTTGAAATGGTTTTCGCGCATCGTTGCTGGCTGTCACCGTAAACGCCGCACCGGCCGGAGTCGGAGTCAGCTGTTGCCGGAGAAACAGACTGCAGGTCAGAGGGACGGCTCCCGCGCAACGCAGGTTGACCGGGCTGCTGTAACCGCCGGATGCGGTCAACGTGCCATTGAACACTCCGGCCTGATTCGCATTCACCGTGAACGATGGATTGCTGATGGCTAGAGCATAGTCGGGAGTGCCAGTGTTTCCCCCGACAACCGTGAGCGACAGGGTCTGCGTTCGAGTCGGTCCTCCGCGACCGAACCGTTGATCGTAATCTGAGAAGTCCCCATCGGCGTGTCTGCACCGGCGCTTATCGTCAGGGTCACGTTGGCCGGGCTGCCCGGAAACGGAGACACGGAACTCGAAGGTTGGAAAATGCAAGCGGCCCCGACGGGCAAACCGCTGCAGGAGAAGTCTACCGTCTGATCGAAGGCTCCCGCTGCTGTCACCTGAAATGCTGCCGCTCCAGAGACACCGGACTGATTCGCTGTCAGGCTGGCGGGCGCCGGCGCGGTCAAAGCAAAGTCAACGACGTGGAAGGTCATGGCGAAATCGCGCGTCGTCCGGTTCACGTCGGTTCCTACACCGTGAACGCTGAACTGGTAATCTCCAACCGGAGCCGCTTGCAGTCACGGTGAAGCCCGCGCCCGAACCGCTCGGTGTAATCTCCGCGGGTGCAACCATGCAAGTGGGTGGCGGCGCCGTAGACCGGCGCGTGCAACTGAAATTCACGGCGCTGGTAAAACCGGTAATCGCCTGCAGAGTGGCGCTGAAGATGGCGCTCTGCCCGGCGAACGCGGTCAACACATTGGCGGACGAAGTAAATTGAAAGTCCGGACCCTGGGTCAACGTAAATTCCCAGAGGCCGCGGCCATAGGTAGAGGCGCGCAGCTTTTTTGTCCCGCCAGAATTGAACATGCGCAACGCCGTGACTGCGACGTTCGGCAGATATCCCGCCGCGGCGCCCTGTTCCGGCAAAGGACCAACCTCTGTCCAGCTCCGGACTGGCCGTGCTGCTGGTGAACACGCCGACATCGGTAGCGACGTAAACGGTGCTTGCCGCCGCATCGACCAGCACGGCATTGACCGGCGCGTCAGGCAAATCGGCAGTGAAGTCCGACCACGAGCCCGGCGTTAATCGTCTTCCACACGTGGGACACGAAGAAGCCCATGATGGTCACGTAGGCGGTCCTGCCGGTCGTATCGGTTTTATCGATGGCGATGCCCGAGATCGGGAAAGCCGGACGGGTTCGTCCTGCCCGTACGGTCCAGCCACGCCGCTGGCCCGCCGCTGACGTCTGTCGCTACCCAGATATGGCCTCCGCTTGCGTCCAGGGGTCCGAGGCCGTCCGTTCCTGCATAAATCACGTTAGATGATCCATCGGGTCGGTAACACCTCCAGCAGCGATGGTCCGCACCAGGTTTACTTCTCCGCCGGTGCAGGTTTCCGTGCCGCCCGTCTCGAAGTTGTCGGTGAGCGGAAAACCCGGTGCCGTCGGTGGCCCGCGCCACACGCGGCAAGTGCCGACCAGCAGCTCCCCGGAATTTTGCGGATCGAGAATGAATGGCGTAAACAGGCCAGCAGAGTCGCCGCCGACGGTGGCGTTAGAAACGACCAGCCCGCTACTGAAATCCTGCGCCCGGCAATTCACACCAAAAGCGCAGCGCTGGATGCTCACGCCGGTGTGGCGAGGTAAACCACTGTGCGGGATTTCCAGGATTGATTTCGTTGTAACCCCCGCACCCCAGCTCACACTTTGCCATGGTAGTGCCCTTGCGAACCGCTGGTTGCGGGCGACCCGTTGTCCTGCGCCCCCCAGAATAATATTCGGGTCGGTGGGATGATTCGAAAACGAAACGAATTGCGTGATCGACCCCAAGTTGCGTTCAGACTATCGAACTGGTTGCTGCCGCCGCAGGTGCCCGTGATCAGTCCGGTGTAGCCGTCGAGCGCGCGATAGATTCCACCATCGTTGGCAAAGTACATCACCACCTGCATGTTGCTGTTGATCTGAAGGAACGAGAGCGCATGCTGGTTGGGATGTACATGGGCAATCGATCCAAGACTGGGCGGACATCCGTAGACGTGCGTGAGATTGAGAAAGTGTCGGCCGCGGTGCCGCCGCAGGTCGGCGAGGCGGTAGTAATTCGGCACTTGTAAAGATTCACCGCGCCCGCATACAGGTCGGTTACATCGCCATTGGGGACCGCGGCCAATTCCAGGTTGTAAAGTCCTTGTTCGGTTCCGCAGCCGCCAAAGCTATCTCCGCAATTGGTGATGTCGTCGTCATTGAGTTGAGTCCAGGTGGCGCCACCGTCTTTGGTTTTCCAGAGCATCTGGTCGACGTTGTTGCTGTCGACGTACCAGAAGTACATTTCGTTGCGTCCGGGCACGACGGCAAACTCTCCGCGATACAACAGGCAACTCGACGTCGAAGGGCTCGCAGGACACGAGGTCGGACTCAGTCCGCCCGGCTGGTTGTTCAACCGGTCCCAGTTGACTCCGTCGCGCGATGAATAAATTCCGTGCCACTGGATGGCCGCGAAGAACTGTCCTGAGGTTGCGTTGTAAACCACCGAAGTCGCCGAACTGGGAGCGATGACCAGTCCCGCATCTTTTACCGTCGCGTAGTTCCACGACTGTCCGCCGTCGTTTGAATAGTAGAGGCCGCGATTGGCGATGACGGGATCCTCCAGACCCTTCGATCACTCCCTGAGTTCGCTCCCGCCGCGGCCGCAACCACCAGGCTTGGGATTCACCGTGCTGAATGCAATCTTGCTGAAGCCCAGGCCGGCGAAAGATCGAGTGCCCGTACTGTCCTGCGAAATCAGTGTCCAGCTATGCCCGGCATCTGCGGACCGCAGAATGCCCAACCCGTAATACGAGTCGCCCGAACTGTTGGTCTCTCCCGTGCCGACGAGGACCACGCTCTTGCTGGCATCGGGACTGGTCAGCTGCGGTTGAATCGCGATCGCGCCGACCGCAAGCGTGGGCTGGTTGTCGGTGAGGGCGGTCCAATTAACGCTGGCGGGATTTGGGCTAGCTGTCCCGGCGTTGGTCGACTTCCAAACTCCGCCGTAGGCGGCGCCGACATACACCGTGTTGCCGGTGGCGTCGGCGGGATCGATGGCCACCGCCGTGGCGCGACCTGAGACCGGTCCGTAGTCCTGCAATCCGATTCCGGAGGCATCGGAAGCCAGAGGAGCAGGCCCCAGCGGGGTCCAGATGGTGCCGACGGCGACACGCGGCAAGCGCGGTTGCTCCCGCCGCACGGGGTAAAGCGCGCAGTGTACGCAATTGCATTTTCTGCTGCTGGGCGCGGTAGCGCAGCGCGGCCGAGGAGTGTCCGGGAACTGTTCGCCCATGCTCGAACCACTGGTCACGTTGCCGGGCGTTCAGCTGAGCTCCGCGCTCTGCGCGAAACAGAGCCCGGCAGTCAGTATCAAAAATATGAGGAGGTGCAGGCGAACGTAAAAGTTCATACCCACACACGACTACCATGCGCGGCCAACAGCATTCAGTGACGGACAGTAGCGAATCCCCTTTTCTTTCTGCAGTGAGTTCTAAATGGGGACGCGGAGGTGGTGTGTCGTGCACTATACGAAAGTTGACTTGACGAAGGCGGACTGGGACGTCGGACCTTGGACCTCGGGATCGATCCTTCACAGCGCTGTCATCTTGAGGAAGGGCAGTACTTCTCAGCCACAAAAATGCCGCTAGGTCTGGTCATACGCTTTCAACCTGCGTTAATGCCGATCGCAGCGGTTCCGGAGCTATCCGCAGATGCCGAGTCGAGTTCCAAGGTCCTGAAGTCCGAGGTCCGACGCCCGAGGTCTGACGTCCGAGTCGACGCCCGAAGTCCGCTACTCGTATCTCAGCGCGTCAATCGGATCGAGCCGCGCCGCTTTCCTCGCGGGATAGAAGCCGAAGAAAATTCCGACGGCCATGGAGAATATGACCGCGGCCAAAATTGCCGTGGGAGAAACCAGCACGGGCCATCCCAATGTTTGGGTAATCAGATAAGACGCGCCCATGCCCGACAGAATTCCAATGGCGCCGCCGACCACGCTGAGCACGACGGCTTCGATCAGAAACTGTTGCTGCACGTCGCCTTCAGTCGCGCCGATCGCCATGCGGATTCCGATCTCGCGCGTGCGCTCGGTGACCGAGACCAGCATGATGTTCATGATGCCGATGCCGCCGACCAGCAGCGAAATGCTGGCAATCGACGCCAGCAGAATGGTGAACAGGCGCGCGTTCTGATCGGCAAGGTCAGCCATGTCGGCCAGGTTGCGGACGAAGAAGTCGTCGTCCTGTGCGGTGCGAATGCGATGGCGGTCGCGCAGCAAAGCCGTAATCTGTTGCTGCGCGGTGTAACTGGCGTCCTTCGAGGCAGCGGAGACCATGATCCAGCGCAGCCAGTCTTGTCCGGTGATTTTCTTTTGCAACGTGGTGATGGGAACGATGATGATGTCGTCCTGGTCCTGGCCCATGGCGGCCGAGGTCCCTTTTGGATTCAGCAGGCCTACGATTTTGAACGACAAGTTATTGATGCGAACCGTCTGACCGATCGGATCGGTCGCGCCAAACAGATTCTTGCGTACGGTCTCGCCGATGACGGCCACGTTGGCGGCCGTGCTGACGTCGTCCTGCGTGAACGAACTGCCTTCGGCAAAAGGCCAGCTGCGGATATCGAAATATTGCGGCTCGGTTCCGTTAATGCTGGTGGCCCAATTGTCATTTCCAAAGACGACCTGCGCCGACGCCTGACTACCGGGCGCTGCGGCCACGACCGACGGGCACTCGCGCATGATGGCCAGCATATCGTCGTAGACCAGTGTCTTGGTGGCGCCCCAGCCCATGCGCATTCCGCCCCGGTTTACCGTGCCGGACTGGACAAACAACATGTTGGAACCCATGGCAGCGATCTGTTGCTGGGCCTGCAACTGCGCTCCCTGGCCCACGCTGACCATGGCGATGACCGCGCCGACTCCGATGATGATGCCCAGCATGGTGAGAATCGAACGCAGCTTATTGCGAGCCAGCGCCCGCATGGCGATACGAATAATGGCCAGTAAATCCATACGTCACATCCTCAGTTCAATCCTCAAGCTCGGGCATGTTTTTCAGAGCCTCGGCTGCGATGGGCCGGTTCTGTACCAGCTCGTCACGGCGAATCGTCCCATCTCGAAAGTGTATGCCGCGCTTGGCGAATTCCGCGATGTCCGGCTCGTGGGTCACCATCACGATGGTCAGTCCGTCATCATTCAGTTTCTGAAAAACTTCCAAAATCTCCACGGACGTCCGGCTGTCGAGATTGCCGGTCGGTTCGTCCGCCAGCAGAATTGACGGATGATTGACCAGCCCGCGCGCGATCGCAACCCGCTGCTGCTGTCCGCCGGATAGCTGGGAAGGGAAGTGCTCCATGCGATCTCCGAGTCCAACCAGTTCGAGCGCCTCGCGGGCACGCTTGCGTCCTTCTTCTTTGCTGATCTGCGCATACAGCGTGGGTAGCTCGACATTTTCAAGGGCCGTGGTGCGGGAGAGCAGATTGAATCCCTGGAAGACGAAACCGATTTTGCGATTGCGAATGGTTGCCAGTTCCTTCTTGCTGAGTTCAGAGACCGCGATATTTTCGAGCAGATAACGGCCGGTGGTCGGTTTGTCCAGGCAGCCCAGAATGTTCATGAACGTCGACTTGCCGCTGCCGCTGGCGCCCATGATGGCCACGAACTCACCGCGCTCGATACGAACGTTGACGCCGCGCAGCGCGTGCACCTTGGTTTCGCCCAGGTCGTAGTACTTGTGTACATCCTCGATCTGGATCAGCCCTCGCCCGCCGCTGTCGACGGGTGGATTCACGGCGGATTTAGGAATCGTAGCCATGTGTATTACCGGGGCCGCTGCTGAGCGCCGCCCATGCCCGGCGCCCGCGCGGAACCCGGGGTTGCGATGCTTCCAGTAATCAATTCGTCGCCTTCGCTGAGTTGACCGTTTAGCACCTGCGCGACTTCGGTCAGAGTATGGTCGGTAATGCCGGTGCGAATTCTGACCGGCTCGAGAGTCTTGTCTGGAAGGAGTTTCCAGACCACCGCTACATCCACCCGCGGAGTTCGCTGTTGTCCGGCTCCTGCTCCTGCACCGGCGCCGGGGCCGCCATCGGTTTGCGAGCGCCGTTGTTTGGCGGCGGCTCCGGTGTCTCCCGACCCTGCCGTGCTTGACCCTTGAGATCCCGCCCCTTGCGCGCCTGCCCCCTGCGATCCATTTCGTTGCCCAGAGCTCAACCCATATTTGGCATATAGGGCACGCAGTTGGTCTGCGGGCATGTCAGGCTTGTAGCGTAGCGCTCCATTGGGCACGCGCAACGCGTTGGGAGCGTCTGCTACAGGAAGAGTGATGTAAGCCGTCATCCCAGGAAAAAGTTTCAGGTCTGGATTGTCGAAGTCGATGATGGTGTTGTAGGTAACCACGTTCTGCACCGTGGTTGCGTTCAATCGCACCTGAGAGACCCGGCCGGTAAACGAATCCTTGGGGAATGCGTCAACTTTGAAGGTGACGACCTGCCCGGTATGGATCATGCCGACATCCGACTCGTCTGTGTTGGCATACACCTGCATTTTCGTGAGGTCCTGCGCGATGGTGAACAGCGTCGGCGCCTGCAACGAAGCTGCGACAGTCTGACCCACATCCACGCTGCGGGCGATCACCGTGCCGTCAATGGGTGCGTGAATCGTGGTGTAGTCCAGATTAGTCTGGGCTACGGTGACGGCCGCCTGCTTCTGTTGCACTTGCGCCACGGCCTGCGTGATGGTTGCCTTGGCCGCTGCCACTGCCGCATCAGCGGTATCGGCATTCGCTTTGGCCAGATCCAACTGCTGCTGGCTCATCACGCCTTCTTTGGTGAGGCCGGAAGTCCGCTCATAGTCGGTCCGGGTCTGCAACGCGGTAGCTTGCGCCTTTTCGTAGTTGGCCTGGGACGCAACCACATTGGCTTTCGCATTGGCCAGGTCTGCTTTGGCTTGCAGCAGCGATCCTTGAAATAGAGAAGGATCGATCTGCGCCACCACCTGTCCTTTTTTTACCCGCGAGTTGAAGTCGGCATTGAGACGAGAAATTGTCCCTGAAACCTGGGAGCCCACCTGGACCGTGGTGACGGCATTTATCGTGCCGGTGGCTTCCACCACCTGGCGAATTTCACCGCGGTCTACCTTAGTCGTGAAATACTTCGGCTGCTCGTTACTTCTGAACTGAAAAGCGGCGTAGACGGCTATCGCTACAACGACCAGGCCGACGAGCAGCCCATAGCGCTTCAGTATGTTCAAAACGAAGTCCTCACTTTTTTAGCTTCCGAAGTGTTCGTGCTCGCATTATCTCCACGATGTCGTAGGACGGAGTCAAAAAACCCAAAGAAGAGCTTAGATAACGGATAGAATCTCTAGCTTTGTATCAAGGATCGCAGGCCCCAATCTTCGATGGTACATCTTGCGTGAGAGTTACGGGAAAGTGGGAAACATTTACAAAAGTTTACTAAGATGAATTTGGGAACGGGAATAAACGAATTAGCAGGAAGGCACTGATGGACTGGCAGGCATTCTGGCTCACGATCCGGTTATCCGCACTGGTTGCTGCCATTCTGGTCGTGCTGGGGCTTCCGGTGGCGTTCTGGATCACCTACTCGCGCTGGCGCTGGAAATTCCTCGTCGAAGCAGTCTTTGCCCTGCCCATTGTTCTGCCTCCCACGGTGCTGGGTTTCTACGTGCTGGTTGCGCTTGGACCACACAGTCCGCTGGGACGGGGCTGGCAGGCTACTTACCGGACACACCCTGGCGTTCACCTTCGAAGGCCTGGTGATCGGTTCGATTCTGTACAGTTTTCCGTTCGCGGTGCAGCCCTTCGCCGCTTCGTTTTCGGCTGTGGACCCGAGGCTGGTGGCGGCGTCGCAGACGCTGGGCGCTTCCCGGATCAGGACATTCTTCCGGATCATTTTGCCTCTGTCGCTCTCCGGACTCGTGACCGGGGTCGCTCTCAGCTTTGCCCACACTATGGGCGAGTTTGGGGTCGTGTTGATGGTGGGAGGGAACATCCCCGGAGTGACGCGAACGGTTTCGATTGATATCTACGACAAGGTGCAAGCGGTCAACTACTCCGGCGCGAATGCGACTGCTCTTGTATTACTGGCGATCTCGTTCGTTACGCTTGCGATTGTCTACGGGTTGAACCGGCGGGTGTGGATCTGGAAAGGAGTGCAATAACCACGAAGGACACTAAGGAACACGAAGGAATGCCCCGTCCCCGTGAACTCTTGGATTTCCTTCGTGTACCTTAGTGTCCTTCGTGGTTATTGGTCTTAGCAAACACCGTTCATGAATTCAACATTCGCGAATACCGGCCCCACACAACCTGCTGAAACCTTCGTACAAATTCGCAAACGCCTGGGAAAAGATTTCGAACTCGACCTCTCCCTCGCGTTGCCTCCGGGCATCACGATCCTGTTTGGCCCTTCTGGAGCTGGGAAGACGACTCTGTTGAATTGCGTCGCCGGTTTGGTTCATCCCGATCAGGGTCGAATCGCAACTCAGGAAAAAATTCTTTTCGACAGTGAACGGCGAATTGATATTCCTCCACAACTCCGAAGAGTTGGATACGTTTTTCAGGACCTGGCATTATTTCCCCACCTGACCGTGCTGAACAACGTCGAGTATGGTCTGTTCCATCTAGGTCCCGCGCAACGAGCGCAGCGCAGCGCCGCTATTCTGGAGTTGTTTCGCATCGCCCATCTAAGTTCCCGAAAGCCGACCGAAATATCTGGCGGAGAGCGCCAGCGATGTGCGTTAGCCCGCGCCCTGGTAATCGATCCATCCATTCTTTTGCTCGACGAACCGCTGGCCGCACTCGATGCCATCACCAAGTCGAAGATTGTCGAGGACCTGCGGGCATGGAACCATGAGCATCGCATTCCGATCTTGTATGTGACGCATAGCCGGGACGAAGTTTTCGCACTGGGCGACCAGGTGATCGTGTTGGAAAACGGCAGATCCATTGCTCAAGGAACCCCGCACCAGGTCATGAGCGCACCGCACCAGGAGACGGTGGCGCAACTGGCCGGTTTCGAGAATATCTTCGACGCGATCGTGAATGCAGTTCACGAAGATCGAGGCACCATGGTGTGCCAGTTGGCCGGAAGCAAAGTGGAGATTGAAACGCCGTTGGTGAAAGCGGAAGTTGGAACGACGTTGCGAGTCGGAATTCGCGCAGGAGACATTCTCCTCGCATCGCTCGCGCCCGTAGGATTGAGCGCGCGCAACATTATTCCGGGTCGGATCGCGTCACTGGCGCAGCGCGATGTGATCGTCGTGGCGAAAGTAAATTGCGGGGTCGAAATGGAAGTCCATCTCACGCTGGCCGCTCGAGACTCTCTCCAACTGCAGCCGGGACGGGAAGTATGGCTGGTGGTAAAAACCCACTCCTGCCATTTGATGGGTATTTCGTAGCGCCGGCGTCCCGCCGGCTGTCCGGAGGGCGTCCCGCGCTCCGCTTTGCAGTTTCCAAACTCTGGCGGGCTTCGCCCGCCTATCGGGCCGGCGGGACGCCGGCGCTACAAAAGCAAAAGCCTCGCCGCTAGGCGAGGCTTCCCACAATCCAAAACCCTTACACGCTGAACGATGATCCGCAGCCGCAGGTGCTCTTCACGTTCGGATTCTCGAACTTGAAGCCGGCGCCTTCGAGGGTCTCGACGTAGTCCACGATGCAGCCGTTCAGGTACATGACCGATGTCGCGTCCACGTACACTTTCAGACCGTCCATGTCGAAAACTTTGTCCATCATGCCGGCGCCATTCTCGAACTGCATCGAGTAGGAGAAACCCGAGCATCCGCCGCCAACCACGCCAACGCGCAGTCCAGCCGGGACAGGATTCTGTTGCGCCATGGTCTCTTTGACCTTTGCAATAGCGTTTGCTGTCAGGCTGATAGGAGCTTTTTTTGTCTCAGCAGGCTTAACTTCAGGGACTGTTGTGGTGGCCATAGGTATCTCCTTGAAACGACTCGATTACCATTATAACAAAGCCCGCCGGAACGCAACCTGTAAAAGTCGTTACCAGCGAGTAGCCGGGGTCGTTCCAGTCAACCCCCGTCGTTTCTTAGGTATTAGATGACCCTGCCGACCCCCACGGTGCAGGCCTAAAAACACCCACCGGGCCTTGCCAACAGGTCTATAATCCCCGGTTGGGGCCCTTGTCCGAAAGCTGGGTTGTGGGGGCCACAACCAAACAATCTATCTGTAACAGCCTTCGGGAACCGGCTCGACATTAGTTTCGAGGTGGTCTATGACTCCGGGATTGCTATGGCTGCTGATCGTGTGGGGCGCGCTCACCGTCGTTCTGATTATCCTCTTAATCTACCGCAGTACTCTGACCATGCAGGAAGACGACCAACTTTTCCTGGATGATTCTGCTTCCGCCATGGCAAAGGACCAGCAGGAACTCATGGCCAAGGTCAACAAAATCACGCCTGTGGTGAAAATGCTGGGAGCAACTTCGGGCGTCATGATTCTGGTCATCGCCGGCTGGGCAGTGTACCTGGGATTGAACTCGGTCCAGCCCTGAATTCTGGGAAGGGCATGACTTCAGTCGTGCCGCCGGTGGCCGAGGGTAATCAGGCTTTAGCCGCTGCGGTCGGCTGTTTAGTCCACACCACGCCAGATGTGACGTCGCTCTGCGTCACTCGACTGAGGGTGGTGGCGATGTTTTTTGTGAAAACCTCCTGATCCACTCATGGACCATTCGGGAAGCGCCAAGATCCGAAAAGCGTTCAATCGGATAGAATCGTTTTCCGCAAATTCCCCTGGCGAAGAGGACAAACTGTGAAGGCAAGAACTTTCATCATCGCATCGGTACTTTTGGCTTGGTCCGTCCTCACGTCCGCCCAAGTCTTAGATACGACAAAAATCGACGAAGCGTTAGGCCGTTCCGGTCAAAAGTCCGGTGACGTTTACCGGGTAGGATTTCCCCGCACGGATCTCCACGTTTCGGTCGGCGGCATCGAGATTAAGCCGGGATTCGCGCTGGGTTCCTGGGCAGCGTTCGCGGGAACTGACAGCGATGCCTCTGTAATGGGCGACCTCGTTCTTCTCGAAGACGAATTGAATCCCGTCATGAAGGCATTGCGCGCTGCCGGATTCGAAGTTACAGCCGTGCACAACCACCTGATGAAAGAGACACCACAAGTTCTCTACATGCATTACTCAGGACATGGCAAGGCGGTCGATCTCGCCAAGTCCCTGCGAGCAGGATTGGCAGAATCGAAAACGCCACTCGACAAACCGGCGCCTCCGGCCCAGGCGGGCGAACCACCCGCATTCGTCAAGACGGTCGAAGATACGCTGGGTACAAAAGGACGCTTTGGGGGCGGTGTGTTGTCTTTCGGCATTCCGCGCTCGCAGGCCGTCACCGACCATGGAATGACGCTTACCGGAGCACAAGGCGTCGCCGAATCGATCAACTTCCAGGATGCCGGCTCAGGAAACATCGCGACAACAGGTGACTTTGTGCTTACCGCGGACGAAGTGAATCCTGTGATTTCCGCGCTGGAAGAGCATTCGATCCAGGTCACAGCACTTCACAGTCACATGCTGACCGAGCAACCGCGTCTGTTTTTCATGCACTTCTGGGGAGTGGGTACTTCCGATTCCGTGGCTGGAGGAATTAAAGCGGCGTTGAGTCACGTGGCAGTCAAGTAGGCTGCAACTTTTGATCATCCGCACCGGATGTTGTTGTTCCCGATCACCTCGAAGACCGATATGAGATGCGTAATTCCCAGCAGCTGCCGAATTGGTTTCCCCACGTTATAGAGTTGCAAAGGACAGCCTGCTGATTTCGCAGAGACGTACAACCGAACCAGCGTGCCCAGCCCGGTGCTGTCCATATGGGTCAAATCCGTGAAGTCGAGCAAGATTCGTTTCGAGCTTGGAATCAACCGGCTGACTTCGAACTGAAGACGATCGTTCACTCCCGCCACCAACCGTCCGACGCAGCGCACCTCGGAGTCATCGCCGCTACGGCAAACTGTAAGAGTCAGGACATTTGAAGATGCGAGTTCGGACATCAGAACCTGCCTTTCCGGAAACGCTTCGAGGGGACTGAGATCGCCGTCGCGAGATTGTACACAGTAAGGTCGCGAATGGGACAGGTTATCGGAGCCCACCATGCCAGTGATGCGGTCGCGCAAAACGCGCAAACGCTAACTGGGTGCATTACGCAACAGCAAAGAAAGAACAGGTTCGATGATCTATCGGGAACGAGAAAGCGTCAAAGGTCAGACCCGCCGAAATGGGATATCGCTTACTAGCGCTTAGGGAAACCCGATGCGCCTGTGTGCTGCTGATTACGAACAGGCCGTCCGCCAGATCCCAAGCCAACGCAGACCTGTCAGGCATAATAGCGTGAGCGAGTCGAGCCTCAGAATTGTATGCCCATGTGTCAGGTGTCAAAAAGGATTTCGAGTAGGATGAAATATCTCATCTCTAGCATCCTTTGTTGCATTTTGATTTCCTCCACTGCCGTTAGCGCTGACACTCGCAAGAACCTTGAGGACGATCTGAGGAAAATCTATGAGCACAATCTACTTTCGCTTAGGTCTCCGTATGCAGCAAACAAGTTGCAGTTCGATGAGCGAGGCACGCTAGCCGGTTCGGCGGCCGCGTGTCCGTGGTCAATTTGTGGGATGCTGCAAGTTGAGAAGGTTGTCTTGGCCCAACGGTATCTGGAAATCCGCGGTAAGCGAGTGATTCTTGCCCTACGCTCGGGCAACACAGACGCAAAAGTCATTCCGCTGGCGACAGACCGCGGGATACAAGTCAGGGTCGTCTTGCCCGACTCGCCGTTGGACATTGCTCAGGTGAACAAGATTCTATCGAGAGTATTCGAAGGGGTTGGACTGCTGGAGAGGGTGGGTAAGTATTGGAAACCGAAATTTGACGTAGGCGGACCCGACGCGGCAGATCAGATGAAAGTTCTTCGCGATCGTACGCCAAGTCCGGTTGTGGCCGAATTAGAAGGGAATCGGCCTGTGTATCTGGTCAGTCCTGGGAAAATCGATCCGCCAAAACCTATCCACATGCCAGATCCAGAGTACACGGAAACTGCGCGGCGACAACGACTGGAAGGCAAGACGATTATGCTCGTGGTCGTGGATGAAAAAGGCTTTCCCGAAGTCTTGGAGATAACGAAAGGGCTTGGTGAAGGCTTGGACCTGATGGCCCTGACGGCAGTAGCTGGTTGGACTTTCAAGCCTGCTATGAAGGGCGGCGAGCCCGTGGCAGTGTTGATTAACGTAGAAGTGACTTTCCGTCTGCAGTGATTTCCTTTGCCGCGGATCTCCTCATCTCCAGCTCAATGGTTGATACCAAGCGACGGCACCAATTGAGAATTGTTTACTGGGGTCCCGGCCAATGAGTCACCGGGGATTTGCAGCAGTTGTCCAGGATACAGGCTTACCGTGCTGGCGCCTGCTGCCGGGCCAGTTCCGCTCGAAAGACTTGTTCGCGTTCATCGATATATTTTTGATAGCCCTGCGGATCAACAAACGGGTTCGCGCTTGCCGTCATGCGCGCATATTTCGATTCCATGTCGTAGTAGTTCCCGTGCGCGCCGAGAAACACGTCGCAGTGCAGCGACCGCAGCACACGGAACGTCTTTTCATAATCGCTAGCGATCTGCGGATACTCGGCATTGTTCACAAATTTGTATCCCGGGTTGACATTGGGGCTGCCGACAATCACCACGTCGTAACTTTTGCCACCTTCGTTCACCTTCATTGTCCAGGTGGTGCAGCCTTTCGTATGTCCCGGAGTCAGGTGCGCCGTCAGCACGGTGTTGCCGAGGGTCACGGTATCGCCGTCGTGCAGGACGCGATCCACTTTCGCGGCCGGATAAAGCATCCCGGGAGTGTGGGCATAGGCGAAATCTTTCCCGCCGCCAGACTCGACAACCGGCACATCGGAGTCCATGACCATATATTTGGAGCCAGTCAATTTCTTGATGCGCGCCGCACCCGCATCGTGATCGAAATGCGCATGGCTGATCAGCAGAATTTTAATGTCGCTGAATCGGAACCCGAGTTTCTCGACGCTCTGCTGAATCATGGGAACCGATTCGTCTAGTCCGGCGTTGATCAGGATGTGCCCGTGCGGAGTCGTTAGAAGATAGATACCCAATCCCTTGCTACCGACGAAGTAGACATTTCCGATCACATGATGAGCCGGAAACGGCACGAGGTAATCCGTTCCCGGCGTCTGGGCTGGTTGGGTGGCTTGCGCTCCTGCGGTTGCACAGATGAGCAGCAGGACAATTCTGAAACATACGTCTCTCATGGCAGAAGTGTACGGCAGCGCTTCATTTCGTGCAGCTGTCGCCAGCGAAAAGGTTTTCGGTGGAACATTCGGCCCCCTAAGACGTATATCGCTGTGGGGGTTTTCAAACGTGCTCAACAAGACAGTCTCAACAATCGTTTTGCTTGTCATCTGCGGCTTGTTCGCTCGAGCTGCCGATCGTAGCGTGCAGGTCGGGACCGTTCGTATACACATCTCGGAGTCTGGTACGGGTCCAACCGTGGTGTTCGAATCGGGCATGGGAGAGGATGCCAGCACGTGGAACGACGTGCGTCCTGCAATTGCGGAATTTGCGCATACCGTCGTGTACGATCGTCCCGGACTTGGCCAATCAGAGCCGACGTCGCTGCCACGCACCGTTGTGCAAATGGCTGTTGATCTTCAATCCGTTCTGGTAGCGGCAAAGATCGCGCCCCCCTATGTGCTCGTGGGGCACTCGCTCGGCGGAGCCATCGTCCAGGTCTTTGCCCATCGTTACCCAGACGAGGTTGCAGGACTGGTCCTTGTTGATCCTGAGGATGGACGCCTTATTCAACTTTTACATTCGCGGATGACTGCCGCAGAGTGGACGGCCCGGCAGAGGGCGCTGGATGAAGCCATGCCGAACATTCCTCCAATAGTGCGAGCTGAACTCGGGGCCGCTAATGATAGTGGGGACGAGGTCGCCCGGGCATCCGCTCTTCCCCTGGTGCCAGTCGTCTTGCTGACCGGCACGAAGAAGAATCCAGAGTTCCCTGGCAATCCGCTCGAACAGGATCTGAAACTGGAACTTCATAACACGTTGGCAGCCAACACTCCTGGCGCGCAACACATCCTCGTGCCAAATTCACGGCACTACATTCAGAACGACGCTCCGACATCGGTAATCCAGGCTGTACGCGAAGCCGTAACCGAATCCGTTGGGAAGGGACTAAACAAGAAAAAATAGCTGAGGTGATCGAAACGTTCGACAGTCTTGGCACTTTGTAGAGGAGTCGTGAGTGTAACAGTGATGTCGCGGCTGCAATCATAGAGTCGAGTCAGACTGCTTGCCAATCCAGGCGCCGGGTAATTGTCCGTAGCGATTTTCCTCTCGAGACTTTTCAATGGCTGTCGCCGTTATGCCTCCCTTGAAACTGAGAAACACCCTGATCTTCACGATTGTAGGGAATGCTCATGATGTGGTAAAAGCTGCCGTCAGCCTTGATCTGCGTGCAGACGCAGCAACAACTTCAATTAAGGAGTGATCTATGGGCATGAAGCATGCAGGACGCAGGGGTTTTATTAGACAAACCGCAGCACTGACCGCTGGGCTCGCCAGTTTTGGAATAATTCCGGGGTTCGCCGCTGATACGCCTGACACAAGTGTGAACATTCTTGGTCCGAAGCCGGGGTATTCTCCGCAAGTTGGCACGATGGTTTCGATGCTGACGTGGATGCAGGACGCGGTGGTGAGGCCTGTGGCGGGAATGACGAAGCAGGACCTTGACTACTTGTTTGACGCCAACGCGAACAGTATTGGTGCCCTACTGCTGCATCTGGCGGCCACGGAAACGTACTATCAAATGAATACATTCCAAGGGATAAAGTGGGACAACTGGCCGGACACCGTAAAGCAGAAATGGGATCCTGCAATGAACCTTGGGGACGCCGGTCGCAAAACCATTAAGGGCAATGACCTGGCCTACTATTTAGATGCCCTGCGAGAAACTCGCGAGAAATCACTGGCGGAGTTTCGTAAGCATGACGACACCTGGCTCATGGCAGTCGATCAGACTTGGCCTTGGGGCCCTACAAACAACTACTGCAAGTGGTTTCATGTTTGCGAGCACGAATCTCACCACGCTGGACAGATTGATCTGCTGAAAAAGAGGCTTCCCGGCGCCAAGCCCGACGTTTAGCGAATGCTCAACAGTTGTAAACAGGCGATTGCACGAACCATATTCCCGCCACCATGTTGCCCAAGTTTGTGAGTGTTAAGGGACGGGACGGTGGCCCACGCAAGCCCGGTGTTGGCTTGCGTGGGGATTTGCATGACTCATCTTGATCTCGTTAGATCGGAAGCAACTCCACATCTCAAACAACGAAAACCGCGTTGAGTGGACCACTCGTCGAGCCATATGCCCTACGCGCAGGATCCGCGGCGGTTCATGGTTTCACTCTTCACGGAGATATTACGACAGATCAACTGGCGTTAACCGGCGTTCTCACCAACTACGCTCGGTCTGGCGGTGAGTGTGATCGCAATGTTTCGCCGACACTTAGGTTGCTAAGTTACCAGTCCTTAATCGGATTTTTTCCTTTTGTTGCCGGGATGTAGATTGAAGCAATAGCTCCGGAAATTGTCAGGGTGTCGCAGTGGTCCTCATCCAGATTGTTCATCACGATGATAGTTAAACGATCGTCTGCGTAGCGAGAGATGTTCACGAAGAAGCCCTGATTTCCCCCGGTGTGGTACATCAAGCGATGGCCGTTCACGTCGGCGAGAAACCACCCCAGACCGTAGGGGTATGTTTCTCCCGAGTTTAACTTTGCCTGTGCGGTCCACATCTGCTCAAGGCTGGTTCGTTTCAGGATTGTTTCCGTGTAGAGTGAGGCGTCCCACTTAGCAAGGTCGAGGACCGTCATGTAATACGGTCCGTCCGCTGTAGTGTTCAACGACGGCGCGATCCATTCTTGATTTTTTAGTTGCCCGTTGACGATCACGTAGCCGCTGCTGCGGTTGGGGACGATGTCGGATTCGCTGATGACTCTTGCAGTATCCATGGCGAGCGGCCGGAAGACACGTTCGCGCATGAAATCGCTGTGAGACTTGCCGGTCAGGCGTCGAATCAAAAAGCCAAGAATCTGGTAGCCAGTGTTGCAATACTCCCATTTCTCTCCTGGTTTAAAGCTGGGCCGCATCTTGATGAATGTGCGGAGCAGTTCATCTTCTGTATAGTCGTGGCGCATGTCGACGAGTGCATTCGCGAACATTCCTCTGCTGTCGGACTCTCCCCAAATGTCCGGCAGGCCTGAAGTGTGGGTCAGCAAGTGGCGAATGGTGATCGGCTTCCACCACTCCGGCGCTTCGGGAAAATATTTCGTGATGCTGTCCTCGAGTGAGAGCTTGCCTTCTTCGGCCAGCAAGAGGATCGCCGTCGCCAGGAATTGTTTGCCGGTTGAGCCCGCCTGAAAGATTGTCGCTGGCGTCACCGGAACGTTCAGCTCTACGTTGGCGAGGCCGTACCCTGTCGCCTTGATGATCCTTCCATCACGCACCACAGCCACGCTGGTGCCGGGAATTTTCATTTGGTTCCTTAGCGCTTTGATGGCTTCGTCTGCTCGTTGAGAAAGAACGTCGTCACTGGGTGACTGCGCGTAGACTGAACTCGACGGCGTTGCTAAGAAACAAAAAAGCAGGGCAGTCTTCAAGCTCGCTTTCATGAGTGTCATCGGCGTCTCTTTCCTTTAGTGTTGACCGCGAAGTGCCTTGTGCGGACACTGGCAATTGCTTCTCCCGATGTTGCCGCATAATTTAACGCGTTCCAAAAGAAGATTCTTTTCAAGGCATCCTTCGCGGTATCGTCGCTCAGAATTTCGCGCAGAGGATAGGCTGCTAGGCAGCAATCCGCTCGTGGCGCCTGGGGTCTATTCCATTTTTCCAGCGGCCGGACCGACCGCAGTAGCCTGCCTGGTCTTGGGGTCAATGCCGATCAGCGCCACTCCGCCCACTCCCTCATGGATCACAGTTACCAAGTGGCCGCGAGATCTCAATTCGTCCTGAACTGCTTCGGGTAAGTTGTTGGGCACAGAGAGGCTGCCCAGGGTGGCACGGTCCTGACCGAAGGAGCTGATGAAATGCGTCGTGGAGAAACGCGGCGCCTTGAACGCTTCCTCGGGATTCATGCCGAATTCGACGTAATTAAGGATGACCTGGATGGCTGCCTGGTCCTGTTGGTCGCCTCCCGCTACCGAGATCGCCATCACGGGTTGATCGTCATGGAAAAGCAGCGTGGGGCTCAGTGTGATTCGCGGCCGTTTGCCCGGCTCGATCACGTTCGGAGTTCCCGCAAATGTGTTCAGGCTGCTGAGTCGGCTGCCGTGAATAATTCCCGTACGTCCTGCTACGCCCGCTGTGCTTGACAGGCCGCTGGGAGTGGCCGCGATGACGTTCCCCCACTTATCCGTCACACACATGACGGTGGTTCCGCCATGCCACGGGCCGGTAATGGTGGGCGGCTTGGTGGCTTTCATGTTGTAGGGATCGCCTGGACGGAGCTCGAGAGACGCCTTTTTTGGATCGATCAGATGGCGCCGCATTTCGGTGTACTGATCGGAAAGCAACTGCTGCATCGGCACCTTCACAAAGTTCGGATCGCCGTAATACTCGTCGCGATCTGCCAGCGCCAGTTTCTCCGCTTCAATTACCGTGTGGATGTAGTCCGCCGAATTGAACCCCATCTTCTTCAGGTCGAAGCCTTCCAAAAGGCGCAGCGTCTGTGCGAGATAAGGACCCTGCGTCAAAGGACCCGCTTTATAAATCGTGTAGCTTCGGTAGGTGGTTTGGAGCGGATCGACCACTGGAGTTTTGTGCGCGGCCAGATCCGCCTTGCGAAGAAAACCTCCCTTTTCCGTATACCAGGCTTCGAGGGCATCGGCGATGTCGCCGCGATAGAAACGGTCTGAGACAGCCTGCAGTTTCTGCTCCCGCGTACCTTTCGCTGCTTTTTCAGAATCCACCAGTTTGCGAAAGGTCACTGCCATATCCGCCTGCCAGTGCACGCCGGTTTCGATCTTCTTGTCGCTGCCGGTGTCGATATACCAAGTAGGGCCGCCAGCGTCCAGAATGGCCAGCGTCGGCTGCACGACCTCATCGAGACTCTTGGTCCCGTAAAGTTTCAGCAGGGTGACGATTGCATCGATCGTGCCGGGCACGGCAGCTGCCTTGACGTCCCCGTCCGGGATTCCGTGTTTCATGTACCAGGCGATCGCTTTGGGATCGCGTGGAGCTTCGCCTTGTCCCTCCAGCAGCTTCACGCTTTTCCCGTCGGCGTTGTAAACCAGAATGGGGATCTCTCCTCCCACGCAGAACGCGCCTACATAGGTCACGGAGAGTGCGAGCAGAGTAGCGGCGCCTGCGTCAGCAGCGTTGCCGCCCTGTTTCAGAATCTTGATGCCAGCTGCGGTGGCGACAGGCCTACCGGAGACAACGACGCCCTGGCTGCCGGTGGCGACACTCGGTCCTCGCCGGCTGACCGGCATTTTCGTGGCTTGGGGCCAAGCGAGAGGCGCGAGTAAGAGGAGGAAAATGGATGATATCGAAATGATTTTGCGCATATGGAGTCAACTCCGGAGCGGGTATCGTTTTATTTATTGCCTGGCGCCAATGTTCGATTGTCCGCGATGCAAACCTTCTAATTCCCAGGTGAATTGTTTACGCGATCTCGTGAACCCCTTGCTTCCGCCAGGCCGGCGAAATACCGAGGCGAAGCGTTTAGTCAGTTTCATCGCGCTGCGCCATCCTGTATTTCTCCAGCACTTCATCGCGCGAGATTACCCCTTCGAGGTGGCCGAAATCGGCGCGATGCACAACCGGAACAAATGGGACCTGATAGACGTAGCGGAGAGCAGTCTCGAGTGTGTGATCGGGATGGAGGTAGGGCAGAGCCGGGGTAACCAGCGCCGAGCCCAAGGTCATCTCTCCTTTGCCCTCGCCCGCGAGACGTTTCAGAGTGTCGGCAGTCACGCTTCTCCAACCACTGGGATGCAATCGCACTAAAAAATCTCCGGACAAATCTTGTACGCGTTGTAACGCCTGGTCCACGGAATCTCCGCCGTTCAATACCGGAGTAGGTGCGGCCTCATCGCATCTTCGACGCGTAGCACTGTCTGTTCCCGTTGTTCTTCGAGCGATGGCAAGTCGAGGCCGTCCTGGCGAGTGAGAAGGTCGAAAATCGGTGTAGGCTGCAAAGCCCGGGAAATAACATACGCCAACGTATTGGCAACGATCACGGGCACGATAATGGAGTAGTTGCCACTGACTTCAAGCACCATGAAAACCGAGGTCATCGGCGCGCGGAGAAATCCCGCGAACAGTACTCCCATGCCGACCAAAGCGTAAGTGCCGGTGGATCCGGTGAACGCCGGATAGAAGTGACGTTCCAAACCTCCGATTGCGCCTCCCAGCATGGCCCCGACAAAAAGTGTGGGAGCGAACATTCCGCCTGGCGTGCCGGTGACGAATGACAAAGTGGTGGCGATAATTTTCAGCAGAGCCAGAATGGCCAGCATCTTCCAGGTGAACTGGTCGTGCATGGCCTGGTCTATATATTCGTAGCCCGCTCCCATCACCTGGGGAGCGCCCAGAAAACCGATCAGGCCAATCACCACAGCGGCCATCATCGGCTGGAAATATTGTGTCCAACGGGGCCAGGCGCGCAGGCGTGGCCGCAAATATGCGATGGCCCTGGCAAAGAATACCGCGGCGAATGCGCCGACGATGCCCAAGCGTCGCGTAGGCCAGCAACTCGGCAGGCTGCACCAAACCAACGGCGGGAATGCGGAAAAGAGGTTCAGCGCCCAGAAACCAGCGCACTACTACTACGCTTGAAATCGCCGAGAGGACAACCGAACCTAGTATGCCCGCACTCCAGCGACCGATTACTTCTTCGATAACGAACAGAACGGCCGAGATCGGTGCATTAAAGGCGGCGGCCAGTCCAGCAGCAGCGCCCACCGGCGCCAGAAGACGCAGGCGCTCGCGCGAAAGATCGAGACGTCGTCCCAGTGCCGAGGCCAGGCTGGCGCCGATTTGCAGTGAGGGATCCTCCGGTCCCAGCGACTGCCCGGAACCGATCGCCAGGGCAGCAGTAATGAATTTCCCCACCGCGGTTCGAAATGGAATGTATCCGTTATAGATATAGAGAGCAGCTTTGGTTTGGTTGACGCCGCTACCGCGAGCCAACGGAAAAACATGAATCACCAGAAAAGCCACCACCAGACTCGGTGAGCGCAGGGACGGCAATCAGGCGCCAGTTATGTGGCTCAGGCACTGGGCCGAGCAACCAGATTTTGCTCCAGTCGATGGCCAGGCGAAAGCACACGACCGCCAGCGCTGAGAATACGCCGATGAATACAGCCAGCACCAGAAAGAATCGCTCTTCCCGGGTGGTGCTGAGAGTGAACCAATATCGACTTGTGATCCTGGGATTGGGTGCGTCGTCGCCTTCCTGGCGACTCGAGAGTGACTTTGGGCAGCGGAATCGACTGTGTCGCTCATTGCTCAACCCCGGCATGATCTTGCGCAAGCAGCAGCAGAGCTCTGTCCAGGCCCCTCGGCTGACCCGCACACCGACTCGGTTTGCTGTTCGATGCTGTAAACCAGGTTCATGAGTTCGTCCGGCAATTGCGGATCCGCGATACAGAGTGCGGTCCGGATAATTTTGTTACTTTGGGTTTCATCTCCAGCCACATGGCTTTCAGATGAGGCAAGTCATTGGAGGAAGATTGTCCAGCCAGATCGATTCCGCGGCTCTGCGCGCAATCGTCAAGACGGCCGCCTGCCAGGGTAATGCCGCACCTAAGCGGCGATTCCGCTCGGCCTCGGAGATGCGCGGCGCAGAAGGGTCCGACTCCAATACCTCTCCGGCAGTTTCCAGCAGACGCTGCGCAGACGTATTCTGAGGATCGGCACGAACCGCGGCCTGCAGATAGCGTTCGAGCGGTGCGAAAACGTCCTAACTGGAATGATGCCTGTCCGGCGCCCAACAATGCCCCCTGGTTATGAGCATCGGTCAACAGGGTCTGCTGGTATTGCGCGAGCGCACGATCATAATCCTTGGCCAGCATGAAAAGATCGGCTACCCGCAGGTGTACGCTGGGATCGGTTGGCAAAGCCGAAGCCATGGTAATCAGCTCAGCTTGCGCCTGAGGATAGGCGTTCTGCTGTAGCAGAAACTCGATCAATTCGAATTGCGCATCGCGCCGCTTGCTTTCCGCATCGCTGGGCCAGACACCGTAAATGGCATAGTGATAATACTGGATGGCTTTATCGAAGACGCGCTGACGCACGAACAGGCGCCCCAACGCCAGATTCACCGCGCCTTCCTGCGGAGTGCGCTCCCATAACCTGATGAGATAGGTTTCAGACTCGGCGGTCCGTCCGGTGTCACGGAGGGCACGCGCCAGGCTGAGTTGGTACTGAAAGTTGTCGCGACTGTAGCTGAGCGCGGCGCGAAAAGCGCCGAGCGCCTCCTCCGGGTGATTCTCACTCTGTGCTTTAACGCCGCGTTGATACAGATGACGCGCCAACGCCTCTTCCTGTGCGTGAAACCGATTCACCAGACGGCCGACGCCGGCGAATGCCAGCACAGCTACGATCAGCAAAAAAACAATAATGACTGGGGGGCGGCGGGCTATTGCTATCAAATCGAGCCTCATGAAACCAGACAAGTATCAATTCTAAATCAAGAAGATGGAGGCAATTCGCCGCCAGTATACAGAGTGGTCCAAACCGCGCCGTGAGTAACCTTTTTTAAATCTCTGAATCTGATGGCCAGAGAGATTGGAGGTTTGATGGCTTGTCGGCGAAGCTGATGCCGAAGCTTTCTACCAACTGGTCCGGCCGTACGAGCGTGCCGTGTTTCTTGCGGCCGTGGCGATCGTGAAAAACGATGCGGACGCTGAAGAGGTGGCACAAGAGGCCATCCTGAAAGCCTTCAAAGCTCTGGCACGCTTTCGTCAGGAGGCAAAGTTCAGCACGTGGCTGATCCAAATCGCGATCAACGAAGCGAAAATGCGGCTACGCAAGGACAGTCGCTACTTGTACGAATCGATCGAACAGGGACAGCAAAGCGACGACGGCGATTACATCCCAAAGGATTTCGCGGACTGGCGCGAAATCCCTTCGCAGGCTCTGGAGCGCCGCGAACTTCGTGATGCGCTGACCAAGGCCCTGGTGTCTCTCCCCGAGAAATACCGCGAGATATTGATACTGCGCGATGTAAACCACCTCAGTATCACGGAAACCGCGCAGATCCTTAAGCTGTCCGAAGCGAATGTGAAGACCAGACTCTCACGAGCCCGTCTTCAGATGCGTGACGCATTAGCCTCCGGCTTTGGCGGGTTGTGGAGCGGCAGAAGGTGCGAAAAGGTGCAGAGCTCCTAAAGAAATATCAACTGAATCAGACACAAGGTAGTTTTTGCTAGCGGCGCTGGACATCGAACAACCTCGTGGATATTTGACCTCTTCAGGATTTCTGCGCTTCATAAGAAGATTCCACTGCCAATGAGCGTTAGCAATCTATAAAAGTTACCGAGGGCGTCGGCTATCGCGGGCTCTGACCGGCGCTCAGTCGCTTATGGGAGAATTCTTGCGAAGGTGCGAGTCAGGGTCCGCGGAACTCAGATCGGTGAGGCCGAAGAGCGTATGAAGTGGTGCCGGGAACAGGACTTGAACCTGCACGCCTTTTGGGCATTGGATCCTAAGTCCAACGGAGTCGCAGCAACCACAGGATCCGAATCACCACGGCTCGGCTTGTTCGCCACCTCAGCCTGCGTTTTCGCAGCCTGAACCGCTCCAGCCTGTTTAACTTCGTGTCTGTCGAGGCCGGCTGACATATCTGCGTAATGCTTCGCGGTGTCGTCGAGCTTCGCCTGAACCGTGAGATCGCATCCTGGTTCTTCCGGTAAGCGTCCGCGTAGTTCTGGTACTTCTGCGCCAGCTCTACCGCATTCGCTTTTGTGGGGACTTCGGTGCCGAAGCTGAGAGCCTGGGAAATCAGGTCCTTCTTGTTCTGCGGTGGTATCTGGCGGAAAGTCTGGGCGTCGATAGGATCCTGCCCAGTCATCACACGATACTGATTCACTTTGTTGACGATCTGTGGCGACTGGGAGAGCTGACCCAGGTCGTATCCGATCAACTGACCACCGGTGTTGTGAACGAACAACTGCGGCACTCCACCATGAGTGTCAGTCAACTGCTTCATTGCCGTCTCGGCTCCGTCGCTGGTGTTGGGTGCGACGATAACGGGACTGAAGGCCGAGATCCTGAAGCTGCTTGTCGAGGTTGATGCTGCTCGTTCGCCTGATCTTGCAGTTCCTGTGGCAATGAATGAAGCTGCATATCCTTGATGTGCGCTTCGGCCACGAGGTTTGCAGACTGCGCGTCCTGAAACTTGATGCGGAAGCCTGCGCCTTCGCCGGCTTGATCGTTTTCGATGTTCTGCTGTTGTTGCCGAAGCTCACCACCAGCACCACCAGCGAGACCGGCGCCGAAAGACTTGCTGCCGGCGGCACCAGCGAGACCGGCGAGAGCGCCGGCCAGGATGCCCTTCCACATTGGAACAGGAGCTTGCGTTGCCTGGGCGACAGGAGCCTGGGCGACGGAGTTGATCACATCGGGGAGGTGGGAATTGCCGGCGCCGGAGCTTGGGGCTCTACGTCGTCGGCGGAATCAGGGGAGGGATTCTCAATTACGTTGAACATTTGGGAGGGAGATTCTTCTTCCGGTGCGCACCGGAGGGTTAAGAGGTGGAGGTTACTGGACGGTGCCGGCGGGGATTTCAACTCCACGGGCTTTTGCCAGAGCTTCGATTGCAATGCCGCGCTGGTGTTCGGTCAACGCGAGAAAGCCTGGGACACGTAGCACGCATTCGCCGGTGAGAGCTGCCAAGTGCTTCTTAATTTCTGTGAGTTGTTCTTTGCAGCCACAAGGCGCGATGGTGACAGGTTCGGTTGCCGGCAAAGGATCAACGATGCCGAGGTAGGAGCGGAGGTAGGTGCGGAGAGTGTTCATCGGATTCTTCCTTCGTTGGGATTTGTGGTGACAGCGAGCCGGAGTGATTCATGGAGGATCTGTTTCACTTCTGCGGGGTTGAAGTTTTGCCGGAGGTCGTGAGGAGTCCGCGGGAGAGAGAGCGGATGTCGGCCTCCGACAGTTCAAAGCGTCGATCAGAGATAGGGCGGGTGATCATCTGTAATCTTCGTCACCGAAGCCAGCGGGGACGGCGCTGCTGCGGTCCTTGGGTGTCTCTTTGTGGAACTGTTCGTATTCTTGCTCCGGCGTCAGACCGTGCCAGCCGTCGAGATTCTGTCCCGTGCCTTGAGTACGCCAGCCGTCGCCTGGATCGTCTGGAAGCTTGATGCCGGCCTTTCGCATTTGCTCGACGACAGTCTTCTCAACGTCTCGTCGGACATGTCGGCTCCAGGGCCACCGATGGTGAGGCCTTCAGCGGGGATGACCGACCACAAGAGATTCTTCATCTCGTCCCATGATTCGATCTGTCGCGATGCCCTGAAGTGATTGGGTCAGAGCGTCTCTTGCCTGGGCTTCTTTGACGTTGCGCGGCGTGCTGCGAAACATACCGTCAAGGGCGCCGGCCTCAATGGTCTTGGGGGAGAAGCAGAAAACGTCTTCGATCTCGATGAAATGGCTTGAATGCCGGCCTCTTGGAGATAACGCATCAGCTTTTCGGGGGTTGATTGGAGGATGTTCGGCTCTCACGATTCCCGGCTGCTGAGTCTGACACGATGGTGATGCCGTACTCCTGAGCGAGGCTTTCCCATGATTCCACGTCCTTGGCTTTTAGGACGGCTGGACGATCGCCTTGGAGGGCACGGTGGATGTTGGAGTGTTCTAAGAAGAAAAACAAGGTGGCTCTTTTCTCTCCAGGCAATTCGGCTCGAAGTCCGAGGGGTTTAGAGTTTGCCGAAGATGCGTTTGAAGAGTGACCGGCTCGAGACGGTTTGCTTCTTCAGCGAGGCGGTTAGCGTGCGGTCGACTTCGATCAGCTCGAGACAACAGTGAGCTGTTCTCGCAGATGGCGCCGGCTTGCTTGCCGGCGTTCTCGGAGAGCTGGAGGACGGCGTTTACGAATCCGCGTGCCCTTGGTTGGCGATGGTCTCCACCTGCGCATGGGTGCAGCGTGAAACTTCGAGATGATGCTGCTGTGTTGCGTCGGACATGATCTACCTTTCTTGTTCTCTGGAACTGCTGGGACAGAATCGCGATTGTTGCTTGAGCGTGATGCAATGCTCGGCAAAGCTTTTTCACGAGTTCATCGACGGTCGGCGCCTGGAAAATCTGACGTGCCAGCCGTTGGTGTGATCTTGGGGAGTTCAACTCGCCATTGATCTTCGAAGCGAATCATTACGACCGGCGAGGGTTCGGGGATCTTGAGCTTGGGAGGGGGAGGAGGCGGTGGGAGGAGGTGGCGTCTTCTTCTGATCATGGGTTAGTCCGTTGCCGGCTCGTAGGTATCGTGCGATCGATTGCCGGACGTCGGTCGCATGCCTTCGACTTCGGAGTAGGTGTAGGAGCGGCTGCGAGTGGAGGGCTGGTCGGCCTGGAAGATGGCCTGCTCGACTGCGCTTGGGCGGGGCCGGCTGGCTTCGATTGCGATTGCGCGGTCAAGGCGCGAAGGTGAAGGGGATGGGACCGGCTGCGGTGATGGCTGCGTCGAAAAGTCGTCATTTTCTTGTTTTTCGGTGTTGCAGGGAAAGGACTTGCAGGAGGCTATTTCTGTAGGAGGCGATTCTACGAAAGGGGTAGGCTGGACTACGTCGGAAATTGAAGGGGCTGAAATCGGCTCGTAGCACTGGCTTTGGACACTCCATCGGAGGGGTTCTGGCTGAACCGTCGGCACCACGGAGGGGTTCCGGAGGTTGGAGCGCCATTCCTCCCAGGTCAGCCGTTCGTTTTTTGAGTGGTCATGCTGGAAGCAGGCTAGGAGGACGGCCGTCGAAGGGCGCCAGCCTTCGGCAATCGCCGCGGCGTCATACTCTCGGCGCTCGTCGTCGGTGAGGGTGGCTACGTCACGATCGAGGATGGAAATCGGAGCGGATAGGACTTGTTCTGGCGCGCCAGCCTGGGGTTTTGGTGGCCGGCCGGCTCCCAAACGGGCTCCGCCGCGCTTTGATTTCTTTGATTTCATGTTTGATTATTTCCCTTCGGAAGTCCTTGGAAACGCAGGACTTTTTGATTTCTTTGATTTCTTTGAATAAATATTTCAACTGGCAAAAATGTAGTTCTGCGGTCGCGCCACTACATGTAGGCGCCGCGCAGGGGGCTCTCCGGCCGGCTTTCGTTCTGGAAAGAAATCAAGGCTCCCTAGGCTGAGCGGCCGAACTTTGTGTGCGGGCGTCGGGCTGCGCGACCCTTTATTTATGCGGCTTTGAGCGTGGTCGATGGGGTGCAACGATTACCACGGCGGGCGTAATAGGCTCGGACTTGCGCGCGATACTCTGGAGTCGTCCGGCGCTTGGAGATCAGCTCTCTATTGATGCGCTTCCATCGCCGGTCTTGCTGACGCTTCTTGACGGGGTTGTCGGCAGCATACCGCTGGCTGGCTTCATAAGCGCACTCGACACATCCGCGGCTACTCCTGTACCGGAGAACGTCGCCGTGGCGGTCGCATGGCTTGCCATAGTAGGTGCGGGTTTTCTTACGTGGGGTCATTCGGGAAGGGATTTCTGAGCTGGCGGCTGCCAACTGATCGGCCAACTGTCCGCAGCTGAGGTCAAAACCGCAGTAAAACCGCAGTAATAGAATCAACACTTTACAGCTGCGGTCGCAACTGCGTTTTCACTGTCGGCCACTCGCAACTTCTACACCGGTGTAGCATTTTTCTGAGCCGGAGTAGAGAGAATTGATTTCTAATTCTACTGCGCGATTCTAAAAACAGTGCCATGCCAAAAACTACACCGTCATGCAGGATCTACACCGTACTTCAGCAAATAGGCTTTCTTGTACTCCTCTTCCGGATCCAGCCACGCCCTCAACCGCTTACCCTCCATATTTGTCTCAACATAAACCTGGACCCGTGGCCGGCCGGTGTAGGGGTGAAGCGTCTGTGCTGAGCCTGCGGCCGCGGGGACCGACGATTTCAAATTCATCGTTGACGAAGTACCCTGGCTTTCCCATGGGAAATAGCCTCGGAGGACACTCCGGCGCCGGCTTCCTGCGCACCGGCCGCTTCGCCACCCGAGCCCTCTGCCTCTGCTGAAGAGCGTGCTCTGCGCGCTCCTCCTCGAAGTCCCACCCCTCCGGCTTCGAAGATCTGGGCTTCATGGCCGCGATCTTGTCGACGGCGGCCTCGGCGGCCATCTCTCGGCGACCTGCTCCGCAACAATCTCTTGGAGCTCTTTTCTCTTTCGGGTGTCACAGAGCCTTCGCCTTCTTCCTGCGCCGATACTCTTTCTCAAAGACCGGCGTCAGGACCGCGCAGAACGCCTGCAGGTCCGCGATCTGTTTCTTCAATTGCTCGATTTGCTTCTTCATGGCTTTGCCCTTTTTCCCTCTTCGTCAAACCTATTCGTAACTTATCTCCGACAATCACCCGTTCGGCTCTTTTTTGACACCGTTCGCTACAGTGCTTTGCATCCTTCCTCTTCGCGTAAAACGTCCTGGCATACATGGCAGTGATGGTTAGGCGTCCGATAGACACCGTCGGAGCCGGCGGGAGGAGAATGGCATCGCTGTAGGAGACGGTCGACGGCCGCTTCCTCTTCTGGGCATTCGCCTTCCTGATGTCATCGATGAACTTGAGGCGGACGCGCCGGCCGATGTACGTCTGCCAATTCCGCCATCCCGGCACGTAGTGTTTATGCGGTCTTCAGCGACTTTCCATGTTGTCTCTGAAGTGCTGGTGCTAGTTTTGTGTCAGTTCCATTTTAGCCTGCAATTTCCGATTTTCGAGCTTCTGCGTTGCTTCTGCCACGTCAGAAGTCGATACGACATTATAGCGATCAAATACCGATCTGCTCTTGTGGCCACTGATCTTCATGCAAACTACTTCGGGAATTCCAGCCGCCACCATATTGCGAACAGCAGAACGCCTGAGGTCGTGAAAGAGAGCCCTTGATAGGGACGTTTACCGCGCTTGTCTTTGGCTCCGAATTTCCCCACGCCAGCCTTTACGCAGAGCGCCCACCATGCCCCACGGAAATCCAAGATAGGCCTGCCGTCTCTGGTAAACACATAATCACTTCCAGCTTTTCCAGCCACGCACTGCTTCAGAAGATCATAGACTTCAGTTGTCATCTTGATCGTGCGACCTTCGTCATTTTTGGTATCGCCAGGATCAAGGCAAATCGTAAGGTCTATCTGGGGGCCAGGGCTGCAAACTACGACACACTGCGGGGGACGATCAGCGCCCTTGAATTCACTGCTTTAGGGTGGCACAACGGATTAATTTTTCTTGTCTTTGGGCTGATGTTGATGACATTTGCCTTAGCGCTGGGCAGAGAGCTGGGCGCAGGGCGGGGCGCAGTCCTGATTCCAACCTTTCAATTTCTGTCTGGGGTCGGTGTGGCTGGTGATGCGATCTTCATTCACGAGCCGCTGCATTTGGTTTGCAATTTGATCGCCTTCAATTCTTCGCTGCTGGTCCTGCTCTTGTTCGCCTGGCGATTTTCGGGCGATAGCCGATGGAAACGATGGACGGCTTATTCGATTCTCACCACATTACTGATGATGGCGTTTCTGACAGCCTTCGGGTTGCTAATCATATTGGTGGCCCGGCTGGAGCCTTTGAAAAACTCGCGTCGCTCACGCGCACATTTTGGTCGCTGATTCTGGTGGCGAAGCTATATTCCGGGCGACGCCTGATTGGGGTTGGAGAAATTCCTTAAGAGCAAAAAAGCCGAACCTGCATGGTCCGGCTTTAAGCGATACATGAATGAAGGCAATGCAGTCGTGAGGGTCCGAACGTCGGTTTCCCGAACACTTGCCCATGACCGCGTTGCGATTCTGAACTGGCCCAGAATACCTGCTCTCATGTGCCTAGTCAGCTAGCACTTTTGCTAGGTCGCCATCGATTATTGACCGAGGAAGAATAAAAAGAGGAAATAATTGCCAGTTTAAGAGCCGAGCTTAAAGCCATCCACCAGCTTGAGGTGTAAACTGTACATGGGCGATTCACTCATTGCGCAGGAGTGAATCAGACATGAGGGACAACTGCCTCAGGATGCCCGATGCGCTCCTCCCGATTGCGATAAAGCTAGTTTGAGCTGTATATGACAAAAGAGTCCAGCAAGTGGAGTCACGGCTGGAGTGGAGCATTCAAGAGCATCGGCGCGAGTGTTTGCGTCTTTCTTCTTGGGAGCGGGCTAACAGTCTGGCTGAACGTTCATAATGTTCATGGTTTCTTAGCGCTCTTGGACGACGTTATAGCTGCCATTTGTGTCGGATTTGTGGTTCTCCTTTACGAGCGTTGGCGGCAGCAAGCCACAGATAAACTGCGCGAGAGCGAAGAACGCTTCCGATTGGTCGCCAACGCTGCTCCGGCGTTGATCTGGATGGCGCGCACGGACAAACTCCGCACCTACTTCAACAAGACTTGGCTGGATTTTACCGGACGATCACTTGATGCGGAGCTTGGAAAAGGCTGGACAGAAGGTGTCCACCCGGAGGATTTGCAGCGGAGTCTCGAAACCTACTCGCAATCCTTTAATCGGCAAGAGAAATTCACAATTGAGTATCGGCTACGGCGGCACGACGGAGAGTATCGGTGGATGCTAGGCATTGGAGTACCGAGGTTTACTCAGGACCGTTCGTTTGAGGGTTACATCGGGATTAGTGTTGACATCACCGAGCGTAAACTGGCTGAAGCTGCCCTTGCAGACGTAAGCCGCAGGATGATGGAGGCACAAGAGCAGGAACGTTCCCGGATTGCCAGAGAACTCCACGACGACATCGGTCAACGTCTTGCAATGTTGACCATCGAGTTAGATCAACTCCAACAAAGCCCTCCCAATTTGTCTGAAGTCCCAAGCCGCATCGGTGAACTGCGAAAACAGACCTCCGAGATAGCGGCCGATATTCAATTCTTGTCGCACGAGTTGCATTCGGCGAAACTGGAATATCTGGGTATTGCAGGAGCCATGAGAAGCTTCTGCCGAGAATTCGGCGAGAAGCAGAAAGTGGAGATTGACCTCCAAACCCACGATTTGCCTAGCCCTTTGTCACCGGACGTTGATCTTTGCCTCTTCCGAGTTTTGCAAGAAGCCCTCCACAATGCGGCAAAACACAGCGGGGTACGGCACTTCCAAGCGCAACTGTGGGAAACTTCGGAGGAGATTCATCTCACGGTTAGCGACTCCGGCTCGGGCTTTGTTAGCCAAGTTGCAAGGGAGAGCCGAGGCTTGGGCCTGATCAGCATGGAGGAGCGGCTAAAATTGGTGAACGGAACGTTTTCAATCGAATCGCAACCCAAGCGTGGCACCACGATCCACGCTCGTGTGCCTCTCGGCTCGGGAAGCAATTCTATGCGTGCTACCGGGTAGTCAACGGAGGGCATACCTCATCGGATGTACATTCTTGTGCGTGTCGCTCTCACCATTTCCTCCTCCAGCTAAGCTGTTTTCCTATCGCCTTTGCGATTGTCCTCCCGTTCGTTCCGTACCAACTTCCTGCACGAAGTCGTTACGTGGTAGTCACCGCGGGTCTGCAATGTCAAAATCGAACACCTGGAGCGAAAGTGGTGGACAAGCAATCCGAAAAAGTTTTGTCCGTGATGATGCCTGGGAAGGCAATGCTATTGCAAGACATCGTTTCGCTCTCAGGATTCCCACATGACGACACTCTGCGAATACTTTGAGAGTTGGCGCGCCGGTCTAGTCAAAGGGAACAAGCTTGAAAGAGTGGAGGAAGCGCTGTGGCTACGTTTTTAGATTATGCCGTTCAAGAAGTGGAACTTTGGTTTCAGTTTTGGTGTCAGTTTGGTTTGTAATTTGGTGCTATTCCGTGCAAGCCGTTGCCAGCCTGAATCGCTAAAACCCGCATAAACAGAAGCCCTTGCAACTTCGTGCAATTCCTCGCAATTCTGTTTGAGGTTCCTAAGTCCAACGCGTCTGCCAATTCCGCCATCCCGGCTTGCGTTTATTTTAACTGATCCATTCATTCCTTTTTAAGTCTGTGATGGCTCGCGCATATAATGAGCAGTGATGGAGAAACGCGCTTCCAGGGTGCTCGCGGTGCTTCTGGTGCTGGGATTGGCGACGGTTTTGTTGCCCTGGCAAGAAACCGGGACCATGCACGCCGGGACCGTTCCTGCTGGCGGTTGCCACCAGCAGGGTGCGACGTCTCCTGCGCCGACGCCATCCTATCGCTGCTGCCAGGTTGGGCATAATTCTGCTCTGCTACAAATTGCTGCAACTCCGCGACCGCCTCTGGTTGTCGGGGTCGCGGTTCAACGTCAACCAGCTGCGTTGCTGATCTCTACGCGTAACGATTCTGGTAGTGCAACAGTCTCGTCGCCTGATCCCCCTCGTACGATTCCTCTCCGCGTCTAAACCTGACCAATTTCCATCCTGCGGGCCGGAAGGCCTGAACGGCATTTCGTTTTTAACGCCAAGGGGATATTGGTGCGGAAACTATTTCTTGTTGCTCTCGTAATCTTGTTGTGTCTCATACTGCCGGTTTTTCGGGCTGTGGGCCAGACTTCCGACGAACCCATGGACATTTCGGGACCGTCGCATTCTGCGCAAGAAATGCCCGGCATGCCTGGTATGGATACCCACAACACCTCAACCGAAAAGATGAACATGCAACCGAAGTCACTCATTGAGTCTAGGTTGCAGCACGCAACGTCAGGCACTGACGCAGAGCCCAATTCCACTCCCACCGAAATGCTCATGACCACCAAGGGTAGTTGGACGCTCATGTTTCACGGCGAAGGTTTTCTAATCGAGACGCAGCAGAGTGGTCCGCGCGGCTACGACAAGCTGTTTTCCACCAACTGGTGGATGCCGATGGCGCAACGAAAATTTGGCAAGGGTACGCTGACACTTCGCACCATGCTCAGCTTTGAACCTGCCACGGTTTCGAAGCGGTTCTATCCCGAGCTGTTCCAGCAGGGAGAAACGGCATTCGGACGTCCGATCGTCGATGGCCAGCATCCTCATGATTTCTTCATGGAACTCGCCGCTTTGTACGACTACAAGTCTGGCGGAGCATACGTTGTTGTCGGTATACGCCGCGCCCATGGGAGATCCGGCGATGGGGCCGCCGGCGTATCCGCATCGGGCGTCGGCGTCGGAAGATCCCATCGCGCCGCTGGGACATCATCTTCAGGACTCCACGCACATTGCGGCCGATGTCGTCACCCTGGGCATCACCCATCGTAACGTCGCGTGGAAGCCTCGGGATTTCACGGACGCGAGCCCGATGAGTTCCGCTGGAACATCAATTCCGGGAAGATAGACTCGTGGTCGGCGCGGGTCACGCGCCAATCCCGGACAGAACTGGAGTCTGCAATATTCCATTGCGCAGATGCACAGCCCGGAGTAGCTTGCGCCCGCTGAAGACGTCAGGCGCATGACCGCGTCGGTGCAGTACAACCGTCCTTTGCCGAAAGGGAACTGGGCGTCGTTGCTGCTCTGGGGCAGAAATCAGGATGTTGCCGGAGGCAACGTCGGCAACAGCTATCTGCTGGAATCGACGGTGCGATTTCTCGAGCGCAACTATGCCTGGACTCGCATCGAAAATGTGGACCGTACCAATGAGCTTCTGCTCGGCGGCAATCCCGAACCGCCCGGATTCAGCGAACGATATTTCACCCGAGTGCAGGCTTACACAGCGGGCTATGAAAGGGAAGTCGGCCACATTCCGCATCTGTCCGACTGGGCTGGGTGGACAATTTACCTGGTACGGCGTGCCGGATGTCGCTGAAACCGATCTACGGTGGGCACCCGGTCGGTGCGATTTTGTTCCTGCGCCTGCGGGCGCACTGAAATGCAGCAGCAACAATCGCGTAGACCGGACGCCCCTTCGCGTCGCGGGCGGCGCAGCTCGCCTGGAAGCTAGCGGAGCTTCGCTCCGCCAGGGCGGACGAGAGCGTCCGCCCCTACGCTGTTGACCCGGTCTGACAATCATCGCGATCGCCCTCTGGGCTGCCAGGGCTGCGCCTTCCTGCCAGCCGATGATATGACTGCAGTGGTCTCCGGCAAAATAGATCCGATCATCGGGAACGATGAATTCTCTGTAGGCGCCCCTGAAAGTAAGGGTCGTCGGCCGAAGCAGGATAGTCAGGTCCGCGACTGACCCAGGATCCCAGGCTATAAGGTACCTTGCCCCAGGACATATAAATCGGCTTCTCCAGTTCCTTGCTCTTGCCGGGATGCAGTTTTTCCACCGCGGCTCTGGAAGCAGCAATCTTCGCCTCATGGCTCGGCAGCTTGCCGAACTCAGTCCAGTTCTCCACGGCGTAGCCGGAGATGAGTACGCCGCGTTTCGACATCAGCTTCGCGCTGGGATACCAGACCAGACTGATCGGGCCGGTCGTAAGAAACGAGATGCCGCCGTAAATCTCGTCGCCGTCCTGCTCCCAGAAGCGTCGCGATTCCCACGCAATTTTGTAGGCAGAGTCATAGACGACCTGCTCGATCGCCGATTTCACGCGCGGAGCGAAGTCGTTGGGTATGGTCTTGAGAATGGTCAGCGGCATCGCGCAAATGCAATAGGCCGCCTCGACCGACTCAACCGGGCCGGATTCTCCTTTGCGGTACAACACCCTGACGCCGTCGGTTGTTTTTCTGATTTCGGTGACCGGCGAGTTATAGCGGACGACATCGCCGAGAGAACGCGCGAAGGCGTAAGGAATCCGGTCCATGCCGCCAACCGGTTGGAACATGGTGGCCTGCATGTCGAGCAGTTCTTCAAAAAGCATGGGCTGGCAGAACTTCGACTTGAGCAGGTCCGAGAAAGAGAGAGGTGCGCGGGGGATTTCAATCTGGTCGCCCGCGCCGGGCAATTGCTGGTCGCCGGAGCGCGATGAGCCGGTGTACTGATAGTTCTTTCCCAGGGCGCCATAGGTCTTGAGAAATTCCATGACCGCGGCGTGGTCGTCCTGAGTGAAGGCCTGATCGAGCGCGCCCTGTTGCACGCATTTGGCCAGCAATTCGGCGACATGGCCGCGAGTATCGTTGATGGCCTGCGCCTGGCGAATGGGTTTGCCGTCAAACACGTCGTCACTCTGCAGCAGCGTGCTGCGCGAGCTATTTACCTCGACCTCAAGTTCCACTCCCAGTTCGTTGCAGTAACCCAGCATGGTCTTGTGTATGGAGGGCAGACGCGCCGGGCCGCGTTGAAGTAATTTCCCTCGTCGAACGTACAAGCCTGCGATGTCCCATCGTTGAAGAGCCAGCTTCGATCCGGCACGCAGAGTCCAGTTGCGCCCGCCGGGACGCTCGCGCGCTTCCAGCACGGTGCAGTCGAATCCGGCCCGCCGCATCTCGTAGGCGGAGACCAGCCCGGCAATTCCGGCGCCGAGAATAATCACTTTCGTTCCGCGACCGGTCGAGGGCGGCAGGGGGAAGTCCTTCCGCTGCTCGGTCTCGACCATGCCCAGAAGCCCCAGCGAGTGCATGGTCATGAAGGCGGCGCCGATAGCCGCCAGACCGCGCGATTCTGGCGATGAACTCGCGTCTGCTGATTGTCATCTTCTGTTTGTTCCTTGCCGCGGTGCCATCAGTTCATACCCCAAGAGTGACCCGTTCGTTCCTGGCAACCGAGGGCTTCTGGATTCGTATAACGTATCATTCCCGCAAGGATGCTGCGCATTCGATCTTGTTTGGCCGGAATCAGGGCGGTCGTCGCTCGGCAGCGAAGCCGGTTGACCAAACATCGCAGTGGCACTCGAGCCACAGACGAACATTCCTGGCGATGGCAATGCGGAGAGGGTGGGTCCTTCGACTCCGCTGAGCGTTTCGCAAGCGAAACGTTCAGCTCCGCTCAGGATGACACTGTGCTCTTGCCATTCGACTTGTTGCGTTGTTTCCCGGGCCCAATCCCGCTACACTTGCACTTTCCTATGTCGAACCCAATTCAGCCCAATATCAAACTGACCAACACTCCCGACTATCGCGAGACTTATGCCAACAGCGTGCAGGTGCGGGTGAACGTCTGGGATTTCTTTCTGGTATTCGGGACCCTTCAGCAGCAGAGTGAGTCCCAGGTCGAAGTCAATAATTTTCAGGGGATTTATCTGAGTCCGCAGCAGGCCAAAGCGCTGTCGGCCATCCTGCAGCAGAATGTAGCCGGGTACGAAAGCACGTTTGGTGAGATCAAACTGGATCCGCGTATGATGGCTCCCGGCCCGGTGCACTAGCCGGCAGACACAGCATCCATCCACTGTATTGACAACCCTTGACCACCCTTCGCGAGGCGTTCATCCCGGGACTCGTCTTTGCTATCGCCTTTGTGGCGCTCATGGCCCTGCATGCGCCGCTTGCTGCGCCTGCCCGTATTTCTGGGACGAAGCCGGCTACTACGTGCCGGCCGCGCGCGATCTGCTGCTGACCGGCAGCCCGATTCCGCACTCCACCGTTTCCAACGCGCACCCGCCGCTGCTGATGGCCTATCTGGCGCTGTGGTGGAAGCTGGCCGGTTTCGCGCCCATCGTGACCCGAACCGCGATGCTTCTGCTGGCATCATCGTTTGCTCTGCTCGGCTTATTCCGGCTGGCGGAAACGTTGGCCAACGTCGAAGTCGCGGTCGCGACCACGGTCCTGACCGCGCTCTATCCTGTGTTCTTCGCGCAAAGCTCTCTCGTCCACCTCGACCTGGCGGCTGCCGGACTTACCTTCTGGGGACTGAACGCCTACATGAAGGGCAGAGGATGGGACGCCGCGCTCTGGTTCTCGCTCGCCAGCTTGACCAAAGAGACTGCGATCCTGGCGCCGCTGGCTTTGTTCGCCTGGGATCTTCATGCCGCGGCGCTGGCGCGTCGCTGGGAGGAAAGACTCTGCCGGAGCGAAGATTCCCGCAACCGGACTTCCTTCTGGTTCCACTTATTCCGCTGACCGCCTGGTACGTTTTCCACTACTGGAAGACCGGATTTGTTTTCGGCAATCCGGAGTTTTTTCGCTACAACGTCGCAGGCCACGCATCCAGCCTCTTCGAATCCTGCTCGCCTTGCTGGTTCGTCTGTGGCAGACCCTGCGGCTATTTTCATCTTCTGATGCTGACGCTGGCGGCGTTGTTCGCCATGTGGCTGCCTCCGCTGCGCGACCAGAATGGTGAACGTCCGCGCATTGCCCTGGACGCGCAGTTCGCCATGCTCGCGGTGATGGTGGCGTACGTGCTCGCCATGGCGATGGTGGGCGGCGCGGAACTGGCGCGCTACATGTTGCCGGTGGTGCCGCTGGTAATTCTGGTCTGCGTGTCCACGCTCTGGCGCAGAGTGCGTCTGTGGCGCGGCGTGGTCGCAATCATCGCCCTGATGTTCGTGGCTGGGATGGTTTACCAACCCGCCCTACGGTTTCGCTCCGGAAGACAATCTGGCCTACGCGGACTACATCCGTTGCACCAGCGGGCCGAAGAATTCCTGGAAGCGCGCTATCCCATGGCGCGGGTGCTTACCGCCTGGCCGGCCAGCGACGAACTGACGCGTCCGTACCTGGGCTATGTCACCCGGCCGATGCGCGTGGTGCGCATTGAACACTTCGCGCTGGAGCAACTGATGTCAGCGGCCGATGCCCGTTCGAATGATCTGCGCTCCGACTTTCGAAGTCGCGCTCGTGTTCTCCACCAAGTACGAGCCTGCACATCCTTTGCTGCGAGCATTGGCAGCTTGTGGCAGGAATGGAAGCAACGGTTCTTCGACTACCACCACGATCGTGCCGCCCACGGCGGCCGCTCAGATCCTGGGCGGAAACGTGGTGTACAACGAGACCCGCAACCGGCAATGGATTGCTGTGATTGAACTGGAACGGATCAGTCGACGCGAAGAAATAGACGAATCGGCTGATGGAGGACTGGGCGTCCTCGCCCGTCAAATCTATCCCGATCGACTCCCCTGGTTCTTACTGTGGCTGCTGTGTGGAGTTGCGCCGGCGGCGTACTCTGCATCCCGCCAAACGAGCTCTGCGTTCCGGGTGAATTGGGACTGGACGAATTCTGCTGCTGCAGCGGAGCTGCCGTTTGCAACGGCAGGCTGCGCTGGCGTCGTGATCAGGCCGCCGCGGTCCATGGTTGGGTCGTAGATGAACTGCCACTGGTTGTAGTGGTTCTTGTGATTGAACTCGCGAATCGTCGTTGCCTTGCTGATGCTGGCCACGCCGACGATAGGGCCGCCGCCAAAAACCGCGCTGGAGAACTGAGCGCTGCCAATCCCGCCCGCCGGGATGCCGAGTCGGACTTGGAGGCATCCGGCGAATCCGGCTTATCGGAGGTTGCGTCCGCGCCCGAGTCGGCTGACGCGTCCGGATTCAGAAGCGTCGGAGCCAGGTCGCACCCATCCCGGACTGCGTCGGCGGCCGTGCCAGCATGGTGCCTGCCGCTCCCAGAAGGCCGCTCCACCAGCCTGGCGCCGCCGTTGGCGCCCCGACCGGCTGCGCTCCGGCTATTCCCGGCGTGCTCGTCAGTCTGCACTTCTCCGACGTGCAGCAATTTGAAATCCTTGCCGGTGACGGGATCTTTGTAGCGCTTCCGCAGGAAGCGAATGTTGTTGGTATTTTCCAGGTCTTCGAGGCGGGTGGGGTAACGGCCGGTTTTCTTCACGTAGCGCGAATCGCCCGCGAATACTGCGTTCCCGCGATGGATCATCTCCTCTTCGCGATCGCGCTTCACCCGAAAGGCAATGGTGGGAGCGACCGCGCCGGCGGCGATCGCCAGCAGGGTCACGAACAGCATCAGCATGAGCAGGATGTAACCTTGTTCGGAACGGCGGCGGAAACGGGAATCCTGGGATGCGCAAGGACATAAGAGTTCAAAAGCGTCGTTGGTCCTTGGCCTTTGGTCGTTGGCCAAAGACGAAAAGCCAAAGCCGAACGGCCAAAGGCCAACGACCAAGGACCAACGACGAGTTTAGCCCGGCGTCAACGGAATACTCTGCCGGTTATTGTTCAGCACATCTTCCACTTCCACCGAGACCGGCGTGATGTGGAGAATCCTGTAACGGCGATCGATGATGTCGCCTTCTCCGGCGATGAACACGTCCTCTCCCTGCGACAGGAAGATCTTTTTGGCTTCTCCGGGTTTGTTGGCAAAGCCGAAAAACTTGAGATTGATGGGTGGGGGCGGAGGCGGTCCCTGCGGCACCTGAACCACCGGCTTTTTCATGACCGACACGATCGGTTTCGGAATCTCGACTTCCGCGCGGAAGATGTTTCGTCCCGTGCCTGAGTACTTGGTGTCCTCGCTGGCCTTAAGCCAGTCATAGCGAAGCGTCGGATCGAGTGAGCGGGGTGCGGTGCTGAGAGCTTTTTTCTTTGCTCCGGTTCTGGTGCCCGTGGTCCGTGCGGAGCGTACCGGGCGGGATGCCACCTCGGGCACCACGGCCGGAGTCGGGGCTTTGGCGGATGCGGGCGAACCGGGAATAAAACGCATCACTACCAGCACCAGGGCCAATACGGCCAGTGCGACGGCTGCAATCGTTTTCTTCCGGTCTTCCGTTCCCAACTGCATCAGATGCTCGCCTTCTGATACGTTTCCAGTTTCAATTGCAGCTTGACCACGCCGCCCTGCTCGCCACCCAGTTCCACACTGTCAATAATAAAGAAAAGAGGATCGCGCTCCAGCGAGTTGATGAAGCGGACCAGTTGCAGATAATCGCCGGAAAAATCCGCCTGAATCTCCACCGGGCGGAGACCGACCGCGTCCGAGTCTTTTCCTTTAGAGCGGATCTGTCCGATCTTTACTCCACTCTGCTTCGCCACCTTGCCCAGTTCATCGTAAATTGCGGAGTCTTGTGTTGGCAGGCGGTTTTTATAAAATTCGTCAACCTGCTGGCTCGCGACCGCGATTTTCTTGTCTACGTTCTTGAGTGGCTCAGCCTCGTGGGTCTTGCGCTGCAACTCCTGCCATAACAGGTCCAGTTGCTCGCGACGCGACCGCTCGGACCCAACCAGCGGGGAAAACAGGAGAACCACGGCGATGATATCCACCACCAGCAACGCTGCAATGGCAATCTTTATCTTGTTCCGCATCGCCAGAGCGTCGGGCATCATTGAGCACCCCGCTTTTCGGTGTCGATGTCCGGCACGTACATGGTGCTGATGTCAAATTGCACATTGTCGCCGGGTGTCTGGCCAGTGCCGCTCGATTCCTGCTCGATCTGGGTCTGCTGAAACCGTTGTGAGCTTTCCATCTTTTTCACTAACTCGATGGCGCGGTCGCGCGATTCCCCAGCGACCACGATCTTGATTTCCAACTGGTTGTCCAAAGTTCTTTCGGGACGAATCGAAACCACGTGCAGCCGGGGAGGCATGACCCGCTCCATGTCTTCGAACAGCTTCGTCCAGGAAAACGCTTTGCGCAGGAACAGATCGTTCAGAAACTGGGCGCGGTCGCGGGTACCGCGATTGGCCGGCAGGTTAAGGGTCTCTTCGGCTTTAACTTTCTGCTGGTCGCGTGCGGCAATCTGTTGTTCCCGCTGCTCAATCAGATTGCGATCGCTACGCGCGGAAGCCCATCCCGAGAGCGCACTGTACAGCAGGATCAACGTCAGAACAGCAACCGCAGCCAAGGCTCCGCCCCAACGCAGCCACAACGGGCCTGCGTCTTCGTAAGGATGGCTGGCGAGATTGATGTCAATGCGCATTTCAGGAAAGCAATGCTCCTACGACTCCGGCCATTCTCCACTGGGGAATCGAACCTACGCTGCCACCCAGTTGTGACGGCGATACCAGGTCCCTGACTTCAGCGCCAGTCTGAGCGCGCAGAGCAGGGAAAGCGCCGCCAGATTCGGGCAGCCCGGCCACAAAAATCTGGCCGATATTGAGTTGATATGTGTCCTGAAAGAATACTACCGACGGATAAACCTCTTCCGCCAGTTGTTCTCCGCTGATGTTCACGCCACGAGTGTTTTCCAGAGTGCGAAACAGCAAAAGCTGCTGGCCGTCCAGGATTGCGATGCTGGTGGTGCGTGCGTCCACCTTGATGACCAGCGCAGGCTGCGGCGCATTCGCCGCGCCCAGGGCAGCTAACATCGATGGCATTACGACTCCGGGTTGGTAACCGGCCTGACGGAACACAGCTTCATAATCCTCAACCACATTGGCCAGCGCCACCGCCGCGATCACCCGGACACCTGTTCTGGTGGGCTGCACATGATAGGAGACTTTGGCTTTGTCCACGTCAAACGGTAACGACTTCTTCAAGCCGGAAGCGGACTACGCCCTCGACCTCGTCCCGTTTGGAGGGCAGAGTCTCGAAGTCAAGCAGGACTACGCGCACCGCAGCGTCCGGCAGCACTGCAATCACATCACGAGAACGTCCGCCGATACTGCCCAGGGTGTCGCGAATCGCTTCATAGACCAATTCCGGTTGTCGCAAATTCATTTCGATGAGGTCAGGGACGACGCTGCCGGAGGCCAGATCGCTCGACGCGCACGCCTCCAGCACACGTCCACCATTTTCGGAAACCCGGCCCACTAATACGCGGTCGGCAGAGATTTCGCAGGCCAGCTTCGGCCTGGATCCGGAATTAGGTACACGACTCATGGGTATGAAGTGATCCTACAAGTAAAACGCGGTTGAGCCTTGAATTGCAATAGCCGGAAGGGCACTGTACCAGTTCAGTCGTCAGTCTTCGGTCGTCAGTCGTCAGCCAACCACGGAACCGTCTATCAGGGATTTGCTGAAGACCGACGACCGAAGACTGACGACTGCCTCACCGCATATTTTCGATGAACGTGACTTTATTGATTTCCTTCAGCGTGGTCATGCCCAGCCTGACCTTGTCGAGGGCTGACTCGCGCAGGAAGCGCATGCCCTCCTCGCGGGCGGCGCGCCGGATTTCAGAAGTCGGCTTCTTCACCAGAATCATCTCGCGGATGCGGTCGCTGAGGTCGAGCAGTTCGTGGATGGCCGTCCGTCCCCTGAACCCGGTGCCAGCACACTCGATGCAGCCCTGGCCTTCGTAAAACGCGACCTGCGACCACTGTCCCGGATCGAGTCCACTGGCTTCCAGGACTTCGGAAGGGTAGTGCACAACCGTCCGGCAAGATTCACAGATCAGCCGGACGAGGCGCTGCGCCAGAATGCAATTCAGTGCGGAAACAAAGTTGTAAGGCTCGACGCCCATATTCAGGAAGCGGCCGATGACGTCGACAACGTTGTTGGCGTGGACGGTTGTGAACACCAGATGCCCGGTAAGCGCCGACTGAATGGCGATCTGCGCCGTCTCGGTGTCGCGGATTTCGCCGACCATGATCTTGTCGGGATCGTGGCGGAGAATTGAACGCAGTCCACGCGCAAATGTCAGACCCTTTTTCTCGTTGACCGGAATCTGCGTAATGCCGCGAATCTGATATTCGACCGGATCTTCAATGGTGATGATCTTGTCTTCTTCGGTACGGATCTCGCTGACCGCAGCGTATAGCGTTGTGGTCTTGCCGCTTCCGGTCGGTCCCGTTACCAGCACCATCCCGTAAGGCTCGGCGATGTAACGCCGGAATTTTTTCAGGTCATCGGGATCGAAGCCGACGACGTCGAGCACCAGCTTGTGAAACTTCTCGCTCATCGACTCTTTGTCGAGGACGCGGAGCACAGCGTCTTCGCCGTGAATCGACGGCATGATCGAAACGCGGAAATCGATAGGGCGTTCCGGATTACCGTACTTCACCCGGAAGCGGCCGTCCTGCGGCACGCGGCGCTCGGAAATGTCGAGCTCGCTCATCACCTTGATACGCGAAATGATGGTGGAGTGGTGTTCCTTGCCGATGGGCGGCATGGCCTGCGTGAGCACGCCGTCGATGCGGAACTTGATGCAAACCGAATCGTCCCGAGTCTCGATATGAATGTCGCTGGCCCGGCGCTGCAGAGCGGTGAAGATGGTGGTGTCCACCAGGCGAATGATCGGACTGATGTCGCCTTGAGCGGTCAGACGATCGATTGAGATGCTGTCTTCGGCGCCGCCAGCCTCTTCATCAGAAACCACTGCCAGTGTGAAGCCTTCGCTGGCTTCCTCCAGAACGCGCTTCGACTGTTCCGTTTTCTTGAGAATCTCGGTGATCTGCGCCAGTGTAGAAACCTTGGTAAGGATGCGCTTGCTCAGCAGCAGGCTGATCTCATCGATCATCATCAGCTGGCTGGGATCGGCGATCGCGATGGCCAGGCGCCCGTCCTCGGTCTCTTCCAGTGGGACGAAGTTATAACGGAACATCAGGTCGACGGGGATCTTCTTGAACAGATCGTGATGAAGCTGGAAGTTGTGCAGGTCGATGAACTCGCAGCGATAACGGCGGGCAATGTCCTGGGCACGGGCGAGGTCGTCCACGTGAGGAGCGGGCGCGACACGGGCTCCGCCGTTTCCTGCGTGTGCGACAATCGGTTTGCTTTCGGCTATTTTCGCCATTTCTAAAAATCTTCCTGCGAACAAATGTTTGTTCGATCAGTGAATATTCGCGCCCAAAGAGAAGATCGGCAGGTAAAGCGAAATCAACACTCCGCCCACGAATACCGCCATCACGATGAGAATGACTGGCTCGATCAGCGCCATGGTCGCTCCCAGCGCGGTCTGCACGTCCTCTTCATAAAACTCAGCCACGGAATTCAGCATGGCCGGCAAAGCTCCGGTAGATTCTCCGACTTCGATCATCTCCACCGAGAGATCGGGAAACATCTTCTGCTGCTCCAGGCTGCCGGAAAGCGTCTGGCCCTCGCGCACCCGGACCGCAGCTTCCGAGATTCCGTTCAGAATGCGCCGGCTGCTCATCGAAGCGCCTGCGGTTTCGAGAGACGGCACCAGCGGCAGTCCGCCCGCCAGCAAAGTCGAAAGCATGCGGGAAAAATTTGCCACCTGATACTTCAGCCAGATGTCGCCCAGCCCCGGCATTTTAAGGATAAAAGCGTCAATGCGCTCGGCCCCGCTGTCAGTGCTCTTCCAGCGCCAGAACGCAATGCCGATGACCACAATCGCGATCGCAATGATGGGAGCGTACTTCTGCGCCCGCGTGCCCACTGCCAGCATAATGATCGTGATGGTAGGCAATTGCGCATTAAGATTTTCAAAGAGCTTCGCAAATTCGGGAACTACGTAGGTCACCAGAAACACAAGCATGACCAGCACCATCGTCACCAGAAGCGCCGGGTATACCAGAGACACGGCCAGCTTCTTCTTGAAGGTCAGGGCCAGTCGCTGAAACGCGATATACCGGCCAAGCACCTCCTCCATGTTGCCGCTCTTTTCGCCCGCCATCAGCGTGGTGGTGTAAATTCGCGGAAACACTCCTTGGGCGGCGAAAGAATCCGACAGCAGTTCACCGCTCTTCACCCGCTCGCGAACGTTCTGCAGCAAGGACTGCAAGTTCGAGTCTTTCTGCCGCTTGATCAGCAGGTCCAGCGAATTCAGTATCGGCAGTCCAGCCTTGATCAGGGTCAGGAACTGCTGGTTAAAGATGACAAACTGGCTCTGCTTTACCTTCCGTCCGCTCAATTGCAGCTTACCGCCTGAAAACAGGCCTCGGGGTTTCACCCAGTAAACCAGGTAACCTTGCTGCACGAAGCGTTCGCGGACTTCGGCTTCCGAGTAACCATGTTCCACCTGCTGGGCCAGGTGACCACGATCGTCCGCGACCTTTACCAGAAATTGAGCCATTCCCCAGCCTGTCAGCCAACAACCCCAAGTCTAGCATTCAGAAGCATTAAACCGGCGTTAATATGCCCTTTCGAGTGTGTCTTCGGGGTTCCGTTGGTAAGGATGCTAAAGCCAATCCGCTTCTTTCAAGACCGCGCGTACGAATATGAAAATGCTGCACTTATTTTTTATGGTCCAAAATTGCCATCAATAATCTCAGCTCCGGGCGGAGGGTTGAACCGGAAGCGCTGGTCGGCGATTTCCCCATTTTCCTTCTGTTCGGTGAAGCGGTACTCGGTTACGGATTCATCCGCCTCTTCAAATTGGATGCGTGCAATGTGAAAGTCGGGCGTAATTTCGAGGATAACTTGATTGATCCGATCCGCCATAGCCCTCGGTACCCCGCGCAGGACGGTATTGCCCGGGGTCAGGGGAGCGACATCAGGCGCCATGGCCAGGGCGTCCAATTCCTTTTCCAGCCGGGTCTTACCCAGGAGGAATCCCAGAGGAGAGCGCAGATCGTCCAGCTTCTTGACCGAGGTGCGCCGCACCTGACGATCTCCCGGGGTGTAAAACCAGGCATCCTTGCCGTCGCTAAGGAAGAGCTTCTCCCGCGGCGTGCGGTACTCCCAACGCATCTTTCCCGGCTTCTTCAGCCACAGCGAGCCGGACTCGGAGCGTTCAATACCGGCACCCTCGTAAGTCTCGACGAATTCGGCCTGCAAGGTTCGCAGATGGTTGTAGCGGTCATCCACCGCCTGGGCGATGGCGTGCACGTCGGGGCTTGGATTTGCAGCGATCCCTGGCGCTAGGGTGAGCAGAACCGAGACCGCAATGATGAACGCGACTTTCACTAGCTAACTTTATCGTAGATCACAGCCCAAATGTTCAAAGCAATCAACCACAGAGGAAACGGAGGACACAGAGGTGACAAGGTAGTTTTTCTCGGTGTCCTCCATGTCCTCTGTGGTGATTTTCTCCCCAAAAACGAAAACGTCCCAGACTCAAAGAGTCATGGGACGCTCGTCGAACAGCCCTCCCCCGAAGTCTGCTCACAAACAGACTACTGTCTTTGGGAAATGGAGGGAATGGCCCGATTGTGCTACTTCGAGCAATGTCAGTGTGACAGTAACCAGAGATAAGGTTACTCGCGAAAACGCAGTATCCACTGGTCCGGACCCCTGCCTACCTCGACCGGACGGCGATTGTGATCGCGGTCCCAGCCCATCAAAGTGCAGGCGCTGCGGGGGGCCGTTACGAATGCAGTTCCAAGCCGGAGTTTGCCTCCCCGCCTTCAACACCAGGTACCCGTCGAACCACCTAACGGACGGTGTCCGACCGCCAAAGACTGACGACCGATGGCGATCTACAACCACAGCAAGTTAAACCGTTATAATGAAAGCCAGTATGCCGGAACAAGCTCGTCCCGCGGAATCGCGTCCGCGCCCAAACAAGATAGCCGCTCCTGCTCCCTCCCGCACCTTGCCGGTTCTTTCGGTATGGTTGCGCGACTTGATGATTTCGCTGGCCATCTCCGCGTTCATCATTGTTTTTCTTTACCAGCCAGTGAAAGTCGAAGGCACTAGCATGATGCCTTCGCTCGACGATCAGGAGACGAATCTTCGTCAACAAATACGTCTACCGGTTGGAATCGATTCAACGGGGAGACGTTGTGGTATTCCGCTATCCCCGCGATCCTTCAAAAAGTTTTATCAAGCGGGTGATTGCATTGGCGGGCGACCGGATCCGCATTGAATCGGGTGAAGTCTTCGTCAACGGTGAAGCTCTCGAAGAAGATTACGTACCCGCAGCCTACGCCGATCAGCGGTCGTATGGAGAGATCGTGGTACCGCCTAACAGCTACTTCGTGCTGGGCGATCATCGCACCATGTCGAACGACAGCCGCGACTTTGGCCCGGTCAACGTTGGATTTATCTACGGCAAGGCGGTTTTCGGGTATTGGCCTGTGGATAAAATGGGAAGAGTGCGGTAAGGAATTCCTTCGCGAACTTCGCGGCCTTTCTTCGCGATCTTTGCGGTTAAGAGCTTTTTACCGCGAAGGACGCCAAGGAAATCCGCAAAGTTCGCGAAGAAAATCCAAATCATCGAAATCATTTGTTTCGCGAAATTCGTATCCCTGCTAAAATTCTGAAAATCCACTCCCTGGAGCATGAATGCAAGCTACGCTTGCGCTCGAAGACGGCAGAGTCTTCCGAGGCAAAGGATACGGCGCCAAAGGCGAATGCTACGGCGAAGTCGTTTTCAATACTTCCATTACTGGCTATCAGGAAATTTTCACCGATCCTTCCTACTGCGGCCAGATTGTAGTTCTCACCAATCCTGAAATCGGCAACTACGGCACCAACGCCGAAGACAACGAAGCCACGCGTCCGTATATAGAAGGACTGATCGTGCGCGAATTTTCTCGTGCCAGTTCAAACTGGCGCTCGCAGCAGGTCGCCGAAGAATATCTCGAACAATTCAAGATTCCGGTGCTGGCGGAGATCGACTCGCGGGCGCTGGTGCGGCACTTGCGCGACCACGGCGTGATGCGCGGCGTCGTTTCTACTCTGGAAACCGACGCCGACAAACTGGTGGCCAAGGCGCGATCCATTCCCAAGATGGACGGGACCGATCTGGCGAAAGTTGTCAGCACCAAGAGCACGTACGTCTGGGAAACCGGCGAGCGATCGCATCTGCCGGACGAAGTCGTCGGCGTCAAAGACGAGCCGGCGCGCTTTCATGTTGTGGCCTACGACTACGGCATCAAGCAGAACATTCTGCGCAAGCTGCGTGGCGAAGGCTGCAAAGTCACCGTGGTGCCGGCGCAGACTTTGGCGGAAGACGTGCTCGCGCTGAAGCCGGATGGCGTGTTTTTGTCGAACGGGCCCGGGCGATCCTGAGCCTTGCACGTACGCGGTGGACAACATTCGCCGCCTGATGGGGCGTCAGCCGATTTTCGGAATTTGCCTGGGGCATCAACTCACTGGAATCGCTCTTGGGCGGAAAAACTTTCAAGCTGAAGTTTGGACATCATGGCGGGAACCATCCGGTGAAGCAGTTGAATTCGGGGAAGATCGAGATCACGGCGCACAATCATAATTTCGCGGTCGATCCGGATTCGCTGCCGCAGAGTGAAGTCGAGCTCACGCACATCGATCTGAACGACAACACGCTGGAAGGGATGCGGCACCGGAATCTGCCGCTGTTCTGTGTGCAATATCATCCTGAGGCTTCGCCGGGTCCGCATGATTCGCATTATCTGTTCAAGGATTTTGTGAAGATGATGGAGGAGTGGAAGGGGTGAGGCTGCGCGTAAGCAGGTCCCTCCGATCGCAGTTGATCGGCGATCACGGTGTTGGTGCGGCTGCTTGAGCTTATGGAACGGCATGAGGCCTGCGATCCGTGTCAAGTCGCAGTGAGACGATTTGGCTTGCGTTCGATTGGGTGGCACTAGACAATGCCCTCTCGGAGATCGGCATAAGTCGCGACTTGCTTCATTGGGATGACGACCAAGCCTGTGGCGGATTCTCGAACATCAGAAGCGTCGTGCTCGACCATCAAGTCAGTAGGATAATTCCTGTTGTTTCGCTTCGATCTCCTGCCAAGGTGAAATCGCGGGGGGCAATATATGTCGATGGCATCGGGCGAATATGGCTGTTGGCGCGAAAATACAAGATTCGAAGTGCAAAGTTACGCTCCTGAAAGCAGACCCTCCGATTGCGAGTCCTGATTGCACATCGATCAGACTGGAGTTTGGCCTGACAGCACTTGTGATCATAGAGTTGCATAGTGACAAGTAAAACTAATGCCGCGACGCACTGACATTTCGAAAATTCTGATCATCGGCTCTGGCCCTATCATCATTGGCCAGTCGGCGGAGTTTGATTACTCCGGGACGCAGGCTTGCAAGGCGCTGAAGGCTGAGGGATTTGAAGTGGTGCTGGCGAATTCCAATCCGGCCACCATCATGACCGATCCGGAGATCGCCGACCGCACTTACATCGAGCCGCTCACGCGCGAGTATCTGGAAGAAATTATTCGCATCGAGCGTGAACTGTCGGGCGGCCAGGGATTCGCCATCCTGCCTACCGTGGGCGGACAGACCGCGCTCAATCTGGCCATCGAACTTTCCGATAGCGGCATACTCGATAAGTACAACGTGCAGCTTATCGGCGCGAATGTGGCGGCGATCAAGAAAGCTGAAGACCGTCTTTACTTCAAAGACGCGATGCAGAAGATTGGCCTCGATGTTCCCAAGTCGGCGCTGGTGAACAACCTGAAAGATGGCCTGGAATTTGCCGGCAAGATTGGATTTCCGGTGATCGTGCGTCCGTCGTTTACGCTCGGCGGCAGCGGCGGCGGCATTGCTTACAACCGCGAAGAGATGCTGGAAGTGCTGGCGCGCGGGCTTGATTTTTCTCCCGGTCCACGAAGCGCTGATCGAAGAATCGGTTTTGGGGTGGAAGGAATATGAGCTCGAGGTGATGCGTGATCTGAAAGATAACGTCATCATCATCTGTTCGATTGAGAACTTCGATCCCATGGGTGTGCATACCGGGGATTCCATCACCGTGGCCCCGGCGCAGACGCTGACCGATCGCGAGTATCAGTCGATGCGCGACGCGGCGATTGCGGTGATCCGCGAAATTGGGGTTGAGACGGGCGGATCGAATATTCAGTTTGGAGTGCATCCGACGACGGGGCGGATGGTCATCATTGAGATGAACCCGCGGGTTTCGCGGTCGTCGGCGCTGGCTTCGAAGGCGACTGGATTTCCCATCGCGAAGATTGCCGCCAAGCTGGCTGTGGGCTACACGCTGGATGAAATTCCTAACGACATTACCCGCAAGACGCCTGCCTGCTTTGAGCCGACGCTCGACTACGTGGTCGTGAAGATTCCCAAGTGGCAGTTTGAAAAGTTTCCTGGTGCCGATGAGAGTCTTGGGCCGCAGATGAAGTCTGTCGGCGAAGTGATGGCCATTGGACGCACATTCAAAGAGGCGCTGCTCAAGGGCGTTCGGGCTCTCGATACCGGTAAGAAATCCGGGGCGGAGAAGATTGAGCCGAAGATCCTCACGCAGCGGCTGGTGACGCCGCATCCGGAGCGGCTTTCGTACGTTCGCTATGCGTTGCGGCAGGGGCATACCGTCAAGCAGTTGGCGAAGATGACGTCGATCGATCCGTGGTTCCTGTACCAGCTCAAAGAGATTAACGACATGCAGCTGGAATTGGAAAAGCATCCGATGGAATCGATTCCGACGGAGGTGCTGCGCGAGGCGAAGCGCATGGGGATCTCCGACGGACGGCTGGCGCAGGTCTGGCGGCTGGACGGAAAAGGCTCGCAGGAAAAAGTTCGGCACCTGCGCAAGAAGCACGGGATTGCTCCGGTCTACAAGCGCGTGGACACTTGCGCCGCGGAATTCGAGAGCTATACGCCGTATCTGTACTCGACCTACGAAGAGGAAGACGAGGCTACGCCGACCGAGAAGAAGAAAGTGATCATTCTGGGGAGCGGGCCGAATCGTATCGGGCAGGGAATTGAGTTCGATTACTGCTGCTGTCATGCGGCGTTTGCGCTGCGCGATGATGGGTACGAGACCATCATGATCAATTGCAATCCTGAGACGGTCTCGACCGACTACGACACCAGCGATCGTCTCTACTTCGAGCCGCTGACTCTGGAAGATGTGTTCGCCATCTGCGAGCACGAGGCTTCTGGCGGCGCGCCGGTCGGCGTGATCGTTCAGTTTGGCGGACAGACGCCTTTGAATCTGGCGTTGCCGCTGAAGGCTGCGGGCGTGAATATTATCGGCACGTCGCCGGAGTCGATTGATCTGGCGGAAGATCGCAAGCGCTTTGGCAAATTGCTCGATGAACTCGAAATCCCGCAAGCTCCGGGCGCGATGGCGGCTTCGGTCGAAGAAGCGATCGAAGGTGCGAACCGGGTTGGATATCCAGTGCTGGTGCGGCCGTCGTACGTTCTTGGCGGGCGGGCCATGGTGATTGCGTACGACGAAGAGATGGTCGTCCGCTACATGAAAGAAGCGGTCGAGTATTCGCAGGACCGTCCGGTGCTGATCGATCACTTCCTCGAAGACGCGATCGAAGTTGATGTGGATGCGCTTTCGGATGGCGAAGACGTGGTCATCGGCGGGATCATGCAGCACATTGAGGAGGCCGGGCATTCACTCCGGCGATTCTTCGTGTGTGCTGCCGGCGGTGGATATTCCGGAGCATCTTCTGCAGCGCATGCGGGAGTACACCTTCAAGCTGGCTCGGGCTTTGAAAGTTGTCGGGCTGATGAATATTCAGTTTGCGATTCCGCGGGCCAGTGTGATTTCTGGCTCTTGCTGTCCGATGGCAGCAAGGTTTATGTTCTGGAAGTGAATCCGCGGGCTTCGCGGACCGTGCCTTATGTTTCGAAGGCGACGGGCGTGCCGATGGCGAAGATTGCGGCGCGGCTTGATGACCGGGCGCAAGCTGCGTGAATTTCTGCCGGAATTTATCGAGCGCCGGGCCGATCTCGATACCGGGCACTGCTACTACGTGAAGTCTCCAGTATTTCCCTGGAACAAGTTTCCTGGAGTCGACACCGTGCTTGGTCCGGAGATGAAGTCTACCGGCGAAGTCATGGGCGTGGCGGACAACTTCGGCGAAGCCTTTGCCAAGGCGCAGACCGCGGCCGGACAGAAGCTGCCCACGCAGGGGATGGTTTTCATCAGCGTTACCGATCATGACAAGCCGGACGTGGCCGAAGTTTCGCGCAAGTTTGTGGATATGGGTTTCAAGCTGGTGGCGACGGCCGGAACGGCTGACGTGATTGAATCCGCGGGCATGACCGTGGAGCGCGTCTACAAAGTGAAAGAAGGACGACCCAACGTGGTCGATCTCATCAAGGGCGAGCGCATTCACCTGATCGTCAATACGCCGCACGGGGTCGATCCCTGGTTCGACGAGAAGGCGATCCGGCGCGCGGCGGTGAAGGCGCGCATTCCTACGATTACGACGCTTGTCGGCGGCGCGAGCCGCGGCTGAAGGCATCGCGGCTTTGCAGCGCGGAGAGCTGCGGGTACAGGCATTGCAGCACTTGCATGCGGAGCGTACAGTGAAGGGCCAAAGAGGGTAGCTTTCCCTCGGAGGTGCAGTATGGCGCAAGAAAATAGCGCTCTGATTCGCCGCTGGTTTGAAGAAGTCTGGAACAAAGGCCGGATGGAAGCGATTGACGAGATGGCGTCGCCCGACGCGATCGGTCATGGACAGGCGCAACACGACACCGACATCGGCCTCAAGGAATTCAGGACACTTGCCGTAGATCTGCGCACAGCGCTTTCCCGATTTGAAGGTCACCATCGACCAGGTGATTGAGCAGGGAGACAAAGTGGTGGCCCGCTGGACATCAACCATGACTCACCAGGGGGAATTCCTGGGATTCGCTCCGACTGGGAAAAAAGTTACCGTCACCGGCACTTCAATTCAGCGAATGGTTGACGGAAAGATCGTCGAGGGTTGGGACAACTGGGACCAGTTGGGTTTGCTGGTGCAGATTGGCGCTGTGAACCCTGCGCATTTTGTGGCGCCGGCCGAAAAGGCGGAAGCTGGATTAGGCATAAGCGTCACAATAGGGTCCCCTCGACTTCGCTCGGGATAATATCGTCGCTCGAGGATTTGATAAGCTTGATCTGCTGACAGCGAATCCCATGCTCCTTCAAGGTATTTTTCCTCCACTTACGACGCCTTTCTATCCTGACGGCAACGTCTATTTCAAAAAGCTCGAGCACAATGTTGAGCGCTATTCGAGAACTCCAGTGGCCGGCCTGGTCATTCTGGGCTCGACTGGCGAGGCGATCATGCTCTCCGACGACGAGCGCCGCGAAGTCTTGAAGGTCGCGCGCGAAGCGGCGGCTCCGAACAAAGTCCTGATTGCCGGCACCGGAATTGAGTCGGCCAGCGAAACTTTGCGGCTTACCGAATATGCGGCGGAACTGGGCTACGATGCTGCGCTGGTGCGTACTCCGCATTTCTACAAGAAGATGATGCAGCCCGCGAACCTGCTGGCCTTCTACCGCACGGTTGCCGATCGTTCGCCGCTGCCGGTGCTGATCTACAACGTTCCGTCGTTTACGGGATACGACATGCCGGCGGAAGTGGTGATCGAGTTGGCGGAACATCCCAACATCATCGGGATCAAGGAGTCGGGCGGCGATGTGGAGAAAATCCGCCGGATGGCGGAAGCGACGCGGCATGTGAAGCGCGCAGCGACAGTCACCGAAACGTTCGACGCGGTCACGCCGCGCATGTTGAAGGCGTCCAGCGGAAGCAACGGACAGGGCGGGGAACTGGTGCAGGTTGCGGGACTGGGCGGCAGCCAAGCCATCGTCTGCTGCGGTGAGCGTGGTGAGCGGGATGAAGACGCGGCAGAAGGAAGTCGGCTTCCAGATAGTGGCCGGACTGGCGCAGAAGCTGGAACCTTCGTTGCAGGCTGGCGCGGTGGGTGGAGTGCTAGCGTTTCGGAGTCGTGGCTCCCACGGCCTGCTACGAGATTTACGCTGCGTGGAAGGAAGGCGACGCTGAACTGGCTCGTCTGAAGCAGGAACGGATTGCAGGTCCGGCGCAACGGGTTGGCGGTGAACTGGGCATTCCGGGCCTGAAGTATGGAATGGATTTGAACGGCTACTACGGTGGTTCGGGGCGCTTGCCTCTATTACCGCTCACGGCGGATCTCAAAGCTGAAGTGGAGCGGTTGCTGGCGGACGTGCGGAACTAGACTTGTGGGGCGGACACTCCTGTCCGCCGCCTGTGAAGGTGACTTAAGTTTGTTGCCGAGCGTGTCAGGGATAGCGAGAATCAACTTCAAAGCGGCGGACAAGAGTGTTCGTCCCACACCATCGGGCTAATCACGGCATCTTAACGATTGCGAGAAGGAGTATGACCATGGCGACGACAGTGCAGCCGGCAAGCGGCGAATCGACCAAGCAACTCATCAACTACCGGGTGGATGCAGGTGTGGCGGTGATTGAGCTGAGTGATCCGCCGGCGAATACATACACCTACGAGATGAACCGGCAGCTCGATGAGGCCATCCTCAAAGCGCGCATGGATAACGATGTCTACGTGATCGTGCTCACCGGCGCGGGCGACAAATTCTTTTCCGCGGGCGCGAACATCAAGATGCTGGTCAGCGTCGATCCGACGTTCAAGTACTACTTCTGCCTGCATGCCAACGAAACGCTGCTGCGGCTGGAGCACACGCCCAAGCTGGTGATCGCCGCGTTGAACGGACATTGCGTTGGCGGCGGACTGGAGATTGCCATGGCAGCTGACATCCGCATCGCGCGTCAGGATGCGGGCAAGATCGGGCTGCCGGAAGTGAATCTTGGCGTACTGCCTGGCACCGGCGGGACGCAACGGTTGTCGCGCATGGTGGGCAAGAGCAAGGCGATCGAACTGATGGTGACCGGCAACACCTTCTCTTTTGAGGAAGCGAAGGAGTTGGGGATCATCAACGATATTTACGAGCGCGATAATTTCATGGAGAACATCATGGAATATGCGCGGCAGTTCTGTCCGCCGAATAAGGCTGCGAAAGCTGTGGGGCGGATCAAGCGTGCGGTGCAGACTGGGTGGGAGATTCCGATGGAATCGGCACTGGCCGTGGAACGCGAGAATCAGCAATTGCTTTTCCAGAGCGAGGACGCCAAAGAGGGGCTGGCGGCTTACGTGGAGAAGCGGCCTGCGGTGTTCAAGGCGAAATAGTGAAGATTTGCAGACTTAAGGCGTAAACCACGAAGGACACAGAGGATCACGAAGGAATTTCCGCAATGCGATTCGCTTCGTGATCGCTTTGTGACCTTAGTGGTTGAAGGGTTAAATATTCATGCCAGGCAAAGTAGCAAAAATCGGGACCTTCAGCGATTGGGTGGGACTCTTTGACGATTGGCGCAAGGAGATTGGCGTCAACCACGACGAAATCGCCAGCTTCAAGTTCGACACGCTGTACGGCGCGATCGATACCGAAGAAATCGAGTTCGGTTCCTACAAAGGCCGTCGCAAGTGGGAGAACCTGCGACAGGTGCCGACCCAGCAGATGCGCGACGCTCTCATCAATATGATCGTCTATCAGGGCGATACGGAATTTGCCAGCGTCGAGCAGCAACGCTACCTGTTCGAAAGTGCTCCTACGGACTGGGACCGTCGCGCCATCACCCGCGTCATGATCGAAGAAATGCGTCACGGATGGCAGATGTGCGCGCTGCTGGTGGACCACTTCGGATACTCCGGCAAAGTCGAAGCGCAGAAGATGCTGGAGCGCCGAGCGTTCGACAACAAACGTCTGCTGGGCGCCTTCAACGTCGATGTCGACAACTGGATGGACTTCTTCACCTACACCGACTTCGTCGATCGCGACGGAAAATTCCAACTGCAGATGTTCAAGTACTCGGCCTTCGCGCCGCTGGGTCGCTCGATGTCCTACATGTTGCGTGAGGAAGCGTTTCACATGGGGACGGGCAACGACGGGTTGCGCCGCATCGTCGAAGCCGGCGTGATTCCGGGATGGCTGATCCAGAAATATCTCAACAAATGGATTTCGAGTTCCTACGATCTGTTTGGCACCGATCATTCTTCGTCCGCGCATTGGGCCTATGTGTGGGGCATCAAGGGACGGTACGATGAGCCCAAGAACGAGCAGGCTGCGGATCTCGACGATTTGAATGACTACAACCGGCGGCTTTATCACGACGAAGTGGCGGGACTGATTAGCCGCTTCAACATCTATTTGAAACCTGGACAGCCCAAGCTGTACGCGCCACACATTAAGTTCAATCGGAATATCGGACGCTACGCGGGGCAGAAATTTCATGCCGAGACCGGCGAAGCGGTGGATGATGCCGGCTATGCCGAACATCTGAAAGATCATTTGCCGTCGGCGGAAGACAAGAAAGTGCTTTTGGACATCATCAGCAATGAGAAGAAGTGGATTGCGCCCAAGGAAGGTGCGCGGGATCCGCTGGCTTCGATTGGTGAGGTCCGGAAATCGGCGATTAATCTTTAGCTCGGCGATGATTTCCGGTGACAACCTGGTTGGTTAAAACCCCAGTTCTAAGTTCCCAGTTCTCGGTTCTCAGTTTTCTCTCGCGATGGCGACTGCGATTTCAGAGACAGCTTATACGCCGGGCGAATTGATGGTGGTCAGCGCTGCGCGTGAAATTCGCGACCGGGAAATTGTCTTCGTTGGAATGCGGCTGCCGCTGATTGCTTTCGTAGTGGCCAAGAAAACTCACGCTCCGAATGCGATCGGACTGTTTGAAAATGGCGTGATCAGGAGTACGCCTTCTCCGGAACTGATCTACACCATGGCCGATCCGGCGAATATCAAGAACGCGACCCAATGTCTGGACATGCTGGGAGTGATGAGCCTGCTGCAATCGGGTCGAGTGCATCTGGGTTTTCTCGGAGCTGCCGAGGTCGATAGATTTGGCAATTTGAACTCGACAGAAGTTCACGGAGCGAAAGGTATGACGCGGCTACCGGGGTCGGGCGGCGCGTGCGATATCGCTTCGCTGGCTCAGCGTTTTGTAGCTCTGCTGGAACATAGCAAGGAGCGATTGCCGGAGCGGGTTTCGTACATCACCAGTCCGGGGAACGGCGACGGCGGCGGCTGGCGGCAGCGGGTGGGTTTGCCTCGCGGTGGTCCGGCGGCGGTGATTACCAGCAAAGCCGTGCTGCGCTTCGGCGACGATGGAGAGGCTTACCTGGCGTCTACGCATCCGGGCGTGAGCATGGAAGATGTGTTGCGTAATACTGGCTGGCCGCTGCGGGTGTCTGAGAGAAGTGACCACGACATCAGAACCGACAGCGGAAGAGCTTAAGGCGATTCGCGAGTACGACAAAGACGGCTTCTGGACCAAGTAGGAATATGGCTCCCGGAAAACTCATGACCATGCGCGAAGCGGTTGCCGAGTTGGTGCCGGATGGCTCCTCGGTGGCGCTTGGTCTGCAGATGGAGCAGATGATTCCGTTTGCAGCGGGGCATGAGATTATCCGCCAGAAGAAACATGGGCTTACGCTAATTGGTCCGATCTCAGACATTCTCTTCGATCAGATGATTGCCGCGGGGTGCGTTGAGCGTGTCATTGCCGCTTGGGTGGGCAATGTGATGATGGGGTCGGCTTACAACTTCCGTCGTGGGGTGGAGCAGGGTAGCTTGAAGATCGTCAACCTGACGAACTTTGCGGTGGCGTTGGCGCTGCAGGCGGCCGCGATGGGTGTGCCGTTTCTGCCGACTCGAACTGCGCTCGGGAGTGATGTCGCGCGTGAGAATGAATTCTTTGCGGAGATTGAGTCACCGTTTGATGCGGAATCTGGCGGGTCTACGACCCGCCTGGGCGACGGCCCCACGTGGACAGAAGCTGCATGCGGTTCGGGCGCTTGCGCCGGACGTGGCGATTGTTCATTTGCAGCGTGCCGACCGTGATGGCAACGCTCACTGCTGGGGCAATTTCGGGGTGATGATCGAAGGCGTTCGCGCCGCGAAACGAGTCATCGTGGTGGCCGAAGAAATCGTTGATGCTGAAGTGATTGCCAGCGATCCCAATCGCACCGTCATTCCGGGATTTATGGTTCATGCGGTGGTTGAGTGCAGGTATGGAGCGCATCCTTCGCCGGTGCAGGGATACTACAGCCGCGACAACGCTTTCTTTCGGCAATATCATGAGAATACGAAGACTCTGCGAGACAGCGACGCATGGTTGCAACGCTGGGTCTATGCGGTCGCCGACCGCGCCGGATACATGAACCAGTTGGGCGCATGCCGGGTAGAAGAATTGGCGGTGAAGCATCACGCTTACGCGGCACCGACGGAGTTTGGGTATTGAAGAGACGCTTCTAGCTTCTAGCTCCTGGCTTCTAGCCAAATTGCCTGGAGCCGATGGTTCAAGCTAGTAGCCAGCAGCCAGGAGCGTTTTTATGGATTTCGAAATCAGTGCTGGACAAGTGAAAACTCTGCTTAAGCAGGGCGAGAAACTCACTTTGCTTGACGTCCGCGAGCCTTGGGAGTTGGAGAAGGCGCATCTTGAGGGCACTACGAATATTCCGATGGGAGATATTCCGGCGCGGGCGAATCAGGAGCTTGATCCGGACGAGCATATTGTCGTGGTCTGCCATCACGGCGTGCGTTCTTTAAGCGTCACCAACTGGTTGCGGCAGCAGGGATTCGAAAATGTGCAGTCAATGCGGGGCGGAATTGATGGGTGGGCGCGGACTGTGGATCCGAAGGTGCCACTTTACTGAACCAGCTATTAGCTCTTAGCCTTTAGCTTAAATCCAAAAGCGCTGCGGTATGGGCTAAAAGCTAGAAGAGCTAAGAGCTAAAAGCTAAAAGCTAAAAGCTGCCCCTAACGCGACGTGAACAGGTGGCCCAGCTTTTCTTTTTTCGTCTTCAAATATTCTTCGGAGTGAGTCGAGGGTTCGACTTCGCAGGGGACGCGTTCGGCTACTTTGATTCCTCCCTTTTCCAACGCGGCTACCTTGTCGGGATTATTTGAAAGCAGGCGGACGCTTGAGACTCCGAGAGCCTTCAGAATCTCGGCGGGGAGCGCGAACTCGCGATGGTCGGCCTTGAAGCCCAGGCGTTCGTTGGCCTCGACTGTATCCAGTCCCTGATCTTGTAATTCATACGCCTGCAGCTTTGCCATCAGGCCGATGCCGCGGCCTTCCTGCTGTTCATAGATCAGAATGCCCGCGCCTTGTTCGGCGATCATGGCGAGCGCCATCTCAAGTTGTGCGCGGCAGTCGCAGCGCAGCGATCCGAAGACGTCTCCGGTCAGGCATTGCGAATGGATGCGGACCAGCGGGGGGGCCGAATGAATGTCGCCCATGACGAGGGCAACGGCGTCTTCATCGCGCGGTGAGCCGGGAGTGCCAAAGGCCCCGCGAAAACCGTAAATGCGAAATTTGCCCCAGCGGGTAGGGAAGTCGGCTGAAGCTACCTGTCGAACCTGATTGGGGGACACTTCAACATTATAGCGGGGGTGGGTGCGGGCCGTTCAGTCCGTGCCTGCGGCGCACGAGCGTGGGCGCTCGCGCCTACATTTACTTATCCTTTGCCGAGGCGCGGGAAGTGGTAGTAGACGTCCTGTTTGGAGGCGATGGCGACGCCGTTACGAGTGGCGGGACGGAAGCGCCAGTTCTCCAACGCCTCGAGAACCTTGCTGTCGATGGCAGGAGCCAGGCTCTGGACGACGACTTTCTGGACGATGTTACCCTTGTCGTCGATGGTGACTTCAACGATCACGTCTCCCTGAAGACTGCCCAGTTCGTCGGCAGCGACGCGCGGATCGGGTGAGACGACGGGAAGCGCGGGACGAACTTCTTCTCCGGATATGGGTCCTTCAAGCACGGTACCCAGGGGCGAGCCCGCAGCGCGTGCCTGAACGGCTTCGCCAGGGGCGCTGGTCTGGTCATCCACGCCGACCTTGGGAAGGGGCAAGTCTCGCGCGGACGGCCTTGGCTGTTTTAGGGCGGCGCTTCCAGGCCAGGCGTGTGTTCAGTTGCTGACGCGAATCGGTGGACGAAGTGCCTGCCGAGGCATCGGAGTTCTGGGACGGCGGGGCTAGCCAATAAAGATGGGCAATCTGGCTGCCGTGATCGCCGTTGACCACAAATGATGATGCGATCAGCTTCGGCGTGGAGGGATGCACCAGCCACAGCAAGAGCAGACCATGCGCTGCGATCGAGCAGTAGGTCGCGAGTCTGGGCTGGCGGGCGCGAGGTTGAGCGGAAGCAAACATAGTTTGGCCGTCGAATGCCTTCTCTAGTATTAGACGTTGAAGTGCAGCGCAGGTAAACCATTATTTTGTGATGTTCTTCGATGATCAGCCTCGAAGCAGCGGCTTGGTCTCCGCGAGAATCGCTGTTAAAATCACGATGTCTGTTGTATTCCTGTCGAGTGGGGCTATAGCTCAGCTGGGAGAGCGCGTCGTTCGCAACGACGAGGCCGTCGGTTCGATCCCGACTAGCTCCACCAAAGATTCAATCACCTGCAATTCTTCTGTGAATCAAAGGTGGTCCATTGTGTTCCGCTTCAAGGGATACAGGTTGCAGAGTTTGTGCCTCATAGATTCTTGCGAAGCATAAGAACCGGATCGTAGTTGGTGTAAACCTGACTACATCATTTGAGGTTTAGCCCTGCGGTAAAATGCTCGTTTCCGGGACTCGGTATCGGCGAATAGCGGTCGTAATGAATCCAACAACACCTGGAGAGAGAGGCAAAGCGCCGGAAAGGACGAAGGCATGGAATCAGAGATCAAGATCGGTCAACAATTCGAGTTCGTGATACATGCAGATAATGGTTTTAGGCAGAAAGCCGTCGTAACCCGGGTTTTATCCAATCGGGAAGAAGGAATCGGTCCGGAGGCGGACTATTACATTGCCGATTGGATTGAAGCGACAACACTGTCGGAACAGCCAAAGGCGCTGCTCTTCGTGCTTGCAAACGACGGACGCGCATATTTGGATGGCGAGTGGGTTGACATAATCGTGGACCTTGCCGTGTAGTCGTTGCGCGTAGTGTGTGAATGAGTGATTCGGGCGGGAATTGCCGGGGCAAGAACTGGGGAAAGACAGAAGGTTCCCCAATTTCTGCTGGTGTGTTTCAACATGTGCAGCTGGCTATTCCACCAGATAGCCCGGCTTCGATTTGTATCCCAGCGTAAACAACTTCTCGAGCGAGCTTCATGGGCACCACGCTCGCAACGTATCCATCCTTAGGTTCCTCGCAGGAATACCTCCACGCTATGCCGCCGGTTGCTTAGCCAATCCTAATTCACTGGATTTTCACCGGTTTGTAACGATTCCGTAACATTCCTGCCGTAAAAGAGACGGTACTCAAGAATTACGCGGTGATCGACAGGCTAAGCGTTGGGAACGAGCCTTGTTGTGTTCAGCAGCGGAACGAAATCAAGTAGCTGCCGGCGCCGGTAAATCCGCAGTACAAACTCGATTCTGTGGGGCCTCTGCCCAAGTAGAGGCTAAAGGAGAACTAATGAAGTCCGCTCTCAGGTGGTGCGTGGTTCCGCTGTTGGCTGGAATACTAGTCGCCCAAACCCCGGCTAAACCCAAGGCCAAGAAGGCAGCGGCCAAGCCTGCCCAGCCAGCTGTAACGCTGCAGGATATCCAATCTTTGAAAGACGCGCTGGCAGCACAGCAGCAGCAAATCGAGCAACTGAAGCAGGAAGTGCAACAGAAAGACCAGGCCTGGCAGCAGGCACAACAGCAGCTGCAACAGGCCCAGACCACCGCCAGCGACGCGCAGAGCAAAGCCATTTCGGCGGAAACCGTGGCCAATAGTCAAAAAGACACGGTGGTCAAGCTGGACAGTGACATGGCCGACGTGAAGACCACCTTGACGAACACGGCGGTCGGCACCCAGGAAGAGCAGAAGCGAATGTCTGCCCTGGAAGGTTTGGTGGGCCGGTTCCGGTTCAATGGCGATGTACGGGTCCGTGGTGAGAGTTTCTTTCAGGAGGGTGTGGCTGACCGTAATCGCGGCCGTATCCGGGTTCGCTTCGGCTTTGATGGCAAGCTGAATGAGGATTTCGTTGCTGGCCTCTCTCTGGCCTCGGGCTCTCTTGGAGATCCCACCTCGACCAACGAGTCAATGACGAATTTCTTTGATCGCAAGACTATCGCTTTGGATCGTGGATTCATCACCTACAATCCCGTGGCACACCGCTGGGTTTCGGTGACCGGCGGCAAATTTGCTTTCACCTGGAACCGGACGCCGATGACTTTCGACTCCGATCTTAATCCTGAGGGATTCAGCGAGAAGTTCTCCTTCGACCTGCACTCTCCGGTGATCAAGAACTTTACCCTGATGGGAATGCAGCTTCTGTTCAACGAGTCCAGCAGCGGCACGGATTCCTATGCCATCGGCGGCCAGGCTTCGACCAAACTGCAACTTGGCCAATTCTGGTCCACCACGGCGTCATTGACCGCCTTGAAGTGGAACAACATCGACTCCCTCCTGAATGCCAGTGCGTTTGCGGTGGGCCAGTCTCCGGGAGAAGGTCCGGGCTGCAAAGGCGGCGTGCAGGGCTTTCCGACTCCGACTTCGACGGGCGGCGCGAACTGCGTTTTCGCTCCGAACAACTTTACCAATGCCGTCACAACGCTGGGAGCGAACCATTTTTACTCGCAGTTTCTCTATGTCGATTTCATCCTGAACAACCAGTTCAAGACGCCGTCGGCACGGTTGCCGCTCAACCTGTTGGGTGAGTTCATCGTCAATCCCGAAGCCAAGGCGCATCCGCTGGGCTCGAACGGTGCAGTCCGCACCGATCTGGGCAGCCAGAACAAGGCGTACATGGTCGACGTCAGCCTGGGACAGCAGAAGAACAAGAACGATATTCAGGTGGGATACGCCTGGAACCGGATCGCTCAGGACGCAGTGCTCGCGCCGTTTGTCGAAAGCGACCAGCGGACCCAGACCAACGTGATCCAGAACCGCATTTACGGCCTGTGGCGGGTTCGTAGCAACACTACCGCCTCATACACCTACTGGTTCGGACGCACGCTCAATACGTCGCTGCAGAACGCTACGAAATCAGCGGGAGTTGCCGCGGGACAGGAAGACGCACGCCTGAACCGTATGCAATTTGACCTGATCTATACGTTCTGAAGTCAGAGACGGGGAAGTTCGTAAGCTAGACTGGAGGGCCCAAGCCACTCGGCGAGGGTCCTCTTGTATTTTCTGCATGCATCGCCGCCAGGCCCGAGTAGATCGCCTACTACTTTGTTCCGAAGACGAGAAAATAATCCATTCCGTCTTTGACGAAGTCATATTGCTCCAGCAAGCGGTAGCCGGCCTGGTTCGCCTCCCGAATCACGATATCCTTGGCCACGCCATGGTTCTCGCCATTCCCGTTCCGGTCGATGACTCCGACCCGGGCACCAGGCGCCAGCGAAGCTCTCAGATTTCGTAACAACGTGATTGGCTGGGCAACCTCGTGATATGTCTTCAGCAGCAGAACGGCGTCAACCTTTGCCGGTAAGAGTGGATCGTCGGGCTTCCCGAGAATCGGTTTGACGTTGTGCAAGTTCTCTTTTTTCGCGCGGGAAGCGATGTACTGGATGGCATCGGGGTTGATGTCTACCGCGTAAACCACCCCGCTATCGCCGGCTCGCTTTGCCGCTTGGATAGTGAACCATCCTGATCCTGCCCCGATGTCAGCAACTGTTTTGCCGGAAGCGATGCCCAGAATGTTCATGACGCGATCAATCTGGAGACGTTCCTCTCTGCCGGGTGAATCAAAAATGGAAAGATCGCCAGTGTACGGGGTGCTGGTCTTGCGATTTTCAGTCTCTGGGACACCTGCAACCTGGGAGCGTGCGGTTGCGAGCTGAAGAAGCAAAAAGCCAACTAAAAACAGACGCTTAACCATAATGCTCTGATTTTAATGTATGGAGGATGTTGGCTGGCTGAGAGATCGACCGCGCGGGTCAAGCAGACTTTCGGGTTTCGAAGGACTCCACTTCCTCAGGATGACAAAGGGTTACTCGTTGCCTTGATGGATCCGGACTTCAACTCTCCGGTTGTACGCGCGGCCGCTGCTGGTGGAATTGGACTCGATGGGTCCTGAGGAACCCACTCCGACGGTACTCAAACGTTCTGGAGCGATTTGATAGTCGTTGACCAGCACGTCTTTTATGGCACGAGCACGGCGAATCGAGAGTTCCAGGTTGTAGGGCTCTTCACCGGAGTTATCGGTGTGTCCTTCGAGGATGGCATTCGATTGTGGATTGGCGGCCAGAGTTTCGGCAATTCTCTGCAGAGCCATGTCGTACTGGCTCGGTACAGTTGAACTGTCTCCTTCGAAAAAGATGGCCTTGACGTCGGATTGGGTGGAACCATCGGTTGAAAGGGCACTGGAAGGCGGGAAGGTGCGGACAACCACTTCCGGACCGTCTTCCTCTCTCCATCCCGCATTTTTCTTCTTCGCAGGCTGGGTCAGTGGCGCTTCCCGTACAGGTTGGGGATCCTGGGTCGCCTGGGAGTGCAAAGGCTGCTCCGAGCTTTCTTCGAGTTGCCGTTGTGCTCGCGTGCCCAGTCCGTGACCGAACAAGACTCCAGCACCGACGGCGACGGCCACCAGCAATGTGCCAACAATTTTTCTTCCGACGCTGCGATGAGAGCTTGTAGTTGCGACGGCAACAGGCGTCCGAGATGGCGGGTTCACAGCCATGGCTGCGACAACTGGTGCCGGAGTGACAGGTTTCTGCTGGTTCGAAAAGGTTGCCGGGCTTGCCGTAGCGAGAGTAGTTGAAGTTGGCGCCGTTTCGACCATTGCAGGCCGGCGGCCGTTGCTTCCTGACAACTGGGCGACTGGTTGGCGCTGGTTGCCGAGTTGAGTTGTCTCCGAGGGTTTCCTGCGGTCGCCGCCGACAACCCCAGCGAACTCGGGTTCCCGCTTTGCGGTTGATTTCGTAACTGACTCGGCGAGCGATAGCCTGCGGCCGTTGCTGGAAGTCTGGGCGATCGCCGGCTCAATGCTGCGACTCGGCTTCTTCTCAGGCAGTTCGAGTTCGGAAGTGAGGACGCGATCCCCAGTCCCATTTGCAGGCGGATGTGCGCCGGCTATGTCCGCGAGAACGAAATCCAGATCCAGATCCTGAGACGCTTCTTTGATAGCGTGCTCATCCACCTGTTTCGACTTCTGCGCGAAGGTTACCAGCATGGCATTGAAGCAAAGAGTGTTTATGTTGCGCGGAATGCCATTACTGCGCGACCAGATCAGATAGAGTGCCGTCTTTGTGAAAAGCTGAGGTCCTCGATATCCCGCGATATTGAGACGATGATTGAGGTAGGTCCGCGTCTCATCGAGTCCGAGAGGGCTCAAGCGCGCGATCGTCGATATGCGTTGCCGTAATTGCTCTTGTTCGGGCCGCGCCAGTTTCCTGGCGAGTTGAGGCTGTCCGGCGAGAACAATCTGGAGTAGTTTCGAGCGTCCGGTTTCGAAGTTCGACAGTTGACGCAGAGTTTCCAGCAGGGTGTCGTCGAGGTTCTGCGCTTCATCGACAACCACAATTACGCGTTTCCTGGTAAGGGCTGCTTCCGACAGCACCTGATTCAACTTGCCGTACAGCTTGGCCTGGCTGGTTTCCGTGGAGTCGCTCTTCAATTCCATCAGCAGGGATTGAAGGAAGTCGCGGGGATCTTGTTGTTGCTGAAACAGGAAGGCGGTCCGGGAGTTGCTGAATCGTTCGAGAAAGTCGAAAAGCAGCGTGGTCTTGCCCATGCCGGGCTGCGCGACCAGTACCTGGAACCCGAACCCACAGTCGATGCCGTTGACCAGCGATGCCAGGGCCTCGCGGTGAGTTCCGCTCATGTAGAGGAAGCGCGGATCCGGCGTAACCCCGAAGGGGTTTTCGACCAGTCCGAAATGACGAAGAATCAGACCATCGACAGAGGAGGACATAATGCCCACAGAGTTAACTGCAAACCGAGCGCCAACCGCCATCTGGGGCGCCGCAATAAGTCGAATCGAATCAGGGGCCGAAAGCCGCTCTGGTGGCCGGGAGTCACGGTATGTGCAACATCTTGCGCAGGCGATGAACCGCACTTCATACTTGAATCTCTTTCCGGTAGAAGAGGTTACGAAAGTAACCTCGAGCGATTACTGCACTGACGCCGGATAAGGAACGACAGAGGTGGCTCTTAATGGCGTTTTGCGCCCGACCAAATTACGGGACTTTGAGTCCCTCTTTTTGCGATAACGAAATCCAGTTTGCTGGTTTCGCGACAGGAGTGGGTGCCTGACGTCGTGTGAGATACTTTTGAGCGTCTTTGGGGAGTTGCGGCTGAACCGGTGGGGCCAACGGAGAAGTGAAGGGGAGAGATGCCATTAACCATGAATAGCCGCCCGGTGGGCGAAGTGATGATCGTGCAATGCGGTGGACGCATTGTGGCGGGTTCGGAAGTGTTCACCCTGCAGGCGCACATTGCCGACGTCCTTCCTCAATATGCGGACGTGGTCCTGCATCTGGACAACGTTGTATTCGTTGACAGCAGCGGACTAGGGGCGCTGGTAAGGCTGGTTTCAACCGCACGCTCGAAGGGTGGAGACATCAAGCTGTGCGGAGTGCAACCGCAATTGCGGAAGACGTTGCAGATGACCAGCCTGCTGAACATGTTCGAGACCTACGACTCGGAAGCGGAAGCTATTATTGCGGCGTATCTGGGCTCGCGGTATTCCAAGGAAAAAGTGAATGCGCAGTTTCGTGTACTCACGGTTTACGATTCGCTGAACGTGCGTACCTTTCTGCGCGAGGTGCTGTGCAGTGCCGGCTATAGCGCACTGACTGCGGCCAATGTTCCTGACGCCAAAATCCTGTTGAAAGCCACGAAGGCAAAGCTGGTGATTCTTGGCGCGAATATGCAGTCTGTCCACGGTACTCCGGCGAAGAAGCTGTTTGAGGAAATCGATCCCACAATATCGCTGATCGTGCTGGACGCGGACTTCGAAAAACAGGATCCTGGCGAGAGTGTGGGACAACTTTTGGAGCGGGTCCGCAGGATTGCGCAGCCGGAACAAGCCGAAGCCTAGCCGTATCGTAGAATGCAGGACATGACCGAGTTGCACCTCCGCAGTGAAAGTCCTGAGTTGTATCTTCGCTTTCCCAAGGATTTTCTGTGGGGTGTATCCACAGCCGCGCATCAGGTCGAGGGCGGCAATTCCAATCAATGGTCTGACTGGGAGCTGGCGGGACGAATCAAGTCCGGCGACAGTTGCGGCAAAGCGTGCGACTGGTGGGAAAACGCTGAGCGCGATTTTGATATCGCGCGCGACCTGGGGATCAAAGCTCTGCGGCTATCTCTGGAGTGGAGCCGTATCGAGCCTGAAGAGGGCCGCTTTGATCCGGCGGCACTGCATCGCTACCGGCAAATGCTGGAGGCGCTGCATCAGCGTGGCATTGAACCGATTGTTTGCCTGCATCACTTTACCCATCCCAGATGGTTTGAGCAGCGAGGCGCGTTTCTCCGGGCGGATGCTCCCCGGCTTTTTGAGCGCTTCACCCGCGAGGTAGCGCGCGCGGTTGGAGATCTTTGCCGCCTCTGGGTGACCTTCAACGAACCTAATGTTTATGCCGCGTGTGGATACGTACTCGGCGAGTTTCCGCCGGGCCACAAAGGGCGATTGCTCGACGCTCTGCGGGTCAATCGCATTCAGGCGCGAGCTCATGTGCTGGCCTACCGTGCGATCCACGAAATGATTCCCGGGGCGATGGTGGGATGGGCGCAGCATTACGTGGTATTCGAGGCGGTGCCGGGTATGGCTAACCGTTGGGTTGCAAAGTTGCTGGACAGACTCTTCAATCATACGTTCTTCGACTTGATCGAAACCGGCCGGCTGGGTTTTCCCTTTGGACTGCTGAACCATCGCGACGATGAAGCCAAAGGCTGCTGCGATTTTGTCGGGCTGAATGTTTACAGCCGCTTTCATGTGGCATTTGATCTCCGCAACGCGAGCACATTCTTCGCGAATATTTTTGTGCCCGAACATGTTCCACAAGGGGACGCAGGAGTGGAGCGTCCTTATGGGGAAGCATATCCACAGGCGATGACTGAGGCTGTGAAGCGTGCCGCGAGGCTAGGCAAACCGATCTACATCATGGAAAACGGCGTGCCGGATGCGGAAGACCAGATTCGTCCGTGGCTGATCGTGAATGTGCTGCGCGAATTACACGGACTGATTGCTCAGGGCCATGACATTCGCGGTTATCTGCACTGGACGCTGACCGACAATTTTGAGTGGAACGAAGGCTGGACGCTGCGCTTTGGATTGGTGGCGCTCGATCCCGAGACGCAACAGCGGACGATGCGGAGCAGCGCGAAATTGTTTAGCGAAATTGTTCGCGGCAACGGGCTGGCTGGGCACGTGAGTGATCAATGCCCGCCGCTTTCGACTACTTTGCCTTAGTCATCCAAAAACTGCTCGGCTTCGTCGCGGGTTTTATAAAGTTCAGTTACTAGTTCCTGGTTCTCAGTTCTCAGTTCTCAGTCCAACCTCAGGCGGTAACGTTACTTGTTATCCCTGCCGAAATTCACGGAATATTCATAGAACGTTGATCTTCCCTTAAGAGGAAGTTGAGACCCTGACATCTGAAAGTGGTCAGGGAGGTCGGCAATGCATAACCTCACGATCGTTTTTCATGACGCGGGTGGTGGACACCGAAGCGCCGCCGGGGCGCTGAAGACAATTCTTGAAGCGCAGTACGAACCTTGGAACGTAAAGCTTCTGAACTTGCAGGAACTGCTGGAGCCGATAGATTTTGTTCACCGGGCAACCGGTCTGCGGATACAGGACGGCTACAACCTGATCCTTCGAAAAGGCTGGACGCGGCTTACTCCGCCACTGCTTGCGGTGTTTCAACGCACTATCCAGTTACACCATTCCCGTATCGTTCGTATTCTCCGCAAGCACTGGGCGCAGAACCCGACAGACATGGTGCTGTCGGTGATCCCGCATTTCAACCGCTGCCTGGGACAGAGCATTCGCGCGGAGATGCCGAATACGCCCGTTCGTCACGCTTGCTCACCGACCTGGCCGACTATCCGCCGAATTTCTGGATCGTGCCGGAGTCTGAATTCCTGATCTGTGGAACGCAGCGGGCAAAGCAGCAAGCGCTGGCGATGGGGCACACAAAGACCACGTCTATCAGACCTCGGGAATGATTCTGAAGCCGTCGTTCTATCGCAAGCCAGAAATTGACCGCACTGAAGAGAGACTGAAACTAGGTCTGAAGGCCGAGTTGCCGACCGGCGTCGTGATGTTTGGAGGCCATGGCTCGGCATCGATGCTGGAGATCGCTAAGAAGCTGGATCAGAGTTCGCAAGCGATGCAGTTGATTTTCCTGTGCGGCCATAACGCGGACCTGGCGGCGAAACTGCGCGGCCTGGAAATGACGAAGCCGGCCGTGATTGAGGGCTTCACGACGAAGGTAGATCATTTCATGTCGCTGGCGGATTTCTTTATCGGCAAGCCGGGACCGGGCAGCATCAGCGAAGCGCTGCAATTCGGATTGCCCGTGATCACCGAGCACAATGCGCGGACCATGCCGCAGGAGCGTTACAACGGGACCTGGCTGGTGGAAAAGCAACTGGGCATGGTGGTGCAGGACTTCCGCGAAATCGGGACTGCGGTAGAGCAGTTGCTAGTACCGAGCACGTTCGCGGAATTTCGACGCAACGTGAGTGCTTACAAGAATGACGCGATCTTCGAGATTCCTCTGATTCTTGATCGAGTGATGGTGGAGAAGACGATTGAGTCTCTGAGCGTGATATCGACAGTGGCGTCGGTTGATCCGTTTGGCAGCGTGGCGTGGGCGGGATTGACTTAGAAGCCGCTGTGGAGAGGCAAGAACGGTAAGGGCACGAGTTCACTCGTGCCACCTGATTGCTCGACTTGGGCGCGCTTTAGCGCCTGAGGTTTGCTGTCCGCGCTCTCAACTTTCATTTCACTCCATAGTTAAAATCAGAAGCACACCTCAGCGGCTGAAGCCGCATCCCCATGGCGGCTGTTGCGGCACGAGTGAACTCGTGCCCTGCCCATTTCGGGCCGACTTGGGTACGAGTAACTCATGTCCTTTTCGTTTCGGGCCGACGTAGATCACTTCAGCAATATTCCCACGATCGAGGCTGACATCAGGTTGGCCATGGTGCCTGCGATCATGGCGCGAAAGCCGAGCTTTGCCAGTTCGCCGCGCTTGTTCGGCGCGAGGGCGCTGATGCCGCCGATCTGAATTCCAATCGAACTGAAGTTGGCGAAGCCGCATAACGCGAAAGTAGCGATGGCGAACGAGCGGGGATCGAGCGACGGCTTTTTGTGCGCCCAGCATTCCATAGGCGACAAGTTCATTGATGACCATGCGCGTCCCCAGAAGATTGCCGACGATGGTGCATTCGTGCCACGGAATGCCGATGACGAAAGCGATGGGAGCGAAGATCACACCGAAGACTTGTTCCAGGCTGGAAGGGAACCAGTGGGCGATGTGATTGTGGATGCCGCCAAAGATGCCGTTGACCAGAGCGATGAGCGCGAGGAACGAGATCAGCATGGCGGCGATGTTCAACGCCAGATGAAGACCGTCGATGGTGCCGCGGGTGATGGCTCCCAGAACGTTGTCGTCCTTGGTGATGGCCTCGGGATCGATGTCGGTGACAAGCGCGGGCGGCTTCTCTATGTCTGTCTTGCGGTTTGGGCTGGTGACCGGTTCTTCGGTCTCGGGCACGAACATCTTCGCCATCAGGATGGTGCCGGGCGCGGTCATGATCACGGCGCTCAACAGGTGCTTGGCTTCGACGCCGTAGAGAATGTAGGCGCCCATGATGCCGCCGGAGACGTGGGCCATGCCTGCGGTCATTACGGTCATCAGTTCAGAGCGGGTGAGCGAGGGCAGGTACGGACGAATCGTGAGCGGTGCTTCGGTCTGTCCCATGAAAATGCTGGCAGCGACGTCGAGCGATTCGGCTCCGCTGGCACCCATGCGGATCATGCACTTTGGCCATTTGGCGGATGATGAACTGCATCACGCCGTAGTGATAGAGCACGGCGAAGAACGCAGAAATAAAGATGACCGTGGGAAGAACCTGAAAGGCGAAGATCATTCCCAGCGATCCGCCCTTGCGGCCCAGTTCACCGAATACAAGTTGCGATCCCGCGAAGGAGTACTCGAGAAACTTTTCGACACCGTGCCCGGCAAACTCCAGAAGATTGCGTCCAAAGTCGAAGCGCAGAACGAACAGGGCGAACAGGAACTGCAGAAAAAGTCCGAGAGCGACCGTCTTCATCCGAATCGCGCGGCGGTTGCTGGAAAACAAATAGGCCAGGGCCAGCATGGTGGCCAAGCCCAAAAGCCCTGTCAGACGGCCCATTCGCGCCTCCTATTCGTGCCGGTTGCAAATTGCCTCATGCTTGCGCTCCTCTTCCGGAGATGACGCGGTGGATCAATGGCCGCTTCATAGCCGGAGGCCTCTCGGCAATACGGTAAGCGCGCTGTAACAAATCCTGCGCGGTACTGAGCCGGGCATCTGAGTTATAGAGGATGGTGCACAACGCTTCGCCGGCTTTCACCGGGTCGCCAACCTTCTTGTGAAGGATGAGGCCAACCGCGGGGTCGATCACGTCTTCCTTCTTTTCGCGCCCTCCACCCAGCACCAGGCTGGCAATTCCCACCTGCTCGCATTGGATCGCATCCACGAATCCGCTGGCAGTGCTGACCTCATTCACGCGATGTTGCGCCTGCGGCAGAAGCTTGGGATCGTCGATCGACTTGGGATCGCCGCCCTGATTCACGACAATCTCTCTGAATTTGTTCAGTGCGGACTGGTCGCGAATGAGTTTGTCGGCCAATTCGCGTCCGCCGTCGACGCTGGGCGTGCGGCCGGCGAGATAGAACATCCAGGCGGAGAGTTCGACCGAGACTTCGCGAAGATCGGCGGGGCCACCGCCATTCATGACCTCGATGCACTCTTCGACTTCAAGAGCGTTGCCGACCTTCAGGCCGAGCGGTTGGTCCATGTCGGTGATGAGCGCGACCATCTTTTTGCCCATGCGCTCGCCGGTCTCAACCATCAGTTCGGCGAGGTGGACAGAATCTTTTTCGGTCTTCATGAATGCGCCACTGCCGGTTTTGACATCCAGAACCAGGCCGTCGATGCCTTCGGCCAACTTCTTGCTCATGATGGAAGCGCAAATCAGATTTGGACTTTCGACGGTCGCGGTGACATCGCGCAAAGCGTAAAGCTTCTTGTCGGCGGGAGCGATTTCGGCAGTCTGGCCGATCAGGCCGCAGCCACAGCTCTTGAGTACGCGACGAAACTCACTCAACGACAAATTGATATTGAAGCCGGGGATGGACTGCAGTTTATCCAGCGTGCCGCCAGTGTGGCCCAGGCCGCGGCCGCTGATCATCGGAACCGTCACGCCTCCGGCAGCGACAACCGGCGCAATGATGAGTGACGTCTTGTCGCCGACACCGCCGGTTGAGTGCTTGTCTACCTTTGGTCCGGCAATGTCCGATAGGTCGAGCACTTCGCCGGAGTGCAGCATGGCGCCAGTGAGGGCGCTCAGTTCGGGACCTGTCATTCCACGAATGAGGACTGCCATCAGCCAGGCGGCCATTTGATAGTCGGGGATGTCGTCATTGGTGTACGCGCGAACCAGGAATGCGATCTCGTCAGGGGACATTTCACCGCCATCGCGTTTCTTACGGATCAGGTCGAGCGGTCGCATGGTCGTTGTTGATGCGCAAGGTCGGTTGGGCTTCGGAATTTGAACTGTGCATGAGCGCGTCAGGAACAAGGAAGCTTACATTGCGGGCTGGGTGGCTGGAAAGTCTTTCCTGCATAGGTTAGTGTCCGAATCTGGAGGGCTTTGCGTTCTTTGCGGGATTCTTTGCGAACTTTGCGATTAAAGCCTTTGATCTCCGCAGCCATCTGACAAGGCAAAACCCTTGACCGCAAAGTTCGCAAAGAATTTCGCCAAGAACGCAAAGAAACCCAGAAGGGAAATCAAGACACTACCCTGTATTGGTTACGCCGCGTGCTGGAAGGAGACGTCTGGTAATATCTGCGGAATGCGATTGCTCGCTTTGCTTCTGCTCTCGACTATTGCGCTTGCCCAAAGGGCTCCGGGCAACCCGCTTGAGCACCTGCCGAAGAATATCGAAGTTCTCACCCACTTCGGCGAGCGTGCCGACATTTCTCCGGACAACCAGCGTGTCGCGTTCATGACCAAGAGCTTTGGCGACGCTATGGTTATCGATCTAAAGACGCGTGTCATTCAATGCCTGACCTGCAATGTGCCGGCCACAGCCTTTCTCCGGGTTATGCATCTCGTGACCGGAGATTACATCCTGATCGGACCGGACCACTTCGAGAACGTTCACATCAGCCGCACTCGCGACAACGAACTCTGGTTCCTGAGCAAAGAGCGAGGAGCCAAGCCGGTCAAACTTGGCCAGAAGATGAGCGAGGGCGCCGCAATTTCCAAGAAGACGCTGAAGATTGCGTTTTCACAAACCGCTGCCCAATCAGCGGATGTCGCGCCGGAAGCGTCCCGGTTGATCGTAGCGGACCTGGATCTCTCCGGACCTCCTAAGCTGGTCAACCAAAAGACAGTTTATGAAAGTAAGGACCGAAATTGTGTCATCGAAGCTCAGGACTTTTACGACAATGACACCAAGATGACCTTCACCTGCTACGAACCCGAGGGTCATTCGTCGGTCATGGGGATCGATCTGAAAACGGGCTGAGGTAACGAATTTTTCCAAAGGCGCCGGGAACGTATAACGAGGTGGAAGGGATTTTCCCCGACGGACTTTACACCGCCGTGGAGGCAGATCGTCAATGCGAGAAACTGGGCGGCATGCGGGGCTCGGGGAACATCGACATCTGGAAGCTGAGACTCGACGGAACAGGGAAAGATTTCACGCGACTGACATTCTTCAACGACTACGAGGGCGGCAAGGCGTCGAATCCGGTCCTCTCGACGGATGGACGATTCATGGCGTTCCAGTCGGCCAAGACCACCGATCCCGCCGGTGTCGGCTACGGCATTCTCATCTACTGGTTCAGGCAATAGCACTCATACAGAATCACAACCGAAAGCCTTCGGGCAGCAGTTTCGTGATTGCCATTTGTTCGGTGCCGGACTTTCCACGAAAAAATACCTGTGCATCGGGGCCGAATTCAAAAATAACCTGGCGGCAGGCTCCGCACGGTGCGCAGGCGCCGTCTTGTTCGGTAGCGACCGCGACGGCCTTGATTACCATGCCTGGTCCTTCGGCGGCGACGGCGGCGAATATGGCGTTGCGCTCGGCGCAGATGGTGAGGCCGTAGGAGGCGTTTTCTACGTTGCATCCGGAAAATTGCGCGCCGCGCTCGGTGAGGATGGTCGCTCCTACCTTGAACTTGGAATAGGGAGCGTGGGCGTTCTTGAAAGCGGCGCGGGCGGAGGCCAAGCATTTGTTCTTGTTGGTCGGGGGTGATGGTTGTAGGCATGTGGTCCTTCCTTTCTTCGATTCGGAGATCACCATCAGAACACAAGGTCCCTCCACTGCGCTTGCTGCGCTGCGCTCCGGTCGGGATGACAGTTTTTTATTAAGGATTAAATGCCTGGGCTTGCGCCTCGTTTGATGAACTCGCCTTGTCCGGGGCGGCCGAAGAATTTGTCGCCTTCGACCAGAACGCGTCCGCGGGAGAGTACTACGTCCGGCATGCCTGTCACCTTGATGCCTTCGAACATCGAGTAGTCCACGCGCATGTGATGAGTCTTGGCGCTGATGGTGTGCTCGCGCTTGGGATCGAAGATGACCAGGTCGGCGTCGCTGCCGACTGCGATCGTGCCCTTGCGGGGATAGAGGCCGAAGAGTTTGGCCGGCGTGGTGGCGGTCAGTTCGACGAAGCGGTTCACGCTGAAGCGTCCTTGTGCGACGCCGCCGGAGAACACCAGGCTCATGCGGTGCTCGATGCCGGGGCCTCCGTTGGGAATCTTGGTGAAGTCGCCGATGCCCATTTCCTTCTGCTCCTTGAAGCAGAACGGGCAGTGGTCGGTCGAGACGACCTGCAGATGATCGTGAGTGAGCCCCTTCCACAGCTTCTCCTGATGCCATTTTTCGCGCAGCGGTGGGGTGAACACATACTTCGCGCCTTCGAAGCCGGGAGCGTCCATGTTTTCAAGCGACAGATAGAGATATTGCGGACAGGTTTCGGCGTACACGGGCAAGCCGCGGTCGCGGGCTTCGCGCACTTTTTCCAGAGCGTCGTTGCAACTGAGATGGACGATGTAGACCGGCGAACCAGCCATCTCCGCGAGGGCGATGGCGCGAGACACGGCTTCGGCCTCGGCCGTTGTCGGTCGCGTGAGCGCGTGATACTTGGGAGCAGTCTTGCCCTCGGCCAGTGCCTGCTGGACGATCACATCGATAGCTCCGCCATTTTCCGCGTGCATGCAGACCATGGCGCCGGCTTTGGCTGAAGTCCGCATGGCTTTGAAGATGCTGGCGTCGTCGAGCATGAATACGCCGGGATAGGCCATGAACAAGCTTGAAGCTGGTGATGCCTTCGCGGACCAGTTGCGGCATTTCGGCCAGTTGCGCATCGGGGAGATCGGTGATGATGCAGTGGAAGCCGTAGTCGGCAACCGCTTTTGAAGATGCTTTCTGCATCCAGGCGTCGAAGGCGGTGCGCAGCGTCTGGCCCTTGTACTGGATGGCGAAGTCGATCAGCGTCGTGGTGCCGCCGAAGGCGGCGGCGCGAGTGCCGGTTTCGAAATCGTCGGCGCTGGTGGTGCCTCCGAAGGGCATATCGAGATGGGTGTGGACATCGATCCCGCCGGGAAAAACGTACTTGCCCTTGGCATCGATCAGGCGTTTGGCATTTTCGCGCGGCAGGCTGCTGCCGAGCGCAGTCACGCGGCCGTTTTCAATCGCGACATCCGCCTGGCAGGTGTCTGAAGCGGTGACAACCGTGCCGCCGGTGATGATGGTGTCGAACCCCATTTGATAATCCCTTGTGTTGCCAGAGTCCCGTCAATGCGGGCCAAAGCGTGATGTATTCTATTCTACAAACTTGCGGCTTTGCTTTGTTTCCGCGTTCCGCGAGAGATGAAAAGAGATGAAGAGAGACATGAACAGAAAGAAAAGAGCATGAAGTTTGGAATCACCATCAAGCCGGATCTTTCCGTCGAGAGGATCGTCGCCCTCACTCGGCAGGCCGAAGAAGCCGGGTTCGAGTACGGCTGGATTTTCGACTCCCACGTGTTGTGGAAGGAGCCGTATCCGCTCCTGACCCTGATGGCGAACGCCACGCAGACGATGCGGCTGGGCCCGTGCGTAACGAATCCGGCGGTGCGCGACCTTACTGTTACGGCCAGTCTTTTTGCGACGCTGAATCTGATTTCCGGCGGACGCATGCAGTTGGGCATCGGACGCGGCGACAGCTCGCGGCGAGTCCTGGGCAAAAAGCCGGTCACTCCGGCGGAACTGGAGCGCGCCGTTGCGACTTTTCGCGAACTGACTTCAGGGAAAGAAGTGCAGTATGAGGGACAGCCGACGCGGCTTTCATGGGCGAGTGGCGCTCCTCCGGTATGGATTGCCGGTTATGGGCCGAAGGTATTGAGCATGGCGGGGAGAATCGCAGATGGCGTGATCCTGCAATTTGCCGATCCCGATCTGATTGAGTGGTGCCTGGGTTTCGTCTGGCAAGGCGCGAAGGAAGCGGGACGCGATCCGAAGTCGGTTGAAATCATGGCGGCGGCGCCGGTGTGGGTATCGGATGACCTGGCCCTCGCGCGGCAACGCGTGCGATGGTTTCCTGCGCTGGTTTCAAATCACGTGGTCGATCTGATATCGCGATACAAGCCGGAGGAGTTGCCGGCGTCGCTGACATCCTACGTGCAGGACCGCGCCGGTTACGACTACCAGCACCATGCCGAAGTGGGCAGCGACAATGCCAGCTTTGTCTCCGATGAAGTCGTGGACCGGTTCTGCCTGGTGGGGCCGGTGGAGGCGCATCGTGCCAAACTAAAGAAGCTGGCTGACGTAGGCGTGACCCAGTTCAATATTTATCTGATGTGCGGCGACGAAGAGCAGACTTTGGAGAACTACAAGAGGGACGTGTTGCCTGGGTTCTCTTGAGTTGGATTTGAAATCCAGTTTTAAGATCTTGATTCATCAGTTTCTAGTTTTCAGTTCTCGGTTCTCAGTTAACATGTGCGGTTGGGTGCGAACTGACTTTGGATTCGAACGCCGCGCAGATCGAAGGCAATCCTCGTAGAACTACGTCCCCGGCGTGGTTTCGATTTCTTGCTCCCTCCACAACCGATCTGATTTTTATTACCTTGCTGGTCGCGATGAGCGGCGGAGCCCTGTCTACGCGGTTGTTGGGGGACGCCAGCATTGGCTGGCATATTCGCAATGGCGAACAGATGCTGCAGACCCACTCGGTCACGCGGACGGATCCGTTCTCGGTCACCATGGGTGGACAGACCTGGTATGCGTGGGAGTGGTTGTATGACGTGGTGATCGCCAGAATTCACCTGGGGTTTGGGCTGAACGGGGTGGTCTTCTTTACCGCGGTGATCATCGCTCTGACGTTTGCCCTTAGCCTGCGTCTTTGTTTGCGACGTGGGGCCGATTTGCCGGTTACAGCGCTCTTGCTCGCCTTGTCCCTGGGCGCTTCGATGATTCATCTGTTTGCGCGGCCTCATGTTCTCAGCTGGTTGTTCACGGTGATTTGGTTTCAGGTCTTGGATACATCGGAGAGCATCGAGGGGCAACGGCGATTGTGGTGGCTGCCAGCGTTGATGCTGCTCTGGGTCAACGTTCACGGCGGGTTTGTGGTGGGGTTCGTCCTGCTCGGAATGTACATGCTGAGCGACGCAATTCTTTACTACCGCGGCCATGTTGCAGAGGAGCGGGTCAGGCTAGCCGCGCGGATACGAGGGCTAAGCATCGTGGCGGGGCTCTCACTGCTGGCCAGTCTGGTCAATCCCTACGGCTATCGAGCTGCACGTTCATGTGTACCGATATCTTTCCAGCCGGTGGCTGATGAACCATATCGATGAATTTCTTTCGCCTAATTTTCATGGCGTGGCCCAGCAATGTTTTGTGGCAATTCTCCTGATATCGATCGTGGCATTGGCGATGTCGCGCCGCAAGCCGTCGCTGGCGCAAGGGTTGGTCCTGTTGTTCGCTACCCATAGCGGTTTGTACGCCTCGCGAAGTCTTCCGGTTTCATCACTGATGCTGACACTGATCGTTGCGCCTCTTTTAACGCAGGCAGTCGCGGACGCGCGCAGCGACGCCCGTCTTTCTTTGGGGCTGACTCTCTTTCTTTCGCGGTGGCATTCTCTTAACGCGCGAATCGGAGATATGGAACTCGGGTTTCGCGGCCATCTCTGGCCAGTGGCAGCAGTGCTCTTCGGCGTTCTGGCATGTGCGCAGCAGGGGAGGATTGGTTCGCGGCAGTTGATGAATGCGCGATTCGATCCTGGACACTTGCCGGTGCAGGCTGCAGAGGTGATTGCGCGACGCGGTGTTCACGATCCGATCTTCTGTCTCGACTCGTGGGGCGGATATCTGATCTACCGGCTCTATCCGCAAAATAAAGTGTTTGTTGACGACCGCCACGACCTCTACGGCGAAGAATTTCTGAAAGATTATCTGAAGGCGATTCGGGTCGCGCCGGAATGGGACAAGTTTCTCAGTGAGAAGCGGGTCAATTGGGCGTTGCTGCCGGCGGAATCTTCTCTGGCGAACATGCTGAAGGAAACGTCGAAGTGGGATCTGGTGTATCGAGACAACACTTCGGTATTGCTAGAGCGGAAAGACAAGATTTAGTTTTCCTTCGTGTACCTTCGTGTCCTTGGTGGTTGACGCCTTTAAAAGCATGAACAACCAAGGGCACGAAGGTACACGAAGGAAATCCAATGCTTAGTACTGGTCGTTGGTATCGATGTTGAAGCCGAGGATGGCGTTGACCTCGATTGGTTCATTTCCTCGCAGTACAGGACGAAACTTCCAGCTGTTGAGTGCGGTCAGGACTTTGCTTGTCATCACGGCGCTGCCGGGTTCCAGAACGTGCGGGCGGCGCAGCAGGCCGGTGCGATCGATTACACACGCAATCACAAGGCGGGATTTCGGCAGGCCTGGGGGAAGATCGGAGCGCATGGCTTGGGGCGCAGTGAGGTCTTCGGCATAAGCCTGGGCCGCTGATGCTGGATCGGCAAACTGCATCACTGCTGTGCCGAGAGTGGTCTGAATGTAGATGGTGTAAACCTTGTCGCCTTTGAGGGCGCCGTAGAAGTTGAAGGCGCCGCCGGAGCGCGAGCTGGCGACGACCGTGATATCCGGGCCACGATTTTCGGGATTGGTATTGGAACGACCAGGGGTCCCTGCCTGTTTTCCGCCCGCGCCGAAGCTGGGTAAGGTCACGATGTTTGAACTGCCACCCTTAACCGAGACACCGGGCATGGCGGGAGTGCCGTTAGTACCTGTTCCTGCGCCACCCGAGCCGGGGTAGGGAGAAATTCCGCCTTTCGCCAGAGGATCCGATCCGGGGCCAGTGCCTTCCTTGCCTGCGCCGGGGCCCGGACCGGCGAATCCGCTGCCTGGGCCGTCGCCGCGGCCGACGCCAGCGCCGCCGCCTGATCCGCCCAGGCCAGGCTTATCGCCGCCAGAAGGAGACATCGCCAGTGCACCGCTGCCTCCGCTGCCCGGCAGGCCTGGCTTCGATCCGGGCTGGCTGGAAACGACGACTCCTGAGGTGCTGCCTCCGCTGTTGCTGCTTGGGGGTGCTGCGGCCACGCCAGCGTCCAATGGACCGCCTAATCCCACGCCGCGATTGCCTCTGCCCTGGCCGGTGAGTGAACCGCCGCCTGACACGGAAGGAGGTGGCGGCACGACTGCGGTTCCATTGCCCATTCCTCCGGCGATTGAGCGTTGGGCTGAACCGGCTCCCAACTGGACCGTGGGCGGAACTACTGAAGTGCTGCCGAGACCGTTGACGTTACGTCGTTCTGTCGAAGTGCTGCCAACCTGTACCGCGGGCGGGACGATTTGCTTGTCCAGAACCTCGGGTCCGAATCCAGGTCCGAGGCGCGCAACCTCCTGGGACATCGTTGGTGCAGGTGCGACGACATTCGGCGCTGGCATGGTCAGCCGTGGATTCTGATTCGTAATTTGCTCGGGAGCCGACACCGGCGGCGGGACAACCTGCACCGCATTCGATCCCGGCAGTCGGAGGTTTGATATCTCGCGCTGCGGCGCTGCGGCGCTGGGTGGAACGGCTCCGACATTCATGTTGGGAGCGGCACGCAACTGATCGGCAACCTGCGGGGCCGGAGCCACCGCGGTCGGGGTCATCATCGGAGATCGCAACGACGATCGCATACCCTCCGCTGGGGCGGGTCCGGGGAGTGCTTTCAAAGCCAAGCAGGTTGGCGACTGCGGAATTGGATTTCGGCAGATCGAGCTTGGGCGCGTCCGCTACCGTTTCCCGCACCGTGCTTCCGCGAGCTACCCGGATGGTTTGCGTGGGATGGTGCGCCTCACGCCCGCCGCCACGCCCGGAGCGGCCAGACTCGGCGCCGCCTACGTCTTCGGTGCGCGGCAGTTCGTTGCTCGAGTAGTAGATGATGTCGTACTTGGGCTTGGGAGGCGGCTCGTAGGGCCGCATGCTGGCCAGCTTCGCCGGGACCACGATGATCGCAATCAGGAAAAGCAGCTCAAGCGCCCAGGAGACCAGGATGCCCCACCAGGGGAACAGGCCGGACTGGGCCTCGCCGGCCAGCCGTTTGGGAGACTTTCCCATGGCTGGTCCGATCGCGGTGAGGAACTCGTCCCACCGCGAAGGCCATTCGACCAGAAAATTGGGAGCGTCGTTCAATCCTGGCCTGCCTCTCCCAATCCAATTTCGATTTCATCCCCGATAGCGGTTTGCGTAGGACCCAGGGTACTTCCCGGCAACTCGAGAACTGAAGTGGCTTTCACTCGAACTGGCGCCATCCGCCACGGCTTGAGATTCTCCTGCAGGTAGACGACGGTCTTGTCGCTATCCAGATAGACCACGTCAATCGGGAAGCGCATGGCGAAGGTGTGAACGCCGTGGCAGGGAACGATCAACAAACCTTCTCCGGCAGGGAAGCTAGCTGCATCGGTGCCCATCAATCCGCAAAAGCGCGACCAGTGCGTGTCCGCGATGCGCAGATGCTTCGCCAGGTAGGAATGGCGGGTTCGATTGAGGGCATATCCCGTGGGACCCGGTACCGGCATCACAACTCCTGGGGTTGACCTTGCGGAAAAAACATTTTCAGCGTCCCGCCTCTGGCATCAGGATACGGAACAGCTGGATGATGGCCGGTCCCAGAGTCACGAAGATGATGGAGGGGAGAACGAACAAGACCAGAGGGATGATCATCTTAATCGTGGTTTTCGCGGCCTGTTCCTCGGCGCGTTGCCGGCGTTCGGTGCGTAGAGAATCGGAGTGAATGCGCAGGGCCTGGCTGACGCTGGTTCCGAAGCGATCGGTCTGCACCAGGGTGGCGACCAGGGCGCGTACGTCGTCGACGCCAGTGCGGTCGACCAGATTGCGCAAAGCCTCGGCGCGGGGCTTGCCGGCCCGCATTTCCAAGTTGATCGAGGTGGAATTCATCGCTCAGGTCGGGATGGGCGTGCTCCAAATCCTGACCGACGCGCATCAGCGCCTGGTCCAGAGCGAGACCGACTTCGACGCAGATTACTGTGAGGTCGAGGGCATCTGGCAGAGCCAGCGTGATCCGGTGCTGGCGATTGCGGATCATGCGCTTGAGGATGAAGCGGGGAATGAAGAAGCCGACGCCTCCGACGCCAATCATCCACAACAGATCAAAATTGCCTTTGACCGCGATCACGCCCAGAATTCCAACCAGACCCAGCAGGACGCGCGCGCCCGACGTAGATCGTCAAGATGGCGGGGCTCGCGATAGCCGGCCTGAATCAGCCATTTCCGCGTTCTCGAGACTTCACTGGGTGAAAGTGGGAGAGCTCTGCTGAGAGGATCCAGCGCCTGTTCCAGACGCTCTTTGAACGCAGGCTTTTCCTGGCGTTCGGTCTTCTGCCAGCCCAGGGCGCGCAGGCGCGAGCCCAGCACTGAAGAAGGCGAGTAGACCGCGGCCCCGAACGAAAACACCACCAGGGCGATGGTCAGGAACAATATGATTGCGAGTGCCAGAGCCATGCTTATCTCTTAAAACCAACTTCTCCTAGAACAGTCTCTTCAATTCAGACCTGAATCTGAATGATCCTTCGAATTACAAAATAGCCGATCGTCTGCAAAGTGATTCCGACCACGATCAACAGGTGCCCGATCGGATCGTCAAACAGGGGACGGATAAAAAGTGGGTTCATGGTCTGCATCGTGACCACAATGATCGGCGGCAGACCCATGAGCAGCATCATGGTCATTCGTCCCTGGGCGGTGTGCACGCGCACCTGCCGCATGATCTTGAAACGTTCCCGAATCACATAAGACAGGTTGTCCAGAATTTCCGCAAGGTTACCGCCGGTCTCGCGCTGCAGCATTACCGCGGTGACGAAGAACTTTACGTCCACCAGAGGCACGCGTTGGGTCAAGTTGATCAGAGCGTCGCGGACGGGCAAACCGAACTTCTGCTCTTCATACAGTTTGCGAAATTCGGAAGCCACCGGTTCGCCAAGTTCGCTCGCGATCAATTCGAGCGCAGTGGTAAAAGCGTGACCGGCGCGGACCGCCCGAGCCAGAGTATCGATGGCTTCGGGAAACAGTTCTTCAAACTTCGAAAAACGCTTGGAGCGTTTGTAGTTGGCGTAGGAATAGGGAAGAAATCCGCCGATGATCAGGCCCAGCCAGGCGAACTGTGGAAAGGGACTGAAGACCAGAACGATCAAGCCCGAGACCTGCGCCGCTGAGTAAGCACAGGAGCAGGACGTTGCCGGCGCGACTCTTCACATCCGCCTGCTCGAGCAGGGTTTGCAGATTCGAGATGCTGGAGGAGCGGCGTAACAGGTTGTCGAGGGCGGGGATCTTGCTCAGTACTTCGTCGCGCAGCAGGGCGAGTTCCTGGCTGGGTTCGCGCTCGCCACTTTTCTGCACGGTGGACAGGCGGTCGCGCAAGCAGGCGAGCTTTTGAGCTGCGCTCGTCCAGCAGGGAAGCGACGACGAAGACGCCGAGCGCCACCACCACGAACACCGCGATTGCGATCAGGATAAACATAAGAACGCTTCTAGGTTCTGGCTACTAGCCTCGTGAGCTGATGAAACCTAAACCTCCATTTGCGATTCAAAGAGCGCCGGACGCAGGCGGCAGCCTGCTGTCGCCAGCCTTTCCGCAAATTTGGGACGGATTCCGCTCGCCTTGAATACACCTTTTACCTTCCCCGTCTCGTCGATCCCCTGACGATCGAAGGTGAAGATGTCCTGCATGCAAATGACATCGCCTTCCATGCCGGTCACTTCGGTGATGGTCACCACTTTGCGAGTACCGTCCGAGAGTCGCGAAACCTGAACTACGGCATGAATGGCGGCGGCGATCTGGTGCCGCATGGCTCGTTCCGGAATATTCAGATTCGCCATCGAGCACATATTTTCGATACGGGCCAGAGCATCGCGCGGGGTGTTAGCGTGCACCGTGGTCAGCGAACCCTCGTGACCGGTGTTCATGGCCTGCAACATGTCAAAAGCTTCTTCGCCGCGGACCTCGCCGACCACGATGCGGTCGGGACGCATACGCAGACTGTTGATGACCAGTTGCCGCTGTCTGACTGCACCTTTGCCTTCGATGTTGGGTGGACGCGTCTCGAGTCGAACGACGTGCTCCTGCTTCATCTGCAATTCGGCTGCGTCTTCGATGGTGACGATGCGGTCCGAATTTGGAATGTAGCCGGAGAGAACATTCAGCAGAGTGGTTTTGCCGGCGCCGGTTCCACCGGAGATCAGAAAGTTCAGCCGTCCTTTTACCATGGCCGATAAGAGTTCCAGCATGGGCTCGGTGAGGCTCTTGTTTTCGATCATGTTGCGGGCGGTGACCGGGTCGCGACCGAAACGCCGGATCGAAAGGCAAGGACCGTCAATGGCCAGCGGCGGGATAATGGCGTTCACGCGGGAGCCGTCGGCCAGGCGCGCGTCCACCATGGGTGAAGACTCGTCGACGCGCCGTCCGATTCTGGAGACGATACGGTCGATGATCTGCATCAGGTGGGCGTCGTCTTTAAAGCTCAGTCCGGTTGGTTCAAGCTTGCCGGACCGTTCCACGTAGACCTTGTTGTAGCGATTAACCAGGATGTCGGAAATGGTAGGGTCTTTGAGCAGCGGCTCGAGCGGGCCGAGGCCAAAGATTTCATCCAGAATTTCACGGGACAGGCGTTCGCGCTCAGCGAAACTCAGCGGGACGGCTTCGCTGTTCACGGTGTTCCGGATCAGCAGCAGAACTTCTTCGCGAGCAGCGTTGCTGGGAGTGCGTCCCAGTTTCTCCAGATCGAGGCGATCGAGGATCTTGCGATGAAGATCGGCCTTAACCTGCTGGTACTCGGTTCTTTCGAAAGTCTGCAAATTCGCCATACCCTTCTAACCTTACATCAATAGTCGTCAGTCGTCGGTCTTCAGTCGTCAGCGAGGCAAATCTTTGCTGACGACTGAAGACTGACGACCGACGACCTAAACGGTCTTGAACAGCGACCACGCTTTGCGCTTTACATCGATGTCATTCTCTGTCAGGGCAGCGGCCAGTCCCGCGAAAGACTTGGCCAGTTCGCTGTAAGCCTGCTGCATGACAGGAACACCCCGATCAATTGCAGCTGACACCGCGAAATACTGGTTGGGAATCTTCCACAAGAGCTTGGCTCCGGCAGCAGCTTCGGCGTCAGACTCACTGAAGCCTGCAATCTTGCGGAAACGGTTCAACACCAGACGGACTCTCTCGCGTCCACCGGTTTCGCCCAGATATTGCTGGATGCGGGTCGCGCTCCACAAGGAAGCGACATCGGCGTGAGCCACCAGAAGCACCGTTTCTGAAAGATTGCAGACCAGCCGGGTGGTGGAATCCACACGCGACGAAGCATCGACGACGACGTATCGGAAGTGTCCGACCAGCAAATCAAACAGGCGGGCGAATTCCGCAGTGGCAGGTTCGACCAACAGGGGAGTGGTGGCGCCGGCCAGCAACTGGAGGCCTCCGCTGTGCCGCGTCATAAAACTTTCGAGCAACGAACTGTCGAGCCGGTGCAGATTACGGATCGCGTCCGCCACAGTGAACTGGGGCTTGAGGTTCATGTGCAGAGCGGCGTGCCCCAGGGCAGCGATGTCAACTAAAGCCACGTTGCCGTGAGCGGAGTGTAAGGCCAGGGCCAGGTTCACGGCCGTGGTGGTCGCGCCGCTACCACCCTTGGCATTCACCACGGTGAAGACTTTGCCGCGAGGCCCCTCCCGGTCCACCTTCTTTTGAGCAGCGGTCAGCCGCACAAAGGCTTCAAGCAGGTCGGTTGTAGTTGTGGGACGTTCGATGAACTCACGCGCGCCGGAACGCATGGCACTGACGATTACCTGTGGCTGCGCCATGCTGCCGATCGCAAAAATCACAGTGTCGCGGACTTCCTGGTGAATCAATTCGATGGCCCGAAGCGCCAGGGTGTGATTGTCGCTGGGGACATCCACTACAACTACCTGAGGACTAGCGCTCTGCACGCGCCGCAATACCGGATCTGTCACCAGCACGGGGTAACTGGTGCAGGTGTGCACTACGCGCGCGACGCTGGTACCGTCCACCAGCACCTGCAGTAAGGCACGCTGCTCGCTATCCTGGGCTATAACTACAACTGAAAGTTCGGGCATCGTAATTTCTGGCCCCCTGCTATTTCCTTTGCTGCAAAATCTCGACGCGCCTGAACTGTAGACTTGCCCGTCACAGCCGACCCGTTGATCCCTGACTGACTATCTCTGACTGATCGACAACTGTCGCTTTCGTAGCTTGCTTCATCGTGGTTACTTCTTATTGTCCACGGCAGGCTTCTTGCCGTCGAACTGCTCCTTATCCATGTATGGCTTCGGAGTCACCGGCAGCGGAGGAGGTTGCGTGCTCGGCGAAATGCGATGCGCCGTGCACAATACCATCAGCTCCGAATTGGTACGCTGCGCGCTCTTGCTGCGGAAGAAATTGCCCAGAATCGGGATGTCGCCCAGTCCGGGTATCTTGTTGTAGAGGTCAGTCACCCGGTTGTCGATCAAGCCCGCGATCACGAAGCTTTGCCCGTCCTGCAATTCAAACTCGGTTTCCGCTTTCCGTGTGCTCAGGGCGGGGATGGTAAATCCGGAAATGGTAAGCGCGTTGGCGAAGTCCAGAGCGCTTACTGAGGGCGCCACCTTCAAATGGATATTGCCGTTGGGCATGATCTCGGGCGTGAATTTCAGCTGCACGCCGAATTCCTTGAACGAGATGGTCACTGCCGTGAATCCCTGTCCCGGCTGGACGATAGGAAAGGGAAATTCTCCACCAGCGAGGAAGCTGGCTTCTTTACCATTTACCGCGATCAAATTCGGTTCGGCCAGAATCTGCAACAGGTTTTTCTGTTGTAGCGCTTTAATCACTGCTCCAATATTGATGTCGGTGCGGGCCACAAACAGATTCAGGAAATCGGAAATATTTACCGTGGGCGGAGTGGCTGTGGTGGTCGTTGTAGTCGTGTTGCCCGTAGTCTGAGTGGTGGTCGCGGTATTGTGAACCTGGACCGAACCAAACTGACCTGTCTGACTGAGGGCGATAGTATTTCCCAGCCCGGGCATAAAGATGTTGATGCCCAGCTGAGTGATGGCAGATCGGTCTATTTCCGCGAACTTCACTTCCAGCAGAACCTCCTGCGCGCCGACCGGACCGAAGGTCAGCACATTCACCACATTCTTGGAGTAAGCCCCGGCGATCATTTCAGCGCGTTTGGCAACCCCTTCGGTCGAAACATGTCCGGAAAGCACGATGGCAGACCGCGAGGGCGAGACCGTGATCTGCTCGTCGGGGAAGACACGTCTTTCTTCCGCAGCCGCTGTGCTGACATCCACGTCGACGCGCAAGTCGAAGCTGCGGGAACGTTCCAGTTCATCCCAGATCAGCAACGAGACCTCACCGGCGGATTTGCCGTTCACCAGAATCTGGGAGGGAGGGATGACCACCACGTCCGCGACCGTGTCATCGGTCACGGAAACCCGTTTGAGCCGTTCCGTGGTGTTGATGAGCAGCGACTTTCCCACCATGACGCGCAGCGGTGCGGAGCCCTGAGGTTCGGCTTGTGGCGCTTGCGAGCTGGCGTCGGGACCCTGAGTCTGGGTTGGCTGCGGAACAGGTTGCGTTGAGGGCTGATCCTGGGCAATGGCGACGATTGACGCCGCCAGCACCAACACGAGCGGCAACACCCTTCGAACCACCTGACAGGTTTTCACTTCGCGAATCTCCCAAATGCGGGAGTAGATCAACATGTCGTCTTCCTCAGAGTGTTGACTTTGCGCTAGAACTTTTGATCCTGCGTTTTGGTGCCCTTAATAACCTGGACGGAGTAAGTCGGCGGTGGCGCTTCGACGGTTTTGGTCACAGCCACATGCTTGGTGGACTTTGGCCGTGGAGCGGCGGCAGGGGCCGGAGTAGGAACACCTTTGTACAAGGTCCCGGTGCTCACCGAGGCCAGTTCCTGCTGCTTGGTGTCGAGCGGATTGCGCAGCGCCAGTTGAATCTTGCCTTGGGTGGTGGCGAGGGTAAGTTTTTGAGCATCGTCTGGAGAAACGAGCAGTGTGATGACTGGCGTGACCTGCGGTTCACCCGCGGTGTTGCGCTCCAGTTTCTGCCCCGTGGCGATGACGGCTACGTTCTCGAGGACGGTTGTGGTCTGCTGGTCATTTGCACCCGATGGGTTGCCGGTTAGCAGGACATCGACACGCGTTCCGGGAACCACGAAACCGGCGACACCAATCACTTCATTCACCCGCACCGACACCGCACGCATTCCCGGCGGAATCAGGGATTGCATTCCGGAGCCCGCATTTTCTCCCGCCAGCTTGCTGGGCAGGAAGAACTCTCCGCGGGCAATGGGGAGGATCGCGCCGCGTCCGATAACTGAGGTTTTCAAGTGGAAGGCATTGGCCGGCAGATCAGCAGCGGTATAGCGCACTACCTTGACGTCGCCCTCTGTGACCTTGGAACCTACGGAAATATCATTGGCGGCTACCACGACGTCGACACCGGGCGCGGCATCCCCTCCGGTCCGCGTTTGCAGAGTGCGATAAACCGTATAGCTCACAATTGCGCCCAAGGCGAGGGCCACAAAGCCAATCAGTAAAAGCCGAGTGCGATTCATTGCTGCTCCTCAAAATCGAACTGGAGGCGCCATAGGCGCGAGACCTTCCACCAATGCTGCGGTGCTTCACAGATTTGCCGAGCTTCGATTCTCCGGTTGGTGCCAAAGACCAGCCGGCCGACAAGTACAGCGAGGTGTCAGGCCAGCGGGCCGTAAAACGGAAGAGGATCGAAAGGCTGCCTGCCGCGCTGATTTTCTACTATTGGATTGAGCTGGCAACCGACGAGAACACGTTGTTGGCGTTGGACCCAATCAGCCGAATGGTGCCGACCACGATCACGAGAATCACGGCCAGCATCACCGCGTATTCCGCGATGTCCTGTCCCTGCTCGTCTCGCAATAAACTTAGAATCTTCGATTTCATTTCTTAGTCCTCCTGTTCGAGCGAGCGGAGGGAAAGCCACCCCTCCGGGTGAAGTTCGGACCCGACTCCCATTCCGCAGCGCCTTTTATTCCATTTCTGAATCAACAGTTTAGGCGCTACGGAAGCCGAAGCCTCGAGTCCACATGCTCATAATACCCTGTGGCTAACCCAACTGGACGACAATTTCTTGCATTCTGTTACCCACGGAAGCCCTCCCATATCCCCGGAAAAGAGGACAGAAAGCAGATCTTGCCCGGTTATCCGACTGGAAATAGAGGGGGAAATTGGCGTCTACGGATGAATACAAGGATTGGGGTGGTCGAACCTGCGTCAAAATTTACTGGATAGTACTCGCGACCGAGGAGAATACGTTACTGGCTCCGGATCCGATCATCCGGATGGTGCCCACGACGACCGCAAGAATGACCGCCAGCATGACCGCGTATTCCGCGACATCCTGACCTTCCTCAAGCTGCAGAATCTGCCAAAATCGACTCAAAGTGCGAATCATAGTTGACCTCACCCCGGTGCAGCTTCTCTGGCCAGATGTTGTCCAGGCAGTGATTTGAAGAAAACCGTGAGAATGATATGGCGAGTGTGCAAAGTTTTGCAGCTGAAACTTGAAGCAGGGGATTATCTAACTTGATTCGGGCGCAGGGGGGCCGACGACATGGCGAGTGATTTATCGTCTAATCAGAATTACGGCCTGCGAGTCGGCGAATATTTCCCGCCACTCTGAATCGGACCGGAGGGCTGTGATCAGCGGTGCATCCGGGGGCAGAACGATGGTGCGGATGTTCCACTGCTCGAGCGGCCTTTTCCAATTGCCAGTCAGGTAATAACAGGCACCGAAATCGGTCATGAAATCGTCGCCGTAAACATCAGCCCGGCCATCCATGAAGACGCGATACTTCGGGTACAACTTCCAGATGAAATATCCGCCCCAGTTGTAATGGTTCATGACGGGTTCGGGGGGATGCTCTCGTTCCATGAAAGCGACCGCCGCAGTGGGAAAATTACGCGCCTCTACTTCTCTCTGACGGCTCAATACTTGCTGAACCCGGAACCCCGCGAAAACTCCAAAGCAGACAAGCACCACTAAATTGAATATCAGGGTCCGACGAGATTGCGCTGCCAGCGGCCTGTCGTAAAAATCGTGTGGCACTCAAGTCCTGCAGCCAAGCTTCAATCAGACCGGCGACAGCCGGAACCATCAGCAGCATGAGAATTGGGATATGCCGCATGGAGCGTAAGGCGGCAGGGATCGTTAACAGAAGAAGCGCCAGAGTCCGCGGCCGGAGGCCTCTGGGCGAAATAGCCAGAAACCCGATCAGTGCCAGCAGCATGAACAGAAAGGGCAGTGAAGCCGGATCGTGAAAATTAGGGGAAAACCACTCCTGAATAAAGCGCTGCATCGCGGCCGAATGCAGAGTCTCGAACGGATAGCAGATAAATTCGCCATCCGTAAGGATTCACGACAACCAGCGCCAGGCAGCCAAAGAAGGTCATTGCCAGCTGTTTTAGACGAGGCAGGAAATGGCGCCATGGTTCCGGATCCATGCCGGCCTCAAGAGTTTCGCCGGCCAGAAACAATCCGATAAAAACTAATCCAATGGGATAACCGGCATGCAGGTTCGCCCACAACAGCATCAAGGGAGGGGCCCCCCAGAGAAGTTTGGGGTGTTGTTCGGAAGACTCGAGCAGGAACAGAAACATGCTGGCCAGCAAGAGAGAGAACATCTGCGGACGGACTCCCCATAAGGAAGCCGATGCCACGGCGCCCCAGAGCGTCATCAACGCTGCCAGGTAAGGTCGCCCCGGGCAGCGCACATAAACCAGAAGATTGCTGGCCGCGACAACGGCGGCGAAGATGATGATCAATCCGCCTAAGCCCGCAACTCGATAAATTCCAAAAAGCAAAACATCGGAGAGCCACTCGTGGTTGATCCAAGGCTGTCCGAATCGCGTGAACGAGAAAGGATCGGAGTGGAAGACGGCGTGATTCTGCAGAATCAACTGTCCTGTGCGTAGATGCCACCATGCATCCGGGTCCGCCATACCGCGAGCAGCCATGGTAAACAGGCCGAGAGCGAGAATGGCGACGAACACATGACGAGTTTGCAGAAGGCGGATCATGCGATCAAGCAGACGCGATTGTAGCGCCTTCAGTCATGGCGCTCTTTTTAGTAAGGCGACAACTTCGCCATTCCCGGTTCGTTCGGTTCGAGTAACCACACTCGCCGTTGGACAAAATATTTGATCAGTTCCTGATTTTTTTCTCCCATGTCCTGCGCCCAGATGACGTCGGCGGCATTGATATCAGCCCGGTTGTAGACCCATTCATGAAACGGGTCCTCAGATCTGTAACGGACAATGACTAGATGCTGGCCGCCTGAATGCTGAAGGCGCTCCAGAATTTCGGCACGTTGCCAGTGCCAGGGATAGGTATCGGGATTTCTCGGAACTTTGAGATATTCGGTGCGAATGTTCAAAAGAAACAGAGCAAAACAGGCGATGCCAATGATGGGGACAAGTTTTCGTCCGAAATTCCTGCTGGCGTGCCGCCACTGCCGAAGATGACGCAGTCCCTGAATGACGATGGCGTAGATGACGCAGGTCATCGGCGCAAAATAATGAGGTTGGTGCCAGGCTTCAACCGCTAGTCCGGCCAAGGTCACGATCGCGGTGATCAGAAGAAGCTTCATCCGGCGATCGCGATGCGATGCGAGGCAAGGCGACCAGAGCGATTGGCAGGACTGGGCCCAGAAAAAACCACCACAGAGTTATCAGCTTAGCCCATTCTTCCCGGGCCAATCCTCGGAGACGTGCGAGTCTCGAGATATCTTGAAAGTTCCCAGCCTGCATAAAACCTCTGCATCTCGAAGCTTCGGTACTGCGGTGCCGGACGCAGTTGCTGGCCGAGAAATAAGGGTGCAATCGCGTACGTTTTACGATTCAGAACCTTCCGGCATCTCGAAAGCGTTGCCGGTTACGCGCCAGTTGTAGTAGCTGATCCCAGACGCGGCGAAGGCAAGAACGAGAACCAGGGGCAGTGCAATCCGTGTCAAAGAAGATCGCGTTGGGTGTCTCCACAACCAGAGCGCCAGCGCGAATCCAACGGGAAGACTGAACACCAAACCTTCAAAAGGCCGGCTGTTCGCCAGTATCGCCAGGCCGAATCCCATGATCAAGGCGTCGCGCGGTTCGTTGCCATCGCAGGATGCGCGGAAAGGCGCCAAGGACCAGCGCTCCGCCGGTGGCGGCTACTGCGCCGCCCCAATAGGAATTCATCCAATAGCCGGAGATGCCTTGTCCCATGAGGCAGAGCAGGCCGCCAAGTAATGCCCACCCCGGAGGGAACCATGCCTGCAGCATCCAGGTGACCGCAGCGCACATGACTCCCACGCTTAACCAGACTCCGACCCAGGGGACACCCGCGACGATCTGGCCGGCAGCCAGAACGAAACCTTGAGCCGGCGGGTACATGGACATATATGTCGGCTGCTGCAGAATGTGCTCGCTTTCGAAATGCACCCACATGGGGTGGGGAGGATTGGTCAAGCGTCCGGACGCGAAAGTGTCGGCTGCCAGCAAATAGCTGAACTCATCCTGGAAATGCGGCTTGGGTATGGGCAGAAGAGGAAGGAGACAGGCGCGAATCGCCGAGGGTAAGAATGCCCACCAGAATCACCGCGAGCGTGCGTTTTCGCGCCAGAATGTTCAGGTTTTGCCGGCAGCGGAGGAACACGGACGCTATCAGTGGCAATGGGACCGCCGGCCTTGGGAGATTCAAGTCTTGCTCGATTTCCGATTCGCGGATTATACCGCTCGTCCGATTAAGCAGGTAGGGTCCGAAAAACGCTAACCACTAAAACGTTAACCACTAAGACACGAATAAGGACACGAAGTATCACGAAGGTTCTACCTTCATGGGTTGTCTTCGTGCGCCTTAGTGACCTTTGTGGTTAATGCATTGAAGCTGATCCCTCTTTTGAGGTCAGCGCGACTGCGGTGCCGGCCGCAAACATGGCCACAGCAGTCACCATCAGATTCATCTCGCGAAACGAGAATTGAAGGACCTCGTATAAGGGCGTGAAAAACAAAACCACGAGAGACGCTATCAGAATCCGGCGCGCCGGCCCTGCGATTTGACCGGCGACGAGCAATTCCGCGACCAGCAAGATTGGAAGAATCAGCAGACTAAGATCGTGCACCTGGAGGTGGTAGCTGGTGACGATTGTGATCGTGAGGCACAGCGAAAACCCGAGCACGAACTGGTGTCCGTGACTGCATACGCCACCAATAGCTGGCCAACGCCACTAGCGCAACAGAAAGCACGATGATGAGCAGCGTGGCCGGCAGGCCTGCCAAGTGCAGCGATCCAGCCACCAGACCGCGCAGGTTCGGCATATCCCGCGGATCAATGCCCACTCGGGCACCGCTTCGTGTCAAGCGGAGCAGAAATTCGGGATATGCGATTACACCGCTCCACCCGACCACTGCGACTGAGACCCAGAGCAACACGAAAGCGGTGGTAGTGAATCCCGCAACCGCCTTCCATTGACGTTTGAGCACCAGCACAAGCACAAAGGGCAGTACCAACTGGAACTTGAAAAGAGCCAGACCGAGACACAATCCCGCAACAAAGGCGCGTCCCTTAGCCAATGCCAAGAAGGCGAGGCCGTAGAAAAAGAGGAGCAAGATTGAGTCCTGGCCCTGCATCAATGCCATGGCTACAGGGAAAAAGGCGAACATGGCCAGCAGAGGCAGGGCAGGCAAAAAAGCGTGCAGGGCGGGCAAACGCGGACGAAGCAGATACCAGAAGCCGAGAATGAGGGAAATGTTAAATACTGCCCAAACAATGTACGCCGTCACGTAGGGTAAGCGGGCCAGAGGCGCGAACAGTAAAGCCTCGAACGGCGGGTGATTAAAGGGAAGAGGATTTTCGCGGTTCTTGACCTCGGAGGCAAACTCACGCTGGATTGCGAATTGCGTTTCCAGGTCATAAAGTTGGCGACTACGACCCTGGACAATGGATTTGCCGGCGGTATAAGAACTCGTAAAGTCCGGATACCCAGTTGCGATTTCTTTCCGGAAACTGAAAAACATCCACGCGTGCAGGACAATCATCGCAGCCAGAAATGTGACAAGAAATGATCTGAGCGATGACCTATCAGGCGCGCGAGGAGCCAAAAACATAGGGGGAGTATAGCCCGACCACTCAATCTTCGTACGCTGCGTCATTACGTAACGATCCGCATGGTCCTTAGTTGATCATTCGGCCTGATCACTCTCCGGTCGGTCAAACTGGCGCAACAGGATCACTGCAAGCATCGGCAGGTAGGTGAAGACGATGGCGACGCGTCCCACTTCCGTAGGCGTGTGCAGGATGTGATACCACCGCCATAGGCCCGCGCCCCAGGCGAGGCAGGCTGTCCATAAAATTTCTTTACGGGTTTTCGGGATCAGCCACAGGATCAGCGTGTCATAGAACCAGCGCTGCGGCAGTAGCGCGGTCAGGAGAAAGAGGGCTGCGTCGGGATCTCGGTAGCGAAACAATGCAAGAAGCAGAAGCGGGCCGGGAAAGACCAGCAGCGGGTAGAAATGCTGGTAACCACCCAACTGCGCGAGCCACAACGTCAGCCAGTTCGGCATCCAGGCGAAAGTGATCAGCAGGGCCAGCACACAGGCGATTGCGCCACGGCGGGTCAGATGGGTCAGCGCAATCGGAATACCGCTTTGGGGCTTGGCCATTGTCGTGGGCAGCAGAAGCGGGAAGAATGCGCTGGCCATGAGCAGCGGTCCCCACTGCGCCGCAAGCATGCCGGCCCAGTACGGGTAAGCGAAGAAGACCAGCAGGCGGTGATAGCCATGCCGGGTCAATCCGAAGGCCATCAGTGCGGAGCTGATGCCGTAAAACATTCCTCCGGCGATGCTCAGCGGGATTCTGACAAAAGGCAGGCCGAAGAGAGCGGCCGGCAGGGGATAGAGTTGTTGCGAGTCCGCATACGGATTCTGATGGGCGAGCAGATGTTGAGCAGCTTCGATGGCCCAGCGGAAATCCCCTGCGCCCTGATGAAAATGGTTCAGCAGGAACCAGCAGTAGATTCCGCTGGCGATTCCGATGATGGTGGAAACCAAGAGCGCGCAATCGCATGGAGGAGTTCGCGTAAACGTGGCTCGGCATAAGTTGTAACATGGAGCGATTTTCATCGACGCTTGCTCAAAGATTCCAGACTCGGATTGCTGCTCGCGCTGCTGTTCGCCGCCAGCATGTGGTTCTACGTGCGGCATGTGCTGGTGCCTTATCAGAGGGCGGACTCCGACTCTTCACGGACGGCCACGGGGCAATCTGTCGGATCTCTATCCGCGGTGGCTGGGAGCGCGGGAACTTTTGCTGCATCATCGCGATCCGTACAGTCCCGAAGTCACGCGCGAGATTCAGAGCCGGATACTACGGGCGTCCACTCGAAGCGGGACGGACCGATGATCCCAAAGACCAGCAAGGTTTCGCCTATCCCGTTCACGTGGTTTTTCTGCTGGCGCCGACGATCGGTTTGCCGTTTCCTCTGGTGCAGACTGGTTTTCGCTGGCTGCTTGTCATCCTGACCCTGGCCAGTGTGTTCCTGTGGTTGCGAGTGTTGCGGTGGCGTCCCGGAATAGCGGTCACCGGCGATTTTGATCGTCCTGACCATGGGCAGCTATCCCGCGATGCAGGGAATCATGCTGCAACAGCTCACACTCGTGGTGAGTGCGTTGCTGGCGGGATGTGCGCGCCGCGCTGATCGGCGGTAATTTCGTTCTCGCTGGATTTCTGCTGGCTCTGGCGACTATCAAGCCGCAACTTGCACTGCCGGTTGCGGGCTGGCTGGTGCTTTGGGCAGCCAGCGACTGGCGAGGACGCCGGGGGTTTCTGTGGAGCTTTGGAATCACGACAGCGATTCTTCTCGCTGCTTCCGAGTACATCCTGCCGGGATGGATCGGCCGATTTCGCGATGCGATCGCTGCCTATCGGCAGTACACCGGAGGCGCAGGTTCGCTGCTCGATGTCTTGACCACGCCGGTCATGGGGAAAATCATCGCGACCATACTGGTGCTGGCGGTGGCCGTTACAGGCTGGCGGTTTCGCCGAGTGTCACACGAGTCGGAAGCCTTCAGCGTCATGCTGGCGCTGGTCCTGGCTGTGACCCTGGTGATTGTGCCCACTTTCGCTCCTTACAACCAGGTGCTTTTGCTGCCGGCCGTGTTTCTGATCGCCGCTGGGTGGCGGAATTTGTGGAGCCGGGATCGGCTTACCCGGATGGTCTGCGGACTCGCGTTTCTTGTCGTCTTCTGGCCCTGGTTGACTTCGTGCGGATTGATGCTGGCGTCGATGGTCCTGCCGTCCGACGTGGTTCAAAAAGCGTGGGCGTTGCCTCTGTATACCAGCCTGGGAATTCCGCTTGTGGTGCTGTGCTTGTTGACAGCGTCGTGCGCGCAACGTATGATCCGAGCTTCCGAAGGATAAGAGCGTCGTTTCCTCGCTCGAGTGCTTCGCAAGTCGCAACGACTCCGGCACACGGAGTCCGCCGCTCGGCCTTGCATTGGGCTGCGATCACAGGTTAGTCTTTGTCTCGCTGCGCCCACACGGACGTTTCGGAGGGCAACATGGACCTCAAGATCGAGAAACGCCAGGTCAACGGGGTCACGATCGTCTCTTGCCAGGGGCGGATCATGTTTGGGGACGAAGCCAACGCCTTGCGCGATTTTCTTAAAGAAGCTTTGGCCGAAACCCCGCGCATGGTGCTGAATCTGGCCGGTGTGACATATATTGATAGTGGCGGCCTGGGAACGCTGGTCGGCGTGTATTCTTCCGCCCGCGGGGCTGGCGCCGATATCAAGCTGACTGGGTTGGGTCAACGCTTGCGCGACGTGCTGCAGATTACCAAGCTGGCCACGGTTTTCGAAGTTTTCAATACGGAGCAGGAAGCTCTCACCGCCCTGGGTCGCGGAGCGGCTTAGTTGAAGAAGGATACCTTCCACCGCGCTGGGGTAGTTCGGGACGGAAGGCGACAGATCGAACTCCTTACCTGCCGGAATCGGTCCTCGGAAGGCGGGTCAGGGCAGGACAGCAAGAAATGTCATTTCAACCCATCACGGGCCCGGTTTCATCCCCGGGGTCGGGAATTTTTCCCACCCTGGTGTTCGTTCAGGGGAACGACCAGCGCACCATCAACCTCGACCACACTCCGTTCACCGTGGGCCGCAAGGTTGATAAAGACCTGGTGATCGCCGATCCTCGCGTCTCCCGCGACCACGCTCTGATCACCTCCGAAGACGGGCAGTTCCACGTCGTTGACCAGGGCAGCAAGCATGGAACGTTCGTCAACGGCGAACGCATACAGCGCAAGACTCTTGAGCGGAACGATCGCGTCGAGTTCGGCGTCCGCGACGTTTCCTACGTCATCTTTCATCCGCATCACGCCAGTTCGAATACGGCGCGCGAATTCCTCAGCCAGATTTCGGGGATTCAGATTTCGACGGACTCCACCGATCTGGAGAAGCTGACACTCTTCCTCGAAGCCGCGCGCAAGCTGAATACCACCGGCGTGCTGGACGAAATCCTGGTCACCCTGCTGGACGCCACGCTGAAGCTGACCCGCGCCGAACGCGGCTACGTCTTCATGCGCGACGAAGAGAACAACCTGCGCCTGGCTGCGGGACGCAATTCCAAGGGCGAACCTCTCCTCGACGACACGACGATTTCCCACTCCATTCTGGACGAAGGCGTGAAGTCAAATTCAGAGTTTGTGATCACCGATACCAGCCAGTCGCTCGATCTGGCCGGACGGCACAGCATTGTGGCTTACGATCTGCGCACCGTGATCTGCATTCCGCTGCGCAAACCGCAGGTGCAGACCACCCGGGACACGGCGATGGTCGAACACCGAAAGCTCAGCAGACGTGATGGGCGCGCTCTACGTGGACTCGCGCTTCGCCTCGCGTGACATATCAAGCGTGAGCAATGACATTCTGCGGGCGATCGCGACAGAAGCTGCGTCCCTGATCGAAAATGCCCGACTGGTGCAGGCGGAAGAAGCTTCGCGCCGCTACCAGCAGGAGCTTTCCATCGCCGCATCCATTCAGCAGCGGCTGATGGCGGTGACTATTCCTGAAGTTCCGTTTGCGACGCTTCGGGGCAGGAACCTTTCTTGTAAGGAAATCGGTGGCGACTTTTTTGACGCGGTCAATACCGACGAAGGACTGGCGGTCGTGCTGGCCGACGTGAGCGGCAAGGGAGTTTCGGCGGCGCTGCTGGCTTCCACGCTTCAGGGCATGATTTATTCCCAGCTTACTGCGGGAATGCCGCTGATCGACATTGTGGTCGCGGCCAACCGATTCTTTACCCACAAACATATTGGAGAGAAGTACGCCACGCTGATCATCGCGCGCATCCGGCGGGACGGAGAACTGGAATACGTCAATTGCGGACACGTGCCGCCGCTGCTGGTTTGCAATAACGAAGTGATCCGGCCGCCGCATGGCAACCTGCCGGTTGGCTTGCTGGGCGATGCGACCTATGAGAGCGATCATGTCAGCCTGCACGGCGGGGATCGTCTGATTCTGGTGACCGACGGAGTCACCGAAGCGGAAAATGCGCGCGGCGACTTCTTTGAAGATTCGCGGCTCGAAGCGGTGGCCGCGAAGGGTGCGACCCTGGAAAATATTTTTGAAGCAGTAGCCAATTTCTGCGGCGGCACTCCGCTCAACGATGATTGCACGGTGGTCGAACTGGTGTATACGGGTTAGAAATTCAGTTGTCAGATCTCAGTTCTCAGTTCTCAGAAAGATCGTCGTTCTTTAGAGCCTTCCTAGTGTTTTCCTGTCTTTCAGCTTTTCATGCTTGTTGCGTTTCCAGGATGGAGGCATATCCCGGTGAAGAGTTCTGTCCTGCGTGGTTTGATGGTCGCGCTTGATTTTGGCGGGCACGGCTTTTGCTCAGAGTTCCGGTTCGTCGTCCGACGCGGTCGCGCAGTATGTGAAGGCGGAGATGGCGCGGCAGCATATCCCTGGCGTCTCGCTGCTGGTGTCGCGGAACGGAGAGATTGTCCGGGCTGAGGGATTTGGCTTCTCCAACGTTGAGCTACAGGTGCCGGTCAAACCTGAGACCTTGTTCCAGTCGGGATCAGTGGGCAAGCAGTTCACGGCGACCGCCGTCATGATGCTGGTCGAAGAAGGAAAGATCTGGCCTGGATGATTCGATCACCAAATACTTTCCCGATGCGCCGGCGACATGGAAGCCGGTTACGGTTCGTCATCTGCTGAGTCACACCGGCGGGTTCACGGACTATCCCAAAGACTTCGACTTCCGCAAAGACTACACCGAAGCCGATCTGCTCAAAATCGTCTACAAGATTCCGCTGGCGTTTCCGCCGGGAACGAAATGGAGCTACAGCAATCTCGGATATCTGACGCTGGGCATATCTGATTCATCACGTGACCGGCACGTTCTACGGCGACGTGCTACAGGCGCGAATCTTTCGGCCGCTGGGAATGAAGACGACGCGCATCATGAGCGAGGCGGACATCATTCCTAATCGTTCGTCTGGCTATCGTTTGGTCAAAGGCGAATTAAAGAACCAGGAGTGGGTCTCGCCTACGTTGAATACCACGGCCGATGGAAGTCTCTATTTTTCGATCCTGGATTTGGCGAAATGGGACGCGGCGCTGTATACCGAGAAACTTCTGAAGCGCTCCAGCCTGGAACAGATGTGGACGGTGGTAAAGCTCAACAACGGTAAACCGAATTCCGGTGCACTACGGATTTGGCTGGGAGATCACGAAATCGCACGGTCATCGGCTGATTGAGCACTCGGGTTCGTGGCAGGGATTCAAGACACAGATTTCGCGCTACGTCGATGACAAGCTGACGGTGGTCGTGCTGGCGAACCTCGCGGAGGCCGATCCGGGGAAGATTGCGGAGCATGTGGCTGAGATGTATTTGTCGGGTGAAGCACACTAGCCAGGACGACCGAGGAGCAGGGGTTAACTTCGCAATACCTGAGCCGCGATTTAATACTCTCGTGCTTCGATCCAGACCTCGGTTATATTCTTTCCCGCCATGAACTTCACCCTTCTTGACTGGTCGGCGATCGTTCTCTACCTCGGTATCACGCTGGCGCTGGGACTTTATTTTCGCTCGCGCTCGGGCAAGAGCGTGGACGACTACTTTGTCTCCGGACGCAACGTTTCCTGGTGGCTGGCCGGCACTTCGATGGTGGCGACCACGTTTGCTGCCGACACTCCGCTGGTGGTTACCGGACTGGTCTACACCCAGGGGATCGCGGGGAACTGGCTGTGGTGGGCGTTCTTGCTCTCCGGCATGATGACGGTGTTTTTGTTCGCCCGTCTATGGCGGCGCTCCGGGCTGCTGACCGATGTGCAGTTCGCCGAGATGCGCTATTCGGGAAAGCCGGCCGCGTTTCTGCGCGGATTTCGCGCCATCTATCTCGGCCTGCTGATGAATTGCCTGATTCTCGGCTGGGTCACCAAGGCCATGACCAGCATCGTCGCGGTAACGCTGGGCGTGAGCGATCGCAACGCTTTGGCCATCTGTGTTCTGTTTTTGATTCCGTTCACTGGTCTGTATGTCGCACTGGGCGGGCTGTGGGGCGTGCTGTGGACCGATCTGTTTCAGTTCGCGCTCAAGATGGCGATTGTGATTGGAGTCGCGTGGTACGCAGTTGCAGCTGCCGGCGGAATGCATTCTTTGTTGAGTCGTCTGGCGGAAATGCGCACTGCGGCCGGGCCGGGCGCCGGCGATGCGACGGCTTTCTTTCCTGATTTCTCGCGTCCATTTTCGCAAGAAGGTCTGTGGCTTCTGCCGGTCATCACTTTCGTCGTGAATATCGGATTGCAGTGGTGGGCGTTCTGGTATCCGGGAGCGGAGCCGGGTGGCGGCGGGTACATTGCGCAGCGCATCTTCAGCGCCAAGGACGAAAAGAACGGACTGCTGGCTGTGCTCTGGTTCAACGTCGCGCATTATGCGTTGCGTCCCTGGCCCTGGATTCTGACTGCTCTGGCCGCGGTCGTTCTGTATCCGCACCTCGAACATCCTGAAACGGGATACATGCTGGTGGTAAGCCAGCATGTGCCTCCGGCGCTGCGCGGAATTGTGATTGCCGGATTCATGGCGGCGTTCATGTCTACGATCGCGACTCAGTTGAACTGGGGAGCGTCTTATCTGGTGTCGGATTTCTATCGCCGCTTTATCAAACGCGATGCTGATGACCAACACTACGTTCTGATATCGCGGCTGGCGACCGTGCTGCTGGTGATCGCGTCGGCTGGAATCTCGGTTCTGCTGTCAGATATTCGTTCGGGATGGCAGGTGGTGCTCGAAGTCGGCGCAGGAACCGGTGGCGTCTATCTGCTGCGCTGGTACTGGTGGCGGATCAATGCGTGGAGCGAAATCTCGGCGATGGCGACGGCTCTCGTCGTGACCATCTGGTTGCGCTGGACTGAACCGTTTTCAGGAACCAATCCTGTCGTGTTTGCCAAGACAGCTTTGGCAACCACGGTTGCCACCACGGTCGTCTGGCTGGTTGTCACTTACGCAACCAAGGCGGAGCCCGAGGAAGTATTGCTGAAGTTTTACCGCAGTGTTCGGCCGCAGATCACGGGATGGAAGCCGGTTGCGCGATTGGCTCCGGATGTGCCCGCGACGCGCGATCTGGGGAGCAACCTGCTTTCGTGGGTGCTCGGCTGCCTCATGGTTTACATGGCCCTGTTCGGATTGGGGCACGTGCTGCTTGGACCTTTCTGGGAGGGCGCGGGGTTGCTGGCGGCGGCTGCGATTTGCGCTGGCGCGTTGTATTCGAATATTTCGCGGAGTTGGGGAGCGGAAGCGGCGTAATTCTTATTGTTCGTGGGACCGCTGTCATCCTGTCTCTAACGATAGGGTGAATGGTGCAAATCTGCAGCCCTGACGTTCATTCCACTACCACGACGTAGTTCGTTCCTTCCCAGCGCTGTTCTTGTGGCCAATGGAAGGTGAATACGATTTCGCGTCCTTTTGCCAGAGCGTCGGTAGGCAGGTCTGCGACGTAGACTCCGAGCGGATCGCGCGTCGAAGTATCCTGCGCCGTTTGCCAGGTATCGAAACTCCAGTGTACTGTTGCCGGCGCAGGCAGGATCATTCGCAGCTTTTTTCCCTGCGGCATGCTCCGGCATTTGTTGTTGAATCGCCATTCGAAGTACGCCGCCTTTTGCTTCTCGACCTGGTAGCGCTGCACGGTCTGCGGTGGCTGGTCGAAAATCTTGCCGTCCCGCAAAGACCTTCGCAGTTTGATGTACTCGGAGTGCGCCCAGACTAGCGGACACGCCGAGCCCGTTGGTTTGCCACGGAATAATTCCAGCGTGGGAATGTCGTCGGCGTCCCATACCTGCTCGGGAATCAAGCGCCCGCCTTCAGTGGAAAGCTCCATCACTTTGAGCAGGTCTTCGGCTGCTCTTGGTCGTCCCGCTGCGAGTTCGTAGTGGGCGCGTTCGCCGGCCAACAGCGGCCAGGGACGCCCGATTCCGGTTCCGTCGAAAGGCGAGCCGTCTTCGTGTTCGCCGTAGCCGTCCCCGTTGTAGCGATACCAGCATGGACCCTGCGGCAGATTTACTTTGAGCAGGGCATCGATCACCTTGACCGTGTTAAGGATTCGCGGATCATCGGCGCCCGCAGACCGAATCGAACCAGAGCGAGCGAGTCCGGGCTGATCAGATGCGCTGCCTTGGACGTATCCTGTCCCGGAGGGCGATTCTTGATGGGGACAAATCCTTCCAACGGAGAAGATGCGCAATCCGACTCTGGCGGCGCGATTCGCACATAGTAACCCTCAACTGCGAGTTGTTTCGCCAGATCGCTGCCTTCGGCGTAAACCCATCGTTCGATATTGTCGTTCCAGCAATCGGCGGTCTCGCGCAGATGTGTAGCGATGGCTTTCTGTCCGACCGCGTCGGCCAGGTCGGCGGCGGCGAGCAGTCCGGAGATTTCAACCGCAAGCGTAAAGGGTGAATAGCCGGCATCTTCCTCCCAGCGGTCTTGCTGGGTTACCGGGCCGTTGCGGAGTATGTAGCCGGCGGCGCGGCTGACCAGCGTCCACCAGCGTTGCAAATCTCCCAGGACGAATGGAGAGTGCCGGCGCAGCATGTCGAGCAGCAGAATGGGGAAGGCGGCTTCGTCCATCTGCATGCCGCTCCAGTACGGGCGGCCATCCAGCCACATGTTCTGTGCCCAGTGCCCGTCCTGTTCCTGAGTGACTTCGAGATAGCGGAGGATGCGCAGCGCATCCGGTTCGGCTCCGGCGGCCAGCAGACCGAATGCTGTTTCCACAAGGTCACGCGGCCAGACCAGGTGGTATCCGCCGAGATCTTCATCGCCCTTATTGAATCCCCAGGGAATCGAAAGGCTGGCGATTACGCCTCCCAGAAAATCCTTGGACTCGTGGGAGCGCATGACCGCCACGCTGGCGCGATAGAGATCGACTTCACGACGCGGCTCATCGAGCTTCAGCAGGCTGTCCTGCCAATGCTTCCAGTGCCAGACATAGTGCTGGCGCAACTCCTCGTAAGGCTCAAGCAGGCTGGATCGTGCCTCTTGTCCGGCTTCCGACCAGATGCCGCCGAAGCCGAGCGCCAGCGTGAACTCGCCGCCGCATGCAACCAGGTCGATCTCGCCGGTAAGGGCGATGTTTCCGTTTTCAGCGCGAGTGTATTCCCACGCCATCTGATAGTGCTGGGACAGGTCCTGCCATCCATCGGAATATCCGACGAAGCCGGCGGACATTTTTCGCCAGGGAACCGAGCAGGCAAAGGCCAACGAGGTTCCGTCGCGGTGGGCAAATAGTGTAGGCGTGCCTTTGTAGTCGCCCACCCATCCCGTATTCTCGCGGCCGCAGTTGGCCAGGTGAGGAGACAGCAACGCGTAAAGGCGATAGTCGGAAAGCTTGCCCTGTAAGGGGATGAAGCGGACTCGCTGCAGCACGACATTGCGATAGGGATCGGAGAAGACTTCTTTCTCGATGCGATAACGTCCTTGCAATTCTGTGTTTGTCAGTTCGTAAACCGGAACCCCGTCTTCGATGGCATGGTTTGCGAATTTGCAATTCCGTTTTTCTTCAGAAAAGTAGCTGGAGCCGTCGGTGACAATCAGTCCCTGGTCGCGGGTGCAGGCCTGGTCAACGCGGGGATAATAGACTTCGTTCAGAATGCCGTGGCTGAGGGTGAACCATACCCGGCTGTGGAGGTTTAGCGCGGTGCCAATTCCACTTTTTGCGCTGGAAGTCCATCGTGGATCGATCCCCGGCCAGCCGGGAGCAAAGCGTTCGGAGGCATCACTCACGGCACGATTCTACCAAGTCTCAGGGAATTTGGCCGCTTGTGTGGGGCGGACACTCTTGTCCGCCGCTTTTGAAGTTGATCTTGACCTTGATCGCATAAGCCATTGGCCAAACTGCCCCATTCTCTCAACGGGATAACCAACATCTACGTCAAAAGCGGCGGACAAGAGTGTCCGCCCTCACACTACATAAGGGCAGGTAACCTTCGCAGGGAATCCTGCGTCCAACTCTAATAGCTTGTAAATCCCAGGAGTTGGTGTCTGCCCGCGGGCGTATAATCAGAGGTAACGGTCCTCGGGGCGGGGACGGAAATACGGAGTCCATCATGAAGTTACGGCTCTTAGCACTCGCGGCGATTCTTTTGGCGCTGAGTTATGCGACGCCACGAACATGGGCATCAGACCAGGGCAACACCCCTCCCAGTGCCTCGGACAGTTCAGCCAAGCCCAGCGCCCCTGTGCCCGCCGAACCTGCCGATCCCGACAAAGTCAAACACGATGGTGGTAAGGAAGACGTCGATGCCGTCGGCAACCGGAACGTGGGTTGCAAGACCGGCATGGGCAACTGGTATGGCGTCGAGAAGCAGATGGCCATGGGCAAGCAGTATGCCCAGCAGGTGGAATCGAGCGTCAAGCTGATCCAGGATCCGGTCGTTACCGAGTACGTGAACCGGGTTGGACAAAATCTGGTGCGCAATTCCGATGCTCAGGTGCCGTTTACCATCAAGGTAATCGACTCCGACGACATCAACGCGTTCGCCCTGCCCGGCGGTTTCTTCTACGTTAATTCAGGGCTGATCCTGGCTGCCGATGAAGAGGCTGAACTGGCTGGGGTCATGGCGCACGAAATTGCGCACGTGGCGGCCTGCCACGCGGCACGCGAGAACACTCGCGGCAACCTGATGCAGATGGCTTCCATCCCGCTGATCTTTGTGGGAGGAGCGATCGGCTATGCTGGCTATCAGGCTGCCGGTCTGGCATTGCCAATGACGTTCCTGCACTTCTCGCGCGGCTTCGAAGCCGAAGCCGACTACCTGGGGCTGCAGTATATGTACAAGTCGGGCTACGATCCTCAGGCATTCATCTCGTTCTTTGAAAAGGTGCAAGCCCAGGAGAAGAAGAAGCCAGGGACGTTGGCGAAAGCTTTCTCTACACACCCTCAAACTCCTGACCGGATCGCCAAATCGCAGGACGAGATTGCTCAAATCCTGCCGGCGCGGGCACAGTACATGGTCTCGACGTCAGAGTTTGACGACGTTAAATCGCGGCTGGCGGCGATCGAGAATCGTCACAAGATCATGGACAAGAAGGAAGACAAGAATCGTCCGAGCTTGCGTCGAACCTCAACACCCGACAAGAATGGCAGCGACGACAAGACTGGCAACGATGATGATCGCCCTACCCTGAAGCGGCGGGATGACAGCAGCAGCAACTAGATCAGTTCGATGGTGAGATCTCCGGCGGCTTTGGCCGCCGGTTTTTTATTTGTCCTGAAATCGTAACGAAAAAGGAAAAGCCGCGAGGGAACTCGCGGCTCAGCTAGACCAGAGAATTTGTTTACGCAGCTGCTTTGTGGGCCACGGAGGCCGTGTAATTACGCTGCTCGGCTGGCGAATCGATAACCTTCATCTCCTGCCAGTCGTAGGGAAATTCCTTGCCGCAATCCAGACAAGCCACATAGGTACCAGTCAATTTCGCCGCAGCATTGCGGTGTGAACTGGGTCGAACCGAGATAGGAAAACTATAATCAGAATGTTTGCAACCGAACACGCTATCAAATAGTTCCGCGATCATACTGCCTCCCTACCGGCCCCTCTGAACCTGGGCCGGCAACGACTCGTAAGGTATTAGATTCAGTTCGGTCTGAAAAGGTTCGACTAGTACATGAGGGGATTCTTTCCGATGCGCAGCTAATCCACGGACAGCCAGTGGCTGTCCCCACGTGATCTTATAGGCTAATACGGGATCGTCAGGCTTCTCGGGGGCCGGTTTTCTTGTGGGCTTCGCACTTGGCTACGATGGCGGAGCGAAGGCGATTGCGAAGATCGTCAGGCAGCTCGTAAAGCTGGGAGTCGCGGTAGATCTCGATGGTCTTCTTGGTGGTATCGCAGACCACGTAGCAATTGTGGCACCAAGCCAAATGGTCTTCCAGTTCGGCCTTGGTACGGTCGTCGAGAACGCCGTCCAGATAGTTTGTCAGTTCCTGCAGAAACTCAGCGCACTTCACTGTTGGCCATCTCCGCTTTCACGTTTCTGGAAGTAACGGCTGAGCCGCTCCCGCAACTGTAATCGGGCCCGCAGCAAGCGCGACTTGACGGCTGGGATACTCAGCTCCAAGGCGTCTGCTGTTTCCTCGGTCGACAGCCCTTCTACGTCTCGCAGCACAAACACCGTGCGGAAGCTGGGAGGAAGTCCCTGGATCGTCTTGCTCAGGATTTCCTTCAACTCCGCCTGGTTATACTGCTGCTCCGGATTCGGACTCCAGTCTGCGACCTCGCGCGGAACTGAATCCTCTTCCGTCTTTACATCTTCATCCAGCGAAACCATGCGCTCGGGCCGGCGGCGCCGTAACTTCATCAGCGCTTCGTTGACCGCGATGCGCACCAGCCAGGTATAAAACTTCGACTGACCCTGGAACTGAGCTAGATTTGTGTAAGCTTTTAGAAACGCATCCTGCACCACATCTTCCGCGTCCTCGCGGTTCTGCGTGATGTGCTGCGCAATGCGAAACACGTTCCGGTCGTAACGCCGAACGAGCTCCTCGAAAGAGCTTACATCGCCGCCCTTGGCGGCCTGAACCAGCTTCAGCTCATCGCTGACCGGCTCACTTACATTTGGTTGGATGGCTGTCATCTTCCTTCCGATGCAACAATTTTCATGCCCCTGGGTCCGTCAACAGGAATGTTATTTTACTTGGTAACCAAGGTTTCGGCTCACTTGTTTTGACGTATCTATAACTGGGCGGTTTGCGTTAAATTCCAAGAGGCGTCCATTCCGCATTAGAACACGTCCTTAGGTGACCGGAAAGGCCGGTCAAGTAGCCCTATAATCGGGGTTTAACCCATATGAAGGGCAAGAAAACCGGATCCAGCGGCCGAAATACCGACCTGACCATGGCAGAGAGAACGGGAGTCGAACAAATCGTCGAAAAAGTGGTGGCGCAGGTACTGGACCATCATATTCCGGATTTGCGGTCCGAATTAGTACGACGGGTCCTGGAAGAACTGCCTCAGGCTACGGGCACAGCCTCGGCAGGCGCCTCGGGCGACGCGGATGCGAATGGAAGCTCGGCCAATCTGCTGAAAGCGATTGCGGCCATCCAGTCGGGTACAACCCAAAAAGAAATCTTGCGCACATTGCTGGACAATACCGTTCGTTACAGCGGACGCGGCGCGCTGTTTGTAATCAAGGCAGGCGCGGCCACAGGCTGGCAGGGACGTGGTTTTACCAAGGATGGCGACGACACCATCAAGGATTTCCCGCTCAACGTCACCGTCGGGGTGCCGGAGCAGGCTTTACGCTCGCGCATGCCATTCAGCGGAACCAGTAGCGATATCGACTCAGAATTTGTGGCGCAGTTCGGTGCGCCGGCAGACGACCGTGTGCTGGTGCTGCCCTTGGTACTGAAGGAAAAGGTTGCGGCCCTGGTATATGCGGACGCAGGCAGTGACGGGGGCGGAAAGCTGGACTCTTCAGCCGTCGAGTTGCTGGTGCTGGCTACCAGTGCATGGCTGGAAGTGGCGTCGCTCCGCAAACAGGCAGCGAAAGAAGAACAGTCCGGCGATGCTCCCCGCGAAAAAGTTGAGAGTGCGCCGCCGCCGGTTCAGTCCGCTCCGGCGCATTCCGATCCGTTTGCTTCACATGCGCCCAAGCACATTGCGCCCGTTCCTGAAGAGATTCCGGTTCCGCCTCCGGTAGTGGCTGCGCCACTCCCGGTGGAGCAGCCCGTTGCGATAGCGCAGGCCGAGCCTGTGATTTCGGCCGCAGCGGCGGCGGCTCCTGCTCCGGCGGCTGATCCGTTTGCTAGTCTCTCGCCTGAGGATGCCGATGTCCATCGCAAGGCGCAGCGTTTTGCCCGGCTGCTGGTTGATGAAATCAAGTTGTACAACCAGGTGAAAGTCTCCGAGGGCCGCAAGAACAAGGATTTGTACGATCGCCTCAAAGACGACATCGACAAGAGCCGCATCACATTTCAGAAGCGGTACGGCAATACGGCAGCTGGCGGAGCCGATTACTTTAGCCAGGAACTGGTTCGCAGCCTGGCCGAAGATGACATTTCCATCATGGGCGCCAATTTTCGGCGGAATTAATCAGAGTGGTCCTTCATCGCAGGCAATCGATCTTCATTAGATCTTTTTTGATCGTGGCATTTCTGTGCGCCGACCTGGGCCCGTTGAGCCTGCCTGCGATTGCGCAGTCTTCCAGCGCGCAGTCTTCTGCAAAGAAAAAAGTTCCTGAAAAAAAGAAAAAGAGCACGGTGGCCCGGCGCCGTAGCCGCCCCACGCCGCGCTCGCGCCGGATGCATGCAGCGTTCGTGGCCTCCACCACCCTGAAGCCGATGGCGCAACAACTGCTTCAGGACCGTACGCCCGCTGCTTACTCGGGTGTGGAAGCCTTTGCCCGGCGTTACTCTCAGGAAGATGCCGGGGCGCTGGCCTGGTTGGTCGTGGGATACGCACACATTCTCGACAAGCAGTATGCCGAGGCGGTTGATCCGCTGGTGAAGGCGAAACCTCTGGCTGGAGATCTGGGCGACTACGTCAGCTTTTATCTTGCCACGGCTTATTTCCAGAGTGGAAAAACAGCAGACGCTGTCACTACGCTGAACGATTTTGAAAAGAATTACCCCGATTCGTTGTTGCAGCGCGATGCGCGTGTCTTATATGGCAGTGCTCTATTGGTTGAGAATCGAGCGAAGGACGCGATTGCGGTCCTCGAGAAAAATCGTCAGCCGGCGCGAGCGGATCTGGAATTGGCATTAGGACGCGCTTACGCCGCGGCTGGGCAGCCTGACAAGGGTGCCGAGATTCTGCGCAGCCTCTACATCACCATGCCGCTGAGCCCGGAAGCTGGCCTGGCCGATATCGAACTAAAGAAACTGGCGACCGTGACGAAGCTTCCGCCGCTCGGTCTAAATGGCCGCCGAACCCGCGCAGATCTGTTGGTCAAAGGCAAGAAATTCAGCGATGCGGCGGACGAATACCGCGATCTGATCAGCGTAGCCAGCCCCGCTGACCGCCCGGATATCCAGATGGCACTGGCTTCAGCCTTGCACCGCTCGGGGCAGGACAAAGAGGCGAAAAAAGTTCTGGATACGCTGGATAGCGCGACAGGCGCGGATATCCAGACCCAACGGGTTTACATGCTGGGAGAGATCGCGCGCAGCAGCAGCGACGAAGAAGGATTCTTGCGCAACCTGGCAAGTCTGCGTCAAAGCGCTCCTACCAGCGTGTGGCTGCAACAGGCGTTGCTGTCGGCGGGCAACTACTATCTGCTTAAGCCGGATTACGACAAGGCGATTGATGCTTATCGCGAGCTGCAGCAGCGTTTTCCAGGCGCGGGACGCGCTTCGTATGCACACTGGAAAGTGGCGTGGCTGAGCTTGCGACAAGGCAGGACTGCCGAGGCCAAGACTGGATTTGAGCAGCAAATCGGGCTGTATCCGGTGTCGGCCGAGGTTCCTGCGGCACTCTACTGGCGCGGCCGTCTGGCGGAAGAAGACAAAGATGCGGGCACGGCGCGCGCCTATTACCAGAAGCTCTCGGAACGTTTCCGAAATTTCTATTACGGGGAACTGGCGCGGCGACGTTTGAAAGAGATTGGTCCCAACGACGATCCACCGCAGATCGCGTTGCTGGATCGGGTTCCCGGGATCAGCGCCGGAACCAATATCACAACCAGCGAGCCGCCGACCGACAATCTGCGCTATCAGAAAGCGCAAGTGCTGCAGAACGGCGGGCTGCTGGATTTTGCGGTGCGCGAACTGCAAGCTGCCGCCGCCGAAGACACAGGGAACTGGGTGACGGCCGAGACGGCGAAGCTTTACGAAGACGCCGGCCGCTATGACGGTGCGATTCAGGTCTTCAAACGCGCTGTGCCTAACTATTTCGCGGTGGATTTGCCCACACTTCCGCGTCCTTACTGGGAAGCATTGTTTCCCAAGCCATACTGGCCTGATCTGAAAAAATTCTCCTCGCAGAATGCGCTCGACCCGTACCTGGTCGCTTCACTGATACGGCAGGAGTCGGAGTTCAATCCCGGCGCAGTTTCCCGGGCCAACGCTTTAGGCCTGATGCAGTTGCTGCCCAAAGTTGGCAGTTCGGTCGCGAAAGACGAGAAGCTCAAGCATTTCTCCCCTTCGCAGTTGTTCACTCCGGAGGTTAACCTGCAACTGGGCACGCGCTACTTCCGCCAGATGGTCGATAAGTTTGGCACCTTCGAATATGCGCTGGCTGCCTACAATGCCGGTTCCAACCGGGTGGATGACTGGCTCGGACAGGGCAAGTATCGCGATCCACAGGAGTTTGTGGAGTCGATCCCGTTTACCGAAACGCGGGAATATGTACAAGCCATTCTTCGCAACGCCAACGTTTATAGGCAGTTGTACGGGGCGCCCTAGAAACCCGCCAATCTGTTACTTCTTTTTACAATCTTTTGTTATTCCGCACACCCCTCAGAGGAATAAGATGTCCGCCTGATTAGTAGTTTGGTTTCCTAATTCCAGCCTACGGTCAAAAATCAGGAAGGAGATTCTTATGACAGTAAAACCGGTCCCTGATGGTTTCCACACTGCAACCCCTTCGTTGGTCGTCAGCGATGCCGCGAAGGCTATCGAGTTCTATAAGAAAGCATTTGGCGCCGAGGAACGGATGATGATGCCGGGTCCGGGCGGAAAAATTATCCATGCCGAAATCAAAATCGGAGATTCGATCATCTTCTTATCCGACGAAATCCCCGGCATGGGCGGCAAGTCACCGCAATCCGTAGGCGGGTACACGGGCGGCATGTATCTTTACGTCCCCGACGTTGACAAGACCTTTGCTCAAGCAGTTGCTGCTGGCGGCAAAGCCAATGGTGGCGTGAACGAAATGTTCTGGGGAGACCGGCTGGGACATTTTGTTGATCCCTTCGGTCATCCTTGGACCGTGGCCACCCATGTAGCAGATCCGAGTGAGCAGGAGATGGAAAAAGGCGCCCAGGCTTTTTATGCTTCGATGGGCGAGAGGAAGTCGGCGTAGCTTTACAAAAAGAACTTAACCGCAAAGAGCGCAAAGCATTCCGCAAAGGCCGCAAAGGATTTTTCTTCGCGACCTTTGCGGATTTTCTTTGCGTGCTTTGCGGTAATTCTTTTAAGCGGACTTTTCCGTAGCTGGAGACTTCGCGAAGAGGATTTCAATGACTAACAGTCCGGCGCCAATCACGATTGCGCTGTCGGCGACGTTGAATGCTGGCCACTGATACTGACCTACGTAGAAGAGTAGAAAATCAACGACGCGCCCGCTAAGCAATCGATCCCATAAATTACCGATCGCGCCTCCGAGAATCAATGCCAAACCAATTCCCGTGCTGCGCATCGAGTGGCTATTGCGCCACAGCAAGACCGAGACGATAGCAAGCGCCACAATCGAGAACAGCACCAGCGCTGTGATCTTCCACTCTGAAGGCGAATCGGCGAAGAGGCCGAAGGCGGCGCCTCGATTCTCCACGTGCGTGATGCGGAAGAATCCTGGGATGATCTGAATGTTGTCGTGCAGCGGGATGTTCTTGGCGACAGCCCACTTGGCCGCGCGGTCGAGGACAATGACCAGGACGGCGATCAGAAAGTGGAATCCGCGACTGGATTGGATCGTCATACAGTTTTGCCGGCTGGACTCGCTTCGATTTCTTCCAGTACCGCTCTGCAACGCTCACACACCGTGGGGTAGACGGCATCTTCACCCACATGGATAGAATAATTCCAGCAGCGGTCGCATTTCTTTCCGTCGGCCTTGCTTACCTGGACGGTAACACCGCCGGTGCCGTTACCTGAACTGCCTTGCTGCAGTGTTACCGCGGAAACAATGAACAGGAAGCGTAGGCGGTCGCTGTAACGCGACAGAACAGAGAACACAGGTTCAGTTGTCGTCACCGTGACTTGCGCTTCCAGATTTGCGCCGCCGATCAGCTTGCTTTGCCGGGCTTCTTCCAGAGCCTTTAGAACCTCGGTGCGGACGGCCAGCAGCGTCTTCCAGTCCTCGGCTTGTTTGGCATCTTCTGGCGGTGCCGAGCCCCCCAGAATGTCAGATGCGCTGGGAAAGTTTGCCAGATGCACACTCGCGGGGCGGTCGGGCAACTTGGGCAAGTACTGCCACACTTCATCACAGGTAAAACTCGTGATGGGTGCGAGCAGACGAACCAGGGCTTCACCGATGCGCCAGATGGCTGTCTGCGCGGCGCGGCGCTTTAGGGAATTCGGCGCACTGGTGTACAAGCGGTCTTTCAGGACATCGAAGTAGAACGCACTCAGCTCCACTACGCAGAAGTCGTTGATGCGGTGATAGATCTTGTGAAACGCAAACTCGTCGTACCAGCGAGTGACGTCGGCGGTCATTGCGACGGTCTGGCGCAGCATGTACTGATCGAGAATGTCCAACTGGTCGAACATCACCGCATTCTTCGTCGGATCAAAATCGTAAAGATTACTGAGCACGTACCGAAACAGGCTGTTCCGAATCTTGCGATAGCTGTCCGCCACCCGTTGCATCAGCTGTTCGGAGCCGACAACGTCTTCGCGGAAATCGACTGAGGCCACCCAGAGACGCACGATCTCGCCGCCCAGGCGATTGGCGATGTCAACCGGATCCACATCATTGCCACGCGATTTCGACAGCGCGCGGCCTTGTTCGTCGAGCGTCCAGCCGTTGGTTGCTACGCCACGATACGGAGCTTGATTCCGAGTGCCGACGGCGCACAGCAGGGAAGAGTGAAACCATCCACGATGCTGGTCTCCGCCTTCGAGGTATAGATCGGCCGGCCAGGGCAAGCCGGGTTCATGGCCGAGCACGGCGGCGTGGCTGCATCCGGATTCGAACCACACGTCCAGAATGTCGGTTTCTTTGGAGAACTTCTCGCCTCCGCATTTCGCGCACTTGGTGCCCGCGGGAATCAGTGCGTCGGCTTGCGATGTGTACCAGGCGTCCGCGCCACCGCGAGCGAATAGTTCGATCACCTTGCGGTTCAGGCTGGGTTCGTTGAGCGGCTTGCCGCAGCCTTCGCACAGGAACACAGCGATGGGCACTCCCCAGATGCGCTGGCGGGAGATACACCAGTCGGGACGAGTGGCGATCATGTTCGAGATACGCTCTTCGCCCCAGGCCGGGTCCCATTTCACCTTCTTGATTTCGTCGAGGGTGCGGCTGCGCAGGGTGCCGCCTGTCCATCTGCGTTTCCATCGAGATGAACCACTGCTCGGTGGCGCGGAAGATGATGGGGTTGTGACAGCGCCAGCAGTGCGGGTACGAGTGCTCCACTTTTTCCGAATGCATCAGCACGCCGCGTTTTTTCAGCAGCTCGAGGATGGGCTCGTTGGCGGCGAAAACTTTCAAGCCGTCGTATTCGGGCAGGCCGTTGCGGATGATGCCGGCGGCGTCCACGTTCGTAGTCAGGTCGAGCTTGTACTTCACGCCGGTGTTGAAGTCGTCGGCGCCGTGCGAAGGCGCGGTGTGGACCACGCCTGTGCCCTGGTCCATGGTGACGTAGTCGGCGAGTACGCCGAGCACGGTGCGGTCGAGGAAGGGGTGAGCAAACTTCGTGAACTCGAGTTTCCTGCCGGGGAAGCGAGCGACGACTTTCGTTTCCTTCAGCCCGACCTTGCCTGCGAACTCGGCGGCCAGTTGATCGGCGACGATGTAGACCTCGCCTGCTGATTCGACTGCGACATATTCCGCGTCGGGATGAAATGCTACCGCCATGGACGCGGGAAGCGTCCAGGGTGTGGTGGTCCAGATGACGGTGAAAACTTTCTTGCCTGCGAGTGCGGCGTCGATCTTCGCGGGATCATCGGCCAGCGCGTACTTCACCCAGACCGTGGGGCTGGTGTGATTTTCGTACTCGACTTCGGCTTCGGCCAGGGCCGTCTTATCAAAGATGCACCAGTACACCGAACGCAGGCCCTTGTAGACGAAGTCTTTTTCCAGAAAATCGTAGAACGTGGCCAGCACCACTGACTCATACTGCGGAGTCATGGTGGAGTAGGGATTGTCCCAGCGTCCGAAGACGCCGATGCGTTTGAATTGCTCGCGTTGCAGATCGAGAAATTTTTGCGCGTATTTTCTGCACGCTTCACGGACTTCCAGCTTCTCCATCTGGAGTTTCTTGCCGCCGAGCTGTTGATCAACTTTGATCTCGATGGGCAAGCCGTGACAGTCCCATCCCGGGACGTAGGGCGAATCGAACCCAGACATGGTCTTGGATTTGACGATGAAATCCTTCAAGCATTTGTTGAGCGCGTGGCCCAGGTGAATGGGCCCGTTGGCATATGGAGGTCCGTCGTGGAGGACATAACTTGGAGCCCCCTGGCGGGCCTCGCGGATGCGCTGGTAAATCCCCATCTCCTGCCAGCGAGCCAGGGCTTTGGGCTCATTTTGGGGCAGGTTGGCCTTCATGGGAAAGTCGGTCTTAGGCAGATTGATGGTGGATTTCAGCTCCAGCGGCACTCGGTTGGATTCTCCCAAATGATTGATTTTTTTCATTATAGGGAGCGCGGGAACGAACGTCCATTCACGGGCGCGAGACCGGCAAAAATGCGGTCTTGGGAATGCCCGGCCGGGGCATCGACAGGAGTCGCAAAAGCACTGTCAGAACATGCAGGGGACGTGTACAATTTTAGTAGGGTAACGTTTGCCTGAAGATAGCATCTAAACTCATTGAAAGCGCTGCAGCGGGCGCTCAGGGGTGGCGAAGTCGATTGAAGTATTAACCACCTGGTATGCAACTTGGCAGCCGATGTGCTCATCAAGTTTAAGATAGGTCGATCAAGGACCCCGTTTTAGAAGCCGAATTCGGGTCAACTATGCCAACACTCGACATCAAGCCGCCGGCTCAAGCCGAACCCGAACTCAATCTGCTGCTTTCAAAAAGCACGCTGGAAGAGCCGCTGTGGAAGTCGCTGTTCCGTAATCTGGATGAGTTTTTCTTCCCTAAAAAATTGCCGCCGCTGGTCCTGACTTCAAAGCCAGTTCCGGTCAAGGATATCTGGGGCTTCTACGATTACAAGAAGAACGGGGTGATGTACTCAACCGCCGTGCACGTGCTGGCCATCGGCGCCATCATTGGATTGACCATCCTGGGCCGCAGAGTTGTAAAAGAGATTGTGAAGCCACACGAAACCATCACCCTGGTTTCGCCGGATGATATTCCACCGTTGGAGCCAGCGAAGACCGTTTCCGGTGGCGGTGGTGGTGGCGGTGACCGAGACAAATTCCAGGCTCCGAAGGGCAAACTGCCCAAGCAGTCGATGGAGCAGATCACGCCTCCAATGATGGTGGTGCGGAATGAGAATCCCAAGCTGACTGCTGAGCCAACCGTGGTAGTTCCGCCTCAGGTCAAGATTGCTTCGAACAACCTTCCAAACCTGGGCGATCCGATGTCCAAGCTGCCCTCGGGACCGCCTTCGAACGGAACCGGTTCAGGCGGCGGTATTGGATCGGGTTCCGGTGGCGGAGTGGGAGTTGGCACGGGCCCTGGCGTTGGTGAAGGCCGTGGTGGTGGCGTTGGCGGTGGAGTATTCCGCGTCGGTGGCGGAGTGAGTGCGCCCCGCGTGGTTTATCAGCCTGATCCGGAATATTCGGAAGAAGCCCGCAAAGCCAAGTACCAGGGCACATGCGTGCTATGGCTCGTAGTCGGACCGGACGGCAGGCCGCGCGACATTCGTGTCGCACGGAGCCTCGGTCTGGGACTGGACGAGAAGGCCATTGAAGCGGTCAAGACGTGGAAGTTTGAGCCGGCCATGAAGGACGGGAAGCCGGTGGCTGTGCAGATCAACGTGGAAGTAAGCTTCCGGTTGTACTAGGTATCGCGTTACGTTCTAGAAGCTTTAACCGCAAAGGACACGAAGTTGCACGAAGGAGAATCAAAGTTTTCTTCGTGAAACTTCGTGTCCATTGTGGTTTTAGCTCTATTCTTTGAGCGCTACGTGCTCGACATCCTCGATCGACCTCCCCAGAAATTGCGTTCCCAATCGCTTGAATTTTTCTGCAGAATCGGTCACGAAAAATCTGAGGCGAGGTGTTCTGCGACGCTCTTCATCCGAAGAAGCCTGGGGCAAACCTTGCCGGAGTAACTGGCTGACTACCTGAGCTGTGGACTCTGCGGAATCCACAATGGTCACGTGCTCTGGCACCAGACGGTGCAGGAGCGGTTTTAGCAGGGGATAGTGGGTGCAGCCCAGCACCAGAACATCCGCAGACTTGAAGTCTCCTCCGAAGGCCTCATCGAGATAGATGCGGGCGACCTGTTCTGCCACGGCCTGTTCAGATCCGGAGTGTTGTGTCCATCCTTCTTCAACCAGCGGTACAAACAGCGGACAAGCTTTTTCTTTAGCCTCGACTCCGTGGGCCTTCAGGGCTTTCGCGTAGGCGTGACTGCTTACGGTTCCTTCGGTGCCAATCACAACCACTTTGCTCATTTTGGTGGCAGCGGCGGCGCGCGCCGCCCCGGGTTCGATGACACCAACGACTGGCACGCTGGACGCCTGCGTAATCTGGTCGAGCGCAAGGGCAGTGGCTGTATTGCAAGCGATCACCAGCATTTGGGCGCCATGCTGCTCGAGGAACTGGGCGGCGCCGATGGCGTAACGGGCAACGGTGTCCGACGACTTCGAACCGTAAGGAAGTCTCGCGGTGTCGCCGAAATAGAGGTAGTCCGCTTCAGGCGCAAGCGCGATCAGTTGCTTGAGAACGGTCAATCCGCCAAAGCCGGAATCGAATACGCCGATGCTGGGTCGTCGAGTCGTAGTCATGATGAAAACATGCTGGAACGAAGCCATATCATATCGGGCGTATCAGGTTTTGGCGCGGAGAATCCACCGCAACATTTAGGATATCCGGAATCTTAGAGGAGGGTTTATGACTCGGTCCCTAATTCCCGCACTGGCAGTAGTGACGGTATTTTTATCGTCGTGCATGTCCCGAAATCCGGCTCCGATCACGGAGGCCGAACTGGTTCACAACAGCCAGGAGATGTTCAATGCCGTAGCTCTGGGAGATCAGGCGCCGTGGCAGAAGTATTTTGCCGATGACGCCATGTACTTCGACGAGAAAGGGCGAGCCATGGACAAGGCCGCTCTTGTGAAAGACGTAACTCCTCTTCCGAAGGGTTATTCCGGCAGTATCACAGTTGTGAATCCCAAGAGCCATATCCAGGGAGACACGGCGATACTTTCCTACGATTTGAATGAAACCGAGACGATCTTTGGTCAGAACATGACCGCTCGTTATCACGGTACCGACACATGGATGTATCGCAATGGGAAGTGGCAGATTGTAGCTGGACAAATGTTTCGTTATTACGAAGACCCTGCATTGGGGAAAAGCGACGCCAGGAAATATACGGAATATGCCGGGACTTACGAACTGGCGTCCGGAATCATCCAGACCGTTTCCGTCCGTGACGGCAAGTTATATGCCCAGCGTGGAGACAGGGCAGAGAATGAATTGCTCCCCGAATCGTCTGAAGTATTTTTTCTTAAAGGCGTAGAGGGTCGCCGGCTCTTCCGCCGAAACGATGGCGGCAAGGTCGATGCCATGATCGATCGCAGAAACAACGAGGACGTAGTCTGGAAGAAGATTAAGTAAAGTCCAGTTACTCTGAGGGCTTGATCGAAGGATCCGGCGTGGAGTGCACATGAGCCGCGAGTGCTTGTCCGCTCCGCGCGAGATGGCACTCGCAAGAAGAAGAACCTGGTTCGCGACAATTCACTTTACTTTGAGTGGCGACGCCTGTCTTCGTTCCTTCTGCTGCTCATGCGTTTCCAGATGGCGGTCGCAACAGGGGCCCAGCGGGATTGGGGCGCCATGGGGGCAAGTGCGAGGATGGCCCAGGAAGGCGCAGATCTTGTCTGTCGCTTCGGGCGAGAGGATGTGCTCGAACTTGCAGGCTTGCTGTTCGATTTCTGATTCGCTGTCCAGCGCCAGACTGTCGGTGAAAAGGCGCTCGGCTAAACGATGTCGGCGGATGATGTCGGCGGCGCGCTGACGGCCGCGCGGAGTGAGTTCGACGATCATGCTGCCGTCGCCGACGGAGACGCCCTGAGGCTTGAGCGCGTCGTGGCAGGGATTCACGAAGGGCTTGTGATTGTGGCTTTCCGGCGGATGCGGCTTGGTCGTCAGCAGGCCCAGGGCCTTCATCTTTTCGACCGCGATACTGACCGGCAGCGCACCGTGAACTTCCATGTGCTCGATTTCCGCGATCTCTCCGTGCTCTTCGACGGCCCATAGTTCTTCCAGAACTTCGTCAAACTGTTCTTCGTCGGCCATGGCGAAAACTTCCTGGTCGGCGATCTTGCCGTGATGCAGTTCGATCCGGCGATCAGCGAGGCGGGCGACGACTGGATCATGCGTGACCATCACGATGGTGCGTCCCTGGCGGTGCAGTTCGCCCAGCAGGCGCAGGACGATCTCTTCATTGACCGCATCCAGGTTGCCCGTGGGCTCGTCGGCCAGCACGATCTTGGGATCGTTGATCAGCGCCCGCGCGATGCACACTCGCTGCTGCTCTCCGCCGGAGAGCTGGGCGGGCAAGTGGTGGGCGCGCGCTTTCAATCCGACGTGGGCCAGGGCTGCGAGAGCCTCCTGCTCGTCGGTCATGCTGTGGAAGTACTGGGCCAGCATGACATTTTCGAGAGCAGTGAGATACGGGATCAGGTGGAATTGCTGGAAGATGAAACCGACTTTTTCCGCGCGGGCGCGGTTCAGGTCCTGCGTAGAAATCTTGGCAACGTTTTCGCCGTCGAGCCAGATCTCGCCGGAACTGGGACGATCGAGGCAGCCGATGAGATTCGCCAGCGTCGATTTTCCCGAACCGGAGGGGCCCATGACGGCCAGCCACTCGCCGGGCTCGACCTGGAGAGAGATGTCATCCAGAGCGCGCACTACGCCTCCACCTTCGGCCTGGGCCGGGTAAAGACGGCTGACATGGCTGAGTCTGATCATGTCATTCTCCCCTCAGGATGTTAGCAGGTTGAACCCGCCGGAGCAGGGATATTGGCACGATGGAAGCCAGCAGGGAAATGGCGATGCCGCCCGCGAGGATGACCGGCAAGACGCTTAGACGAGGAGTTACCGGAGCATGAAAATTGGCTCGGCCGATCCAGATGGCCGCGCCAACTCCAATGACAAAGCCGACTGTCGCGCCGACCACACCCAGGGCTGCAGCCTCGGCGGCGAAGAAGCTTTGCAGCATACGACCGGAGGCGCCCAAGGCTTTCATGAGGGCAAAGTCGCGGCGGCGGTCGGAGACCCATCCGGTCAAGGTGGAGAGTACGCACACCGCGGCGGTGAGAATGATCAGGATGGCGGAAACCAGAAGCGTGGCCCGCATTTTTCCCAACACATTGGCCTCTGCCTCGGTGACCTGTCGCACGGCGTGGACATCGGCTGTCGGGAGAGCCTGGGAGAGGCGTTGAATAGCGCCGCTGACTTCGTCGGACGAACCTGAGGCTGAGATCTCGATTGTCGAAATTGGAACCTGCGTCCACTCGGAAAAATCAGCGAGTGATATGTAGATACGACTGTCTTCGGCTGCGCCCGTCTGCAACGTGCCGGCCGGATTGAGCTGGATGGTGCGACCCTGAAAGCTGAGATCGAAGGGCTTTCCTGGCGGACCAACTACGCTGGCGGCGCGTGTTCCGATCAGTGCGTCGTGGGAAGATTTTGGCCAATTGCTTACCGACCACCAGGTGCCATTCAGTTTCTGGGCCTGCTCGAGATCGGTGCCGGCGACGACAACCGAATGACCATCGGCGGTGCGGGCCACGGCATACGCGAAGGGAACAGCACGACTGCTGCCTGCCGCGGATTCGACCTGTTGTCAGAGCATCCGCCGGCAGAGTCTGCCCGTCCTTGGCGACCACGACGATGTTCGCGCCATATTTGCGGAATTCGCTGCGCAGCTTGGCCTGGACGTCCACGTAAAGATTGAGCATCGCCGTGGCAACGGCGGCGGCCACCACCATGGCCAGCAGCGCAGACGCGGCACGGCCCCGCCGCAGCACGGCGGCGCGCATCAGCATCCGCAAAAACATTGAAGTGTGAGGTGCGCTTGCGCGGCGCTGAGCGACCTGGCTGGTAGCGGGCGAGTTCACGCATCACCTCGCAGCGCGTAGCACGGGATCGAACTTCACCGCGCGCCGGATTGCAGCGGCACTGCCGGCAAATGTCACGAGCACGGCAATGGTCAGAATGACGGGCAAAAGCACCGGTTGGATGGTGATCTGCGAGGCGAAGATGGAGTGGCCGATCTGGCGGGCGAGAAGCGCGCCTCCGGCGAAACCGGCTGCGCCGGCAATCAAAGCCAGCAGGCTGGCCTCGGCGAAAAACAAAACTGCCACTGCCAGATTGCCCGCGCCCAGAGCTTTCATCAATCCGACTTCGCCGCGGCGCTCGATAACCGCCGTCGCCATGGACGCGGAAACCGCCAGCGCCGACGCCAGCAGCGCCGCCAGCGTGATCAGCAGCATAAGTCCCTGGATGCGCGAGAGTACAGTGCCTTCATTCTGCGCCACCTGGCGAATCTGCTCCGCGTGCGAGTGCGGAATGGCTTCCTGCAACTGGAAAGCGATCGACTGCGCGTAGGGAGAGCAGTACCAGCGGTCGTACATCTCGGGCGAGAGAGTCCTGGGATCGCGGCGGGCGAAGGCGTCTTCGGGTTTGGTCACTGCGCTGACGTAGATGCGGCGGACGGCGCCGGGCTTGCCGAGAATCTGCTGGGCAAGCGCGAGAGGAGCGACGATCTGATCGTCTTCAGGGCCGCCGGTGGAGAGAATCCCGACGATCTGGCGCGGCTGGCCAGCAATTTCAATGTTCTGGCCGACGGTCCGGTTAAGTTTTGACGCTAGGTGGTCGCCGAGCAGAACGTCCTGCGAATTGTCGTCGGGCCATGCGCCTTGTACCTTCCACCAGGGATGGGTGGTACGCACGCCGGTGACGAAATCCTGTTTCCCGAATACGACGTTGCGAGAGAAGTATGTTCCCAGCAGAGTGAGGTTTCTGTTCATCTCGCCACGGCGACGTTGACCGGCAACATGGGAGAAAAACCCACGATGTTGTTGCGCCAGAACATGCCTTTAATTTTGGGCAGGTCGGCTTCGTTCAGGTAAGCGCCGTCGCTGGGAGGTTTGAGATTTACGCCGCCGATCTGCGACGTCCAGCGTGTCTTCCTGAGGAGTGACGATCAGGTTCGCGCCGTAGGTGCGCAGTTCGCGGCTGATCTTGTCGCCAATGTCGGTGGCGACGGCGATCATGGCGGTGGCTACGCCTACGCCCAGCATGATGGCCACGCCAGCCAGCAGTTTGCGCCGCTTCTGCCGCCGGAAGGACTCGTAGAGTAGGCGCAGGAACATGGGTTATTGCTGGAAAATGTGAGCCCCGGCGGCGATGTCGGTCTCGTGAATGATGACGGCGTCGGCCGTCTGCTCGGCCTTCAGCGGAATCGGATTGCATCCACCGGGCATGCCTACCGATTGTCCGTTGATCGGGGCGGCGCAGTTCTTGCACACCACTCCGTTCGGTCCTTTGTAGAAGCCCACCGGCCCGCAAATCTGGCAGGCGTCGAATACGGTGGCAACGTTTCCGTCGGGCTTCTTGTAGAGCCAGAAGCGAACTGCAGTGCCATTTTCCTTGGCTTCGAAGCGGTGAAGATCGCCGTCCGAAACCTGGGTCAGCGGAATGCTGACCTGGCCGTTTACGAACGTGACTTCCGTCGCCGGCGACAGCGCGCTCACGCTCTTGGCATAGATGAATTCGGCCGTGACCATCAGGATGAACACGAACGAACTGGCGTAGACGGAAGCCATCCACAAGCGTTCGCGGCGGGCGCTCCACAGCGCCTTGCGGCGTTCGGCTGGCGAATCGGGCAGGGCAGCCGGTTGGCGGCGCTTGAACTCAAACAACACCATCAACGCGGCCAAAGCGAGGATCGTGACGAAGAAGAACAGGTCATTGCGGACGATCGGGCCAATCATAGCCATCTCTTCGCGTGAAGAGGGCAGCACGCCGTTTTCCGAAAGCTCATGCAGGCCGGAGATGATCAGCTGGGCGGCGACGAAGAACAGAATTACGGTGGTGACCCGGAAGAACTTCTGCAGATTGATGCGTACGCTGCCTTTGACGAACATCACGCCAAACACGATCGCGACGATCACGCCCGAGAGCGTGCCCAGGAAACTGAGCAGTTCGGTCGAGTTCAGCGAGACAGCTCCGAGGATCAGGACGGTTTCAACGCCTTCGCGCAGCACCATCAGAAATACGAAGAAGAAACAGGCCGAATCTGGCGTTGCTTCCAGCCAGGAGGCCGACTTTGCCTTCAATCTCCCCTTTAAGGCTGCGGCCTGTCTTCATCATGAAAATGATCATGGTGACGACGAAGAAGGCGGCGATCAGCATGATCCAGCCTTCGAAAATGTCCTGATTCCATTGGGTACGGGAGAGCAGGATAGCGATGCCGATGCTGCCCACGAAGGCCGAGATCAGGGCAGCGAAGACCGATTTGCGCAGCTCGGGCCGTCCGATTTTGGCGAGATAGGCCAGGGTGATGCCGACGATCAGGGCGGCTTCGACCCCTTCGCGCAAAGTTATGATGAATGCCTGGAGCATCTTGTGGAAAACTCGGTTCTTGCAACTGGTTGCAACTATGGAGAATGTTCAACTTCATTAAGAATAGTCTCCCCCGGTGCAGGCGTCAACGCGGATGGGCCCCCTCGTCGCTGCGGTTTGTGGAGAGACAGGCGGTGCCACGGATTTCGCACTGTCGTGCCACGCGACGGAACGACGGGACGTGATCTCCATTCTACAGGTGCCGGAGAAATTGTTTGACTTCAGCAAGTTGGGGGAAGAGTTTCTCTTCGGCCTGGAACTCCGGAGAGTGTACGCAGCTTCGGCTACCGCGTAGTCTTACCGGGTGCTTGAGGTGCAGCATCTCGTGATAGACGATGTACTCGACGGCGGACCGGGGCACGCGGGGATGGTCGAAGATACGGCTCACCACAATGGCATTGTGGGCGGGATCGTAGTGGCCCAGATGGTTGCGGGCACGTTCGCGGCTCCAGGTCATCCGAGGACGAGCCAGCAGGCCGTGAAAGAACCGAGTGTTCAAATCCTCAAACACAGCTTCCAGATCGTAGGTGTGGCCCTGGGCGGAATCGAGGCGTTTGCGTCCGCGCATCTGGCGGACCAGGTGAGCCTTCTGACTGACGTCGTGGCTGGAGACATAGCGTCGATACCGTGCGGCGGCTCTCGCGGTCGATTGGACGCCGGTACATCTTGGCCAGCAGAATATGTGCGATGGCCTCCAAGACGGCCGCAGGCGCACCTTCCAGCAGGTCGGAAAGCCGCACCAGCAATCTGCCTTCGCGCATCCGGATGGTGTTCTTGATGCTGGTGAAAGCGAAGAACTCAATTTTCAGTTCAGGGACGGACGTATCCGGGCGGAGTTCGAGGTATTGTTCCTGGAAAATCTGAAGCAGATTGTGCGTGCACGCTGAAGGTAGATTAGCACGGCAAAACTTCTTAAACCGCCCAGCACGCTAAGCCAACGGCGTACTGGCGCAAAGGAATCAATGCTTCTTTTCCGCCTTCTTGCGTTTGGCCGCTTCTTCCTGTTCGGTTAAAAGCTGGCGGTGGTCTTGGGCGCTGCTATCCAGGGTTTCGAGCGAATTGGTGAGCAGGAATTGATATTGCTGCGTTTCTTCTTTTTTGGCCGTGGCGTCGTCGCGCAAGGCCCGGAGTTTGGCTTGAAATTCGGTGTCGGCGTCGATGACGATTTTCAGGATTTTGCGCAGATCGGCTTTGCGTTCAACATAAGTATCGACGTTCTCGTTCAACTCGTCGTAGACGTCGAGGAAGTCCTGCATGCCGTCGTGCGTAGCGACCGCGCGGTCAGTGGTTTTGGGATCGGTCCGAGCCTGGTCGAGTGCCGCCAGCCTTGCCCGCGCAAATGTCACGTACAACTTCAACCTTAAGTCTGGCTCCTGGGCCGTATCGCGTAGTTGATCGATTTCCGTATTGGTAAGCGGATCACGTTTAGTCTCCGCCAGTGCGGGCGCCACCAGAAGAAACAAGGCACAGCAGGCGAGACTGAGGCGAAGTTGAATCATCGGTTTTTCTTTTTGCCGAACATGGCAGCGAGCAGGTCGGTGCGCATTTTTTCCAGACCGTCCATCGCCTGCTGAATTGGCGCCTGGTCTTCAAAGGCGACCGTGCGTTTGACGTCGCGAAATTTCATGGCCATCTTGCGCAGGATAATCTCTGTGTCTTTCTGTTTTTTTCCGGTGGCAATCGACGAGTCGGTGGCCTTTTGGGAATAGATCAATACGTCCTGTAGAGCTGCCTTCCCGGCCTCGGCGTTGCCCTCGTCATATGACTTGTCGGCGGCGTCGGCCTTGCGACGCGCGATTTCGACGTAGAGGGCCAGACGGTCTTCAGGCCTCACCATTTCCACGCGGGCGATCAACTGCTCAGTAGTCTCGTTTTTTCCAGTGAACGCGGGTTCAGCCAGGACCAGGCTTACGCAGGCCGCGACCGTGGCCGCCAGCAGAAGCACGAAAATCGGCACCCGGATGCGCATCGTGAATCTATCTTTTGGGTTCGATCGTGATCAGGCGGTGGCGAGCCTGCCACTCCTGGTCAGGATAGTTCCCGGTTGCGGTCTCAAGGAAGCGGTGATAATTCTCCGCTGCCGGCTTGTATTGGCGCAAGTGGTCGTAGGCGCTGGCTCGCAGGAAGTATCCAATCGGAAGTTCGGGCAAAAGCTTGGCGCGGGCGTCCAACGCTTTGATCACCAGTTCCCAATTTTTCGTTTCACTTGCCGCGGCCGCCAGATCGCCGTACGCGGTGCCCATGCTGGGCTTGAGTTGAATCGCGGCCAGTATCTCCTGCTGAGCCTCAGGAAACTTGTGCTGTTTGAGTAGAAGCCTGCCCAGTCCGTAACGCAAGTCGGGATCGTTGGGTTTGGCCGCCAGCAGCGATCTGTACTGAGCCTCAGCCAGATCAAGTTTGTTTGCTCTGGTGTAGAGGTCCGCGAGGTCCATCTGCACCGACGGGTCGCTGGGAGCAAGTTTCAGCGCCTCCTGCAATTCGGCGATCGCGGGTTCGTTCTGGCCGTCCGCAGCCAACATGCGTCCCAATTGCATGTGCGCGCCGGCATCTGCGGGATGGAGCGCGACCAGCTTGCGCAGAATTTCTTCCGCCTCGGTATAGCGATGGCCGCGCATGTAGATATTCGCCATGCCGGTGAGGGCGTCGGTGGATGACGGATCGATGGCGAATGCCTGCTTGTACTCCTGCTCGGCATCGGCGAAGCGGTTCTGATTTTCCAGGAGCGGGCCGGCGGACAGATGCGGCTCCGTATCTTTTGGATCGAGCAGCGCTGCTTGTTTGTAGGCGTCGAGGGCACCATCCTGATTGCTGGCTTCAAGCACGTGGCCCAGGGAAAGCCATGCTCGAGCTTGTCCCTCGGCAACGTGCGATGTTGGCTTCAGCTTGGTGGCGGCGCGCAGGAATTGTTCGGCGTCCGGTTGGTTCGCTTTTACCAGCATCAGACCGAGATTCAGATTGGATTCGAAGACGCTCGGTTTGGCAGCGACAGACTTGCGATAGGCCGCGATCGAATCGTCGGTCTTGCCGAGGGCGTTGTAGAGAAATCCGAGATCGAACCAGGCAGCATAATTTTCAGGCTGTTGCTCGACCACCTTCTTCAGCAGCGGCTCGGCGGTGACGTAGTCCTGTTTCTCGATTGCGCTCTCGGCCTGGACGAGTTCTGGCGGGGAGGAGGGATCGTCCACAGTAACTTTGTGGTGGCGGACGGTCTTGCCCGAGACTTGTGCCTGTACGCTCAGGGCACAGGCGAGGATGAGTACGATCACGCGTAGGCCCGGACGCCCTCGTCCGGGTGGGCGAGCGGAGCCTGCGCATGGTGGTGTGCTCCGCGAAGTTCCCGCCAGTCAAAGCATCTGCCGAGTTGCGCTCGGCTGGGCAGGTCGGGGTGCTAGAGACCGTATTGCAACCCTGGACGCAAGGAAAAAGTTTAGTTGCAGATCTCCAAAAAGCCGCGAAGCGGCGCAAGAATAAAGCCCGCGGCGCATGCCGTGGGTAAATAGTGGACCGCGAGCGAGCCCCGAAGGGGCGAAAGAAGGCCCGTGACGCAGCCTCGCCCGTCCCCACACATGCGGTGCTACTTAAGGCCGTTGGTTGAGTGTCCATTTCCGTTCAGGACTTGTGCCAGATACTTTCCAGTGTACGAGTTCGGCAGCTTTGCAATGGCCTCGGGCGGTCCGGCGCCGACTACGTATCCGCCTCGTTCGCCGCCTTCCGGGCCCAGGTCAATCACCCAGTCTGCCGTCTTGATTACTTCCAGATTGTGCTCGATGACGAGAATAGAGCCGCCTGCTTCGATTAGACGCCGGAAGGCAGAGAGTAGTTTGCTGACGTCGTCAAAATGCAGGCCGGTCGTCGGCTCGTCAAAAATATAAAGCATGCGGTTGCGGCGGCGGGCACGTTCGGCGGAATTGGTTGGACGGCCGATGTCCCGAGAGGCCGGTTGCAAGTGTGCCGCCAGCTTCATGCGTTGCGCTTCGCCGCCGGATAGCGTGGTTGCAGATTGTCCCAGGCGCAAGTAGCCGAGGCCGACTTCTTCGAGGACGCGCAGCTTCTCCACCACTTTCGGTACGCCGGAGAAGAAATGCAGCGCCTCACGCACTGTCAGGTCGAGCACTTCGTGGATGTTCTTGCCGCGATAACGCACATCCAGAACTTGCGGCTTGTAGCGTGCGCCTTTGCACTCTTCGCAGACCAGTTCTACGTCGGCGAGAAACTGCATTTCTACCGTGACCGTGCCGTCGCCCTGGCAGGTTTCGCATCTTCCACCGGGGATGTTGAAAGAGAAATGCCCGGCGCTGAAGCCCTTCTTCTTTGCTTCCGGCAAGGATGCAAACAGATCGCGGATTCCGTCGAAGGCCTTGATGTATGTCACCGGATTGGATCGTGGCGTCCGTCCGATCGGAGACTGGTCAACCAGAATGACGTCGTCGATGAGGTCGTCGCCTTCGAGTTCGCCCCAGTCGGCGGATGGAAGCGGGTCTCCATTGGTTTGCCGCTTGGCGGCGGACAGCGCCTGGTAGAGAACATCATGCAACAGAGTTGACTTGCCCGATCCGGAGACACCGGTAATCGCGACCAGCATTCCCAGCGGAACCGTGAAATCGATGTTCTTGAGATTGTGGGCCCGCGCTCCAGATGATCTTGATCTGCCGCGTGCCCGGTTTACGGCGTGCCGGAGGCAGCTGAATTCGCAGTTCGCCTGACAGGTAGCGTCCGGTCAGGGAAGTGGCCGACTTCAAAATTTCGTCATAAGTTCCTGCTGCGATTACCTGGCCGCCACTCTCTCCTGCGCCTGGGCCGAGATCGAGAATGCGATCAGAGGCGCGCATGACATCGGGATCGTGCTCGACAACCAGGATCGTGTTTCCCAGGTCGCGCAGGTCGTGCAGGATTTTGATCAGACGATGAGTGTCGCGGCTGTGCAATCCGATAGAAGGCTCGTCCAGCACATAAAGTGTTCCTACCAGCCTTGAACCTAATGACGTTGCCAGTTGAATGCGCTGGGCTTCGCCGCCTGACAGAGTTGAGGCCATGCGATCGAGCGTCAGGTATTCCAGACCGACGTCCATCAGGAATTGCAGACGCTCGTGGATTTCCTGCAATAGCTTGTCGGCGATCTCCGCTTCCTGAGTGGTCAGCTTGACCGCCGGAGAAGAACTTCGAGGCCTCTTCCACCGTCATGCTGGTGACCTGGCATATGTTCTTGCCATTGATCTTGACCTGCTGCGCTTCAATGCGGAGGCGAGCGCCGTTGCAGGCTGAGCAGGTAGAGTATCCGCGATAACGGCTGAGAAACACCCGGACGTGCAGCTTGTATTTCTTGCGCTCGAGATAATTGAAGAAGCCGCGTATGCCTGGAAACTTTCCTTCGCCCTCGATGATCAGTCGGCGTTGCTCGGGATCGAGTTCGATCCATGGGGCGTACGAGAGGAATGTTGGCCTGCTTGGCGAAGCGCTTCATTTCGCTGAAGAGCGTTCGATATTTCGGCTTGGTCCAGGGATCGATCGCGCCCTGGTCCAGAGATTTCGATTTGTCGGGAATCACCAGGTCGAGATCGAAGTCGATGGTGTTGCCGAATCCCTGGCAGCGCGGGCAGGCGCCGTAAGGATTGTTGAACGAGAACAGCCGCGGCTCGGGCTCCTCGTAGCGCAGGTTGCAGGTCTTGCATTCGAAACGTTGGGAGAAACGCAAGCGTTGCGATGGCTGGTCGTCACGCGGGGCTGACTCGAAGATGACTTCGCCGGACTCGCGATAGCTGATTTCGATGGCATCTACGATGCGGGCGCGGGCGTCGGGTGAGACGACGAGGCGGTCGACCAGTAAATACACTGGCTGGGTGAAATTGAGGTCGAGCAGCGATTCTGGAGTCGAGAACTCGAAGATCTGGCCGTTCTGGTAGAGACGGTTGAAGCCGCGCTGACGGAGTTCGAACAGTCGCGTGCGAAGTTGATCGGAGAGGGCAGGTTCGGGATTGCTTTTGCGGCTGCGTGGCGGGACGCCCCCGCGACAGTCGGCGGGACGCCGGCGCTTCACTGGTCCGTTTCTTGGAGCGCGGTTCTTTCTCTTTTGCGGGTGCGGGGACGGCTCCGGCTTGTAGAGGGAACAGCACATTCAGGCGGGTGCCTTCGCCCAGGGCCAATATCGTCGCCGTTACCTCGTCTACCGTGTCTTTTTTGACCTCCTGGCCGCATTGCAGGCAGAAAGTCCGGCCGATCCGGGCGAACAGCAGCCTCAGGTAGTCGTAAATCTCGGTGGCTGTTCCAACCGTGGATCGAGGGTTGCGCGTCGTGTTTTTCTGCCGGATGGCTACGGCCGGGGCGATACCGTCGATCAGGTCAACGTCCGGCTTTTCAATACGTTCCAGGAACTGGCGGGCATAGGCCGACAGCGACTCCACATAGCGCCGCTGGCCTTCGGCGTAGATCGTATCGAAGGCGAGGGACGACTTGCCGGAGCCGGAGACGCCGGTAACCACCGTCAATGAATTGTGCGGAATTTCGAAGTCCACGTTCTTGAGGTTGTGAACCCGGGCACCGCGAACCACTATCGTTTCCGTGGACATCAGTTAAAGAGGACCGGTCGCCGCCCGCTTTGGCTCTTCTGAGGGTGCTCAGAAGGCTTCAGGAGCGGGTGCGAATCTTTCTATTATAAGGCAGGGAGAAGTTTGATGCTGCGGGCAGGATCACTGGACTTGCTTGATTTGAACGCTGGATTGCAGACAAAACAAAAGGCCCCGACGAATCGGAGCCTGAACCCTGTCATGGTGCTTGTTGATTCTCTCGCGAGTTGGTAACTGTTGTCACCGACATACTCGCACTGAAAACTAGCCGAGCTTTGCTCGGCCTGGACGGGTCGGAGACCCGCCCCCACATGGATCGGGGGGTCACGACCTGTTCTCTTCGTCGCGTTTCTTGCTGTAGCGGACGGCCATGCCTGCTCCCAGGGTCATGAAAGCCACGGGAGGAAGAAGCAATACCAGTACGCCGCGGCTGATGGCGTTCTGGCCTTCTTTGCTTGTGCCTCTGGCGCTGGTGTAGCACATGGCGCAGCCCTGGCTGAAGGCGGGAGCTACCCACAGCAGCAGAAATACCGCGAGTGTGGCGAGGCGCAACTTCATTTCACTCCCAGATGCAGGATGCGGTAGGCGTCGGGCAGGAAGACCAGCATCATGGCCAGACAAAATACCAGCGAGCTCATGGTAACCCACTTCATGGCCGAGATCTCAAACTTCAGGTGCATGAAGTAGCCGATGATGAGTCCCGCTTTCAGCAAGGAAAGTCCCATCAGGATCGACAGCATCCGGACCAGTTCCATGTTCTGGTAGGCCAACCAGACTTCGATCCCGGTCATGATCAGCAGGGCGGCCCAGACCCACAGGAATTGTCCCTTGGAGTGATGCCGTTGCTCTTCGGCCGCTCGTTGTTCCAACGCTAACTGGGTTGCGTCCATCATTCGAGTTGAGTCTCCTCAAAAATGTTAACTACACAATTCTCGTGGACATCAGGTACACCAGCGGGAAAATGAACATCCAGACCAGATCAACGAAGTGCCAGTAGAGTCCGGCGACCTCGACGTCGGAGGCGTCGTAAACCTTGGGCTTCAACCAGAGAATGATCGAGATCACGATCGCTGCCACGAGCAGTACGTGTGCACCGTAGTGGAACGGGCTATAGGCGGGCGTACCCAGCCATGCCACCAGCCACAATCCCAGCAGAATCGGAATGAACCATTTGCGCAAGCGCGACGACACCGAGGTAAACCACGCCCAGCGTGACGTGCAGCATGTGCATGCCGGTCAGGCCGAAGAACGTTGCGGCAAACTGCGGCACGCTTTTCGTGACGTTCACAAACTCGGGATTACCCGCTTCGCCCGGAGGAGTGGGAAATACTGGCAACGTCAATCCTTCTGCGATCAGGTTCGTCCACTCGCGTCCGTGGAGAATGACGAATCCCAGGCCGCAGGCCATGGTGGCGAACAACCACAGGCGCTGAGCTTTCTGGTTTCCCATGACTGCCGAGCGCACCGCGAACACCATGGTCAGCGAACTGGTGAGCAGGAACGCAGTCATGAACGTGGCGTTGCGAATGCTCTCGGAATGGAACGGCGTTGGCCAGTCTGGCGTGGAGATGCGCCCGTAGGTGTAGGCGTACAACAAGGCTCCGAAGGTCAGCGAGTCGGAGAGCAGGAACAGCCACATCCCGATCTTCTTGGAATAGGTGCCAAACAGTGAAGGCTCGTAAACGCCCGGCACTTGTTGCACCGCTAAATCAGACATGGATTTGGTCTCCCGTACTTAGTTAGGTCAAACCAGTAACGCAAGGTCCCTCCACTGCGCTTGCTTCGCTGCGCTCCGGTCGGGATGACAGTTTTTTGCCGACCGAAGCGGCTAGCCCTACCGCACAAATTCCAGAAGAGCAAAAAT
>CAVSYI010000007.1:0-315298 GCA_963732045.1 Terriglobia bacterium | reverse complement strand
AGCTATTCGAGCAATTGCGTTCCCAGGTGATTCCGAAAATGGTGGCGCGAGAGGCTTTGGAGCTGCAGCAGCGGCTCATCGACTTGACCTCGGCGCGCCACAAGAAATTCGGCCATACCATCTTTCACCTGGAGCCAAACATAAAAGACAGTCCGGGCGGTCTGCGCGACTACCAGGTGGCGTGCTGGCTGAACGTGATTTCGGAACTGGAGAAAACGGGATCTGGCCTGCACCAGAACACTTGCTGCCGGACGCTTTTCGTGCCGACTGCAATGCAGCCATGGATTCTTGGCTGCGGTGCGCTGCTTTCTGCACTATCGCCAGGGCGCGACCTAAACGGATTGACCTACGAACTGCAGGCCGAGGCGGCGGCCGCAGGAATCGGAATGCCGAACGGAGAACCGATCTCTGCTGCTGCCTGGATGCGAACCTACTTCCGGCATGTGCGATCGATTTACCGGTTGACCGTCCTTTTCGACGAAGTACAGCCGGGCCGCTCTGGTCTGTATCGCCTTTTCGAAAATCGCAAATCACGCCTTGTCGAACGCCGATTTTTCCGTGGTGGAAGGTCGCGTCTTTTTGCGTCAGCTTTCCTCGGTGCAGGACCCAACGTCCTTCTTGGCCTTTTTGAATTCGTCGGGCGTCACGTCCTAAACTCACTGCTGAAACGGAACGATGTGTCGAGACCGCGCGGCCCAATCTGCAACGAGGCGCAGGATTCTCCTGAAGTGTGGGCTTTCTTCCGGCGCATCCTGCTATCGCAACATGCCGGCACCGCTCTGCGCGCCATGCATCGTACCGGGGGCGCTGGTCAGTCTGTTTCCTGAATTCAAGGCAGTTGACTCGCTGGTCATTCGCGATTATACCATCGCTACACTGTCGATGAACACTCGCTGGTGGCGATCGAAAATATCCACGCACTGCGAACACCCGAAAGCGAGTTGGAACGCCGTTTCCGAGACATTCTCGACGGACTTGAGCGTCCCGACTTTTGTTCCTTGCGCTGCTGTTTCACGACGTCGGCAAGGGTGTGCCGCGGACATCATGTAACGGGAAGTCTGCAAGCGCGCCGACATGTTCTGGAGCGGCTGCCGGTAGCTGCAAGCAGAGAACAGCGAAACCGTAAATTTTCTGATCGGAAGCCACTTGCGCATGTCGGCTACGACCAGGCGTCAGGACATTTTCGATCCCAAGGTGGTGGCCGAATTCAGCGAGGCCGTGGGCACTACGGAACGACTGAAAATGCTCACTCTGCTTACCTATACCGATATCAAGTCGGTCAACCCTGAAGCCATGACGCCGTGGAAGGCGGAACTGTTATGGCAGCTCTACGCAGCTGCGTTCAACCACCTCAGCCGGACGGTGGACGATCAGCGACTGACTGGCAACACCAGCAACAGCGAGCGAATCAAGGAAGCCGTCGCTGCCGCCGGCGACTCCGATCCAAAGCACATCACATCTTTTCTGGAAGGCTTTCCGAAACGCTATTTGTTGATGCACACTCCGCTCGAAATCGTCTCACACTGCCGGATGTACGACCGGCTCAAAGAAAGCGACGAAGAGCCCCAGATCGAAATACTGCCCCGCGACGGTTACTTCGAACTCATTCTGCTTACCTTGGACTGCCCCGGCCTGTTTTCACACGTGGTGGGAACATTGTCGTCCTGGGGAATGAACATTTTGAAGGCAGAAGCTTTCGCCAACAAAGCTGGGGTGGTGCTGGACACTCTTCGATTTTCAGACCGGTTCCGGACGCCTGAGCTCAATCCATCAGAAATTAGCCGATTGAAACGGAAGCTGGCAGAAGCTGTTTCCGGCGAGATCAATGTTGTCGAACTGATGGAAACGAAATTCAGGCCGGCAGTGCAGAATCCAAAGGTCACGGTCGAATCCAGCGTCCAGACCGACAATCATTTTCACAACACAGCACCCTGATCGAGATCATCGCTCAGGACCGTCCCGGACTTCTCTACGACATCAGCTCGACCATGGCCGAACTAGGCTGCAACATCGAAGTTGCGATTATCGATACGCAGGGTCAAACCGCAACAGACGTTTTCCACGTGACATGCGCCGGCGCCAAACTGGATCCCAAACACCAGGAAGAAATGCGTGCTGCGCTGATGCAGCAGTTGTAAAACTGAGAATCGTCCTTGGTCTTTGGCCGTTAGTCTTTGGGTTTGATCAACGACCATGGCCAACGACTTGTTCATCGTCGAGGTGCGCTCCCTCAGACAGAGGACATCTGTCCTACCTGGTGGTTTCCAAGTAGCGCCTTAGAGCGTCGTGCCAATCTGGCATGGCGATTCCCCGTTTCTCCAGACTCTCGGGCGAAAGCACGGAATACTTCGGACGCTGCGCTGGACGTACGAACTTGTCGCTGGTGGTTTCGTGCACGACCGTTCTGAGTCCGACGCGAGCGACGATCTCCCGGGCAAACTCATACCATGAGCACTCGCCGCGGTTGGTGGCATGCACAATTCCGCTGGCTTCCTGGCGGCAAAGCTGCATGATGGCGCGTGCCAGATCTGTCGAGTACGTCGGAGACCCTCGCTGATCGCCCACGACTTCCAGGTGGGGCCGGGTCGCAGCCAGTTTCAGAATTGTGTCAGGAAAGCACTTGCCGCCAGAGCCGAAAAGCCACGAGGTGCGAACGATGCAGCAATCGGGCAGGATCTCACTGAGTTGAATCTCCGCCTCGGCTTTCGACTGGCCGTAAACGCTGCGTGGTGAGCGCAGGGTCGTCCGTCGCGTAAGGAGTCGTCTTGGTTCCGTCGAATACGTAGTCGGTGCTGATGAAAAGCAGGCGGGCACCGAACTGTTTGGCTGCGCGCGCAACGTTGACCGCTCCGCTGCAATTTACGTCGAAAGCCAGATCGCGATTGGTTTCGCAGCCATCGACATCGGTGTAGGCAGCGGCGAGAACGATCCAGTCGGGATGGGAACGCTGAACCAGGCTCAGTACCTGGCTCTCGTCTCGGATATCTCCATCCGCGGAGCCGAATCCTCTGACGTCATCCTCCTTCCACTCGCGGATCAGCGCTTTTCCCAGTAGGCCGGTTGCGCCGAAGATTGTGATTCGCATGACGTGGCTCTTAATTTTCGCCGGGACGGGCTAGAAGCCTTACGAATACTGGGTGGCAATCCATTTCCGGTATTCTCCGCTGGTCACTGCTCTCACCCAATCATTGTTCTGCAAATACCAGTCGATAGTTTTGCGAATGCCGGTCTCGAGAGTCTCGTACAGTCTTCCATCCCAATTCACGTTCAATTTTGCGCCCATCGATGGCGTAGCGACGGTCGTGACCTGGCCGATCCTTCACAAATGTAATCAATTTGCGATGTGGAGACACAGGGTCGCGCGGTCTGAGTTCATCGAGGATGGCGCAAACCGACTCCACAATATCAAGATTACGCTTCTCGCTGCTGCCCCCAATATTGTACGTCTCGCCCACCGTTCCCTGGGCCAACACCTTCCGTAGCGCCTCGCAATGGTCGGTTACGAATAACCAGTCGCGAACGTTCTGTCCGTCGCCATAAATCGGAAGAGGCTTGCCCCTCGTGGCATTCAATATGACCAGTGGAATCAGTTTCTCCGGGAATTGGTACGGTCCATAGTTATTCGAGCAATTGGTAGTGAGGGTCGGCAAACCATAAGTGTGGTGATAGGCGCGCACCAGATGATCCGATGCGGCTTTGCTAGCAGAATAAGGGCTGTTGGGTGCGTAAGAGGTCGTCTCGGTGAACGCTGGGGCGTCAGCATCGAGCGATCCGTACACTTCGTCGGTCGACACATGCAGAAAGCGGAATTCGGATCTGCCCGTGGAATCCATCGTGCTCCAGTAGGCACGGGTCTCCTCCAGCAGGCCAAAGGTTCCGTTCACGTTGGTCAGTATGAAATCGTCCGGGCCATGGATGGAACGGTCAACGTGACTTTCAGCCGCAAAGTGAACAATGGCGCGGGGCCGGTGCTGTCTGATCAATCCGCGCACTAGTTCGCGGTCGCACACATCTCCATGAGCAAAGCAATATCCTGGATCGGAAGACGCTCGGAGCAGGTTGCGCGGATTGCCCGCGTAAGTCAGCTTGTCGAGGTTCACGATTGAAGTCCCTTCCTGCTCGATCCATTGCAAGATGAAGTTGGAACCGATGAACCCCGCTCCTCCAGTAACCAGAATCGTCTTTTCCATGTCTGTAAGCCATGCCCTGTGCAGCAAACTCCTACTAGCATTGACTCTCGCCGCTCTGATTGTAATAAAAAGGGGTGATTCCTGCGCCCTGGTTGATTTGAAAGTCGGTTTCCCCGGAGCTGCGCGGCACAACGCCGAGAGCGGTTTCGTTCCACGGGTCCGAGCCCAGATTTCGTGGCCGATCAGCTGGTCGATGGACCGTGCTTTCGTGCCTTAACGGTAGTTGACATTTAGAGGGGAGAGAGCTTGGCGATTGAAGCGTGCAGAGTTTGAAAGGAGAGGATGTATGGTGCTGAATCGGATCACGCTGTAGCGGGAGAGGTGCTGTTTTCGTGATAAGGGTTCGGAATATGCTAGTCCACCGACGCGTTCGTTCGCTGGTTAGCGCGAACTAAACTTTCTCGCAGAGACCGAACACTGAACATAGCGTTGGTACAGAAACCCGGACCACTCAATCGACGGGAGATCCCCAATTCTGCTGGTCGGTTTTTCGAGGCCGCTCGCCGGAAACCTGATTACAATGTCGGACCTGCACCAACGCGTATCGCGATTTTCAGTGAACACCTAAGGCTCGTTTGCGTTTGGCTTGCCGTAATCGCCTGAAACCATCGCTATGTTTAGCAATTTTAGGTAAGGCTGCCTCAACTCGCAGATACAAGAAGATAATCCTCCAGCTGTGATATCGGACGCTTGCATCTCACCGCAATCGCAAATCCTGCACCTGACAGGTGCCGCTCGACCCGGACCACCTCGCCCTCACCGACGAGTTGAATGGGACCAACACTGTGATGTTCCTTTACCGTCATAATGAAGCTCACATCACAATATAGCGGAATAGACAATCGGCCTCAACAGACACCGCCGAGGCTTACGTTATTGCTGACGGCTTGGAGCCCAGAAATTGCGTTGCCGAGAGGAAACCTCACTTGGACGGGATAGCGTATGGAGAACGACGGTGCTTGCGTTCTGGCTGATATGGCCGGCCAATGTCGTTGAGTTTTCCCATGACGGTGTTGCTCCCCTCGTGCCTACCTGATCTTCACACTTGGTTTAACGCCCTGCCAGAGCACGAAGGCGCGCTGTCCGAGAGACATCAGCTAAACTTGCTCATCGAACTTACTTTAAGAAGTGAGTTACTTGCGTCGAATCTCTATCTTCAAGCCCTGTCGTGGCAACATAATCAGCAGATTCAGCCGTGGGCGATTCGGTCCGGTTTCAAATTGTCGCCCCGAGCGAACTCCCCCGACGGATTTCCACAGGCCCGATGGGCGCCGACCTCGCACATGGTGCAAAATCGCCTCACCGACACCCTATATTGCGAACGACTACACGCCGACCGGACACCTGCGCATACCAATGCTTACACTTCCATACTCTGGGCAGTGTCATCGAGGCCGCTCTCCGCTGGATTCCAATCACACCAGACCTCAATCCGAACTTTGTAGTACGCCATCGCACCCTCCGGCGCTATCGCGTGGAGTGTATCAAGAAACAAAAACAGCCCCGAAAGGGCTGTTTTGTCGGTAGCGGCTAAGAAGGAAGGGGTGTATCCGAAGGCGCTGGCTATGCCCACTTATAAGCCGGAGCTTACTCGGAACGAGCAGGCAAAATATCTTTCGATCGCAAAGGAGCTAGAGACGGCAGGAACGAAGTTCGAAATTCCGGACGAATGGCAGGAGAACAGTCGTTTCCTGCATATTATGATTGCTGGCTCGCCGGAGAGCTTGATAACCCAGATCTGCCCATCGATTGTTTTGTACGCCTTTCGGGTGAGATTGCTGGCAGAACGTGGCGTAACAGTTCAAGAATTCGAGGTCGCTGCAAACTGGGACCCGGGCATCTCTCCATGCTACTCCGAGGGGCGCACTCCGTATCGACTAGCCCCTGCACTCGATTTTAACGTCAAAGAAGTTCTGAACGATCGCATCGAGCGTGGATTGCGTTTCCGACGGGGCGATCTACGTGAAGGCTGGCTGTTGGCCATAGGCAACAAACCGGTTCCCGAAAAGTACACCTCCGGCAGGCCAGCGCCTCTGGACATCGTATTGGTGGACCAGTTCTCGGATCGGCATGTTGTCACGGCTGAGTTTCTTGTTGAACGATCGGGCAGGTCCACCGGCTCTGTCGCCAAGCCGAAAACGAGCCTTTTTGAAAGGGCGGAAGAATCCAATATGAAAGAACACTCAATGGGAAATGCTGGTCGGCTGCCCGGCCTATCGGTTTCGGATGGTGCATGCAACCGAATGAAAAAGAGATTCTCAAATGATCTTCGAGACACGCCTGCGAATTGAATTGTGAAAACAAGATTCCTACATGGCCTACAGCAGCCAAGCCGGGATCAGCTCTTCTCACGTATAAGGACTGGGGGTGACTCCTGTGTTTCTGATGGACTAAGGCTTTAGGACCCGCGCGATAGGTTGGCCCAATTCAGACTGAGGGCAGGCGATCCCGCGCCGATGGCCATATGACGTTCTGTGCGCGTGGTGGAACATCATGCACAACCGGGAATACGGCTCGCATGGTATGCAAACGATGGGGGTGATCAGGGTCGAAATAAGGATCACTGGTCCAGGGGCATCTTCTTGCAGACGATGACAGTATGCCCGGTCTTGGAATCGATCCGCGTAGTGACGGGCACGCATCGGCACGAAACGGTGTTCGCGTTTTCCCGCTTGGTGACCACGCAGTGTTCGATGACCTCCGCCGTGGGCGGCGGCATCTGGCTTTTCACCGGCGCGGGCGGTGGCGGTGTAGCAGGCGTGACCGCGACCGGCTTCTTTTTAGCCGAGCAGCCAATCAGGCACACCAGCAGAATGAGCCACAAGTTCTTCATGAGATAGGTAGCCCCACTATAACTCTGCCGTCGCCGCCCAACCTATAGCATCAGTGGCTACCAAATGACCGAGGTCATGTGCGCGAATGGGATACATCTCGAGCGTACCCTGCCGCAAAATTAGACCGTTCTCATTTTTTAGAAACTGAGTGATAAAACTTGGAATCGATCCGCGTAGTGACGGGCACGCATCGGCACGAAACGGTGTTCGCGTTTTCTCGCTTGGTGACCACGCAGTGTTCGATGACCTCCGCCGTGGGCGGCGGCATCTGGCTTTTCACCGGCGCGGGCGGTGGTGGTGTAGCAGACGTGACCGCGACCGGCTTCTTTTTAGCCGAACAACCAATCAGGCACACCAGCAGAATGAGCCACAGGTTCTTCATGAGATAGGTAGCCCCACTATAACTCTGCCGTCGCCGCCCAACCTATAGCATCAGTGGCTACCAAATGACCGAGGTCATGTGTGCAGAAGGAAATAGCTTTTGAGGGGGGACCGTCCACGCTCGGCTTGGGCGGGAGTTTTGATCTGGCACAGAATTAGACTGTTCTCATCTTTGCGAACGCTGAGGAAATCTCCGGCCGGGTGCCCCACCTTTCGATTTTGAAAGGTGGGATTCCACGGTCGATGCCCGCTTAGAATTTCATTTGATTTCTGACGCCCCACAAAAAAACCGACCAAGCGGAGCTTGGACGGGACACCCTCGCGAGTTGTGGGATGCCTATATCAGTGCGTAGAGGAAGCCATCTGTACTGCCCACATAGATCACGTTGTTCACTACCACCGGCGACGACAGGATCGCTCCCACGCTCATCATCTTGTTGACACCGATCACCATGCTCTCGTAAAAACTGTCTCCGAACGCGGCCTCGTAGTTGGGAGTTCCATCCGGCTTGGTGACGGCAGGACCGTTCTGCCGCGATGCATCGGTCTCAAACGTCCAGGCGGTTTTTTGGCTGGCAAGATCAATCGCGATCAGCTTCCCTTGATGCGAACCGATGTAGAGCATTCCGCCTGCAATCGCCGGAGAAGAAAACAACGGCCAGTGATTGAAATTGAGCGAGAAAATCGGTGCTCCTGTTTTGGCGTCCATGGCGTAGACCGTCGCCGTGTCTGAAGTTGCGAAGTAGACCTTGCCATCCCGCACTGCCGGGGACGTGATCACCCATGAACCTTTATTGTTGAAGGCCCACTTCTTCTCTCCGGTTCGGGCATCGAGCGCATAGAAGTTCGAGTCGCGACAGCCGAAATATACGACGCCGTCCATGATCGCGGCGGAAGACTGAATGCCGACCTGGTTGTAGATGTTGTGATCTTCTCCAGTCTTGAAGCGCCATTTTTCTTTTCCCGTGGTGGCGTCGAGAGCGTAGAAATAACTGTCCCAGCTGCCGATGAATAGAGTTCCGTCGGAGATTGCCGGAGATGCGTGCACGACATCGCCGGTGTGAAATTTCCACTTCAATGTTCCGGTGGCAGCGTCCAGCGCGTAGACGTTCCCGTCGCCACTTCCGAAATAGACAGCTCCGCTCCACAGCGCAGGGGACGACAAATAGAAGTCAAAAGGATCGGGCATGAGTTCTGCCGCGGGCTCGGAGCCGTGGAGGTGCTTGCCTTCGAAGCGCTTTTCGCCTTCGGTTTGAAACTTCCATTTCAGTTTCCCGCTGGCCGCATCGACTGCATAGAACCTGCCGCTATAGCTTCCGAAATAGACGACTCCGTTCTCTACTGCCGGCGACGACGTCACCCGTACACCGGTAAACAGCTTCCATTTTTGTGTGCCGGAATCGAGATCCACGGCGTACAGATTCCCGTCCGTGCTGCCGACATACGCCGTGCCATTGGCGATCGCGGGCGATGAGATCACCTGCCCGTCGGTGTGGAACTTCCACTTGATCTGGCTGAACTTCGGAACGCCGGCGGCGTTATAGACACCCGTGTGCGCCAGGCTCCCGCGAAACATGGCGGCATCCTGACCGAAGGCGGTCAGACTGAGCGAGAGAGCGAGGAACAGCCAACGGCAAGCCATTTTCATGCGGAATAGACGCGGGAGGCGGGAGAAAGTCATCACGAACCAGGTGATGAAAAAAGGGAAGCCGAAGCTTCCCTTCATAAACAACACCATCAGACTAAAGCGCGGCGCAGACAGACTTTACTTCGGTGTAGAGCTCGAGGACGTCGTGTCCCATTTCTCGTCCCCAGCCCGATTGCTTGTATCCGCCGAAGGGCAACGCTGCGTCGAAGACGTTGAAGCAGTTGATCCACACCGTTCCGGCGCGCATTTGCGAAGCCAGGCGATGGGCCTTCCCGATATCGCGAGTCCAGATTCCCGCCGCCAGGCCGTATACCGAGTTATTGGCTGCCTTGACGACGTCGTCGTAATCGGAGAAAGGAATTGCGGTGACCACGGGGCCGAAAATCTCCTCGCGCACCACTTTCATATTTTCGTTGGTATCGACCAGCACGGTCGGTTCGACGAAATATCCCTTGTCGCCATGACGGTTGCCTCCGGCCATGGCCCTTGCTCCTTCGGAGCGTCCGGCTTCCAGATAGCCGCAGACCCGGTTGAGCTGCTCTTCGGAAACCAGAGGCCCCATGTCGCTGGCTGCTTCCCATCCCGGCCCGATCTTGATTTTCTTTGCTCTCGCCGACACTCCGTCGACCACTTCGTCGAAGATGTTTTTCTCGACATACAGACGGGAGCCGGCGCAGCAGGTTTGTCCCTGGTTGAAGAAGATGGCGCTGGCCGAGCCTGCGATGCGCTGACTTCAGATCGCCGTCGCCAAAGACGACATTGGGAGATTTGCCGCCCAGTTCCAGCGAGACTTTCTTCAAATTTCCAGCCGCCGCCTGAAGGATCAGTTTGCCGACTTCGGTGGAGCCGGTGAAGGCCACTTTGTCGACATCCGGATGCGCAGCCAGTGCAGCGCCCGCAGTTTCGCCATAGCCCGGGACGATGTTCACCACTCCGTCAGGAATGCCGGCCTCCTGAACCAGTTCGCCCAAACGCAGACACGATAACGGCGTCTGTTCCGCCGGCTTGATCACTACGCAGCATCCCGTAGCCAGTGCCGGTGCCGAGCTTCCAGGCCGCCATCAGCAACGGGAAATTCCACGGGATGATCTGACCGACCACGCCAACCGGTTGGCGCAAGGTATAAGCCAGAAAATTCCCGGCAAATCGGAATCGTATTGCCTTCAATCTTGGTCGCCCAGCCCGCCATGTAGCGGAACAGGTCCACGGCCAGCGGAACGTCCGCCGCCCGCGCCACTTTCAGAGGCTTGCCGTTGTCGAGCATTTCCAACTCGGCGAACTCCTCCAGGTTTTGCTCCAGCAGATCGCCCAGCTTCCAGATCAGGCGTCCGCGCTCAGAGGGCGTCATCTTCGACCAGGGACCGGTCTCGAACGCGGCTCGAGCGGCCTTGACGGCGCGGTCGATGTCCTCGCGATCTCCTTCGGCCACGTGGGCCAGGACCTCGCCCGTGGCCGGGTTGTAGGTGGGAAATGTCTTGCCGGATGCGGCTTCGACCCACTGTCCGTTAATCAGCATCTTGCGGTTCTTGGAGATGTAACTTGAGACCTTTTCGTCCATTTGAACGCCAGCCAGTACGGTTGCCATAATTTCCTCCAGAATTGCGAATTCTCCCTCAGCGCGTGTGGAAGTGCTGCTCGGAAAACGGGGCTGTAGAAATGCCTCCCCAAGGGCAAAGATTAACGACAAGTAGGCGGGTTTAATATCCGGATGGAAGAACCATCGGCGGCTACCCGTCCAGACTACACCGACAACACCGGGGATTGTAGCTCATTCCGTGGTCGGCCGGGATGCTCGCTGCTCTACCCTGGCACCGTTGGCCTGCGGGCTGCGGACCGGAAATCGTGTTTCCATCCCGACCCACTCTGTCTACAATAGGATTTCACTCCGAGGTGACATTGAAGACGCTTGACCCGCGCACACGCCGCTGGACGGTGATAGCCTCCGGTCTGCTCTGTGGGGCTATGGCCATGGTCGTGCTCTTTACCAACCGAGGCGCATTCTACAGCCCGCTGGCAGTGGTGGTCATGGGCGCCGTCGGGCTGGCGGCCGTCCTGTTGCAACTACGCCTGCAAGATCGCGACAAAGCGCAATCGGCAAGCTCTCCGGCGTGGCTCAATATTCTGGGAATTCTTTTTGCCCTGGCTGCGTTCTTCGGCGACCTGTCTGCACATCGCACCGCAACTCACGGAGTCGCTGGCTTTGGGAGCGGTCGCAAGCTTTGGCATCAGCGGCGTAATCATTCTCCGAAGCTTTCGCAAGCGGCTCGCTCCCAAATAGACGGGAAACGCTCGTCCTGCCCCAAAACAGACCGTTCCCGGCAACATCCTTGCCGCCTTTATAATTGCAATCTGCACTACGGAATGCGATCTATGGCAACACGGCAAGTAGAACCGAGCATTGACGAATATCTTCGCAAGCGGCTGATGCCGGTCGAGGGTGCGATTCCGCAACTGGCGGGGATCGACATGTATGGCAACTCGATCCCCGCCGAGTACGGTGGGCGGCGATCTTTTTGAGTACATCAACTTTCAGCAGCGTTACAACATCGACGCGCGCATCGCCCGCGCCCTCAAGTTGTCCAAAGACTATCTGGAGCCTCTTCCCAAGGGCGAGACTCCGCGCAACTCCGTCGATGCGCATGTGCAGTGGCTCAAGACGAGACCGGGCTACACGCCTTCGGTCGCAGCCGAGTACAGAAGAGCAAAAAGTTCCGAGCAGGTGAGAATCTCCGAGGACCTGCAGGAACTTTTCACCACGGCAGGTGTGCTGCTGGTAGACGCGCAGGGACACGGCATCATCTCGGCCAAGATCGCTTCTACCGTCCACGACACGTTTCATTCCCTCATGCTTTCGGAGCTCGATCACAGCGGAAAAACGACGCCCGGCTTCTTCGAGAAGATCAATCTCAGGCTGGCGCAGTCGGTCACGGCCCGCAACGCGCTGGGAAGAAACAAAGATGACAATTCGCGTGAAATCGCGACCATGCTGTACGGCGAAATACGTCCCGCCGGACATTTTCGTTTCGTAAATTTCGGCCACCCGCCGCCGCTGGTATTCTCCGCGGAATTTAACCGGTTCATGGAGATCGACGACGCCCGCATGGTGCAGTTCCTCGCGCTCGGACTGGAAATTCCCGAAGACCATCCCGACCGGAACAAATATCTGTCGATGGCGATCAGGCCCAGGCAGATCAACTCATCGGACGTGGCGGAAATCACCCTGATGAGCCCGGGCGACATGCTCTTCCTTTACACCGACGGCGTCTACGACGGCAGCGACGAGCAGGACCGTCTGCTGATTGAACAAGTGATCCGCGAGCACAAAAATGAGCCGGCAAGAGAGATCTGCAACGCGATCCTGGAATACGCGGTCAAGCAGGACCTGATCCTGCAAGAAAACGGCGAAGAAGACCGCATCGACGACAAGACCGTGTTCATCATCAAGCGAGGATAGGATTCACTCCAACCGAGCTTCTCTGTTTCAAAATGGGACAAAACAACTGGCACCCTTCGCTTTTGCTCAGGTCGAATTGTAGTGCTCAATGTAATGTGCTTGACGGGGTGCAGCAGGCCCTACAGTCTGCATTCAAACTGATGGGTGGAGCAGGCCTTCAGGCCTGCATTTAAAGATCACACCCGAGCGGCTTCAGCCGCTGAGGTACCTTCATGACAATCCCGTTTCGCGGAACAACGGGCAGCGGCACTTATTTCATCACCGCCTCCTGTTGGGAAAAGCAAAGCCTCCTTCAATCTGACCGGATGGCCAAATTGTTCATGGACGTCTTATTCCATTATCAGTGTCAGGAGAAATACCAGTTGCATGAATTCGTGGTTATGCCGGATCACTTTCACGCACTTCTTACTCCTTTACCGCCTGTCACTTTGGAAAAAGCCGTGCAGTTCATTAAAGGTGGCTTCTCCTTCCGATCAAAAAGAGAACTAGGCTTTGTGGGAGAAGTCTGGCAGACCAGTTTCTACGACCACAGAGTGCGGGACGCGAATGAATATGCCCGCTTCCGACACTACATTCACATGAACCCAGTGCGCCGAGGCCTCGTTCCAAGTCCTGAGGAGTTTCCCTACAGTTCGGCCAACTTTGAGCTTGATGAAGCACCTCAGTGGCTAAAGCCAGCCGCATAGTTGGCTTTTAACGCAGGGCTGAAGCCCTGCTCCACCCTTCTCGTCATCTGCGCATTTCAGAGTTCTAATCCTGGCTTGGTCCGATCCTGGCGGCAGATTCCGAGGGTGGAGCAGGCCTTCAGGCCTGCATTTAAGGCCTGCTCTGACGGGCTTCAGCCCCTGAGGTACTTCCTACTTCTTCACCTGTATCCCCAGATCCTTCAACTGCGCATCGCTGACCGGCGTCGGCGCATCCACCATCAGATCAACCGCGCGCGCGGTCTTGGGGAATGGAATTACCTCGCGCAGGCTATCGGCCCCGGCCAGAATCATCACAATGCGATCCAGTCCGAGCGCGATGCCGCCGTGCGGAGGCGTGCCGTACTCCAGCGCTTCCAGAAAGAATCCGAAGCGCGAGCGCGCCTCTTCTTCCGTCATACCGAGAGCGCGGAATATCTTGCTCTGAATATCCTGGCGATGAATACGAATCGATCCCGAGCCCAGCTCGGTGCCATTCAGCACCACGTCGTAAGCCAGCGCGCGGATTTCTCCCAGCGGCGACTTGGGATCGCCCGTCGTGTCGTAGCTGGTTTCAAGCTTGGCCATGTCCTCGTCGTGCAGCGAAGTAAACGGATGATGGGCCGCATTCCAGCGCCCGGACTCGCGGTCCCACTCGAACATGGGGAAGTCGGTGACCCAAAGGAATCGAAAATCTTTCGCGGGATCGCCGGTCTTGGCAAACGCGCCGTGCTTGGCCGCGTACTTCTGCGCCAGATCGAGCCGGAGTTGTCCGCAGGTCTGATAAAACTGGTTCACACTCTGCTTCGACTCCGCCTTGCGCACCACCAGCACCCACAAATCTCCGGGCTCGACTCCAGCGGCCTGAAGAATCGGCCCGAGCGAATTGGGATAGTCCCGCGCAAAACGATTGGGATCGGTCATCAGACTTACGTGAGTCGTTCCCTGCGCGTGCGCAAATGCTCCGTAAGTTCCAATGGTCCGACGCTCGGTGCCGGAAATGTCTCCGGCCTTCGGAATGCGGATCAGCGCCGAAGTGAAATCCGGACTGACCTTGAATGCCGCCGCGAATTTCTCCAGCTCCTCCGGCGTGAATGCCGCGCGCACGTCGGCCATCGCGGGCAAGCGCATGTCCGGCTTGTCGCTGCCGTAGAGGCGCATGGCGTCGTCATAACTCATGCGCGGAAACGGCGTCTTGATCTCGTGTCCCGCGGCTTTGAACGCAGCAGTCAGGAAACCTTCGACCACTTCCCACACCCGCTCCGCCTGCGGATACGACATCTCCAGATCGATCTGGGTAAACTCCGGCTGGCGATCGGCGCGCAAGTCTTCATCGCGGAAGCAGCGCACAATCTGAAAATATTTGTCGAACCCCGAGATCATCAGGATCTGCTTGAACAGTTGTGGCGACTGCGGCAGCGCGTAGAAACTCCCCGGCTGCACCCGGCTGGGGACCAGATAGTCGCGCGCGCCTTCGGGCGTCGAGCGCGTCATGAACGGAGTTTCAATCTCGAAAAATCCCTGCGAAGAAAGATAGTCGCGAATCGCCAGCGCGACCTTGTGCCGCAACTCGATGTTGTACTGCATGGCATCGCGGCGCAGATCGATGTAGCGATACTTGAGCCGCATCTCTTCGTTGGGCAGCACAGTTTCGCTGGGCAGAAACGGCGGCTGCTTCGACTCGTTGAGGATGCGCAGTTCTTCCGCGATCAGTTCGACCTCGCCGGTGGCGATGTTCTTGTTGACCGTGTCGGGAACGCGCTGCTTGGCCGTGCCGATGACGGCGATGACGTACTCGTTGCGCAGGGCCTCGGCCTTCTGATGGATCGCCGGATCGCGCTCCTTGTTGAACACCACCTGGGTGACGCCGCTGCGGTCGCGAATATCGATAAAAATCAGGTTGCCCAGATCGCGCCGCCGGTTGACCCATCCCATGAGCACGGCTTTTTTGCCGGAATCAGCCGGACGCAGAGCGCCGCACATGTGAGTACGTCGTAAATCGCCAAGAAAATCGAGCAAAGTGTGCCCTTCAGTAGAGAATGGAGTCTTAAGCTGAACCAAAGATTATAAATGGAGGCGCGAGCGTCCCGCTCGTGCAGGGCGTATCAGAGGCCCCAGCTTTGCAGTCGAACTCAGTCAATCGGCCGCGCCGCTGTTGCCTGCTGAAACCTGAGCCGCCACTGGTCGTCCTGCTTCACCCACAGATCGGAAATATGCTGGTAGCGCGGCGCCATGCCGGGAGCGTCTCCCTCGGGCATATGAATGATGCAATCGTAGGTGACGAGAGCCGAGTCCTCGTCCACCGGCAGAACTCGCAGATTGTAGGTGTAATAATCTTTCAGTTCACCATCACGCGCGCTTTCCACAATTTCTTCCTTGTCATGCAGCTTGCCTTCGCTGCCCACGAAAACGAAATCATCGGTCAACGTGTGTTTCAGAAAGTCCACGTTCTTGCTCTTCTGTGCTTCGGGAACAGCCTTGGTGTTCGCAATCAGCGCCTGCTCCAGCGGGACTGAGTGGCTTGGAGGCATTCCCCGGGCTTGCGCAAACGTCAGCGGTCGAAAGAGCAACAGCAGACAGGCAATGAAAGCTAAATTTCTCATATTCCTCCGTATCAGCGTGTGCCGCTACTTCGCCTGAATCTTTCCGGCCAGTTCGTCGCGCGGGACTGAAACCTGCTCGCCGCTTTCCAGATTCTTGAGCGCGAACGAACCTGACTTCACTTCATTTTCGCCGACGATCAAAGCAAATCGAACTCCGAGCTTGCTGGCAGTTTCGAAAGACTTTTTCAGACGAAAATTCTCGTCCCCCAACTCGACCACCAGATCGTGACGACGCAACTCCCGCGCCAGGCGCGCCGCCTCGCGATCCATGCCGGCGCCCAGGGGGGCGATATAAACATCCGGCTTGCGCTGAACCGCTTCGGCCGATTCCTGCAACGCCAGCACCAGGCGGTCTTCGCCGATCGCAAAACCGATTCCAGGAGCGCTCGGGCCGCCGAGCGATTCCGAAAGCCCGTCGTAGCGGCCGCCGCCGAGGATCGCATTCTGCGCTCCCAGGGCGCCGTGGGTGAATTCGAATGCCGTGCGGGTGTAGTAGTCGAGTCCGCGCACCAGACGGTCGTTGAGCGTAAACGGCACGCCGACAGCGGTCAGGATCGCCTGCACCTGTTCGAAATGCTTGCGGCAACCTTCATCCAGAAACGCGCTGATGCGCGGCAGCGTCTCGATGATCGGCTGGTCCTCGGGAACTTTGCAATCAAACACGCGCAAAGGATTGGTGACGGCGCGCCGCTTGCAATCCTCGCACATGCCGCCGACGACCGGCTCCAGCGCCTTGCGCAGCGCTTCGTTGTAGGCCGCGCGATCTCCGGTGCAGCCGACAGAATTCAGTTCCAGCGTCCAGTCTCGAATGCCAAGCCGGTCGAGCAATGTCGCCAGCAGCTCAAGCACTTCCGCATCGCGCGCCGGAGATTCGCTGCCCGCTGTAGACGGCCCGATGACCTCCGCGCCGATCTGATAGAACTGGCGATAGCGTCCCTTCTGTGGCCGCTCCCGCCGAAACTGCGGGCCGATGTAGTAGAGCTTGTTCAGTCCACGGTCCCAAAGTTTGTGCTCGATGTAAGCACGCACCACGCTGGCGGTATTTTCCGGACGCAGGGTCAGCGACTGGCCTTTGTCACTCTGGGCGCGTCCGCGATCTTCCCAGGTGTACATCTCCTTCGCGACCACGTCAGTTTCTTCGCCTACGCCGCGGGCAAAAAGTTCCGTCGACTCGAAAATCGGCGTGCGTATTTCGTGAAAGTTGTAGGCGCGAAAAACGTCGCGCACCGCCGCCTCGACGAAGTTCCACAACGCCGTCTCCGGTGGTAGAAGATCGCGAGTTCCTCGAACGGCTTTGATCATGAGGACGAAATCTCAGTTCTCAGTTTCAAGTTCTCAGTTCTCAGTTTTATCCTGGCCAGAAAGAATACCTCAAACTGGCATAGGAACGACCAGGCGCTGATTTCACGCGGCAAAATCTTCATCCTGCGGAACCGGCATCGGCGGCGGCACGCGGTCGGTCACTTCGGCGAGCACGGCAAGCTTCTCCGCCAGAGCGCGGGTCAACGAGCCCGGCTGATAACGCCAACGGAAGTTTCCCTCGGAAACGCTGGGCGTATTGAGACGGGCTTCACTGCCCAGCCCCAGCACATCCTGCAGCGGAACCACTGCCAGGCTCGCCACCGACTCCTGCGCCAGGCGAATGAACGCCCAGTGAATGCCATCTTCGGGCAGGCCGACGTAAGCTTGAATCGCGCGCCGCTCGGCCTCTGACACTCCCGACTTCCACCAGCCCAGCGTGGTGTCGTTATCGTGCGTGCCGGTATAGACGACGCGATCGGGCGTCAGGCGATGCGGCAGATAAACATGCGCCCCGGCATCGGCGAATCCAAACTGCAGCACCGCCAGGCCCGGGAATCTGATGACGCTCGCGCAGCGCGTGCACTTCCGGCGTGATGTAGCCCAGGTCTTCGGCGAAAAATGGCAGCCCGCCCAGCACGTCGCGCAGCTTGTTGAACAACTCGTCCTTGGGACCATCCACCCAGCGGCCGTTTACGGCGGTGGGCTCGCTGGCGGGAATCTCCCAGAACTGCTCGAAGCCGCGGAAGTGATCGAGACGGATGTAATCGCAAGTCTGAGCGCCCCAGCGCAGGCGGTCGATCCACCAGTCGTAGCCGCGCGACCGGATCGCGTCCCAGTCGTAAAGAGGAGTGCCCCAGCGCTGGCCGGTGGCGCTGAAGGCGTCCGGAGGCACGCCGGAAACAGCTTCCGGTTCGAGATCGTCCTTCAGGCGGAACAGGTCGCGGTGCGCCCACACATCGGCGCTGTCGTAAGCCACGAAAATTGCGATGTCTCCCACCACGCGAATCGAACGCTGCGCGCAGTAACGACGCAGCGCATGCCACTGCTCGTAAAAGAAGAACTGGATCACGCGGCGGACGTCCATCTCAGCGGCCAGCTCCTGCCGCGCCGTGGCCAAGCGCGGCCGCTTCGCGGCGAGCCAGAGGACTGGGCCACTCCTTCCAGCATCGCCGTTCGTTTCTTTCCCGCAAGGCGTCGAACAGGACAAAGTCTTCCAGCCACCACACATTGTCGGCGCAGAATCGTTCAAAGCGATGCACGCGCATTGCCCTGGGCCTTCTGAAGAAAAGTGCGTGCAGCCGCAACGATCAGGGGAAGCTTGCGCTGAAACACATCTTCGTAATCGACGGGGCCAGCGTCACGCGGCAGACTCGCCAGCTGCGAAGATTCAATCCAGCCGCGCTCGGCCAGGCGCTCCAGGCTGATCAGCAGCGGATTGCCGGCGAAGGCCGAGGTCGAAGAGTAGGGAGAATTCCCGTTGGCGGGCGGTCCCAGCGGCAGCACCTGCCACAAGCCCTGGCGCGCCGAGGCAAGAAAGTCGGCAAACTCGTAAGCGACCGGGCCGAAATCCCCAATGCCACCGCGCGATGGGAAGGAAGTCGGGTGCAGCAGGATTCCGGTGGCGCGGGGAAAGGAAATCATCGGGGACTACTCCGATGCTACCAGCAATCGCCGGACCGGTGCGCCGCGAAGCTTTACTCTCCCTGTTCCCCGCCGCCCGGGGCGCGGGTCAGGCCCTTCATCTCTTCCGGATTGATCTTGATCTTGCCCGACTTTTCCATCTGCGCCCGCAGATTGGTCACGAACAGGCCAAATATTTCCTGCTGCTTGGCCTGAATCAGTCCGTCGCGAATCTGGTCTTTCTTGGCCTCGAAATCCTGGGCGTCGGCTCCTGCTTGTCGATAATCGACAACACGACGCCGGTGGTGCCGTTGGTGATCGGACCGCTGATCTCGCCCGGCTTCAAGGTGAAGGCCACTGCGGCTCCGCCGCCCATCGACCCGATGTCCGGAACCTGTCCGTCGGGCAGAACAAAGTCGCTGGTCTTCATGACCGCCCAGCTTCCTTCGCTGCCTTTTTCAGATCATGTTCGGCCTTGGCGCGATCGGACAGTTCCTGCGTCTTCTGCGCGAGCAGCGCAGCGACGCGTTCGTTCTTGAATTCTTCTTCCACCCGGCTGCGGATCTCTTCGAAGGTCGGTGTCGAGGCCGGCTTGATCGCCAGCACCTCGAACACGGCATAGCCCTGCGGCACCTGCACCTGGTCCGGAGGAGATTTCTCGGCCTGGCCAAACACCGCACTCATGAATTGCGGCGAGCTGCCAATTCCCGGCAGCGTGTCGGTGTTGCTCACAAAATCCGTGTTGATGACGTTCAGCCCCTTGGCTGCGGCCGCTTTCTCCAGTCCGCCGCTGCGGGCCTGCGCCAGCAATGCATTCACCTGATTGGTCGCCACCTGCGCGGCTTTCTGCTGCTTGATAGTTCCCTCGATCTGGTCCTTGACCTCGTCGAGCGTCTTCAAGTGAGCAGCCTGCTTGTCGTCCACGCGAATGATGTGGAAGCCGTAACTGCTCTGCACCAGGTCGCTGGTCGCGCCCTTGGCCAGGGAGAATGCCGCTTGCTCGAACTCGGGACGGTGCGGCCTTTGCCAATCCAGCCCAGAGAGCCGCCGTTCTTGCCGCTGCCCGGATCTTCAGAGTATTTCTTGGCCAGATCGGCGAAGTTTCCGCCGGCCTTTAGCTGCTTCAGAACGTCTTCCGCCTTCTTCCGCGCCTCGTCGACGCCCTTGGGATCAACCTTGCCGTCCGCGCCCGGCAGCGGAGTCTTGATCAGAATGTGGCTGACATTGACTTGCTCGGGCACGCGGTAGTCGTCGCGATGCTGGTCGTAATAGGCCTGCAGGTCCTCGTGCGAAACGGTGACTTCCGCTTCGATCTTCGAGTTATCCAGCACCACGTAGCGGACCTTGCGCTTTTCCGGAATCGAATTGTTATAGGTGGCCTTGTTGCGGTCGTAAAAAGCCTTCAGCTCGGCATCGCTGGGCTTGATCTGTTTCATCAGATCGTCTTTGCGCAGCACGGCGTAGTCGAACTTGACCTTGGTATTCTGCTTCTCGAACGCCTGACGCACCTCAGTGTCGGTGACCAGCGCGCTGCCCGCGATCAGATTCTGCAACTTGCTCAGCAGGATCTGATCTTTCACGCTCTGCTCGAACACCGGAACGGTCAGTTCGGCATTCTGCAGAATGTTCTCGTACTGCTGTTGCCCAATGAACTTGCCGCCCGGGAAAAATGTGGCCGAATAGCGTCCGTGCTGCAACTCGTCGCGCACCTCTTCATCGGTGGCTCGCAGGCCAAGCCGTTCGGCCTCCGCGACCAGGGCTTTACGGCTGATCAGGGTCTGCGCCGCCCGCTGGGTAAAGTAGGGAAGCAGCATCTCGGTCTGCGCGCCGCCTTGCGGAAACTGCTGGCGTAGCATCTGCCGCGCCTCGCGCTGCACGTCAATGGTGGTCACCGGATCGCCGGCCACGTTGGCGACAACGCCCTGGCCGGGTCCGCCCACTCCGAGGCTGTCGCTGATGCCGCCCCAGCCGAGCGACATCACCATGGCTCCGCAAATGACCAGCAACATTCCGCTGAGAATAATCTTCTTAAGCGGACCTTGGGTTTGCAGAAATCGAATCATTGTCTTCTCACTCCAGTGTTTTAGGCGGAAACTAAATTATAGACTACGCCACGAACCACGTAGGGGCGGACGCCCTCGTCCGCCCAGCCGAGCAACGCTCGGCGGAGCATGACGATCGAGGCTAGGAAGCGCCGAGCTCGCTCCGGCCTGCGAAAATCAGCCATTGAAACGTATTAATAGTACGTGTTATTAACCTAGAGCGTGTTACCGGTGCGACCGGCCAGATGCGGCATAATGGAACGCACTCTTAAAAACCAATCCCGGCAAAGGATCTCTTGATGACGATAAAGATGAAGAGCAGCCTCTTGTGCATCGTAGTGCTGTCTCTCTCCGGACTGATGTTTGCGCAGGAGATCGACCCATCCTCATCCCGAATCCCTTGCTCTGCGGGACGGCTGGTCGCTGCAGTCCTCGGGCAAAGTGGACGAGAAGGGTGACATGCTTTCCACGCCCGCGTTCCACCCCAAAGATTGGTACGAAGTCAGCGTTCCGACCACCGTGGTCGCGGCGCTGGTCAAGCACAAGGTCTATCCCGATCCGTTTTTCGGCATGAATCTGCGGACATTTCCCGGCGTCACTTATCCCATCGGCGCGAATTTTTCCAACATCCCGATGCAGCCGGACAGCCCATTCATCGTTCCCTGGTGGTATCGCAAGGAATTTGTCGCTGCCCGCCAGTTTCAAGGGAAAGACGCATCTGGCTGAATTTCGGAGGAATCAACTACCGCGCCAACATCTGGCTGAACGGCAAGCAGATCGCCAAGTCCGACGACGTTGCCGGCGCATGGCGCACCTACGAATTCAACATCACGGATGCCGCACTGCTGGGAAAGACGAATGTGCTGGCGGTGCAGGTCTTCTCCCCGACCGACACCGACCTCGCGATCACGTTCGTCGACTGGAACCCCGCGCCTCCGGACAAGAACATGGGCACTCTTTCGCGCGGTGGACATCACGACCAGCGGGCCGGTGGCGGTGCGCTATCCCGCGGTGGTTTCGAAAGTCGATTCGCCGGCCAACGACAAAGCCCACCTGACGGTCACCGCGCTGCTGAAGAACGGCTCCAGTCAGCCGGTGAAAGGCACGCTCAAAGGTCAGATCGAGAAGATCGAATTTTCGCAGGATGTTGAACTCGGCTCCGGGCGAATCGAAAGATGTGACTTTCACGCCGGAACAGTTTTCCCAGCTCAACTTTGACAATCCGCGGCTGTGGTGGCCGGCGCAGATGGGCAAGCCGAACGCTACACGCTCAACCTCGAATTCAATCTGGACGGAAAAGTGTCCGACCAGGCGGAGACAAAGTTCGGCATTCGCGAGATGAAGTCCGAAGTGCTCGCCGCCAACCGGCGCCTGTTTTCCGTCAATGGCAAGAACATACTGATCCGCGGCGGCGGCTGGTCACCCGACATGATGCTGCGCGAGGACTCGCAGCGCCTGCGCGACGAATTCCGCTATGTGCAGGACATGGGACTGAACACGATCCGCCTCGAAGGCAAGCTGGAGACCAAAGAATTCTTCGATCTGGCCGACGAGCGCGGAATTCTGCTCATGGCCGGATGGTGCTGCTGCGATCACTGGGAGCACTGGCCGAACTGGAAGCCGCAGGATTTCACCATCGCGGAACAATCGCTGCGCGACCAGATGTACCGCCTGCGCAGCCATCCCAGCCTGATCGTCTGGCTGAACGGCAGCGACAATCCTCCCCCGCCGGACGTCGAGCAGACCTATCTGAAAGTTGAAAAAGAACTGCTGTGGCCGAATCCCGACGATCTCGTCCGCCACCGCGAAACCTGCCGGCTTCTCCGGCGAGAGCGGCGTGAAGATGACCGGGCCGTATGAATACGTCGCGCCCTCCTACTGGCAGACCGACAGAGTCGACTCAGCCCATCCGCAGCAGTGCAACCAGGGCGGCTGCGGCGGAGCCTACGGCTTCAACACCGAAACCAGCATGGGACCGGCGGTTCCGCCGATTGAAAGCATTCGCGCCATGGTCGGCAAAGACCATCTCTGGCCCATCGACGACACCTGGAACTACCACGCCGGCGGCGGAGTGTTCAAAGACATTCACGTATTCACCGACGCGCTGAATGCGCGCTTCGGCCCAGCCACCAGCGTCGAGGATTACGCCGCCAAAGTCGCAGCTGCAGACCTACGAAGGCGTTCGCGCCATGTACGAGGCCTACAGCCGCAACAAGTACACCTCGACCGGCGTGATCCAGTGGATGCTGAACAACGCCTGGCCGTCGATGATCTGGCATCTCTACGACTTCTATCTGCGGCCCGGCGGCGGATATTTCGGCGCGAAGAAGGCGATGGAATCGCTGCATCCGGTGTACGGCTACGACGACCACTCGGTCTGGATGGTGAGCAGCCAGTACGAAGACGCCAAAGGATTGAAGCTCACCGCGAAGGTTCTGAATCTCGACATGACCGAGAAGTTTTCCAAAGAAACTACGCGTCGATGCCGCCGCCGACAGCACCAACAAGATCCTGACTCTACCGGACATTGACGGCCTCAGCCCCACCTACTTCCTGGTGCTGCGGCTGCAGGATTCCTCCGGCAAGCTGGTCGGATCGAATTTCTACTGGCTCTCCACCAAACCGGAAACGCTCGACTGGGAGAAGTCGAACTGGTACACGACGCCGACATCTTCCTACGCCGACTACACTGCGCTGTCGCAGCTGCCCAAGGTCAAACTGAAAGTCACCGACCGCACCGAACGAAAGGGTGAAGAAGCGGTCACTCATGTCACGCTGGAAAATCCCAGCAAGAGCCTGGCCTTCTTCGTGCGGCTGAAAGTAAACAAGGGCAAAGGCGGAGACGAGATTCTTCCGGTCGTCTGGCAGGACAACTATATTTCGCTGCTGCCGGGCGAAAAGCGCGAAGTCACGGCCAGCTATCGGGCGCAGGAATTGGGAACGGCGCAGCCGACAGTAGAAGTCAGCGGCTGGAATGTGGAGTAGAGAGTCGACTGGGAAGCCGATTTTGGGTCGAGCCGGATTTCGGTGATCAGGGTCCGGGTGGACAAAGGGTTCGGGTGGAGCAGGGCTTTCAGCCCTGCATTACTCAAGCCGATGCAGCTGGCTTTAGGCACTGAGGGACTTCATCTAGCTTGCCGATTCCACGCCTGTAACGAGGCACCTCAGCGGCTGAAGCCGCCCGGCACCAGTCCTTCCAACGCAGGCCTGAAGGCCTGCTCCACCCTTTAGATCGAAGCCACTCTTTCGCCGCAAGCACCGCCGGACCTACTAATACTCATCTTCCGGAGGCACATCGAAATTCACCAGATTGCTCTGGAAGCCTCGCGTCTTCCATGCACCGTAAGCGATGCCGGCGACCATCCAGATCGATCCCGCGATCAACGCCAGGTTCGACAGGTGAATCCAGATGAAAAGACAAATGAGGAAGCCCAGCACCGGCGGAATCAGTTGGCCGAGTGTGCGATCTTCGCCGCGGATGTAGTAGTGAGTGAGCGCCGCCAGATTGACGCCCATGAAAGCGATCAGCGCGCCGAAGTTGAGCAACTGGGCGCCATTGTCGTAGCTGATGAGGAAAGCGCCCAGCAACGCAATCACGCCAACGAAAATCACGTTGTTCGCCGGAATCCGGGTCCGGGGATGGATCGCGCCAAAGAATTTTTTCGGAATGGCATTGCTGCGTCCCATGCCGTAAAGCAAGCGAGCCGCGCCGAGTTGCGATCCCATGCCGGAACCGACGGTCGCAATCAGCAGCGTGATGCTGATGGCCTTGGTCATCAGCGGTCCGCCGGCGATCGCGGCCACGTGGCTGAATGCATTCTCCACTTCGGCCGCCGAGAACAGGTACTGGGAACTCAGCAACTGAGCGCCATAGACTTCAGCCGCCGCCAGAAATCCTGTCACCACGCAGACCAGCACGGTCGCCAGGAAAATATTGCGCTTGGGATTGTCGACCTCTTCCGACAAAGTCGAAATTCCGTCGAAGCCGATGTAGGTGAGCACCGCAACCGAGGTCCCGTGAAACACGCGGTTGATGGTAAAAGTCTGCGGGTTGTAAAACGGACGCAGAAAGTACGCCTCCGGATATTGCGGCAGATGAAAAATGTAGCGGATCGTGTACCAGAAGAACGCCAGAATCACCGCTCCCATGATGGCGCACAGGGTCTGATTGATCCGGGCCGAAGTCTTGACGCCCGCGCAGGTTCAGCCCGGTAAACAGCAGCGCAAAAATCACCGGCCACAGCAGGCCGGGATACGGAATCTGATATCGCGTCCCAGTCAGCAGATCGGCCATCGCCTTGGAGCACCAGATGGTGCAGATCAAGGGATTGAGCATGTAATCCATGGTCATGCTCCAGCCGGTGACGTAGCCCAGCGAGGGATGAATCTCGCGGCCCACATAGGTGTAGGCCGAACCCGCGCTGGGATAGACCCGCGCCATGCGTCCGTAGCTCATGGCGGTGAACACCATGGCGATCATGGCGATCAGAATCGAAGTCACCACGTGGCCCTGCGCCCGCGTTGCTGAACACGCCGTAAGCAGGCATGGGCGCGGTCGGCTGGATGACGATGATGCCGTAAAGAATCAGGTCCCAAAGCGTGAGCGATCGACGAAGCCGCAGGCCGGAGGAGGAAGAAGAAGCGTCAGGAGTGGTTTCCATTCCCGCGTATTGGATTATGCCGGGGCAGCGAATGTCAACGATTAAAACGATTCCGTGCCGCGAGCCCTTTCATCTACTTCTGTCGCAGCATCAGCGGGGATAGTCGAACCGATATCCCTTCGGCTCGTTCCCGGACAGGTGGCGCGTGTTGTAATCCAGGAAGTAGTTCACATGCGCATCGTCCAGTGGGAACGACCTGCCCTTGGGATACGGATACGTGCCCATGGTGCGGAAGGGCAGGGGGTGCGACCGTGTTGGCCTCGGCGGCGTAGAAGTCCATATCTTTTTCGTAGCCGTTGGCGACGAAGAAGTAATCCCGCACCCAGCCTTTGGGCAGCGCCGGCAGCTTCGCGGGATCGAAATCGAGAGCCACTTCGTCGCCTGATCCGAAGACAGCCAGGCGGTCGTCGTAGCCGGTGAGCAGCGGAAGCACGTCGCCGTAGCGCGTGTAAGCGCCCGCGGGCCGCGTGTAAGGCCCGGTCGCGCTGGTCTTCTCGTAAACGTACAGCACGTTGCCGGGCGGCTGGTTTTCGATCTTCAGCGGAAATCCGTGGAAGCGCAGATCGGCGCGCGCCAGCGGCACCGGTGTCAGACGGGCATTGCCGTTCTGTTCGGCGCGATTGATCAGAATGTTGTCCCAATAAATCTGCAGATTGGTCGTGATGCGGATGCGCTGCGTTCCCTGCGGCAGTTTGTCCGGTCAGATCGGCAGTCATGGTGCGCGGGCCGCCTGCGGGAAAACCCATGTCGTCGATTACGCGGACCCATTTTCCGCTGGCGTCCTGCGCTTCGACGTAAGGCGCGATCGGCTCGATCCCGGCCTGGTACGCGGCAAACATGCTGGTCGCGGAGAAATATTCGATCTCGCCGTGCATCAGCAGCCAGAGCGGGCCGCCGCGATAGGCTTCGCCGAGATCAAGTTCGAGAGTGTGCGACTTGGTGAAGCCCTGGAAGGGCAGCACCTCGAAATCGCCAAAGTAACGATGCGCCAGCAAATCAGGCAAAACGTTGTGGCCATGCTCGTCCCGCGCACCCGCCGGCGGGCGCGCATCGCGGCTAGAGACCACTTTGAACGGCGGATACGGCGGGTTGCTGGCGAAATATTCGTTGGGAAAAACATCGTCGGCCGCAGGATGGTCCACCGCCAGCAACTTCACCTGATCGAGATAGACCGCTTCTTCCAGCGGCTCCATGAAGCGGAAGCTGAGCTTGCCGTCTTTCTCGCGAATCGAGTTGCGCGGCACCTTGATGTATTCCGTCGGCCGCGGAATGTCGCGCTGGTTCGGGCCAATCCAGTGGCCGACCACGCCCGCGCCCAGCATGTCGCCGACCAGTTCGTAGTGGTTCCATCCCAGACAAAAAGCGTGGGACAGGAACTGCCGCGGCGGTCCATTTCGCCGAAAGCTGTGGTCTTTCATTCCGGCAATCTGAATTTCATCCTGCATGACTCCGGTGGGCCAGAGCATGCGCACGACATCGGCTTCCTTGGCCTGCCCGAGTCCGACCACGAAGTCAGCTGAGTTCTGTCCCAGATAGCCGGACGATCCCGCGATCTCAAATTTCTGGCGATTTGCTCCGGCGAAGACTTCGACCTTGGTGCCAATCGCGCTCTTGTTGTCGGCCAGGCCCTTGAACGAAAGCCGCAGCCAGTTGTTCTTGTTGCCGCCTTCATTGCGCAGCAGCACAGCCGGACCGTGATTCTGCGTGATGAGAAGATCGGTGGCGCCATCGCCGTCGTAGTCGGCGGTGATGATGGCGCGCGGATCTTTGAGTTGAATCTTGTCGAGGCCGACATCGGCAGTGACGTCTTTGAATCCATCCGGCCCGAGATTGCGGAAGAGGCGGACTTCGCCCTTGCCATCGGCGGTCTCGCCGACGGCGACCAGATCAATCCAGCCGTCGTTGTCGTAATCGAAGGCGGCGACGCCGAAGGCGCGAGTCCAATTGGTCTTGGGAAGCTCGACCGGTTCGAAGCCTTGCCGTGATTGTTTCGCCAGAGCGTAATTCCAGGAGCTTTCCAATGGGTAAAAGCCAGGTCCATCCAGCCATCGTGATTGAAATCGAGCACTGAAACGCGACCGGCGAGGCGGGCATCGATCCTGTCCACGGTTGCGTGAAGGAAATTTGCCTTCGCGAGGATTCTGGAAAACCAGCGCCGGATTGAGCGCTCCCGTCAATACAATGTCAACCGCGCGATCATTGTTATAGTCGGTGCCGACCGCTGCAACACTTGGCATGGTCCCCCGAAGACCCGTTTCTTCACTAACGTCGGTGAAAGTTCCATTGCCGTTATTGCGCCACAGTACATTTTTCCCGACACTTGTCGCTGGCGCTTGAAATAACAAATGGCTTGCGTGGGTCGAACTGGTCGCTGTATCGAGTTACGTAAAGATCGAGATCGCCGTCGTGGTCGTAATCGATAAACGTTAGTCCAAGATTGAGCCCGTCGCTCTTGATACCGGCCGAGTCCGGTCACATCCTTGAAGGTGCCATTCTTCTCGTTGTGCAGCAGAAGGACGCGGCCGTTGAGACTCACGGCGAGATCGGTTGCGCCGTCGTTGTCGTAGTCTCCAGCCGTACATCCAATGGCGTGAACGGTGGGATCAAGCCCGGCCTTCTTCGTCACATCCTCAAACTTGCCGTTGCCCAGGTTGTGATACAGCGCCATTCCGCCCTGCGGACCGTTGTCTGGTAGAAACAGATCAGGCTTGCCGTCACCGTCATAGTCGAGAAAGCATGCGCCTGGCCCGAGAAAGGACGCGAGATCGGTCGCGGAGCCGGATGACGCCTTTGACGTCAGCCCTGCGCTTTCCGTCACCGAAACAAACTGCACCGGAATCTGCGGCAGCGCTTTCTCCGCCGCGCCCACCGCCTCTTCCACCAGCGAATACTGTCCCTGATCTCCGTAAGCCAGTCCGATCGGCGAGCCCAGCTTGTTCTGCGTGATGTGCTGGAAGCGCACCAAGTGTTCGCGGGCATGGGCTGCGTCACCGGACTGCTGATAGGCGCGTGCAATGCCGAATTCCGCCGAAGCATGCAGCGGATTCAACTTCAGCGCATGCTGGAAAGCGTCAATCGCCTGCGGATACTGCTTGAGCTGCGCCAGACGCCGCGCCCAGAAAGTACCAGCTGTCGGCGTCGTTGGGATCGATCTCGGTGACGTGCCGAAACGCATCGACCGATCCCTGCGGATTGTCGGAATTTTTGTACAGCAGGCCGAGGTTGAACCAGGCGTGAGGATCGTTGGGCGCATTCTTGCCGGCAGCCTCGAGAAGTCCCTTGGCCGGCTCGATGCGAGCCAGGTTCAGCAGCGCGATGCCCTGATTCAACGACGCGATCTGCAGCTTGGGATCGAGCGCCGCAGCCTCCTGAAACGCCTTGAGACCCTTCTCGAAGAGCTGCTGGTTCATGTAAGCCGCGCCCAGATTGTTCAGGCGTGCAGCTTCGGCGGAAGAGTCAGGCTTGGAATGTGAATCTTCCGGAGCGGCCGCCAGAATCGCAGCCAAGGCCAAGGCAACACAGGCGCAGAGCAGGAAACTTCGCTTATTCATGCCATCAATAAGTAAACCACAAATGACGACGTAGGGGCAGTCAGCGCAGGACGGGCCAAAGTAGCGCCGGCCTCCGGCCGGCCCGATGGGCGGGCGAGGACGCCCGGACGCCGGCTACATTGCAGGATGCCCGAAGCAGCCGACTTCCTCGTTCCAAGGCCGCCGCCACCGAAATCACCAACTCCTCCTGCCACGGACACGCCGCGATCTGCACTCCAATCGGCAAGCCTTCCGGTGACTTCCCCACCGGTACCGAGACCGCCGGCATGCCCAGCAGATTGAACCACTCGGTGTAGCTCCAGGCGTCGAGATAGTTCACGGTCTGTCCCTCGACCTGCCAGCGGCGCTCGCCATGCTTGAACGCAGGAATCGACGCCACCGGACAAAGCAGCACGGGATAATCCCGCATCTGCGCAAACACCTGCATCCGCACCACGTCACGCTCGATCCAGGTGTCGAGCAGCGATTGACCAGTATGTGCCGGCTCCGTCGCTACCATGCTGGAAAATTGTTTCAGAATCGGACTCAGCTCAGCTTCATGGCCCTTTGTCACGGACGCAAGCATCATTCCGCCAGCAGTGCCGAACAACTTCCACCACAACTGCCGCGCCGGCTCCAACCCTCGGGGACGAAAAGCTTCCACCTGAAATCCAGCGCGCCGCAAAGCTTCCGCCGCAGTCCGCACCGCTGCCCGCGTCTCCGGGTGACGGGCGTCCGTCCGTCGTCCTCGAAGTAGCCGATACGGACGCGGCTCAGTTCGTCTTTCTCTGGCCAACGCAACGGCACCGGCGCAGCCGAAGGATCGCCATCGTCCGGTCCTTGCAGCACCTCAAACAGAAGTTTCAGATCACCGACATTGCGGGCCATCGGTCCGACCACGCCGAGCAGGGCAAATGGACCAACCGACTCGGGGAAATGCCCAGTCGCAGGTATCCGTCCGGGAGTGGGTTTCAATCCGCAGATTCCGCTGAAGTGCGCGGGCACGCGAATCGATCCGCCACCGTCGCTGCCGACACCTCCGGCGGACATACCGGACGCAATGGCCGCCGCTTCGCCGCCACTCGATCCGCCGGGCGTCCGCGCTAAGATCCCAGGGATTATTCGTCCGACCGTAAAGAAGATTGTCCGTCTCCCAGGCCATGAGCAGTTCCGGCGCATTGGTGACGCCGAGAATGATCGCGCCCGCCTGGCGCAGACGCGTCACCAGCGGTGCGTCTCGCTCGGCGACGGTGCCGGCCCGCAATTTCGTTCCAGCCTCCCAACGCAGACCAGCGACTTGCATCGAACTCTTGATGCTGAGCGGAACCCCATGCAAAGGGCCGAGCTTCTCCCCATTCCGCACAGCCGCCTCGGCAATGCGTGCCTCCCGGCGCGCACGTTCAACATCCACCTGCACAAAAGCATTCAGCCTGGGATTCAACTCTTCGATCCGCGCAAGATGCGCTTCGACCAGTTCGACCGGAGACAGTTCTCCGCGCCGGATTTGCTCAGCCATGGATACAGCAGAAAGGAACGTCAGTTCGCCCATGCGATCTCAGTAAGAAGAAACCGAGTCTAGCACGTGTAGGGCGGACACTCCTGTCCGCCGCCTTTTTGACTTAGATCTTGATTTTTGACTTTGACTCTGAGAAAAAAACCGCCCAAGCGAAGCTTGGACGGGACACCATCAAGTGCAGATTTTGCAGGATCTGAAAGTCTAGTGCGCACCCGCTGAGGCACGGCGAGCTTTAGGAACTCCAGCTTTTCCACTTCCGGCTCTCGCTCGCAGCGCAGGGCGCACGTCCATCTTCTTCTTCGACTCTCTCTTCACAAACCACTGTTTCAGATATTTTCGCGAGGCCGGGGTCAAACGGGAGAACAACATGCCGGCGCGTCCGCCATCGTCGGCCCAGACCACTTCTCCCATACCCTCCACCATGTGACTGGTTCCGGGCAAGACAAAGCGTAACGGGACTTGCTGCACCGGAGGCAATGGCTCCGGAGCCAGCAGCGCCAGTCCATTCTGATTCAAATCGATCACCATGGCCGGCAGCGAGGCAATCCCGAACTGCAGATAAACCAGTGACTCCAGACTCTGCCGTTGCGACTGCCTGCGATCCGGACGCATGAATCCTCGTCCCGCACGCAAGCAACGAACTATCTGATCAACCGCAAGCGGCTTATAGAAGATAAAATTCGCACCCGCCTGAAAAGTCTCGGAAATTTCGGTAAGAGCCCCGATCATCCCAAAGATGACCGGTCGTCGCTTTGCCGGACCCAGCCGCGCCATCCGGGCCACCGTGGCGGCTCCGGGCAAATCAAAGTCCACAATAAGTGCCGAATAGTGCCTCTGCACCGTCAGATCCAGCGCCTCTGACGCCGACAGACAGACTTCCTGCTCCATGCCAACCGCGTCCAGGGCCTTCCCCAGGATTCGCAGATGCTTCTCTTCCCGGCACATCAACAAGGCATTGAATGCCATAAGGTCGCAGCTTACGGCCACGTAGGTCGCAGGTAAAGTAACCCAGGTAATCGCCATATGCTTACCGTTCAGGCCAGCAAAACCTGGGGGAGGGTTCGAGAAAGACGGGCAGAACGACACGAATACTTCGCCGTAGTAATCAGGACTTTACTCTTTCGTAATCTGCACCCCGGCCCCCTCTGGTGTCATAGTGTGACGTACCTATGCCCAGATCGAAGCATGCAGATGATGTCCGCCGCGCCCCGCGAGTAAAACTGGCCGGCACCATTCTGGCTCTAGTCCAGCTGGAAAACGGACGCCAGGTCCGCGCCCGCCTGCACCAGCTTTCCTTTACCGGTGGGCTACTCCACCTTGAAGCCCCACTGGACGAAGGCATCAAGGCTGAAGTCATGTTCCACGTCGGCGGCAGCACAATTCGCAGCACGACGGTGATGCTGTTTCCCATGTGGGCCACACAGGGCTGTCTGCAGCCTTTTGAATTTACCGGGCTTGGCGAAGAAGACCGCCGGAAGCTGGAAGCTGACTTACAGAGATTTCTGGGGTCGCCGATCGCTGTTTCTCAGTCCCAGGAACAAACCTCCAGCGCTGTCGCTGGTCCCTCGGAGTAGTCCTCCCCCGCGAAGCCCTGCGTCATCCCCGCTTTTCGCTAAAATACCAATTGCAGTCACACTTGAAGTCAGGAGTTCCCGCATGGCCCATCAGCATTCCGCCCGTTTTCTACAGATCGTTGATGACGCCAGGAAGAGAGTCCGGGAAGTGACCGTGGACGACGTCAAAGCCCGGCTGGACCGCGGCGAAAAATTCTTGCTGGTGGATGTCCGCGAGGAAAGCGAGTACGCCAAAGATCATTTGCCCGGCGCAATTCACCTGGGCAAGGGAATCATCGAGCGCGATATCGAGGAGCGCGTGCCGCAGTTGAATGCTCCGCTCATCCTTTACTGCGGTGGTGGATATCGCTCCGCCCTCGCCGCCGACAATCTGCAAAAAATGGGTTACACCAACGTGCTCTCCATGGACGGCGGAATCCGGGGCTGGCGCGAAAAGCAATTCCCGTTGGACAAATAAGCGAAGCCAGCTCTCGTCGCGCTCTAGAATTTCGTAGCGCCGGCGTCCCGCCGGCTGTCGTGGGGGCGTCCCGCCCCCACCTTCGGGCCGGCCGGAGGCCGGCGCTACAAGAACTGCCGCGCAAACCTATCCAACTAACTCATCGGCAAAGTACCTCGGTAACTTGATCCCGGCACCATATGGCGTCAGCATGGAATCGCGGGAGTGGTCTCCCTATTTGACTTACGGATCGGGGCGAGATGGCAGCAGATAACCAGGTTTCAGGCAGGAATTCTTCAGGAGCGGCCGCGGCGCCTGCGCGCGACCGGGCCACGTTGGAGCAGCGCTTCGCCCAGGCCGGCACGCCGGTTCAGTGCTGCGTCGAACTTTCGAAATTTTTCGGCGTGCGTTCCGATGAAGTAGCCCTGCTGCGGTTGGAGAATGGCTTGCTGAAGTTTCTGAGTCCGGTCGAACTCAGCACGGCAGGAACGATTCCAATATCCAGTTCCACCGCAGTTGCGGCCCACACCGCAGTCACCAAGAAAATCGAACTGTTCAACAACTTTACCCGCATCAAGCACGCCAGCATCTTCGAAAGCATCAAGCCCGTCGGAGAAAAAGTGGAAGGCGAGGAACTGCGTCCCGCCACGATTTACAAATTAATGTCGGCGCCTGTCATGGATAAATCAGAGGCTGTGTTGGGTGTCATCCAGATCAGCCACAAAGGCTTCGACCTGGCGTCGGCTGGACCCGACTTCACACTCGACGATCTCCAGGAACTTGAATTGGCGGCCAAAGCCCTGAGCACCTGCGCCTTCATGAAGACTCTCGCCTAGATCCTGGACCGCCGGACTAAGACCCCTGATACGCTTCGCCCCTTAGTCGAAAACTGTCTTCAGACTTGCGAGCAATAGCTCGCGCCATGCCACGGAAAATCAACACGTGGATGGGATACAGCACCCACCAGTAAAGCTCTCCTGCAAGTCCACGCGGCTCGAACCAGGCAAAGCAGCGGAGAAGCGTGCGCTCTCTCGAATCCGGAATCAGCACAAACTGCAACCAGGCTCGACCTGGCAACTTCATTTCGGCGTGCAGAGAAATCTTTTCCCCGGGCACGACTTCTTCGACGCGCCAGAAATCCACGCAATCGCCGGCCTGCAGATTTGCTCTTTCGCCTCGACCGCGGGACATGCCGACTCCGCCTAGCCAGTGATCGAGCCATCCTCGTATCTGCCACAACAAGTTCGCGTACAACCAGCCAGCCTTTCCGCCCAGGCCCTGCAACACGGCGAACACCTGGGCCGGAGGCGCATGCACCAGAATTTGCCGAACATCGCAGATGGTTCCCCGGCTCCTGAGTGCTACGTGCGACACACTGCGCGGGATCGTCTCGCCCACCGATTTGTCCGGACCAGTCGGCCGAAACCGCAGCTTCCACCGCTGCCGCGTACCGCATCGGGACGATTCCAGGAAACAGGGTCGAGGCCCAGCCGCTGGTGCACACGACTTCTGTTTTCAGGCCTTCAATCAATGGACGCGTAATCGCGGCCGGAAACGGCGTAACCAGATTCAGCCAGTACGACGACAATCGCGGCGTGAGCACCGGAACTCGCAGCAGCCATCGTTTCAGTCCCCGGATGCGGGCGTAGGTCAGCATCATGCTGCGATAAGTCTCGATGCTCGCTCCCCCGATTTCGACGATTTCATCTTTCGACTCGGGCACGTCCAGCGCCGATACCAGATAGTCCAGCACATCGTCGATGGCGATGGGCTGAGTCCGCGTCATGACCCACCGCGGACAGATCATCACCGGTAGCCTTTCCGTAAGACACCGGATGATCTCGAATGACATGCTTCCGTTACCCACGATAATCCCTGCCCGAAATTCAGTCAGGGGAGGCCCGAATTCCCGCAGCACTTCACCTGTCTCCTGCCGGCTTTTGAGATGAGAGGAAACTTCAGAGGTTCGCGAAGTCAGTCCGCCCAGATAGATGATCCGCTGCACTCCGGCCTCTTTCGCCGCAGTCGCAAAGTTCTGCGCGGCGCGCCGGTCGCGATCCTCGAAACCCGCATGCCCGCCACCCATGGAGTGAATCAGGTAGTACGCCACTTCGACTCCCTGCATGGCTGGAAGCAGGCTGTCGGGAAGCAGGGCATCGCCCTTGACCACGGCTGCACCTTCCATCCCATGGCGGACGCGCGACGGCTCCCTCACCATGCACGTGACATCGTGTCCGCTTGCCAAGAGCTTAGGGAGCAACTGCCCACCCACATAGCCGGTCGCGCCTGTAATCAGGATTTTCATGACTGCCCCGCATTCAATCGCCAGATGGAGAAATTAAGTACGCTGGCAAAAGAAACCCATATCGCGTAGGGAACCATCAGCCAGAACGCCGTTTGCGAAAACGAACGGAATTCGATTGCAGTCGCAACCACCGCGACCAGCAATGCGAGTATGTCAACCATTGCCAGGCCTGGGCGACGAAGCCCGAAGAACAATCCAGACCATGCCAGGTTGAGCCCGAGTTGAACGAAGAAAAGCAACAACGCAACGCGGGGAGATTCCCATCCGCCCTTGCGCCACACCAGCCATGCGCTGGTTGCCATCATGAAGTACAGCGCCGACCATACGGGCCCAAACACCCAGCTCGGCGGATTGAACGAGGGTTTCTGCAGTCGCACATACCACGTCCGGACCGATGTCGATGTCCACACCGAACCGATGGCGGCAACAGAAAAACAAATGCCGACAAAGAGTGCGAAGGTAAGCCAGGCGTTCTTAGACATGCGCCCGTCCTTCCAGCTCCGCAATCTGCTCGATGTATTTTTTCGAATCGAATTTCCGTCCGGTGCTGGCCAGCGACATGTAACGAATCTTTCCGTACACCGGCCGGTCCGACCACGCCCGGTCATGCTTTCCGACGATGGCCCATGCGATTCCCGCATATCCGTTAGGATCGCGTCCGTCGAGTTCGTAGCGATCGTTGAGTTCCACCGCGCGCTGGTAAGCCGCACCGATCGATGGACTCCACTCCAGTATCTTTTTCGCCCAATACATGCGCAGATAATTGTGCATCCAGCCGCGCAGCACCATCTGCTTTTGCGCCGCGTTCCACAGCGGATCGTGGGTCTCGGCCCTGCTCCAGTTGCTTTTCGCTGTAAGTGACGCTGCGCCGGTCACGCGCATGCTCCGACAGCGAACGCGATGCCCATGGTTCCAGACACTCCATGGAGTCGTAGAACGAATTGAAGCGCACAAAGTTGATGGCCAGCTCACGCCTGACGATCACTTGCTCGAGAAACGCATCCTTGGCGCGTGCCGGAGCGTCACTGGCTTGCACCGCAAGCGCAACCGTGAGCGGTCCCAGCTGCCCGAAATGAAGATACGGAGATAGCCTGCTGGTGCCGTCTTGTTCGGGATGATTACGCGTCTCCGGATAGTCGGCCAGGCGCTTGTCCACGAACTCGCGAAGCGTTCGCAAACCGCGGTTGCTCCCGCCGTGCCAGCCCGGGGCCGCCTGGACTGAACGATCCAGCTTCCATCCGGACATGAAGTCTTCGTGCGGTGTGAGCGACTGCAGGCGTGGCGGCGACACCCAGGGCACGTGAGCTTTCACATTTTTCTGCCGCACCAGAAACTGTGGCAGCAAATCATGAATGCGCGGCCGGATGGTGCGCGCTCCGAATTGTTCCTTCAACAACAATTTGGTGGGTACGATCACATCTGCATCTACCGTCCAAAACGGTACGCGCAGGCTCTCAGCCACTTTTACTCGCCACTGCTCCGGCTCCCGCATGGGATTTTCATCGCCAATCACAATCGCCGGCGCGACTTCATCGCAAAATTTCAGCAGACTATGCTCAGGGTAACTACGCAGGACGAAGCCCACGCCGCGAGTCGTGAGTCCATGGGCGATGTCTGGAATGCCTTCCGCCAGGAAGCGGTAGTGGCGCAGGTTGGCGCGAGGATAAAACGGCACCGGCGCAAGAAATACCACTACCGGCTTTTTGAGTTCGTTGCCGACCCGGATGGCAACATCGAGCGCGGGATTGTCGATCGCACGCTGCGCCCGCTGCATCCAGTAAACGACGCACTTCCCCGCGGGATCAGGCGCGCCGGCTTTCCGTATCGTGATGCGCGCGTCCTGGCTGATCTTTTCGATCGGGTTCATCGTGAAAAGTCCCTATCAATCTCAATGGAGAAAACGGGAAGATTCCAAACGGTCTCTTCCCGTTGCCTGAACTTGTGAGTTTCAAAACTCCGCTATCGGGCCATCACAGAATCGTGTCCCCAACGGCGCTGTATCGCCTTGAACGAAACCGCCTGGTACAGCGCGGCCAGGCCCACCAGGCTGTAAACCACCGCACTCAGCATTGAGGTTTCGCCGAAGTGCATGCCGAAAATCGCCGCCACGAGGTCGAAGTGGGCGATGCCCACCAAGCCCCAGTTCAATCCGCCCACTACCAACAGCACTGCCGCTACCACGTCTACAGTTCTCATTTTGTCCCTCCAAAACTTTTGTCGAATTTTTCTTACTTTGTTATTGCGCTATTTTCCGCTTGCGATGTATTAACTGTAATGCACAATTATTGTCGTGTTATGAAAAACATAGCCACAGTTGAAATGGTTTGCCACGCACTCAAAAAGCCCCTGATTTCTTTCCCTGCGGGAAAAAGAGGGCTCCGTTGATCAACAAAACCATCGCGGACGGACTTAAACCCTACGGAGTAGGAGAAAAACTTCGCACCCTCAGGCTCAAGAAAAGCATGGGACTGGTCGAACTGGGCCAACACACCGGTTTGTCTCCCGCCATGCTGTCGAAGCTGGAGCGAGGAAAGCTGTTCCCCACGCTGCCCACTCTGCTGCGAATTGCAATGGTGTTTGGAGTCGGGTTGGATTTCTTCTTCGCCGACGAACGCAAGCGGCATGTGGTATCAATCGTGCGCAAACAGGAGCGCATCAAGTTCCCGGAGAATGCGGGATCAAGCGTGATCGCTTACAACTTCGAGAGTCTGGATTTCAAAGCCAGCGAGCGGAAGTTGAGCGCCTTCTATGCGGAATTTGAGCCGGTGCCGGCCGAAAAAGTACGTCCTCACCAGCATCCTGGCGTCGAGCTTTTGTACATGATCAGCGGCAAACTGGAATTGAGCATCGGCTCCGATCTGCACGTTCTGGAGGAAGGCGATGCGATTTACTTCGATTCGGCGGTGCGCCACAGTTATCGCCGCTCGGGGAAAAACCGCTGCAGCGCGGTGATCGTTACGGTCTGATCTTTCTGCGGATTCGTTGCGCACCAGCGATCTTGCTGATCAGTGCTCGATCGAGCGCGTTCTTCTCTTCGCTCGTCAGAGGTCGGACTTTCCCTTTGGCCAGTTGACCCAGAGGTAGTGGACCAATCGCGACCCGCACCAGTCGCAACACGGCGATGCCGAGGGCATCGAGCATTCGTCGAATGTGACGGTTCCTGCCTTCGTCCAAAATAATCTCGAGCCAGGTATTGCGTTCGCCTCCTCGCAAAATGCGAACACCCTTGACTCGCAGGAAATCGCCCTCCACCGTTTTGATTCCTTTTTCAATGGCTTGCAGCAATTTCCCATCGGCGACTTTGTCGATTTGGACGTGGTAAGTCTTGTCCAGATGCGTTTCCGGCGCCGTGACTTGCGCCGCCCATTCGGAATCATTTGTCAGCAGGAGCAGGCCTTCACTGGCTTTGTCGAGTCGCCCCACCGGCGAAACCCATGGAAGTGCGGCGTCCAGAAAACCGTAAACGGTTTGCCGGCCTTTTTCGTCAGACGCGGTCGTCACCACTCCTCGCGGCTTGTTGAGCATGAGATAAATCTTCGCGGCGATTGCGACCGACTGGCCATCCACTTCAATCCGGGCGCTCTCCAATCGAACCGGCGCCTCTGGATTGCGAACAACCGCGCCATTCAGCCGCACCCGCCCCGTCCGAATAAGATCCACACCTTCCGAGCGCGAGCAGTAGCCGAGCTTCGACAATGCACGTGCCAGACCTGCGTGCCGGGAGCGATTCATGCTGGTCAAGTTTCCATGCTAAATGAAGGGGAAAGCGCCCTTTATACTGATCACAAAAGGACTCACCATGAGTGTCGAACCGTTTCCCCTGCCTTATTCCGAGGCCGCGGTCGAAGATCTTCGTTCCCGTCTGGCCCGCACCCGCTGGCCCGATGAAATACCCGGCTCGGGTTGGGACTATGGCTTCGATCCCGGTTATCTGCGACAACTCTGCGACTACTGGAAAGATCGCTTCGACTGGAAGGCACAACTGGAAACAATGTCCGCCTTCCATCACTATCGCTGCACCGTCGATGGCGTAGGTATTCACTTCATTCACGAACGCGGCAAGGGACCGCATCCCATCCCTCTGATTTTGACTCACGGATGGCCCGGCTCTTTTCTCGAGATGCTGAAGATCATCCCGCTCCTGACTGACCCGGCGAGCTACGGCGAAGATCCCGCGCATTCGTTCGACGTGGTCGTGCCGTCTCTACCGGGCTTCGGATTTTCCGACCGGCCCACACAGCAGGGAATGAACACCTGGCGCATTGCCGAGCTTTGGGCTGGACTCATGACGAAGCTGGGCTACGAGCGCTTTGCCGCGCAGGGCGGGGACTTTGGCGCGTCCGTCAGCACGATTCTGGGGCTGCGCCATGCTCACCGCATGATAGGAATTCATCTCAACTACATTCCGGGATCCTATCGGCCGCATTTGGAGCCGGGCACACAACTCGACGAAGTCGAGCAGCGTTCTCTCGAAGCCTCTGATCGCTGGTACGTTGACTCTGGGGCCTACGCTCACCTGCAGCGGAATACCCCGCAGACTGCTGCTTATGGGCTGAACGATTCTCCAGCGGCGCTGGCTGCCTGGATCGTCGAGAAATTTCGTGACTGGTCAGACTGCGATGGCGATGTCGAACGCCGTTTCACAAAGGACGAACTGCTCAGCAACGTCACGCTTTATTGGATGACCGAAACCATCCATTCTTCCTGCCGCCTGTATTACGAGTCGAAAAAAGCGCCTCTCCAGTTCAAACCGGGCGAGCGGGTTCGCGTGCCCTGCGCCATCGCACACTTCCCCAAGGAAGATCCGTTCCCGGCGCGGCGCTGGATCGAGCGCGGATACAACATTCAACAGTGGACCGAAATGCCGCGCGGGGCCCACTTTGCCGCCGCCGAAGAGCCTGAGTTGCTGGCCCGCGATATCGCCAGCTTTCTTCCATAACCTGAAATCCGCGCGGCTGATTCGGGTCACAAGTCATCACAAGTAGCAACAACCCAGGCAATGGATGGTGGTAGTCTGTTTGAGGAAATGACTGATAAAAATACAAGCGGGCGGAAGCTTGCCAACGATACCCAGCCGGCGGCTAAAAAGCCTTATCTGAAGCCCGAATTCCGCTACGAGCGGGCTTTTGAGACCATGGCCCTGGCCTGCGGCAAAGTCCGCGCCACTCAAGGACTCTGCCGGTTCAACCGGAAAAACTCTTAACTCAGTTTCTGGTTTCTAGTCTCCAGTTTCCAACCCACACTTCCAGCCTCTGCTTTTGAAACCAGAAACCAGCAACCGGAAACCGCCTTCGCAACCCCCTAGCCAACCTGAAATCCAACTGGTAGTATCCCGCGCATGTTCAAACTACTGGTTGTGATGCTGAGCCTGGTCGCGACAGGGACATCGTTCGCGGCCCCATCGCCCGCCGATCTTCCCAGCAAGAAGTATCTGAACCTGGCTGCGATCAAGACCATGGTCGCCGCTGCCGAGGCCGAAGCCAAAAAGCAGAATGTCGAAGTCACGATTTGCATCGTGGACGAAAGCGGCAATCTGCTGTTTCTTGAAAAGGCTGATGCCGCATCTTTGAATACCCTTCAGTTCGCACAGAAAAAAGCCCGCCATGCTGCCTTCTATGGGGCCCCTTCGAAAAACGGCGCGGATGCGATAAAAAAGGGGAATGTCGATGCCCTCGCATTTCCGGATTTTTTCCCCAATCAGGGTGGATTGCCGATTCAGGTGGACGGGAAGACCCTCGGCGGAATCGCGGCCAGCGGAGCCAAATCTGAGATCGACGAAGCGATCGCGCAGGCGGGCCTGGATGCGTTGAACAAGTGAGCAAATGAGAGAGGAATCAACTGAGAACTGAGAACAAATAACTGACAACTGGTCTTCAAACCAATGTCCCTTACACGGCCCCATAGCAGGGCCGAATCCATTCCCGGCGAGTAAGCAGAGAGGTGGTTCGATGGCGGGAACTCGTCGCAGTTCTTTAGTCGGAGCGTTTCTGCTCGTCGCTCTCGGACTGCTTTTTCTCTACAGCAACTTCCGTCCGGGCCTGGATCCGTGGCCTCTGCTCTCTCGCTATTGGCCTGTGCTACTGATCTTCCTTGGACTGGGCAAGGTCTGGGACCAGTTCAGGCCGCCAGAGAGTTCGCAGGGCGCGAAAGCGTGGCTGAGTGGCGGCGAGATTGCCGTCATCCTGCTTCTCATCATCGCCGGCATCGGACTCAGCCTGCAGACCACCAGAGGCCCGGTTCACGACGTCCAAACCATCGAGCAGCAGGGAGCGGAATCGGTCCACGTGCACCTTCAAATGCCGGCGGGAGAAATGAAGTTGTCCGGCGGCGCTGGCAAGTTGATGGAAGCGGACTTCAACTACGACCAGGCCGAGGGCAAACCTCAGGTTTCTTATCAGGTATCGAGCGGCCAAGGCCAGCTTGATGTCACTCAGCCCGGCAAAAAGTTTCACATCGGCCCTTCACGCAACAACTGGAATCTTCGTTTCGCCAACCAAGTGCCGATGGAACTCACGATTCAGATGGGCGCCGGCCGCAGCGATTTGAAACTCGGAGAATTGTCTCTCACAAGGCTGGAAATCAATATGGGCGCTGGGGAGGTTATTGCAGACCTGACCGGCAACTGGAAAAAAGATCTTGAAGGAGAGATTCACGGAGGAGTTGGCCATGCCGTCATCCGCCTGCCGGAGGACGTGGGTGTGCGCGTGCACGCCACGGGTGGAATCGGCTCAATTAATGCGAACGGCCTAAAGCGTGACGGGGACGAATACGTCAACGATCTCTATGGCAAGTCGCCCGTGACCCTGAAGCTCGATGTTGCCGGCGGAGTCGGGAATATCGAACTGCGCCCGACCCCTAAAGGACAGTAACGGGCAGACGGCCTGGCCTCGATATGCCCATTCTTCCCGTGTGCCGTTACTCTTCACTCTTGTTCGATACAGCCTCCATCTGAAATCCGCCGCCCAGTATTTTGGCAACAGAAGTCAGGTCCCGGCTCAAAGCACTGCGCCAGCGTCCCACGGAATCCTGCGCCAGCTCTTCCATGGTCTGCCCGAAGGAGAGCAAGCTGGCCGCGACCTCAGTCTTGACCAGATCGTTCACCGACGTTTCGATTCCCTTCTGCACGATCTTCAACTTCCCGCGAGCTTCATCGAGTTGACGATCGAGTTCCTTCGCGTTCCGCGTACCCAATTCTTTGAGCACCACGTCGACCGCAGTCTCGAGTTGTACTCGCGCAGCGGAAATCTGATCGCTGGCCATCTGTGACAAACGCGTTTCCATGCCTGATTCCAGCCGGCAAGCGATATCGTCCAACTGCGCCATGCGACCACCCAGAGACGTGGCTTGCGCCTGCAACCTGGAAACCTCGGCCGCCACCGTACTCTGCATCTTCTGCATCTCTGCCCGGTAAGCGTCGTGCTCTTCTCCCAGCCGTTTCTGTAACGAGAGAAAGTGTTCTTCGCCTTTGCGGCCTGCGCGATTCCCGGCTTCTGCCACCTGCTGCTGAAACTTCTCCGCTCCGGAATTGAAGTGCTGCCCTACTGCCTCAGCGATCTCTTCGGACAACCCTTGCGCGTTCTGCGCAACCGTCTGCAGCTGCTGCGTCACCTGCTGGCGGAATCCCACGAGCGACTGGCTGATCTTCTGCTCAATCATGGTCGTGGCCGATCCCATGACTTGTGCCGACTGCTCCTGCGTCTGCTTCAACACTTGCGTTCCCAGGTCTTCGCGCAGACGGACCCACAATTTCTCTTCCACCTCTGGCGGAATGTGCGACAGCGAAATGTCAAAGCGGCTGCGCTTGCCGTCCGCCTGGGCCGTCTTTTCCTTTAGAGATATGATTTCCGCGTGCAGCGGCTGAACAAACTCGGCTACGATGGCGCGCAAGTCGCGTTCGGTGTACTGCATCTGGCTTTTTTCGGAAACGATCTTGAGCGCGGGCGCCTGGCTCTTGTCACTTCGAGCCGGCATTTTGTGAACGGTCTGGGGATCGTCGTTGTGGACATCCACCAGACGAGCCCAGTCTTCGGGACATGTCTCCAGTCCCCAGAAATTTTCCGGACGATCGAGCGTTGCCGCCAGTTGCCATCCCTGCTGGCCTGCGCCCATCGGCTTGCATTCGACCACGTGAGCTTTCGCCGCTTCCCCTCCCTTACGTCGAAACTGTATCGGGATACCCGCTTCCAGCCGGGTGGGAGAAAATACCGCGCAACCATGCGCGCTCACGACCAACGTCTCGCAAATTTCAGAAAAAGGAGCGCTCGGCTCGAGGCTGGTGACGGCGATAGGAAGGGTGATCGGCACTCTCGAACTGCGCCGCATGGTCTCCGGTACGTTCGCACTATGCATGGTGTCCCTCTTTCATGATGGCCCGATTTTCTGCTGTGTTTTCTGAACCGGCTCCGATCGCCGCGCGTCCACAGTCCAACAACTTCGCACTCGTACAGTAACGCAACCCGCGCCAGTAGCGGGATTCCAGTAGTTCGTGCCGCGGGCCGCAGCGGGTCAGTTACGTTACACATCCCTCGGTAACACAGTAACCAAGCGGGACAATGACCTTATTCCCATGCCCGATGACCAAGAAACATACGCGCATTGCGCTGTTCTCAGAGTAGGTTGGAGACAGCAGCACATACATCAAAGGAATCCAAAAGCCATGACAAATTCCCTGGTCCAACGCCTTATCGAAATGTGCTGCCGGCACGAGTTCACTTGGCCGCATGCAGGTGTCCACGGCACCGCCTACCAGGCCTGCCTCCTCTGTGGCGCGGTCTACTCCTATGACTGCAACACCATGCAACGGACCGGCCGCTTAGTCACCACAGCAGATTCCCGCTACCAGGCACTCCCCGGAAGACAAACCGCAAGCGAGTAGATCTTCTTCGAGGTCGAAGCGGGCAATCACGACGCGCGTTGCAGTGTCCGGATGGCGTAGAAGCCGCGAAGCGGCGCAAGAATAGAGCCCCGGGCGTAAGCCCGGGGTAAATCATCAGAATGAGATAGCCCTGAAAGGGCGAAAGAAAGCCAGCGACGCCCCGTCCGGGTCGAAACGTGGTGCCCGCAAATGTTGCGCCGGGCCGGCCCGATGGGCCGCCAGACGCCTGCGCTACTCAAAACCCTTTACGCCTTGATGAACTGAACATCCAGCGTGATGTTGACTTCCTCGCCCACCAGGATGCCGCCGGTTTCGAGTGCCGCATTCCAGGTTAGACCAAAATCTTTTCTGTTGATGCGCGTGGTTGCCGACAGCCCAATGCGGGTGTTCCCCCACGGATCTTTCATGGCCGCGCTCGGTCCTTCCACTTCCAACTCAACATTGCGCGTAACGCCATGGATCGTAAGATCACCGCTGACCTTCACTTCCCCATTCTTGCCTTTGACCACGCGGGTCGACTTGAAAGTCAGGGTTGGAAATTTCTCGACGTCCAGGAAGTCTGCCGTCTTCAGATGTCCATCACGCTGCGCTTCGCCGGTGTCGATAGTGGCGGCGTCAATTGAGACTTCAACCCCTGACTGAGTCAGGTCAGCGTCGTTCAGTTTCAATGTGCCTTTAACACCTTTGAACTCGCCCTTCACGTTCGAGATCATCATGTGCCGGACTTTAAATTCGGCATGGGAATGCGCGGGATCAATATTCCAGGTGCTGACTGCGGTCACTTCGGGTGTGGCAACGGTGCTCATAGATGAATCCTCCTGTTATACAGATGATCGTTATAACGAATAGATTCAGATTCTGAGCGTTTTCGTTTCAGACAGAATGGGGCATCTTTAGAATAGGTGTATCTTGCAGATTAATAAGAAGTTAACTTCCGATACTTCACAGCGTGTGCCTTAGGCTCAATCTAGAACCTTTCCATCACCCCTCAAGGTATTCCCGCCCTGCGGCGATCTGGCGAAGCCGCAGCCCGGTCTCGTCGGTTAGGTACGCATAACCAACTCCTGGCTGCCAACGGTTCTCCGGGTCGAGAATCTCGTAGCGGCGCTGCCGCGCTTCCCTGATTTCGCGATGCAACATCCCCAAGTGGTAGACATTCAGATCCGCCACGGGAAACGAACGAGCAATGCGAGACTGCAACGGCGCTTTGGTCGCGTGCAGAGCACGCGTGTCGAACTCATGATCCGCACGCGCCTTAAACAGCCGGGCCGGAGTCTTCGAACCCCAGATGCCATCCACCCGGTACTCGCGAGTCGAATCCCAAAGTTCCAGCATGTGCACCGCATACGCGGTGTAACGTAGAAATCTTCCCCGCCGGATCACCCGCTCGCAGCGTGCGCGAAACTCCCGCTCCATGCGCTCGTCAGCATCAAGACTGAGCAGCCAATCCGCGCCGTGCCGCAACCCGGCTGCGACCAGGGCGCGGTAGTTGCCGACTTCGTCCCATTGCGTTCGGCCGGGTGAAATCCGCAAAACCTGCAACACTTCAGGACGCGATTCCAGAAACTCAGCCGAACCGTCGGTTGATCCGTCATCCAACGCCACAATGCCGTCTACCTGCGGACCGGCATTGGCCACATAACCCGGCAAGAGATTGGCCTGGTTCCTCACCGCGAGTAAGGCCAACAGCCGTACCCGCCGCCGTACCGGCCAGCCAAACGACTGCGACGGAATCTCGATAACGCAAGAGTCCGCGTCGGATTCGGTAGAAGCCGATCATTTCCGGGAGCGATTCTACTCGACCGGGCGGGATCACTCTCCGTACAAATCGTCAGCGCATTACCAGGTCTGAATACTCCGGATGCTTCGCAAGATAGTCGAATACCGAGGGGCAAATCACATCTACCTTCATCTTGTTCTCGCGGGCATACTGAAGCGCGGTCTCCGCCAGCGCAGACGCCAGCCCCAGACCACGCAATTTTTCGGGAACCTCGGTATGGATCAACCCGAGCACTTTTCCCGTCATGGTGTATTCAAGGTAAGCCACCGCTCCATCGCGCTCGATCTCGAAGCGGCCCGTGGTCACCTTCTCCGGCGCCTTTGCCTGTGACTTGCGGCTAAACATTCCCCAGACCATGATCGTTACATTCCCCTCGGTTCTGGTGTGATCGCCTGACTACGTCAGGAAATTTCCAATGATAGGAAAGTGTAAATGATGGTCGTAGACGGGAACGAATGGGCAGAGCGAGCCGCAGAGTCACAGATACGTTAGACGTTCGCGCGTATTGCACGTGGTCTTGCGAAAGCTAACGCCGGCCGCATCTCAGTGGCGACTTGTAGAACGCTTGCGGAACAGAAAAAAGAATACCCATACAGCGACAGCCACAAAGGCGATGGAAGTCTGATATTCCATACCGGATCCTCTGATTCGCCAATGTCAGGTATGGGCCAGGATTGGTCAATACAGTCATTTTAGTAGGGCCAGCTGCAAGACACCTGATCCCTGGGGATTGATCCGCGAATCGAAACGGACCAGGCGGTCTACAGAGCTGAACGTTCCGCCTCGTTTTTCAAGTCGCTGGCATAACGCTCGAATATCGGCTTGAAATCAGGCAGGGAGCGCCCGACCAGCGGCAACATCAGGCCCGAAAAGCGTTCTTCCATCACGAAATCCGTCGAGCCGTCCGGTTGCGCACTCAGGTTGAATGTGCGAACGCCTTTGAACATGGGCGCAAATCCGCCCGTCCAAACCATGCTCTCTTTTGGCACCACCCCCGACACCTTCGGCGTGAACTTCCGGTCCGTACCAGGAACCCGGACGACAATGCGCTTGCCCTCACTGATTTCGCCCTCCACGCTGGTGACAGTAGAATTCCACCTCGGAAATCCCCTGGCATCGGTCAACAGGTTCCATATCCGCTCTGCATTCGCGTGGATGTTAATCGCAACGCGGCACGTCATCGAAAAAGCGCTGCTTGTCTTTGTAAACTTTGGACCTTCCATCTCGTGCCCTCTCACCTTTCTTCCTAGGATAAACTAGACACATGGTCGAGAAAAAAGCGGAGGGCGCTCCAGAACCTGGGCATGCCGCAACGCAAACCATCCACCAAAATCAAAGTGATTGAGGACGCCCAGGCGACAGGCGAAACCGCGGCCGCCTACGACTTCTGGCGCAAGGGTTCAGGCCGGCAGCAGGTTCCCGGGATCATAAAATGTTTTGGCGCGCGGCCCGACTTCCTGCGCCAGGTAGTCGAGTTCTCCAACACAATCCATTTTTCTGAAGGCCATCTTTCCCGGCGGCACAAGGAGATGATCGCAAGTTATGTCTCCTTCCTCAACCGGTGCCCGTATTGACTGGACAGCCACGCCTACTTCCTGCGTGTCCAGGGAGCAACCGACAAATGCGTCACCGCAGTTCTGGAAGGCAAGCTGGAAGAAGCCGGCCTGACCGGGCCCGAACTCGTCCTGATGAACTATGTAAAGCTCATCACGGACGCCGCCTATCGTTCCACCGCCGACGACGTCAATAAACTCAGAGCAGCAGGCTGGAAAGAAGAACAGATTTCTGAGGCAGTGTACATCACCGCACTCTTCGCCTTCTTCAACCGAGTCGCCGACGCCTTCGGCGTCCCTTCTCAGGACTATCTCTCCGCCGGCAAAATGACCCCGTAGACATCGCGCAAAAAGAAGTGCGGTCATTTCTTTGCGAACTTTGCGGATCACCTTAGCGACCTTCGCGGTAACGATTTTGACCTTCAGTGTGGCCAGCCCAGTTGAAATGGCCATGACAGTCCTCGTTATAATGCCCGCATGTACACGCCACAGGCCGGAATCTTCGCTCTGGGAACCTCATCTCATGCGTACCTGGAGTTTGACATTCTCGATGCGAAGAAGCGCAACGAGTTCGCGTCGACAATTTCCGCCATCCGCGAACCCCGAACCACCACCGGAGGAGTGAACTTCGTCATCGGCTTTCGGCCCGAACTCTGGCGCGATATTGTTCCCGACGACGCTCCTGCGGACATCGAGGGTTTTAACAAAGCGATCCAGGGCACCGAAGGATTCGTCATGCCAGCCACGCAGCATGACGCGCTGGTGTGGCTGTCCGGCAGTGCTTATGACGTTCTCTTCGATATGGCGCGCTCGGTCATCCACGACCTTGCAGGCCTGGCCTCATTGGCGGAAGAAACCTCGAGCTGGCCTTACCGGCACGATCGCGACCTTACAGGTTTCATCGATGGCTCGGAGAATCCGACGCTGCTCGACGCTCCCGCCGCAGCTCTTTTGCCCGAAGGAGTTCCCGGCGCTGCCGGCTCGATCCTGTTATTGCAAAAGTGGAAGCACAAGGTCAGCGAGTGGGAAGCTCTGCCAGTCGATCAGCAGGAGCGCATCATGGGACGCACCAAGCCCGACAGCGTCGAACTAGAAAACAAACCAGAGGACTCGCACGTCGCCCGCACCGATCAGGACGAGTTTGGCCACATCTTCCGTCGCAACATGCCCTACGGACGCATCGAAGACCACGGCACCATGTTCGTCGGATTCAGCGCCGACCAAAAGCGCCTTTCGAAAATGCTCGACAGCATGGCCGGCCTGATCACCGGCACCCGCGATGCACTCACCCGCTTTACGGAACCGTTGACCGGCTCCTACTATTTCGTGCCATCCGTCGAAAGCCTGCGCCGCCTGCGGTAGGACGAGCGAAGTAAATGTTTCTCGACAGTGGCCCACTCAAGCCCGGTTTTGGCTTGAGTGGGGATTGTCAGACTTCTCGACGTGTGTCATTCCAGTCGGCGAGGGTCCGCGAAGTGGAGGGGGCCTGCTTTTGTGAGGCGATCCAAATGCGAAAAACCCACACATGGTTTTTAATATGTGTGGGCTCTGAGGTGGTGTATCGAGACGACGCAATTGTGGTCATCCCGACGTGAGACCCACCCCGTCCGCAAGTTATGTGAATGAATGTGGCAGCCGGCTCCCCCGAGATTCGAGAAATCTCGGATTGAGGCCAGCCCAGCTACTGCTTGTCGTACACCGATTTGCCTGTCACCTTCTTGCCTGCCGAAGTCTTGCCGGACGCCGTCAAGGTTCGGGTCTTGCCATCTGCGGAAACCACGATTCGACCGCTGGTCGTGACGCTTCCACCCTTTTTGTTTTCGAGAGTCAGTGTGTGATCGTCAACTTTCTTATACGAGCGTGTATCTGCCGAGGGTTCGCCGGTTAGCGGATAATCTTTGCCATCGAACTTGCCCGTCCACTCGGTATGCAAAGGACTGCCGTCGCCGCTTGTACCGTCGGTGGTGACTTTCACGCTGTCACCTTCCATCGAATAAATAACGGTGGTGTTCTTCATCATGCCAGCGGGAATCTTTGACTTGGCTTCGTTGAGCTTCCATGTGCCCATTTGAGGACTCTGGGCGAAGCTCGCCGCCAGTCCGACAAAACACACCACTATCGCGAGAACACTCAATTTTCTTTTCATACTGTCTCCAGTTTTCGTAGCGAGAATGTGATCCGATTTGACGCGCCGTGAGTCTATTCCAGTCGCGAAAGTTAAGCAACGCCGTCTCCCAGTCCCCTGAAACTTGAGAGCCTGCTTCATGACGCTGGGAAAATGGCCTAAAGAAGAGCCTAGATTGAAACCTTCGTGATACTTCGTGTCCTTCGTGGTTGACTCTCTGTGCTCGAGGTGCCGTGACCGTAAATGTTTTAAGCGCCTTCAGCGTCGGCCAGAAGTTCACTCACCGCGCGGTGAGCCTGATCGATGGCGGAGTCAGTGTAAGCTGTCGCCGCCGAATCGGTGTTCGCGATGGTGATTCTTCCAAAGCGTTTGCGCCCAATCACATTAGGACGCTGATCTTCGGGCCACGCCGGATCGAATAGCGGGTTGTATTCATAGCCGTAGCCGTGCGGCCACCGGTTGATCGCAATAGCTTCAATGTCGCGCGCTGGATCGAATCCGCCCGCACTCAGGATTCGCGCGAGCTGATCTCGTGTTTTGAGTTCGAAGCTTTCGAAGCTCGTCGTCAATAGCTCATATCTGCCGATCTTGTGCTGCTCGCGTGCCGGCAAGCCGGGCTTGCACGGAGTCCGGACGAGGTGCAGCAGCATCGGCTCTTCAGGACTCGTCGGACTTGTGTATTCGCCAATGTTCACGGCAGCATTGAGTCCCACCTCAGTCCAGTAAGATCCTGGAGAAAACACTTCCTGGATGCCAAGCTTCTTGAACGATTTCCAGTTTCGAATCGCCACGCTGGCATACACCAGCGGCACTTTGACCAGGTAGTGCAAGGCTTCCTTCTGCGCTAGCGGAAGTTCTGGACACAAATATGGAATCACCATATTCCAGCAAGCCAGCACGCACCCCTTGGCATGCACCTGAGACACCTGTTTTCCGCTGGCATAAGTGATTTCAACTTGCCTGGCAGGAGACGTTCCAACATTGCGGACGCCAACTACGGTGCTGTTCAGCCGGATTCTTACCGCAGCTCCCTCCCGATCGAGGCGGCTGTAATCCACTTGCGCCGTGACAATATCTTCAGCGGTGTGTCCGGGGACTGCGTCCGGAATCAGAGCGCGCACCAGCAACCGGGCGATGGAGGCATTCCCGTCCGGAAAATGAAATCGATATGACCCTCCATTTGCGTAGCCGGCCGCTGAATAACTCATGTCAGGCGCGGATCCTGGCTCCAGGTTCATTCCCTGAAATCCCGGCAAGCCCAAAGCCCAGCAGTCCAGCGCGGGTTCTGCGTCAATCCCCACACCCCACTCGCCGTTGGTTCGTGTTTGATAAAAAGGGATGACTCTCGGGTCGGCTTTTACTACGTTCAGCAGAAAGTCGCGATAGCTGATCTTCGCAAGTCTTGCTTTTTTCTCGGCAGAAGACAGCCCAGGCATGTAATCGACTTTCGCGGCCTGGATACGCACAATGTCGCGGCGGATTTCCGGCGAAAGCGGTGTTCGTGCGACAAAGTCCGCCCAGTCGCTTGTTCCCGGTGCTTGATTTTCGGCAGCTCCCTCGTCCTCCCAACTTCGACCCGGAGTGCCCACGACCACACGATCTTCACCAAAATTTTCCTTGTCAAAAAACACCGCCGAACGTAATCCGAGGGAGCGGTAGAGTTTGTGGTCGGTGAATTTCGCCTCGAACTGCGGAGGATCGACGCCAAGTTTCTTCAACAAGCCGTCGGCTACCGCGCTGTAGGGATTCGGACTATCGATAAGGAGCGTGCCTCCGTTCAACAGCTGCAGCTTGCCTCCCAGGTGAAACTCATTGCGTTTGGCATGCCCGCCGAAATCATCGTGATTTTCCAGAATGAGGATGCGAGCGGATGGCCCCACCTTCTCGCGGAAAAAGTACGCGGCCGCCAAACCGCTGATCCCTCCTCCGACAATCACCAGGTCGTATGTCTGCTCCGTATCGACCGGTTTGCCTGCAGTCTTCCAGAAGGTGCCGTCGCGCAGGTTGTGGGCAATTTCAAATGAGCCGGGATGGCTGCCGCGCAGTCCTTCCTTCACTGGCGGATCGTACCCCGCCTGGTTCTGCGGCGCCGTCGAACCGGTCGTACCGAACACCTGGCCGTGCGGCAACATGGCGGCGCCAATTGCCATGGCAGCGCCATTCATGAAATCGCGGCGCGTAATCGGCCGGTCCATGCCTAAATAGCGTTCATACGAACTAGTCATGAATGCTCCAAGACCTGCTGGCAGCAATTCGCCGGCAACGTCCGTTATTTTTCAGCTGGCAAAGATAGAGCAGATCGTTCCTGAAGAAATTGCTTTTGCGCAATGAATGCTCTGGTCTGCGTTTCTCGAATATCAAGCCCCGAGCAACTCCTGCACCGCGCGATATCCCTGATCGATCGCCTGATCGGTGTAAGCCGCGGCGGCAGCATCGGAATTGGCAATTGTGATCCGGCCGAATCGCTTGCGGGCAATGTCACAAGGCCGCTTGCCCTCAGGCCAGTCCGGGTCCCACAGGGGGTTGTATTCGTAGGCGTATCCGTGTGGCCACCGGTTTACCATGATCGCCTCGATGTCACGGGCGGGGTCAAAGCCGCCATCTCCCAGCACGCGGGCCAACTGGTCGCGGATATTTCTCTCGAAGGTCTCAAACGACGTGGTCAGTAAATCGTAATGTCCGGCACGTTGCTGGTCGCGCGCGGGAATACCAGGTTGGCAGGGTGTTCGTAGCATGTGTACCAGGATCGGCTCATCGGGAGATGTCGCAGGTTTATAGCCTCCGATACTCGGGCCCTGATCGAGATTGATGGAAGAATGATACATGCCGGGACACGACACGCTCCTGATCCCCAGCTTTTGAAACGCGTTCCAGTTGCGAAGCTGTACCACCGAGTACACCAGCGGTACCTTGACGCCATAGCGTAAAGCGTCCTTCTGTTCCGTAGGGAGATCCGGACAGATATACGGAATCACCATGTTCCAGCAGGCCAGCACGGCCCCTTTGGCACGTACGCTATACACCTTCTCTTCACGTCCGTACAGAACTTCCACTCCCTTTGCGTCCGCGGGATCTCCTGCATGACGCACCGCGACTGCCGTGCTGTTGAGCCGTATGCGAACCGCCGAACCACTCTTGTCCAGGCGACTGTAGTCCATCGTCGCGGTCACAATGTCTTCAGCTGTCTTGCCCGCCGCAGAATCAGGAACCAGCGAACGCACCAACATGCGTGCGATGGATGCGTTGCCATCGGGAAAATGGAAGAAATACTTATCTTGAGGAGTGACTGCGCCCAGAGCCGTGAAGGTCAGGCCTTTGGATGGAACCCGGTCAAGCCCCATCCCCTGAAATCCGGGAAAGCCCAGAGCCCAACAATCCAGTGCTGGAACGCCATCAATGCCGATCCCGTAAAGACTGTGTGTGTAGGTTTGATAAAAAGGAAGGACATCGGCGTGGACCTTCACTACATTGAGCAGGAAATCCTTGTAGCTCATGCGCGAGAGCCGGGACTTCTTCTCGTCCTGCGAAACCCCGGCCATGTAATCGTCTTTGCCTTCCTGTAGGCGGCCAATGCCCTCCTGGGCCTGAGCTGAGAGAGGGGTCTTTGCCAGAAACTCCGCCCATTTCCCCTTGGATTCCGCCTGCCGGCTGAAGGCGCCGCCGGACGGTCCCGTCACCAGCCGCTCGCTTCCGAAAGTTTCTTTGTCAAAGAAATAACCGGACCCCAGACCGTGAGTTTCCGGACTGAGATATTTCTTCTCCATCGCAGGAGGATCGATCCCAAGTTCAGTCAGCAACCCCGCCGCCACCTTGCTATAGGGAAACGGAGACTCAATGGATACGGTTCCGCCATTGGTCAGCAACAGCCGCCCCCCTGGACGAAATTCATTACGTTTCGCATGTCCGCCGAAATCGTCGTGATTGTCGAGAATCAGAATGCGTGCCGACGGCCCAGCCTGTTTGCGATAGAAGTATGCGGCTGCCAGACCACTGATACCGCCCCCCACAACCACAAGGTCATACGTCTCGCCCGACTCGACTGGCTTGCCCGCTTTCTTCCAGAAATTGCCATCACGCACGCTATGAGCGGTTTCAAATGCTCCGGGATGACTGCCCCGCATCCCGGTACGTGTGGGAGGGTAATAGGCAGGGGCATCCTGAGCGGAAGCAACAGAAGCATCCGCCGCCAGCGCGAACCCCGGCATCCATGTGCCGGCAATCGCGCCCCCCACGCCGATGGCGACGCCATTCAGAAAGTCTCTACGGGTTATGTCACGATGCATGCCCAGTTGGCGGTCTCGAACCGGGTCGGAGTTCCCGTACGTAGACTTCGTGTGTTTCGGGTCAGTCATAATGAACAGGCGTTCTTGAGTTATTCTCCAGCCGCTCGATAGGCTTGGTCAATGCCAGGTCGCCTAAGCGCTTGCTGTCTTCTTAGTAAGGTACACGGAATAGAAGGCAGGCATCCGTACGCCTGATTGCTCGAGGTTGGGGTTTATGGGAAGGCGAAATCGGTGTCTGCTACGATCCCGCAGCAACGGGAACTCAAGGCCGGCGCGCCTTCAATAGTGAAGCAGTTGAAACAGGAACATGATCGTGTGGTGTGGATTCGTCAGTTGGAATCGGATGTAGAGTGGCCGTGTACAAGTTCCGCTTCCGCCTCCAGCCAGTCGTCGAGGGCACGACCCGGACTCCTGCCGCGTGCGACGTATAGCTCATAGGCCCGTTGCCGAATGGCCTGTTCCAGCATCGGCTCTGGCTGTCTTGTCGGCACCTTCACGTTTACAGATTTCGGCATGTGTCCTCGCCAGGCGTCTTACCTGGTCAACCGCATCTAGTTAACCGCACGTGACACCGGATAAATTAACGATTCGGCCTGCGGGATCAGGTGTGTACCCGTTTTGTCTTTCGGGACCACGGCGTGGATCCCCGTCTCTCGCAATAGCCTGTGGATTTGAGGGAATTCGTGGGCTGTCAAAAGGATGATCCAGACATTGGGCAGTACTTTGACCAGGAGGGGTGCAGCCTCTAAACCGTTCATCACAGGCATCGACAAGTCGAGGACGATCAGGTCCGGCCGGAGACTTGGAGCCTTCTCAATCGCATCCCGCCCGTGCTCGGCTTCCCCGACAACTTCAAACCGGGGATGAACGTGGAACAGACGCCTTACGGTTTTACGGACGTCCGCATTGTCGTCTACGAGGAAAACCCTGGCCTTAGCCACGAAGCCTCCAATCTTCGAAACTTCGATGCGAAAGATTGCAGGCGGTTTGCTGGGTTTTTAATTCAGATGGCTAACGCTGTTTCAATTTCCAGGCAACAACATCTTTCCGAATGCCCTCTAATGCCGTCAGGGCCCTCGTGATCGCTAGGTTCTCTTCAGGCGTTCCGCCGTGGTTTAGCGCGAACTCACGGAGCCTATGGTTTATGGCGGAATCTGCAGCTTGAATATGTTCTTCGATTCGAGACCAGTCAGTCTCAAGAATCGCCGCTTGGTACAGCTTTTCCCAACCGTATTCCAATGTCATTTTCTGGCCTCCTGCCGCTCCCACGGCGGGTTACACCCTAAAATTATTCCGAAAAAAAGGGTGGCTGGTCAATACCAAACTGAGGGGCCAGTCCCGCCCAAGGACCAGTCACGCAAGGATAAAGGATAAGAGAGGTGTGGACTAACGCTTCAGCGTGGTCACCTGCCACGCCTTGAGTTCTTTCCGCAAAAATGTAAGACGGCTTAACGCATCTTGAATCGCCAGGGTTTCTTCTGGAGAGCTATCGTGATTCTGCGGCAATTCGGATAGCCGCCCTTCTATCGCAGAGTCCACTGCTTCAATGCGTTCTGGCAGCTTTGACCAGTCTGTTTCGAGTATCGCGGCTTCGTAAAGGTTCTCCCACTCTGAGTTGGAATTCGGCGGGGTCGGAAAAGTATTCATTGTCGGCCTCCTGAACGTCTCCGTTCATCAATTGCACAAGAGACCAGCGCCCTAAGCACGCGGGGGAAGGATGTGTAACGGACCCCTTAACGTTACCAGTTGTCGCCGAAATGTATGTCCGTTGGCGTACACAGCACTTATTGTCGTTTACCCGTGATGCAAAAATAAGCAGCCGATTTTCCTCGGATTCGAGACGTCTTTGCAGAATCCGGAGTGGTGAAGATCTTGCTGAGCGCCCTCTGTCCGCCAATCACGAATCGTTTAGTTTTTGCACTCGGGTGATGACTCGATAGAAGCCGAATAAGTTGCCTTCTACTCTCACGTCATAATTAACCAGTCAATTTCTCATATTCAGGAAGGCGCTTCCTCCCCTCAACATCCCCGCCGCCCTGAACGTAACAATCACATCCATCACGTCAAGCGGTGACCCGGTAGAACATCAGCGTTTGAAGTGGCAATGTCGAATGAACTCAATGTCTCCACAGGCATGGATATTGGGAGTGGTGAGCGCGGAAGGAATCGAACCTTCAACCTACTGATTAAGAGTCAGTTGCTCTGCCAATTGAGCTACGCGCCCGTTTCTGGATTGAGTTTCAGCCCTGGGACCCGCCGATCGGCTCGCGGGTGATGGCTTCATGCCGCAGCCGGGAAGCTGCTTGCCGGAACCACAAATCACTGCAAATACGTCCTCGAATATAACACAGGCGATTGCGGAGGCACCAACGCCGCACGCATCCTTAAAGAGGGAAAGCCGCTTGCCGAGGCTTACGGAGGCGGCGAAAAATTGTTGGAGAACGTCGCTGGTTCGACTGTCGCAATCAGCGAGGTTCTGCGAAAAGGAATTCGATTCTCTGGTTATCCCCGGTTGAGAGGAAGGCGAAGCGTTCAGGATTTGCCGTGTAACAGGCAAATGCCGTGCCTAGTCCACCGGCTTCTGACTTCGCATCGTCATTCTCATCATAGGTCGCAATCTCGCGGCCCTCGAGGTCCACAATCTTCATGCGTGTTGCCATCGTTTGCGGATGAAAGAAGAGAACCGCGATTCTGTTGCCGGCGATGTGCATTTCTGTCGGCCTGAGGTCTGCGTCACCGGGGTCGACGGTAAAACGGCGAACAACCTCTCCCCCTGGCGAAATTGCATAAAAGATTGCGGGTGTCAGCCAGCGCATAAGGTAGATGTTCCCATCGGCCGCTGCCTCCATCTGGCTGAAGTCCACCGCATGATTGGCCTGAGGGTTTACCGGCGAGGACACGCGTGGATCGCCAGAAGCCGCCATGTCGTGGAGGCCATCATCGTCCTCCAGTTTGATCTCTTTCAGAAGCGTACCGTCTTGCGAGAAAATTCCGGTAAAAGGCAACATCACTTTACTCTTCCGATCGGAACCGTACCCCAACCCTGAGACGAGAAGGTTTCCCGAAGGGAACACCGCGATGGCGGAGGGTTGCCAAGCAAAGCCCGGCTGCAGCTTTATTGCTGACTTGTAGCTGCCGTCGGCCTTATACACGAACACATACCGCGTGAGTTCATGGGTAAAAACCAACTGATACAACTCCCCACTTTGTCCCAGCGCAAAATAACCCACCAAGTCTATCTTCATGTCCGCAGCCGCGGTGGGTTGGAAAACTGCCACCCTCTCTCCCTTGGAATTCAACTTTCGGATTCCTGAAACTCCGTGTTGTTCGCTTTGCAGATAAAAGTTGCCCTCGCCGTCGCACTCGATCGGATCGTCGAAAGAGTTGGCTACCTCGGATGCCACTTCAACCTTTTCTGCACGAACCAGATGCGAAAACGATTCCTTGGATTTCTTCCGGGTTTCAACCCGAGGGGCCGCTCCACCGGGCGACTGGGCCCTCAACGTGATTGGAAAAAGAATCAAGACCCACAACACCGTCACGGTAAGAACTGGCATGGCTAAATACCTCCGAAATCCACCGGCAGATCCCTCTGTAAGACGATGTGATAAGTATGTGTGCACCTGTCGGGGACGAACAGCAGGCGCGATGCAGGCAACCCAAGGATTGGCGGCTCTGACGCTAAACCAAGGTTTTCAGCTGTGGCCTGTCTAACGGGCTGCGGGTTGAGCCGCTTAGAGCTTTTCGCTGAACTGGGAGCATGGGCTCTTAAAAGTCCGCACTCGTCACCAGGGCAATCGTCTCCATCTGAATAAATCACCGCACTGTAGTAAACATGTCCACAGCACTGGCCACTTGACCCGTGCCCGACGCACAAACCATGCACGCACCCGGTAGTGCAAAGAGAGTAAAAGTACGGCGAACTACACCCGCCTGAACCGCTACAGTGACTTTGCACGTCAAGATAGCCCCAACACGAAGCCTGCGCCCTTGCGAGGTGCGGAGCAAGCGTCAGAACGCCCAAGATCATCACTACCATCAGGACTCGTTGATGCTTCATGGTGTGATCCTCCCTTCCAACGGTCAAAACACTAGCACGCTGTTGAGTCCTTCAAGCGGACCTTCTCCCTTTTGTTCTGAAGTTAGAACAAAATAAAGCCTGATGATAAGGCGAACACTAGATTTCGCAGCAACATGGAACAGAACTGCACGATTCGACGAGGGGGCTTACGAGGTCTGTGAAGTTTCTGAACTCCGGAATTCCGACTAAGGCTGGTGCTCTCTACGAGGGCGTTTCGAGGTGACGTTACGACCGGCGCTCTACATGCGACAAGTCAGTGGCGAACGGTGACACCGCATCCGTCACGCGCGTGTTCGGGCGCTTCGCCTCGGTGATCGGCGGACGGCGTTCCAGAGTTCCAAGGATGGGAGCGTCGCCTCCGTCTGCATTCATGTGCGAAACGAATCGCGGCTCCATGCACAGCGCGTCGATGATCCGCCGCTGCCGGCTGGTCAGCACTTGCAGAGGCAGAATATGGAAGTGGCGAAAAACCCAGAGCAGATAAATTCGCTGCGCGAAGGAGGGCTTGATATAGCGTGGGCCCAACGGGGTGAGCACACGCAAGACACCGCCAAACAATTTTTCGAGCATACTACGCCACCTGAATTCTTGAGATCGTGGATCCAGATCTGAAAAACTGCCTGCAGCGGCAGTCCTATAACCTGTATCGACTCAATCAGGATTTCCTCGAACCAGAGCTATTCGAAGGCCCGCATTATTGCACCAGAATTGATGCAAATACTATTAAAAACTTCTCGTTTATCGGGGTTTTTTCATTTTTGCGCGGATCCGAATCCGCCAGAGCAGCTGATTTGCCCTGCACACGAAATGGTGCAACTCCCGGCGGGTCAATTATTTAGCTGGGTATTTCAGGCAGGACTTCAATGCTGCGGATGTTCGCTGCCACGCCAAAATTTCCCGCGCTCTCGCCATCTTCAACTCTGACTACCGACGCCTGGCAGCACACCCACTGCTTGACGCCGTGTGTGAGTTCAGGCGGAAGGATCAGTACCATCTCCAACTCACTGCCCGCAACGATGCGTGAATCGGTGTAGAGAAAAATCCCGCCCGTGTTCAGGTCGCGAGTGAAACCTGTAGTTTCGACAGCACCTGACTGGCCCTTGATCGCGACCGGCAATCTCGCTTTGACGCGCTTGCCGGATCGCCGTTCAGATTTGATGTCAGTCATGAGAACTGGAGCCTAACACACATGTGCGGGGCGGACACTCTTGTCCGCCGCTGTTGACGTTGACTTTGAATTGGACTTGCGATTCATAAAGATTCATCGGACTACCCGGATCAAAAACAAAAGCGGCAGACAAGCGTGCCCGCATCGCACATAAATCTCCTACAGGCCGTCCGGCCTTCGCGCCCGCGCCGCCGGCACCACCAGAGCCTGCTCCATGGTTGGCGCATTGCTGGCGCGCAATTTCACTTCAACTTCGTGCCGCTTATCGCTCGCGCCCGTGGTCGCATAAGCTCGCGACAGCAATTCCAGTGAATAGGGATTATCTTCATCCTCTTCAAGATGTCCGATTGCTTCGGGAACGTTTTGCTTGTTCATCAGCAACGCGCCCGCGGCTCCATGATACGAACTCTGCACCACCGTACTGCGCGTGCTGCCGGCCATGGTTTCCAGTTGCTTCAGAGTGTTGGTCGCGAGTTCCTGGTTGCCTGCATGGTCGGCGCGGACCGCGCGGTAGCGCAAAATCCTGGCCCGCTCATCTTCACGGTCCGCCTTCGACACATTGCTGGTGGGATGGTTGATGGCTTCTTCGGCCGACGCCAGATGCTTCAGGGCCTCCGCATCGTCGGTCTGGTACATGCTCATCATGCGATGTGCCTGCGCTTCCATCAGATCAAAGCCCGTTGCGTGAGCCTTTTCCGCGACAGCCGCAAACGCCTTGTCCGCTTCCGCGAAATTATTTTCACGGGCCCAGGTGGTGGCACTCTGCAGCCCGTAAGAAAGCCGGTCGGCATCCGTGTGTGCCATCTGGATTGCCTTGTCGTACTCCACTCGCGCCTGCGACTCGTTCCCCATCAGCGCATACGTATCTCCCAGGCCGAGTTGAGAATAATCGAACTCAGGATCGATTTTCAGCGCCGCCCGGTAGTGCTCAAGCGCAGCGTCGAAGTTGCCCGACAAACGCAAAATCTCCGCATACGAATCCTGCGGATTGGGCAGCGTGGGGAGCACAGCGACATAGCGCTCCATCGCTTCAAACGCCTTGGGATATTCGCGGTCATAAGCGTAGCAATATGCAAGATCGTTCAGCGCCGGCGGATAATTCTTGTCGATGGCCAGCGCCTTCAACAGGTTTGTACGCGCCTGCTCATAGCTGTTCTGTGCCATCAGCCAGCCGCCGGCCAGGTAGGCCAGACGCTTGTCCTTGGGAAACATCTCCAGCATGTCGTTCATGGCAGAGATGCCGGCAATAAAATTATTTTCCCTCACGCCCGTGATCCACTGGATCAGCAATCGTTCACCCGGCGTGGTCTTGACCGCCAACAGCTTCGCCTTTTCCCTCGCCGCATTTGCTTCCGCAGGATCGGTGCTGTTGTACGCGATAAAAACATAGGCCAGCGCGAAATTAGGATCAGCCTGGACCGCCGCCCGCCATCCGATGTTCGCCCTCTCGAGATAAAGATTCTCGTAGTCAGTGAGCGCCCGATTGAACAGCTCCCGCGCTTTCGGCGAAGACGTCGTGACCGGCATCTCCTTCGTCGCACCCTGCTTGATGTGATGAGCAAGCGACGGCACGACCAGGCAGACGCAGATCAGAAGGCAGACGTAGTAAGAACGACGCATCACGGTTGTGTGAGAAAACGCTATCACCGTGACAGGATGCCAAGAAAGTCCCTGAGCAGGTTCAACTCTGAGGAAGTTTGTGTAGGGACGGACACTCTTGTCCGCCCCACAAATACACGAACTAGCTAGAACGTAATCTTGGCCGCGAACTGGATGCCACGCGGTCCGCCTCCACCCAGAAACGGATTGCCAATGCCCACGTCGCCGGTCGCGGTGATCTGATAGAAACCAGTCTGCCGCCCGGTGGCCGCAGTCCGGCGTCCCGATGTCGGCGATAAAGTTCGGCATCGACGGATTCGAGAAGTTCGGATGATTGAAGAGGTTGAAGAACTCGGCCCGAAGCTGCAACTCTCACCCGCTCGCTGATCGCCGTGTTCTTGAAGACCGAAAAGTTGAATTCCTTGAAGCTCGGGCCCGACCAGGGAATTGCGCCCCAGGTCTCCAAAGTGCCGCGTGCCCGGCGTGCAGTTGGCTTCGCTGCCACCCGGATCGGCGGAACCGGCAACCATGTGCACGGCGCGGCGAACGAGGTCAGATCCAGATACTGCGACGGATTGCCGGGAGTGTAGTGCATCGGCCCGATCACATCCGGACGATCGAAACCTTCGCCCGAGCCGGAGTAATCTCCCTCGAACTCGTAGTTCAACTGCCAGGGCTGTCCGTCCTGAAGATTCAGGACACCATCCACTCCCCATCCATTCTTCAGCTTTGAAAGGTTCCCACCGAACTTGGGGAAGTCATAGGTGAAGTTCCAGGTGAAGCGCGGCGGATGTCGAAGCTCGAATTGCCCCGATCTCCCGCCGGATTCGTGCTGTTCTGCGGCTGCGCCTGGTTGGGGAGAAAGTCTTCCAGATCGCTGGCGGTATCGATAGAGTGCGACCACACGAAATTCGCCTGCGAAGTTAGCCCGTGCCAGTTGCTCACGCGCAAACTGGTTTGCAGCGCATGGTAGATCGAATTGGCCGATGATTTCTCCTCGTTCAGATACTCGAGGAAAGTTCGCGAATACCCGCGGAACGCTCAGTAGCCGACTCCATTGGTCGCCAGATCTGAAGCCGTAATCTGCGCCTGGCTGGGCTGGTTGATGTCGAGGAACTGGAACAGCTTGGTTCCCTTGGTGCCGACGTATCCGACTTGCAACACCGCCTTCGGACCAACCTGCTGCTGGAAATTGAGATTGAAATTCTGTACATAGGGCGTCCGCATGTGCGGATCGGCCACGAAGAAGTCCGGGTTCGGGCCAAAGCCCGAATAGACGGGTTGATTCAGGATCGAGCGGTCCAGCGGTCGCGCTGCCGAACGCCAGCCCGGCAGGGCCGCTTCCGACATATGCTGGGCCGGGACAGAAGACGCAGTTCCACGGCAAATGCCCGAGGAAAATATCCTGCGAGAAGGCATCGTAGAACATGCCCCATCCGCCCCGGACGACCGACTTCCCCTTGCCGAATACGTCCCAGGCGAAAGCCAGCCGCGGCGCGAAGTTGTTGTAGTCCGGATCGTAGAGGCCCTTCGAACCGCTGGTCGCCGTGAGTGTGCCGCCACTGGCGGGATCGAAGCGATAGAGCAGGTTATCTTTCTCGCCCACCACGCCGAAATAATCCCAACGCAAGCCGTAGTTCAAAGTCAGGCGTGGGGTAAGACGAAAACTGTCCTGGAGGTAGAATCCGTGACTGTTTTCGAAAGTGTGCCGCAGAGTGTTGCCGGTTATTTGCCCTCCGCCCGAACGGCGTTCCTTCGAGGAAAGTAGTCAGGTCGTCGAAAGACAAAGTACCCCGGAAGTTGTGATCGATCACGTGGGTAATGGTTGTGCGCCGGAATTCGTAACCGAACTTGATGTCGTGACGTCCGGCCTTCCACGAATAGTTGTCGATAAAATGCCAGTTCGAATCCACGCGATTGCGCGGCACCGAAGTGGTCGCGCCGATCTGAGAGAAGCCGCCTACGCCGATGGCAGGAAGGCCTGAATCATAGCCTGCGACTCCCGTATTCAATCCGATGGAAGAGGGCTGAAAACTTTTGTCCTCGGGAAAAAATCCTTCGGCGAAACGGTTCCATCCCAGGCGAGCTTCATTTACCTGGTTCGAATTTACGACCTTGACGTACGAGATTGAGACCAGCTGGACCCGAGTCGGAGTGTGCGTGTTGTAGCCGGGAAGAAGTCCACCCGCCAACTGGGCGAAGGGGAAGCTCTGCGAGCTGTCTCCAAAATAGTAGCGCCCGGTCAGCATGTTGTTGGCGTTGAAGTTCTGATCAATCTTGGCGATCATGCTGTCCACCCGGTTGAAGAACCTGGTGGACGTCGAAACGTTGTTGGTGGAGCAACCGGTTGTGTCGCTGGTAGCGCCCGAAATATTCGGAGTGGGCCAAGGGTTCAGAGCCAGCAGGGCGGTACTCACCGGATTTACCGTCCCACCGCCCGAAACAATGCTCGCCTCCGTCAGCCGCAATCACTGCGGGGTCGGGAACGCAGGTAGTGCCTGCCTGGGCGCCGTTTTCCCGCTGTCCTTCATAATTGGCGTAGAAGAATGTCTTGTTTTTCACGATGGGCCCGCCCAGCGAACCCCCGAACTGGTTGTTGTTGAACGGACTCTTCGGGATCGGGAGCGAAGTTGAAATAGTTTCGCGCACCCTGTTTGCCACTGCGGAAATATTCCAGCGCCGAACCGTGCCAGGTGTTGGTGCCGCTCTTGGTCACGATGTTCACCACCGCCCCGCTGTTGCGTCCGTACTCAGCTTCGTAGTTCGACAGCGTGCGTAGTTCCGCGACAGCGTCGATCGGCAGAATGGTCGCAGGATCGCCGAACACGCCGGCTTCATTGATGGCCGGATCGTTGCGGTAGCCGTCATTCATATCGGTGCCATCGAGCAGGAAATTGTTCGACCGGCCGCGCGAACCGTTCATGGAAAAAGTGCCGTAAGAGCCAGGAGAATCGCTGATCTGATCGGGAGAACCGGCCACACCGGGATTCAGATAGATGAGCTTGGTGTAGTCGCGTCCATTCACCGGCAGGTTCTCGATCGTATTGGCGGTCAGCGTGCCGCCCAGCTCGGCCGTGGTGGTTTCAGTCTGGGCGAGGGCCTCGCCGGAGACTTCCACCGTCTGCTCCACCTGTCCGGTCTTGAGTTCGGCGTCCACACGGCGTTCGCCGGCCACGTCCACTACGACTCCGCTGGTGACCGAACTCTGGAATCCGCTCTGCGTGACCGTGACGGAGTAGCTCCCGATCGGCAATTCCGAAACCGAATAGCTGCCGTCCGCGCTGGTCTGGGTAGGTCCGCTCCAGACCGGTAGCCACATTGCGCACCACAACCTTGGCGCCGGGAACAACCGCGCCGGATGGGTCAGTGACGGTTCCCAAGACTGTGCCGCGGAAGGTCTGCGCCATTAACGAAGTGGCCGCCAAAACGAAAAAAGCGAGGATGATCCTCACTCTCATGGGTGTTCTCCTTTTTACTGCCAATGGTTCACGCCCAAGCAAGAGGTTGGTGGCAGTACGACACAACATCTGTTAAACCTGTCTCCCCGGAAATTGCGCCGATTATAACCCGCTGCTATGTCATTTGTCTTACGGATCAGGTGAATGCGGATCTTCAATCATCACCCTCCAAACAACCTGTCATCCCGACCGGAGCGGAGGGACCCTGTGTTGAGCAATCGAAACAAACCGCGCAAGCAGAACTTGCACGAGGGCACCCGCAGCGTTTGATCTTGTGTTGAGCTGACGACTGAAGACTGACGACCGAAGACTGATGTTGGGCTGAAGACCGACGACCGACGACTGACGACTGACGTTAGAACGTAAACGCAACGCCGCCGCGAACCGTACGCGCCGATTGCACCAGGTAGACTGTGCGGCCATCCTGACCCATGACTGGAACGTATCCCTGGGCCAGAAGGTTGCGTACGTCAATCACGGCGTCCATGTGGCCGGGCAGGAAACCGGTTCCGGGGATGGGTTGCCGCAGGAGAATGTTGAGATATGGATCCGATTGCCCCGCTGACTCGTTGAACATGTCTACGGGAGTCAACGCCTGACCGCTGATCCAGCGATAGGAGGTAGTCCAGTGAGTCTTGATGCCCGGTAACGTCCCGCTGAACTTCGCCGATGCGGTATGGCGGTTTCGCACATAAGTGTCGCGGCGCGCGTCCTGCAGGGCAATATCGGATTTGCTGAGATCCAGCACTCCGCCGTAGCCGTAATCCAGGGTTGCGGTCAGGTCAGACGCCAGTTTGCGCTGCAAGACCACGCGCATGCCCTGCGCGTCCAGGTCCTTGCCGCGGTAAGTAAAAGTCCCTGAATAGAAATCGGGCAGCACTTCACCACTATCCGAGGCAACATCACCGACGCCGGTCAAGGCCGGGTCCGCCACGCGATCGGAATACATCGCGATTTGCAGATTGGTGTTGCCCATGCGGTGAGAGAGCGAAACTTCATGATGATGAGCCCGCTCAATCGTAGAGGTGAAACCTGCCATGCTGACTCGCGGCCCGGATTCGCTCAGGTCCGCTGGCGCCGAATCGAAACCTTTTTCCAAACGGCTGTTCGGCTCCGAGGTGGCATAGCGGTATTCCAGCACAGTGTTCGGAGAGAGGTGAACGTCCGCCGAACCGAATGGACGAAACGCGGTGACGCGTCCCAGGAACTGTATCGTCTGCAACTCGCTGCCGAAACGCAGTTCCACGATGTCTCCCAGGGTGAAGCCATCGGAAACCGAAAGCGCCATCGCCTGCAGCGCGGTGCCGTAGCCATTGATTCCGGGCGCAGCCAGCCGGCGCACGGTAAACGCCATCTCCGGCTTGGACCCATTCGCCATGGCATGGCTGTAAGACGCCCGCAGGACAGTATTGGGCGAGCCGCCGTTGTAGCCGACGTTGCCCTGCAAGCCGATCGTTCCCGAGGCGAAGAGCGACTTCTCAACCGAGAAACCGGTGTTCATATCGGATGTGCTACCGAATCCGCCGGAGGCTGAACCCGCAACGAACGAGAGCGTGCCTTTCACATCATGCTTGTCTGCGCCAGAGTCCGCCGCAGCCACCGGGGCCAGCGAGCCCTGGTCCAGCATTCGCAGGATGGGGCGATTCGAAGCTGACCGCAGCACCCACTTCCAGTCATCGTCGTCAGCCGGGCCACGCAACGGAGGCATCTGGATCGCTTCAAACAATCCACTCAGCTTGAGATTGACGATCACGCTGGTGCCCGGACGTAAGCCGATACGCTCGCGCAGGGCGGGAAGAAACGACGGAGAGTAGGCCTTGATGCTGTAAACGCCCGGCAGAAGGCCGGCCGCCGAGTAAAAACCGTTCTCGTCGGTGAAAACTTTCAGGGTATGTGCCGCTGAACCCAGCACTTCCACCATTGCACCCATCTGGGGAACGCCGGAAGCGCTGCGCACGTAGCCAGAGATCGAGCCTGAGCGGTCTGCCGCCAGCACCGGAAGGGCCAGCGCAATCCATAACAACCCGAGCTTGAACCCGAGTCTGCCCAGCATCAATCCAACCACCTCGCGGAAAGCCAAGCCCGGCGGCTTACTCGACAGCAAAAGTTGCTGACGGATCCACCATCTGCTTGGAAATGTTGTCGTTCACCCTGATTTGAATGCGATAGACCCCGGGATCCAGACTGGAGGCCGAAAGAGGTTTTTCCAGGGTCACTTGGTCGCCGATATTTCCCATTTGGTCCGTGGATTCCACGGTGTGAATCACGGCCTTGTTGGTTGCTGTGTTGATGACGTCGTACTGCACCGTAGCCGAAGGCTTGTGCGTCTTGTCATCGACTCCGAGATTGTAAACCTGCATCCAGAAATAAACCTTCTGATTGCGCTTGAAGACCACCGGCTTGCCGTTCGCCGATGCCACTCGCGGACGGACTTTCGTATTGCCGATCACAAACATGCCAGTGCCAATCTCTTTCGTCGAAACCGGCTGCATCGTGTCCGCCACAATCAGTGAAGAGGACGACAGTTTGTCGTCATCGTAGCTCGGCACCGGCAAGCGGTTGCTCCACAGGCCGGAGCGGTCGCCGTTCACGTCCTTCACTGCCACGTCGATCCGGTAAAGATTCGGACGCAGCGGCAGCGCCTTCCAGTACACCGACGAATTTTCCGTGACCTTCGGCAACAACTCCGCCGGCACGTCAACCTGCACCGTGTCCTCGAAAGTCTGGACAATCTTGCCCGTCAGTGTCGTAACCCGTCCAAAAATATTCACCGTGCCGCGTTGCACGCCGTCTTTGTTTACAAACGTAACGTCGCGGTTCTTGATCTGGATCGTAATCGGGACCAGCACCGTGTCGCCGGTGACGCGCACAAAATCAGTACGCACATCGAACGGCATCAGATTCACGCTGATCTTGTGGCTGACTACTTCTTCCAGGTCCTTGAATTTCACTGCGGGCGGTTTCTGCAGCTTGTAGAACTGTTCCAGACGGTCAAACTGCTTGGTCTGATTCGAAGTGCTGAAGGGCCCTGTTCCGAGCCGTTCCAGGCCGCCGCCGGTAAAACGGTCCGCCTTGTTCGCCATGCCCATCTGCTCGTACAAAGTCAGTCCGGCATTCGGCGTGTAGAGCAGCGCGTCTTTCTCTGACCGGTCCATGGTCATGTGGTAATCGCCGCACATGCATGTATCGACAAATTCGATGATGATTTCCTGCCCGATGTCTTCCAGATAGCGATAGCGCCAGTCTTCAAACGGGTAGGTGGAAGTCTGCCCACCGCCTTCGTCCATCGGCCGCTCATAGCTCCCACCCGAAGGATGCGACTCAATCTCATCCGCCGGCCCATACATAATATAGATTCGGCCGCGGTCGCTTTTCCAGCCGGGGATGCCGGCGGCGAAGTGTTCGTTGGCGTAGGCCATGCGGCGGTAGTGTTCTTCTTTGAATTCGTTTTCGATGGTGTCCGGGGTGGGATCGCGGCGTTGCCAGAAGGCTTCGATGAACTGGTCGCGTTCTTCGTCGTTGGAGAGAAGCTTGAAGGCTTTCTGCTCTTCGTCGGTGATGATCCAGCGCACGTCTTCGTCGAGCCACTTTTTGTAGGTCTTGCTTAATTCGATCTTGAGAGATTTGGAATTCTGCTTTTTCTGCTTGTCGGTAAGAGGACGTTTCAGGGGATCAACATCCGGAACGGTTTTTTCCTGGGTAGCAGGTGCTGCGTCGGCAGACGGTGCTGGGTCGGCAGACGGCGCTGCCGTATCCGCTTTTCCTTCCTGAGCAGAGGCAAATGAAACCAAGGCCAGAATGACTGCCGGCAAAACGAAGACCGCGAAGAGGCGTTTCAGAAACCCTACCCGGGACATGGGGGCACTCCTTACGACATGCACTACTCTTGGATGGTTATTCTATGACTTTAGTCACGTCAAAGCAAGGGTATCCCGTAGGGCTGCTAAGCGATTGTAAAGATTGTAAAAACCGGCATCTGAAGGGCCAGTCTGGGCCCTTTGGGGCCGGAGTGATTTCGCCTTTTCGCACGAGTTTGATGTCATTGCGTTCTTTACGGTTCGGGATCTTTCTGCAGTCTGCAGTGAACTGGCTGAGATCAAGGTCTTTAACCGCGAAGGGCGCAAAGGAATCCGCAAAGGACGCAAAGAGTCCGCAAAGAAGTCTGGAGCCGATATTTGCTGGCTCCAGCTATAATCAGCTTCTGGTTTGCGCCTGACTTCTGGCTGGTTCAGGGTTGGGCATCCGCACATGGTCGGTTCCGCAGGAACTTTTGAGGCCCCATTCTCGTATCTGATGGCGTGTGCTCAGTTACGTCCGCCGGCCTGGGACGTGACGGCAGCGCCGCTCACAAAGCAGCGCCTGTCTGGATTCGCAAAGGGACAATGAGCACGTTTAAGAAAATACTCATCGGCACCGGAGTCGTCATCGCAGTACTGGCGGTTACCGGCATTGCCGTTCATCAGAGCCGTAAGGGCATCGTAACGGTCCAGACCGGAAAGGCCGAGCGGCAGGACCTGGCTTCGATTGTGAGTGCGTCGGGCGAAATTCGTCCCAAGACGTACGTCAACATCGGCGCCAATGCTTTCGGCAAGATCGTCCGTCTTTATGTGAAAGAAGGCGACCGGGTCAAGAAGGGTCAATTGCTGGCGCAACTGGAAAACGTGCAATCGTCGGCCGACGTGAACGCTACCCAAGCGGGACTGGAAGCAGCCCGCACGGATGCGATCGCCGCCGACGCCGCGTTGAATACTTCAGCGGCCGATCTGAACCGCGCGCAATCCGATTACGAACGCGCCGAACTGGATTGGACCCGGGCGCAGGGCTTATTCAAAGACGCGCTCATCGCCAAGTCGGAGTACGACAGCCAAAAGGCGGCGTTTCAGACCGCGAAAGCCGGCCTGGCGCAGGCCCAGGCGCGGGTTGCGCAAGCGAAGGCGCAAAAAGATTCCTGCCGAACGCCACATCGCGCAAAATCAGGCGAACCTGACGCACGCCGCCGACGTATTGCAAAAGACTACCTACGCCGCTCCGTACGATGGCATGATTACGAACCTTCCAGTACGCGAGGGCGAGACGGTGGTGATCGGCATTCAGAATTCACCAGGCAGCACGCTGATGACACTGGCTGACATGTCGGTTATTACCGCCGAAGTTAAGGTCGATGAGACGGACATCGTCAACGTGCGGCTGGGACAACCGGCCGAAGTCACGATTGACGCGATTCCGAAGAAGACTTTCAGAGCGGTGGTCACGGAAATCGGCAACAACGCCATTGTTCGCTCCACCGGCGTCTCGACTTCGCAGCAGACTTCCGCGAGCCAGGAAGCGAAGGATTTCAAGGTCGTCGTGACACTGCAGGATCCGCCGGAGAACCTGCGGCCCGGACTTTCCGCCACTGCAAAAGTGACGACTGCCACGCGGAAAGCGGCGCTGACCATTCCGATTCAGGCTTTGACGGTCCGTTCGCGGGCCGATTTGAAAGCTGCCAGCGGCGAAAAAAGCGAAGTGCAGGCCGCTGTGCCATCCGCCGAGGCATCTAATTCGAACGGCGGGGACAAAGAAGAAATCCAGGGTGTATTCATCGTGCGCAACGGCAAAGCCGAATTCCTGCCGATACAGACGGGAGTCACCGGCACAGCCGATATCGAAGTCCTGAGTGGTTTGAAACCGGATGACGAAATCGTCACCGGCAGCTACAAAGTGCTGCGTACGTTGCGGCCCGGCACTAGTATAAAGATCGATAATACGGCGCCGAAGAAAGAAGAGAGCGAATAGTCGTCAGTCGTCGGTCTTCAGTCGTCAGCGAGGCAACATCTGTGCTGAGGACTGACGACCGACGACTAACAACCGCCGCTTTAAGACGTCCAATAGTCAGCGAAAGATCGGAGCGGGAACGTTGTCCCGAGAAGATCAGGAGAGAAAGATGGCAACCGCAGAAGTAATCACCATCGCTCGACCCGGAGTGTCGGCGCCGCCCGAATCATGCATGATCTGCACCGAAGACCTGTGGAAGACGTACGACATGGGTTCGGAGCAGCAGGTACACGCCCTGCGCGGCGTGAATATACGCATCCAGCGCAACGAATACGTCGCCATCATGGGACCGTCGGGCTCGGGCAAATCGACGCTGATGAACCTGATCGGCTGCCTCGACACGCCCAGCAAAGGCCAGCTACTGGCTGAACAGCCAGCTGGTCAGCGAACTGGACGACGACGAACTGGCACGCATCCGCAACAAAGAAATTGGATTCGTCTTCCAGACATTCAATCTGCTGGCGCGCGCCACGGCGCTGCACAACGTCGAACTGCCGCTGATCTACGCCGGCGTCCCCGGCGAAGAGCGCGTGCAGCGCGCCAAAGACGCGCTGGCATCGGTCGGCATGGAAGCCCGCATGATGCACAAGCCCAACGAACTCTCCGGCGGACAGCGCCAGAGAGTCGCCATCGCCCGCGCGCTGGTGAATCGTCCGTCGATCATCCTCGCCGACGAACCCACCGGCAACCTCGACTCCCAGACCGGAAACGAAATCATGGCGCTGATGGACCGTCTGCAAGCCAACGGCAACACCATCGTCCTGGTCACCCACGAACACGACATCGCCGAGTTCGCGCACCGCGTGATCTATGTCAGAGACGGCGTGGTGGAGAAGGACGAGAGGAAAGCGGGAAGGTAGTTAATCAGTCTTCAGTTGTCGGTTCTCAGTTGTCAGCAACGCCCGGCCGGGAGGCTGGGCTTTTTTATTTGGCGAACGAATGGCATTCGATCCGCCATGGGTTCAGTATGACCAAACTTAGGCGTCCGCTATCAGTCATTTCCCAGCGGAATGAAAAGGCCGGAGCCATCACCTGGCGTCGGTAATCCGGAAGAAACAAGTACTAGGCACTGAGTGGGTTCCCGCACGGTATTTTCTTATGTGCTTCTATTGTATTCGGACGGGCCGGCAGTTACCCATCGGTCGTACTTACTCAAGGCAGACTGCGATTCGTACAAGATCCCAAAACGATATTCGTGAGAGCGTCCGAAAGTATCGAAATATTTAGTGTATCCATAGGCAAAGAGGAAACATTCTCTAGCTCGGTGTTTTCTTTCCATCTCGTCGTAAGACAAATCGGTATCGAGAGAGACAGAGAACCATTGGGTTTGAGGTTTACCGGAACGGGGTTCCAAGGGTTCCCCGATGTAAGGAATCTCTTTACCTCCTGAAAAATCTGGCCTTTGAGGAAGATCGGAAAGATTACTAATCGGTATGAATCTAGCCCATGTGCCAGTCAAAGTAGCTTCCGTTTTCCCCGTATTTCCCAAACACCAGTTGAAATGATGCGACAGTGTGCCATCGGCGACGCCCGCAGGACTCAGGTCCAAGTGAATTGCGTTCTCCCAATAAGTCACGACCCTTCCACGTTCGATATCCATCGTGACGCCAGTGCTTCTTTCCATCGCTTTGGTGGCTCTAGCGCTTTGCACAGCTTGATACCAAATGGCAAAGAAAGTAATGAACCCAACGATGACAAGTTGTCTTTCAGAATCTTCCAAGGGTGTATACCAATGGGGCGTCTTCTCGTCGTGCAGATCTATCTGTTTCTGGGGTGTCTCATTGTTAATAAATGTGACCGTTGGCGGGCCTTTTGGCTTGCTGTCGTGATTTCCTGCGTCGCGAGCGTGGTTCGGCTTGGAGGAAGAACTGCCTGTTATCGCGCAAAACAAGAGAGCTGATATGGCCATCCACCGCATAGATTTATGCTGAATGTACTAAACATGTACATGGCAGACAAGACAGGGTGGGTGGCCCGCCCTTCGTTCTTTGAACGGCTTTTGGGTAAGGGCATGAAAACCCCGCCCAAGCAGAGCTTGGACGGGGCACCCTGCGGGAGTTTACTCAGTCCTCGATCGGAGTTGACCTGGCGCGCACCCGTTAAGTGCGTCGGGAACGCAGTCCTACACATCTGTGTGAGTGAGTATGGGGCGGGTGGCACAGGCTACTGTGTCCGCTCCTACTCTCGAGGGTGCCCCGTCCAAGCTTCGCTTGGGCGGGGATTTTCTGCGAGGTGGCCGCACTTTCACCGTCGGGAAAATCCCAAGCTGCTCTCTCTTCCGTGCTGTCCACTGCGATTCGATCTCCACCGGTCCTACTTCGCCGTTGAGGTAGTGGCGGAAACTGCTCCAGGCCCAATCCTCGGGTCGCTTCACTAACCCACGCTTCACGGGATTCCTGTGGATGTAGCGAAGTTTTTCCGTAAACTTGCGCTCGCTCCAAAGATTGAAATCGTAGTAGCGGGCCTGCCAGAAAGAATCTGTTGCCCTTAGGGCCAGTCTGCGGGCTACGCCTTGCTTCAGCGATTGCATGGCTTGAGCGAGTGTGCCGATCTCAGGCTCGTTTACGAGCAGGTGCACGTGCTCGGGCATGACTACGTATCCGTATACGCAGAGGGCGTGGTGCTGTCGAACTCGCTCCAAGGCGGATTCGAAGACAATACGGGATTCGATGGTCGCGAAATTTGGCCGTCGTCGATAACAGCTGAAAGTCAGGAAGTGGAGCTCACGAGATTCGTGGAAGCGCTTTAGTCCCCAAGGCATGTCCTGAGGCTATCCAAGCGACACGGCTGTGTCTGTGACGGATGAACATCCCTGCCAAAGACCCGCCCAAGCGGAGCTTGGACGGGGCACCCTCGGCAATGCTGTCAAGGCGGGCGATTGGACGATCTCCGCCATCTCTCTGAGCCAGTAGGCAACTTACTTCAGTGGTTAGTACCTGCGCAGCCGGTTCTGGCCTGTCCCGATTGATAAAATAGTAAGTGGAAGATCAGAAGAGGAGAGACGCGGCACCGCCAGTCCATCGATGCGGGCCGCGCTTTTGATTTTTTGGGGTCTGGCCATGAAGAGAAAAGCGGGAAGCATTCATAATTCTTTTATTCGCAATGCCGTTATCCGTAATCCTAAGAAGCGCGGGGAGTGGGTGGAGTTGAAGTTTATGGTGAAGGCGGCGGAGTACGGGCTGGGGGTTTCGAAACCGTGGGGCGATTCGTCGCGGTACGACTTTGGGGTGGAGGGTGGCGGCGGGCTGGTGCGGGTGCAGGTGAAATCGACGATGTGCCGGGACAAGGGATCGTATGCGTGCGCGGTGCGTCCGAATTTGTATATGGGGAATCCGTACAAGAAGGGCGACTTTGATTTTCTGGCGGCTTATGTGATTCCGGAGGATGTGTGGTACATCATCCCGGCGAAGCTGGTGGTGAAGGGGAGGATGGGGATGATTATTCTGACGCCGTCGTCGGCGGGGCATAAGTACGAGCCTTATATGGAAGCGTGGCATCTGCTGGGCGGAGCGTCGGCGGTGATACCGGAGATTTTTGCGATGGCTTGCGAAATTTAGTCAAACGCAAGGTCCCTCCACTTCGCAGGATCATCCGCTTCGCGGATGATCTTGCTCCGGTCGGGATGACAGGTCTGGGGTGATGAATGACATTTCCTTTGCCCAGGCAAAGCTTGGACGGGGCATTCCCGGGACCTGAATAGTCTCTAACTTGTGGCTTTGGCTTACGTCTAAGATAGGCGGGAGGCTGTAAGTGGCCCTCACCCGCGAGTTATCACAGAACAATTCTGTAGTGACAGTCACGGGCCCCACCGGCCCGAAGCGTTTCCGTCTGGAATCGGTTGACGTGGTTCGGGGCGTCATCATGATTCTGATGGTGCTCGATCACACGCGCGACTTTTTCGGGCAAACCGCGTTCAGTCCCACCGATCCTACACAGACCACCATTCCGTTATTTTTCACGCGCTGGATCACGCATTTTTGTGCGCCGGTTTTCTTTCTGCTTACCGGAACCGGCGCTTATCTTTCACTGCGGAAGAAATCGAAACGCGAGTTATCGAAATTTCTGCTTACGCGAGGCCTGTGGCTGATTTTTCTCGAGGTCACGCTGTTTCGCTGCCTGGGGTTGCAGTTTAATTTTGACTATCGTCTGACATTTCTCGATGTGCTGTGGGCGCTGGGATGGGCGATGATCGTGCTCTCGGGGCTGATTCACCTGCCTACGCCGGTGGTCACTGCATTCGGCGTGGTGATGATCGCGGGACACAATTTGCTCGATCCCATCCAGTCCGCCAACCCGGTTTGGTCGATCCTGCACTCGCTGAATTTCATTGTGGCGCCGCCGGGGCATGCGGTGTTTGTGGCTTACACGCTGATTCCCTGGGTTGGAGTTACCGCGGTTGGATACAGCCTCGGGCAGATCTACGCTGGGCGTCCGAGCGCCGAAGGAATTTTCTGCTGCGGGTGGGACTGGGGGTTACGGCCGCCTTCGTGATTCTGCGCGCTGTCAATGTTTATGGCGATCCGGTGCGCTGGACCACGCAGAAATCGGCGGCCTTCACTGCGCTTTCGTTTCTGAACACGAACAAATATCCGCCGTCGCTGCTATTTCTTTTGATGACGCTCGGTCCGGCGTTGCTTTTTCTTTGGGCTGTGGATGGAGGGACGCCGCGGTTCCTGCGTCCGGCACTAGTCCTGGGCAAGGTGCCGATGTTTTATTACCTGCTGCACTTCCCTCTCATTCATCTGCTGGCGGTTGCGGTGTGCTATGCGCGTTACGGACAGGTGCACTGGATGTTTGAGTCGCCGACGATTGACAAGTTTCCCATCACAACGCCGCCTGGGTGGGGATACTCTTTGCCGGTTGTCTATCTCGTCTGGGCATCTGTGGTGATTGCGCTTTATCCGCTGTGCCGATGGTTTGCGGCGTTGAAGCAGCGGCGGAGCGATGTCTGGTTGAGCTATTTCTGAATGTCATCAACTTTTGCGTGCGATCACAACCGCTGCCGAGCTGCGCTCGGCCTGGACAGGTCGGAGACCTGTACCTACATGGTTCGTGGCAATAGCCGAGCTACTGCTTGATGACCGTGCCGTCGCGTTTGCGGATTTCTCCCCAGCCTCCGTTTAGATTTTCTGGGCCGCTGGTGAATGGGGATTTGGCGGCGGCTTTTTCGTCGATCTCGATTCCCCAGCCTGGTTTTTCGCTGACCCACAGATATCCATCTTTCATTTCGGGGCAGCCGTGGAAAATTTCCTGGGTGCGGTCGTTGAATGGCGAGTATTCCTGGATGCCGAAGTTGTAGCTGACGATGTCGAGCGTGACGTTCGCCATGTGGCCGACTGGAGATACATCGCCCGGTCCGTGCCACGCCGTTCTCACGCCGAACTGCTCGGCGAGGATTGCGATCTTGCGCGCGGGAGTGAATCCGCCGGCCTGCGAGACGTGGACGCGGATGTAATCGATCAGGCGCTCGGTGATCAGCGGTTGCCATTCGTGCGGGCTGTTGAAGAGTTCGCCCATGGCGATGGGCGTCGCGCAGTTCTGGCGGATCTGGCGGAAGTAGCCGAGATCTTCGGGCGAGAGCGGGTCTTCGAGAAAAAACATTTTGAATTTTTCGGCGTCCTTGCAGAACTGGACTGCCTGGTTCGGCAACAGGCGTTCGTGCATGTCGTGCAGCAGTTCGATTTCTTCGCCCAGCTCCTGGCGGCAGATTTCCAGAAGCTTCAGCGCGCGGCGCACGTAGTACGCCGGCTCGAAGAGCGGCTTGTCGTGCAGGGCCTTCAGCGGAGCGCCGCTGCGCCGGGCACCATAGCCGGCCATTCCGGGCACGCCGACCTGCACGCGCACGTGGCGAAAGCCCTGCTCCATATAGCGCTTTGCGTTGTCGACGACTTCCTGGAACTCGGCGCCGTCGGCGTGAGCGTAGGTGTCGACGGCTTCGCGGCACTTGCCTCCGGCGAGTTGATAGACCGGCATGCCGGCCTGGCGGCCCTTGATGTCCCAGAGGGCCTGATCGATGCCGCTGATGGCGTTGTTCAGCACCGGGCCGTTTTTCCAGTACGAGCTGTCGTAGCAGGACTGCCAGATGTCTTCGATGCGGTCGGTGGTTTTGTTCAGGAGGAATGGCTTCAGATATTTCTCGACGGCGGGCTTTACCAGATCGGCGCGCTGCGTGAAAGTGGCGCAGCCGTAGCCGTAGAGTCCGTCCTGGTCGGTGGTGATTTTGACGACGGTGAGGCGGACGCCGTCAGGCTGGCATTCGATGACGCTGATGTCTTTGATGCGGGGCGTCGGCATGGCACGCGTGGCGCGTGCGACTTGCTCTTGAGCTGCGATCAGTGGCGCCGTAGCGCCGAGCAAACCGGCGCTGGCGATGGACTTCAGAAAATTGCGGCGTTGCAGGGACATGTCAGGGCCTCGTGGAAGCGTCGTGAGTTTTTTATCCTACCTGAAACGCTAAGGGGGAATGGTCGAAGACAACGCAAGGTCCCTCCGCTCCGCAAGATCATCCGCTTCGCGGATCATCTTGCTCCGGTCGGGATGACAGATTTTTTTACGCATGAAAAAACCCCGCCCAAGTGGACTTGGACGGGGCTCTGTGGAGTCGCTGAGCTTTACTGCTGTGTGCTGGCTACCGGTTTCGCGTTCGCCGTGTTTGTGGGGTGGGCGGCGAAGAAGTCGTGGTCGTAGAGACTGCGATAGATTCGGCCGGAGATTTCTGCTGCTTTGGGTCCGAAGGTGGGGCGTCCGCCTTGCAGGAAGACGACGACCACGATGCGTCCTACGTCGGTCTTGGCGTAGGAGGCGAACCATCCGTAACGGGTGCCGGCTTTGGAGCAGGTGCCGGTCTTTCCCAGAATTTCTTCTTCGTTGAAGTTGACACGCAGGCTGCGGGCTGTGCCGTAGCTAACGGCGCCGGCCATGCCGTCGGAGATTTCAGGAATGATCGGAGCGATGTCGAGGTGGCGCTTCACGCGCGGTTCGAAGTTGGCAACTTCGTCCGGCGTGTTGGGATGCTGCAGGTAGTAGAGAGTGCCGCCGTTGGCGATCGCCGAAACCATGGCGCCCAGTTGCAGCGGCGTCATGGAAACGCCTTCTCCGAAGGAGCACATCTTGCCGACGCCGCCGAGCTTGGATGAAATCTCGTGCTCCGGATACGTGCCGAGGTGTTCGCCTTCGATGTTGTAGCCGGCCAGTTCACCGAGTCCGAACTGGTGGGCGTAGAAGCTGACTTTTTCAAATCCCAGCTTGCGGCCCAGGGCTTCGAAGTATGCGTTGTTGGAGTGCGCGAGAGCAGTCGTGAGATTCATGCGGCTGCGGCGTCCCAAGGCGATCTGGGTGTCTTTGGTGATCAGGTCTTCGCTCAATGCTGCGAGCGCGACCGAAAGCTTGATGGTCGAGCAGGGCTGCGCACCGCTCGAAAGAGCCAACTGCTGGTTGACCATGGCCAGTACGCGGCCACTGGTGGGCTCGATGGCGAGCACCGTGCCGTTCATGTTGCCCAGAGCGTCGAGGGCGGCGCGGCGAACGACTGGGTCTTCGCCGGCGATGACATCGCCGTCATAGCTGTTGTCGGTGAATGAGCTGGCGGTGAAGCGCTCGTAGTGGCGGCGGCTGCGACGGCGCTTGGTGGTGCGTGCGGACCTGACAGTGCGGGCGCGGCTGCGCGAAAGCTTGGAAATGCGCTTTCTGGCGCGCGGGGCCTCGTTTACTTTTTGTGACCTGGACTTGGTTCCGGTCAAGGAGCGGGTGCTGACCGTGGCTGCCATCCCAAACTCGGGAAGGACCGTCAGAACGAATGCGACCAATAATCCCAATACTGCAGAGCGTTTCCTAGAAATCACTGATAGTGTCCCCATCCCCGGTTCGGATACCTGTATTGATGCACGAGCCATGCCAAGTTCTACTGGCAATCTGGCCAGTGCTTGTAATCCTCCGATACTAAGGGACTTAAGGCCCGTCGTACATTAAAAAATCGGTTTGTTACCATCGACGAATCAAATGTGTAACCCTATGAAAGTGAATGGCTTATCGAAATGTTTGGGACTTGTTACCGCCCTTTCGTAATGGGAAAGCATTTACCGTTGGGAGTTCGGATTAGGAAAAGTTTTTCTCTTTTTTGCACAGGGAAAGGTGAGGATCTGCCGGGATTTCGGCAGTTAGCGAAGCGTTGACTTGGCGCAATGGACGGGAACCTCAAACCCCCTAACCGCAAAGCACGCAAAGGAACTCCGCAAAGGGCGCAAAGAAAATCCAGGGGTTGGTTCGCCTTGGGGGCGGGTGAAAATCTACAATCTAAAATCATCAATCTGAAATTCTTCAGACTGGAAGTGCTATGAAAGATTGCTTATTTTGCCGGATCGTTGCTGGTGAGATTCCTGCCAAGAAGGTGTATGAAGACGAGCACACACTCGCGTTTGAGGACATCGATCCGAAGGCTCCGACGCATGTTCTTGTCGTTCCCAAGAAACATATTCGCGGTTTGAAGGAGGCGTCTGCCGAAGATGCGGAGATTGTCGGACTGTGCCATGTGGCGGCTGCGAATGTGGCGCGCGAGCGCGGGATTGAAGATGGATATCGTACGGTATTGAATGTGGGGCCGGGCGCGGGCCAATCGGTTTTTCATCTGCATGTGCATCTGCTGGGTGGACGCGATTTGAAGTGGCCTCCGGGGTAGAGACGCTCGCCACAACACCAGGTCCCTCCACTTCGTCAGATCATCCGCGAAGCGGATGATCTTTCTCCGGTCGGGATGACAGACCTGTGACGCGAAAATAAAAATCCCCGACCAAGCCGAGCTTGGACGGGGCACCCTCCGCGTATTTGGAGGTTTCTAGTTTGTGGCTTCGGCTTCCGGGGCGCCGTGACGGCGCAATAGTTGAGGCAGGTTCTGCGAGAAGGCTGAGCGTGGGAGAACCATGTCGCATCCCACTTCGTGGGCCTTCATCTTCAGGTCTCCCTGCACGTGCGACAGAAATCCGATGATCGAAGTTCCCTTCTTCAACTTTGTTTTCAGTTTGGGGATCAGCGTCAAGGGCTTGGCGTTGGCGTTGTTCATGTCGAAGATGATCAGCGACGGCTTCTCTTCGCCATTCTGCTTCATGTGATCCAGCAGGTCTTTTTCCGTCTTGACGAATTCGACTTTCACATTCAGCTTGCGCGCGGTTTCCTGGATCTTGGCCTGGAAAAACAGGTCATCGACGAAGGCAAAGATGCGGGAATTGCCGTTATCGCCCTGAGGCAGCGGTTCGGGCTCGAGAGGCGCGTAAGCGGGCGCGAATCCGGGACGCATGCGTCCGGGTCTTGATCCATTGTTGCCGCCGCCCAGCGTGGCACGGTAGCTGTGGTCCATGGGGGCGCTGTAGATGCCGCTCTGTTGTTGACGATCGCGGCCATTCGGCGCGCCACCGCGGTTAGGCGGACGACGCCCGCGTCGCCGCTTACTTCTCCCTCCTCCACCTCCGGAGGGGTGTCCGGGACCTGCATTCATATTGTTCTCGTTTGGTCTAGGCATTCGGTCCGCCCCAAGGGGGACCCGATCGTCGTGAGATATTGCTGACTATTTACTGATTGCTTGAACAATCTGATCGCTTTCTGGTAAATCCTCGCTTCGGACACAGGCATGCACCCAAGTGCCGAAAACCCCGTGCGGCTGAAACTCACGCGTGAATGACTTTTTTCCGTATGGCGTTTGGAGCCAGGGGGCGCGGAGGGCCAGCTAGAGAGCATGGCCACTGGAACACCAATGATGTTACCGCTCTAGCTTGAGGAAGCGCAAGTCCTAAGTCGCGTAGTTTTGCACAACGGTAACTGTACGATGGCTAACCCAGCCGGTTGGAGTGGGGAAAATTGGCTGGCGCACCTTGGAAAAGCATTAACCACAAAGGACACGAAGGTTCACCAAGGAAAGCCTCGGATTGAAACTTCGTGATACCTCGCGTGCTTCGTGGTGGATGGATTTTGCTGGAGGTTTCCTGAAACTTATCTTTTTGCTATCTACTGGCCGCTCATCTCTTTCGCCCATTGCATGGCCTTCCAGTAAGACTCCGCAACTTCGCTTTCGGGGAGCTTTAGAGTGCGCGCCAGTTCCCCACTCGCGCGCCAGTCTCCGGATTCCTGCGCCAGCATGAGCTGATACAGCGGACGCAGATAACTGTCGCTGCCCAGCAGGACGTTCTTCGTCTCCTGGTCGATAGAAACTTTATCCAGGACGTCCGACATGGGTAGTTCGAGAATCGCGTCCATCAGCGAAAGCAGTCCCAACAGAAACATATCGGAATCGCCATGTTTAATTTTGGGGGACACCAATTCGCAGAAGCGGGCACGAACCATGGCGGAGAGCACGAGTTCGCTCGGCCGGTTCTGTCCCGCGGCCAGCGTGACCACCAGGCGCACCCAGCGGCGGACTTCGCGTTCTCCCAGAATCGAGAGTGCGTGCCGTACTGACTTGATGTCGTTGCTGAACCCGAAGCTCGCGGAATTCATGTAGCGCAGCAGGCGGTAGCACAGCGCGGCTTCGCCTTTGATGGCGTTCTCGATCTCGCGCGGCTCCAACTCGGGCTTGGATACTACCTGCAGCATTTTTATGTAGTTCAGCCGGTTGCCCTGCACGGCATGGGTCTTCATGGTCTCCGGCTTGCGAAAGAAGTATCCCTGGAAGTAGGCGAAACCCAATTTCTGGGCAGCCAGAAATTCTTCGCGGGTTTCCACTTTCTCCGCCAGCATGCGGCAGCGCACCGGACCGTAACGCTTGACCAGGGCGGCCCGCTGCTCGGGAGTCGTACTTTGCACGTCAACCTTGATGATATCGGCGAGTTGCGTTAAGGGCTCGCGCTTGTCTCCCACGGTGAAGTCATCGAGCGCGATCATGTATCCGGCTTCCTTCAGGCGCTGGCATGCAGCCATGACCAGGTCATCGGGTTCGACGCTCTCGAGAATCTCGACCACGGTCAGGCTCGAAGGCAGGAGGGTTACATAGTCCTTCAGCAACATGTCGCGAGTGCAGTTGACGAAAGCGCGTCCGCCATTGCACAGGACGTCAAGCCCCATGAGCAACGAGCTGTCGAGCATGGTTTTGGACGCGGCTTCTTCATCCTTGGCACAAAAGTAATCCTCGATGCCGTCGCGGAAAAGCAGTTCGTAGCCAAAAACTTTCTGATCCTTGGTGAGGATCGGCTGGCGCGCCACGAAACGTAAACCGGGCGCTGGAGCGGCCTTGGCCGCACGAGGGTCGGGTGCAGGTGCTGGAGCGTTCACGGACAGCTTTATCGGCATTTCGGGGAGAAAAGTTCAGGATGGCGGCGCCCCACTGGTGGGTTCGTGTAGGGGCGGACGCCCTCGTCCGCCCGGCCGAGCAGAGGTCGGCGGCTTTCTATGAAAATCCACACAAGGTCCCTCCACTTCGCTTGCTTCGCTGCGCTCCGGTCGGGATGACAGTCCTCCGCTCGCGCCTACATTTATCATTGCACCATGTCGCAAGTTGACCGTGACAGCATTGCCAGAACGTACGAGACGATCCGTCCTTTTATTCGCAGAACTCCCGTAATTGAAGTCGATGGGTCCGACTTCGGACTCGATGGCGTCTCGCTGGTCTTCAAACTGGAATCGTTGCAGCACTCAGGTTCTTTCAAAGCTCGCGGCGCATTTACCAACCTGCTGATGCGTGATATCCCGGACGCGGGCGTGGTTGCGGCTTCCGGGGGAAATCATGGCACGGCGGTCGCATTTGCGGCGATGAAGCTGAAAAAGCCGGCAAGGATTTTTGTGCCGGAAGTAGCGTCTCCCACCAAGCTGCAACGAATCAGGGAGTACGGGGCCGATCTTGTGGTTACCGGCGAGCGCTACGCCGATGCCCTGGCCGCCAGCGAAATCTGGGCGGCTCAGTCCGGCGCACTCGCCGTGCATGCCTACGATCAGGTAGAAACCTTGCTTGGTCAGGGCAGCGTCGGACTGGAGTTCGAAGAGCAATCTCCGAAGCTCGATAGTCTGCTGGTTGCGGTTGGGGGAGGCGGACTGATTGGCGGCATCGCCGCCTGGTACGGTTCACGCATCCGGCTGGTCGGCGTCGAACCGGAGGCTGCACCGACACTCACTCGAGCGTTGGAAGCAGGACGCCCCGTCGATGCCGAAGCCGGAGGAATTGCCGCCGATTCGCTGGCCCCGAAGCGGGTAGGTGAACTGATGTTCCCGATCGCGCAGACGCACGTGAAGAGTGTGGTTCTGGTTTCCGACGAATCAATTCAGGAAGCGCAGAAGGCGCTGTGGAACGGGTTGCGAGTGGTGGCTGAGCCTGGAGGTGCGGCAGCCTTCGCCGCGCTGCTGTCGGGACGCTACCGGCCGGGGCCGGGAGAACGGGTCGGAGTGCTGGTGTGCGGGGGGAATACGACGGCGGTTACGTTTTAGTTTTGTGTGGGGCCGGACTCTCTTGTCCGGCCCACACAGACAATCATCTACTGCACTGTGACGGTGAGGGCTTTGGTCTGCACGTTAGTGCCGCTGGTGGCTGTAACTGTGACGGTGTAGGTGCCTGCTGCCGTACCACCAGTTTGGGTGGAACCACCACTGCTGCTGCCTCCGCCGCATCCCACTCCGGCGGCGAAGAACACCAGCAGCATGATCCCCAGGCCAGTGACGCGGCGACGGCGACGCGGCACACCGAGGAGGAAGATGCCGGCGAACAACCCACCGGTGCTTGCAACCAGCCAGCCTGCTCCACGACCTGGCCTGGACGATGGATAAGTCAGTGCGCCAGAAATACTGTGCGAAGCGGTGGTCTTCACTGTAAGCGTGGAGGTGCCGGAAGCATTCGCTATGGAGTTCGCACTAAAGGCGCAGCTCGGCGCCGGAGTGCCACCGCCGGTGACCGCGCAGGTAAGCGCCACCGTACCAGTGAAGCCTCCGGTTGGGGCAACAGTGATCGTTGAGGTGGACGATGCCCCGGCAGCGATTGAGGCCGGGGCCAGTGCCGGGGCCGAAATCGTGAAACCAGGCGACGACACGGTCAGGCTCACGGTTGCGCTGTGAGTTGTCGATCCGGCGGTTCCGGTAACCGTGACGCTGGAAGTTCCGGCTGGAGTGTTCGAGTTTGTGCTGATGGTCAGTGTGGATGTGCCTGTGGCAGTCAGCGATCCCTGTACGAAGGCGCAGCTGGCACCGACCGGCAAGCCGGAACAGGTCAGGGTCACCGTATTGCTGAAACCGTTGAGCATGGAAACCGTGACCGTCGAGGTGCCGGACTGGCCGGGGGCTGCGACTGTAACCGGAGTCGCTCCGATTGAAAAGTCTGGTGTACTTGAGAAACCGGGCCAGTTGGCGGCCAGCACATCGGCATTGACCGATCCCAGGCCGGTCACAAGATCGTAGCCCGTGCCGGCGCTGAAACCGATCTGGAAAGGTGCGGAGGCCGGGCAACTGGTTGAACCCGAAGTGCAGGGCACGATGTTGTTGCCGGTAGTGATGTCGTGGAAGGCTGTGGGATGTGAAACCGCCAGCGTGTAAAGCGTGGGATTGATGTTTCCCAAACCGGTCGATTGCGTCGCCTGGTTCAGGATGGCGACGATGCCGGCAAAGGCAGGGGCACCCACGGAGGTTCCACCTACAACATTCAGCGAGCCATCGGTGGCCCGAAAACCGTCTACGCAACTGCCCAGCGAGCAGATGAGGGTTGAATCGTGGGCTGGCGAAGCACTCAGCGTGACATCCGGGACATCGCGTTTGGTGTCGGCCGGGGTCAGCGCACTCTGCCAGGAAGGCTTGGCGAATTTGGTGCTGACGCCGCCTCCGGTCGAGGATAGTGGTTGACCCGAGGTTGTGTCATTCCATGTCGTTTCGGGGATGTAGATCAGCGCTGAGCTGATGTTGTCAACGCCGCCTGTGGTAGCTCCCCAGTAGGGTGCATTGGCGCCGGCATCGGCGCCGCTTACAGCTCCCGCTGCATCCCCGGTGAACTCACTGCCTCCGAGTGCCGTGACTTCGGGAACGCTGGCGGGAGAGTCAACCGCCAGGCCGTGAGTGGCAGTCGTAGCCGAAGCGGTCTCGCAGTCGGCTGCTCCGGAATCGCCGGCGGCGGCGGTGATGGTCTGGCCCTGACTGTTGGCCTGCTGCGCATCCGACCGCAAGACCGCGGTGAAGGTGCTCAGGTTCGCTTCGCAGTTACCGTAGCTGGTACTGATCACCGGCGCCAGATTCTGGTCGATGGCAAATTCCATGGAATCGAAGACATTGTTGGCTGAATTGGCGCCCACGTAGACATACAGAATCGCCGCATTTTTGGCGACTCCACCGGACCATTGGACGTCGAGGTCGGCTTCGACTTCATCTCCCGATGAAAAGCCAGAGGTATTGTCCACCGAAACCAGTTGCAGATTGGTCGCGGGCAACCCGGCGGCGGCGCGGAAGGCATCGACATCCGAGACGTCGATCTGGGTCTGTCCGACTACGGCGATCGTCTGGCCGGTTCCATCCAGACCTGCGTCCCAGAGTGGCTTGACGTTGTAGATGGTGGCAAAGTCGCCGGGAGACAGGAAATGATTGCCGGTCTGATGCGAAGTGAAGTTGGGTTTGGCTATGCGCGCACGGGGCCGAGGACGGAAGTTGTCGAGTCCGCGGACGCCGAGCACCATCCCGGAAAGCGCCGCGGGTACGGAAACTTCAGAGGCATTGGCGAAGCGGGTCTGGCCGTCCACCTGGTAGTTGTGGAGTTCGGTGCGGAAAACATTCTCGACCTGGGCTGCGGTGCCGCTGAAGAAAACGCGGGTGCGGGCGCGGGAGAATCCGCTGACCGTCAAGCCTTGCGATTTCAGCCACGACGAGACTTTCGCCAGGTCGGCATCGCTCATGCCAAAACGTGCCGCATACTGTTCCGGTGTCAGCCATTTGTGATAGTTCGGAGAGTCAGGTTCCTGCTGCTCCGCGAGCAGTTTGTCCAGAGCGGCTTGTTGCTCGGCCGACAAACGGAAAACCATGGCAGCGCGCGAAATGCGCATGCCGCCGTTGACCCGGCCCTGATCGAAAGCAGCTCTACGCCATGGGATGTGCTCCCATGACGGCTGCGGTTTGATCGCCGGCGAGGCTGCGCGTGATGCGGTTTCGCACCTGGGCAGATGAGACGGTGGCGAGGATCAGGATTGAAAAAATGCAGAAAAGGACACGCTTCGGAAAAGGGCAGACCGGGGTCTTGCGCATTACTACTCTCCTGTTGGAAGCCAGTTTAATGATCAGCCGGTGGCCGAGGCCGGCGCTGCCATTGTGAATATGGATTCAGATTATCCCAGCAAAGGATGTACGCCAAGTGACCGAGGTCAGCAAGAAGGGCATGTCTCGAAGTGTGCACGGGTGGGGACAACTGCTGCGGTGTTGAAGTCTCCGAGGCTGGCGTCTCTTCCTGCGAGGGCAGGCTGCGAGGGCAGGATGCCCTCGCGACAGCCGGCGGGACGCCGGCGCTACCTTTGCATGACCTGAAACGGGAAGAGGATGCGGAACTCCGCCGGACGGACGAGGGCGTACGTCCCTACGTGTATTTGAGGAATGCGATGGTTAGAGTGGCGGCCATCCCATTCTGAGGATGAGATGGTGGGCGCTGTAGGATTTGAACCTACGACTTCCACCGTGTGAGGATGGCACTCTACCGCTGAGTTAAGCGCCCGACCGAACGGCTATATTCTAGCAAACGAACCAGTTTTCCGTATCCGGCGAGCGTGATAGCCTTAATTCTGCCGCGACTTCCGGGGCCGTCCGGCGGTCTCTGCGGTGCGCACGACGGTTGGACATACCCGATGCCGAGCGAACCCAGACCCGCCAAAGTACCTGCAGCCCATAGTACCGAAGGCACTTCCGAGCCGGACTGCGCGGCGGTGGAGGCGCAACTTTCATCCTCCCCAGGGGTTGAATCTGAGGTGAGCAGCATAGCCATGGATCGTGGGTTGCTTGCTATGGCGACGGGGGCACAGCAGGCGCCGTTCGAAACTGACACAACTCTGCCCGATGGCGGCCAGAGTGATGCCGACATCATGCTGCAGGTGAAAGCCGGAGATGATTCGGCTTTCGAATACCTGGTGCAGAAGTACCGGCGTCCCATGGTGAGTTTCATGTTCCGCATGGCGCACAGTAATGCCGCGGCGGAAGACCTGGCCCAGGAAGTTTTTCTGCGGGTGTATCGCTCGCGGGAAAGCTACGAAGCCAGCGCCAAGTTTACGACGTGGCTGTATCGCATCGCCACCAACCTGGCGGTGAATCATGCCCGCGATACGAGGCACGAGCGCCCGGAGAATACGGTCAGCCTGGACGAGCCGGACGAGGACAGCGGACGCACGCTGGATCTTCCCGACCGGACGCCCAGCGTCGAAGACAATCTGGTACAGCGCGAGCGTCTGGCCGCCATCCGGCAACGGGTGCAGGACCTGCCGGAGCGGCAGCGAATTGCGGTGGTGATGCACAAGTATCAGCAGATGGATTATCGCCAGATTGCGGATGTGTTGAAGCTGAGCGAATCTGCGACCAAGTCGTTGCTGTTTCGAGCGTACGAAACGCTGCGCGAACAGCTCAAAGAGTTTGTGTAAAGGAAGCAAGTCATGAAGTGCAATGAAACGCGCGAAGTAATGCCGGACCTGGCTGCGGGGCTGCTTACAGCCACGCCCGAGGTCAAGGCTCATCTGGAATTCTGCACCGAGTGTGCAGGCAAGCTCGAAGCATTTCGACAGACCATGTCTTTGCTGGACGAGTGGCAGGCCCCGGAGCCGTCGCCGTACTTCGATGTCCGGTTGCGTGCGCGTTTGCGTGAAGAAAGCGCAACTCAATCTGTTGGCTGGCTGCGATGGTTGCGCCGGCCGGTGCTGGCAGCATCGTTCGCGCTGCTGATGGTGGTAAGCGTGACCATGGTTCGAATGAATAGTGGTGAACGGGGAAGCAATTCCGGGTCGTCCCCGGTGGCAGTCATGGCGGAGCCGGGCACGGCCGTAGGAGATTTGCAGGCGCTGGAGAAAAATCAGAATCTGTATTCCGACTTCGATGTGCTCGATGATCTCGCCGTGCAGCCGGATGTGACTGCGAATCCGTAGGGATTTCGCCGGTCGCGAAAGTGACGAGCTTCAAGGTCAGAGAAGAGAAAGACAGTGTCGGGACTGAAGTCCATCACGATGACCGCAGCGACGGCCGTTTTAATGCTGACGTCCGTGGCTCCGCCATGTGGTGCCCAGAATCGGCTGGCGGCAAGGCGCCAGGCCCGGCAAGAAGCTCGGCAGCAGGCCCAGTTGCAAGGCAATCATGCCGGCCAGTGGCTGCGCCGCTACAAAGATCTGCCTCCCGATCAGCAACAAAAAGCGCTGGACAACGATCCCTTGTTTCGCAGCCTTCCGCCAGGACGGCAGCAAATTTTGAGAGAGCGTCTGCAGCGTTTCAGCAGCCTGCCGCCGAAACAGCAGGAGCGCATCCTGCAACGCATGGAGACTTGGGAACACCTGACGCCAGATCAGAAGCAACAGGCTCGGCAATTGTTTTCACAACTCAGGGATTTGCCACCTGACCGCCGGCAAAAGGTGCGGACGGCGATCCGGGACCTCAGCGTTATGCCGCCGGAGCAGCGGCAGCAGGTGATCGAATCGGACCGGTTCAAAAACGAGTTCTCGCCCCAGGAACGGGGATTGCTTGGGCGGGCCTCGCAGTTGCCGCTGGCGCCAGCTGAGAGCGAAGCGGCGCCGGAAGATTAACCACTCGCCTGGGATAGCCGCATGCAAGTGATTTTGGGTGGAGCAGAAGTACCTCAGGGGCTAAAGCCCCAACATTTAAAGCAGATCAACATGCAGGCCTGAAGGCCTGCTCCACCCTATCCAGTTGTTTTGGCCCGGCCACTTGGGCTCACCACGGCCAGGTGGATCTTCTTAGACTACGGCGCCGGTTTCAATCTTTTCGAAGACAGTTTCGGCGCGCAGTAGGGCTTCCTGAACATTCGCGCAAATATTTTCTCGTCCAACTACTTCTTCGAATTCTGCCTGATGAATCATCTTGGCGGGCTGCTCGCGGGCTCCGCAAAGGATCAGCGTGCGCTTGGTGGCGTGCAGTTCTTTAGCAATCTCTTCCAGCGCAAACAATCCGGTTGCGTCGATCGCTGTCATATTCCGCAGGCGGATAATGACGATGGGCGGAAGCTCATGCATTCGCTCTGTCACGGCTCCGATCTTGTCGGTGGCGCCGAATAAGAACGGTCCGTGAATTCTGAAAATGGTGGCGTAATACGGAATGTCTTTGTCCTGCAGAATGTGCAGGCGGCCGTCTTCGACGTAGTCGCCGGTCACCTGGGAAACCGTCGTTGTCTCTGCCACACGGGCGATAAAGAGCAATGCCGCCAGGATCATCCCGGCCTCGACGGCAACCGTAAGATCGGCGAAGACGGTCAGTCCAAACGTGACCAGCCACACACTGATGTCGGTTTTGGTCAGGCGCAGCAGTTGGGGAATCTCGCGCCACTCGCCCATGTTGTAGGAAACGATCATCAGTATTCCCGCCAGGGCAGCCATGGGAATGTAACTGGCCAGAGGCGCGGCGAAGAGCAGCACGCATAGCAACGTGAGAGCGTGGATGATGCCAGCAACCGGCGTCTGCGCTCCGGCACGGATATTGGTTGCGGTGCGGGCGATGGCGCCCGTCGCCGGCAAACCGCCGAACATCGGAGAGAAGACGTTGGCGATTCCCTGTCCGATGAGTTCGACGTTGGGATTGTGACGGTCATTACTCATGCGATCAGAAACGACCGCGGACATCAGCGACTCGATAGCTCCGAGCATCGCGACGGTGAAGGCTGGTCCGAGCAGGCCGTGCACGAGGCTCGCGTGCCAGTGCGGGATCGCAAAATGTGGCATGCCGCTGGGAATTCCGCCAAAACGCGTACCGATGGTTTCCACCGGAAGCTTCAGCAAGTATGTGACGACGGTCGCGCCCAGCATGGCGATGATCGCCCCGGGAATCTTGTTGGAGAGGGCGCGGCAAACCAGCATTACGGCGACGGTCCCTGCCGCGAGCAACGTGGCGGTCAAAGAAAATGTGGGGGCGGCGGAGTAGAGAGCTTTCATCCGCAACCAGAATTCGCTGGGGACCTTGGCCAGTTGCAGTCCGAAGAAATCCTTGATCTGGGTACTCGCGATCAGCACCGCGATGCCGTTGGTAAAACCGATGACCACCGGCCGCGGAATGAACTTCACGGCCGTACCCATTCCAGTGGCACCGAGAACGATCAGGATGATGCCCGCCATGACGGTGCACATGAACAGTCCGTCGATGCCGTGTACCGCGATGATTCCAGCGACCACGACCACGAACGCGCCAGTCGGTCCGCCAATCTGAGTTTTCGACCCGCCGAACGCGGAGATCAGGAAGCCCGTAACCACCGCGCAGTAAATACCGGCTTGCGGCGTGAGTCCCGATGCGATGGCGAAGGCCATGGCGAGCGGCAGAGCCACCAGTCCAACAGTAATTCCGGCGACGATGTCTTTCAGAAATTTGTCAAAAGCTGTAGTCGCGCAGGCAGATTACGGACTTGGGGAGCCAACGATCGTCCCGCTTTAGGGAAGTGACGGGCCACATATACACCATTATGACAGTGCCGGGGTGCGATACAAGATGACGGTGGTGGGTCAGTTTCTACTGCGCTGCGAGCACAGAGCTTTAACCACAAAGGACACGAAGTATCACGAAGGGGTCATTTTCTGAACCGTCAAACTCAAAACCTGTTGGTGATTAAATTCAGTTTTTAGTTCTTAGTTCTCGGTTGTCAGTTATTGCATCGGCACAGTGCCGGGGTGGGATACAAGATGACAGTGGTGGGTCAGTTTCTACTGCGCTGCGAGCACATGGCTTTAACCACAAAGGACACGAAGTATCACGAAGGGTTCATTTCTGAACCGCAAACTAAAAACCTGTTGGGGATTAAATTCAGTTTTCAGTTCTTAGTTCTCGGTTCTCAGTTATTGCATCTGCAACGCATACTGCCGTTCTCTACACTTGCACGGCTAGTTTTTGGGTGGCTTTCAGGCGGGCGACCGTACGATCTTTGCCCAGGGCCATCATGACCGCGAACAGGCTGGGCGCGACTCCCTGGCCGGTCAGGACGACGCGGGTACCGTTGATAAGGGCACCGGCTTTCATCTCTTTTTCTGCGGCGAAGTCGCGCAGCAGGCGTTCGGTTCCGGCCTCGGTGAAAATCTCGCTCGACGCTGCGTAACGTTCGCCCAGTTCAACCAGCAGGCCGCGGATCCTTTCGTCCTTGAGAAATTTTTCGACCGCGGCGGGATCGGGCTGGAAGGTGTCGCTGAAGAACGCGCGAAAGGATGTCGCAAAGTCTTTGAGACTGCGGGCCCGCGGCTTAAGCAAATTGATGGTCGCGAGTAACCATTCCGGATCGGTATTTGCCGGCTCTACACCGGTCTTGTGCCATTCCTCTTGAATCAACGGCAGTAATTTTTCGGCAGGATAGGCGCGAATGTATTCCGTGTTGAACCAGTCGAGCTTGGCGCGATCGAATACGGCATTGGAGTGCGAGATACCGTTCAGATCGAAAAGTTCGATCAGCTGGCGGTCGCCGAGAATTTCCTGCGCAGCGCCGTCGGCGCCCGATGCAGGAGGGGTCCAGCCCAGCAACGCCAGAAAATTGCGGAAAGCCTCGGGAACAATTCCTTCATCGCGATATGCGATCACGCTGGTGGCGCCGTGGCGTTTGCTGAGCCGCGTCTTGTCTGGACCAAGAATCAGGGGCACGTGGGCGAATATTGGCAAAGCCGCGCCCAGCGCCTGGTACAGCAAAACCTGCTTGGGCGTATTTGAAATGTGGTCAGCGCCGCGGATGATGTGGCTGATGCGCATGTCCACGTCATCGGTCACCACGCTCAGGTGATACGTAGGGCCGCCGTCGGAGCGCAGCAGGACAAAATCTTCCAACTCGCTGTTGGCGAACTCCACCTTGCCGAAAACGGCGTCGTCGAATGCAGTAACGCCGGAATCCGGGATGGCGAAACGCACGGCAGCGGATTCTCCGGCGGCGCGCCTTTGCGCACCTTCCTCCCGGGAAATTTTCCGGCAGGTCCCCTCATAGCGAGGTGGACGCCCTTCCGCAGTCGCTGCGGCGCGGCGCTGCTCCAATTCCTGTTTGGTACAAAAACAATAGTAAGCATGTCCGGAGGCAAGCAACTTGGCCGCGCTTTGGCGATACATTTCCATACGCTGAGTCTGATGGTACGGGCCTTCGTCCCAGTCGAGACCGAGCCAGCGCATGCCTTGCAAAATTCCTTCAACCATTTCCGCGGTTGAGCGCTCCAGATCGGTGTCTTCAATGCGCAGGACGAGGGTGCCACCGTGATGGCGGGCAAAGAGCCAGTTGAACAGCGCCGTGCGCGCGCCACCTACGTGCAGATAACCGGTGGGCGAAGGGGCGAAGCGGACGCGAGGACCATTTTGCGTATTCAAGGACGAGCTATTGGATGGGGACATTACGAAAGGTCGTGTCCTGATGGTACGGGCTGAGGAAATGTAGCGTCAAGCGAACCGGGCACCGAAATGTTTCGCAACTTATTGATGCGGAAGTGGAAATGAGCTTCTGAACTCCAATCTACCCCCATACACAAGACTATTGTCATGGCCGAACCCGTGTGCAAGCATGCATAGTTAGAAACTGTTTATCACTCTGGCTGAGGTTGCGGTTCATCGCGCCATGAATAGCGTCACGATAAGTCTTGTCGTAGTTCCGACTGTAGTTGCATTGCTGCTCTTCCTGGTTTTCACGTACCTGTACGAGCAGACTCGGCAGGACTACTTTCGCGCCTGGCAACTTGGGTGGGGAGCCTACACGCTCCACTATGCCCTGGATGCGTGGAGTTCGTTCCGGAATCCCTCCGCCACAATCTCGCTCCTGGCTTCATTGCTATTGGCGGCGATGGCGCTTTGTATCTTCATATCAACCCGCCTGATGCGCGAACGGTTCCGCCTGCGCTGGTACGACGTCGCGGTGGGTCTCGCCGGAATAGCCCTGAGCCTGTGGAATCTAAGCCAGCAAATGGTGGGCCGGGTGTTTCATCCGGAAATGGTTCCTGATCCACGCCTCCGGCTGGAAGTGGGCGTTGCCCTGGTGCTGCTCTATTGTTCCTTCTTCTTTTATCGGTATGCGCATCGCAAGAATTCGCTGGCGTTCACCATGCTTGCGATGTCCCTGGCGTTGTGGTCGGTGCTGATGCTGTTCAAGCAATTCAGCAATTCGTATTTGCAGCTGTCGGACCTGCTGGGACCGATTCCGCAACTGGCGCTGGGTATCGCGATGGTGATGGTGCTGGCGGAAAATGAGCGCAGCGCAGTGCAGGAAAATGCGTTGGCATTCTCGACGCTGGGTGTGGATCCCACGCGACTGCTATCCGCCGAAGATCTGGCTCCCAGCATGCAAAGCATTCTGGACCGCCTGGTTGCGCCGCTGCCCACGGGAGGAGCGGTCATCTGCATTTCGGAGCGCTGGCGCGCGGTGTTGCCTTCAGTGCAACGCGGATTCTCGGCTGATTTCCTGGGGAAACTGGAGAAGAGCGGAGCGGGAGAGTACATCTGCGAACTGGCTTACCGGCGTGGCGGATTCGTAACTCTGCGCAGCGTCCCTGAGATCCCGGAACCCTTGCCGGCTTTTCCCGGCGGCCGCTTCCTGCAATTTCGAGAGGTGATGACGGAAGAAAAGATTTACAACGTCACCGCGGTGAGCCTGCAGACCCGGGAAAACAATTTCGGCGTGATCCTGTTTCCACACAGTGCACGCCGTATGTTCGGTTCGTCGAACCTCCGCCTGCTTATTGGACTGGCTCTGCAGATTGGCTTGACGCTGGAAAACTACGTGGTCATGCACGATGCGCAGCGGCGTACGAAAGAGTTTGAGCTACTGACTCAGATTGGACAGGCCATAAGTTCGCGGCTTGACCAGGACGAGATTCTGCGGACTGTCCAAAAAGAACTGGGGCAGATTTTCGATACCAGCGACTTCTACATCGCGTTTCAGGAAGGCGATGAGGTCAGCTTCGAGATCGAGGTGGAGAAAGGCGAGATTCTATCCAAGCGCTCGCGCAAGCTTGCCAATGGTTTAAGCGAGTTCATCATTCGCAGCGGACAACCTTTGCTGATCCGTTCGGATCTGGAAAAAGCGCGTGAGAGGCTGGGAGTAACCTTCCTGCCGCCGCGGCCGGCGAAGTGTTTTTGCGGTGCGCCAATATTACTGGGCGGCAAACCTGCCGGGGTGATGGCAGCGATGAATACGGAACGCGAGTACGTGTTCGAACAGCGCGATCTGGAAGTGATGCAGACTGCGGCGGGACAGGTCTCGGTGGCAGTGGAAAATGCGCGCCTCTTTGCCGAAGAACAGCGGCGCTCGCGCCAATTGGCTTTCCTCAACAATATTTCCAAGACTGCAATTTCAAGTGAAGATTCGGAACAGATGCTGGCCGCCATCGTGGGCCACATCCAGAAAAACTTCAGCTTCGATCATTTTGGCATCGGCCTTCTCGATTACTCGACGAAAGAGATCGAGATCAAGGCGGAAGCCGGCATCACCGCGGACGCGCTGGGCAAGCGTATCCCGCTGGGAGTGGGGATCCTCGGCAAGGTGGCCCGCAGTGGCGAGGCGGCGCTGGTACAGACCACGAGCGAAGCTCCTCTGCTGGGTGTGTTGCCGGGAGCGCGCTCGGTTCTGTGTATCCCGATTGCTTATGGCGAGAATTTTCTTGGGGTCCTCAATGTGGAAAGCCTCAAAGAAGATGCTTTCAAGCCGGCTGACCGGCTGATCCTGAGCACGCTGGCGGACCTGCTGGCCACGGCGCTGCACAATGCTTTCGTCTTCCAGAAACTGCAACAGCAGTCCATCACCGATGGTCTGACTCTGATTAAGACTCGGCGGTTCTTTTACGAAGCGCTCAGTTCGGAACTGAAACGCGCGTCCCGTTCCGGCCGTCCTATCTCGGTGGTGCTGATGGACCTGGACAAATTCAAAGAAGTGAACGACACCAAAGGACATCTGGAAGGCGACCTGGTGCTGACCCGGGTGGGACGACTGCTCGAACAAAAATGCCGCCAGTCGAACGTGGTGGCGCGCTACGGAGGCGACGAATTCATCATCCTGATGCCGGAAACCGGCATAGAGCAGGCACAAGTTCTGGCCGAACGCCTGCGGCTGTGGATGGCACAGGATCCGATGCTCTCCGAGCATCACATTACCGGCAGTTTCGGAGTGGCGAGCTTTCCGGTGCACGGGTTTTCGATGGAAAACATTATTCGCGTCGCCGATGCGGGCATGTATATCTCGAAAAAGGCGGGCGGAGACAAGGTTTCGACCGCGGGAGAGTTGTCGGGAGGCGAAACCGCCGCGGTGCGACGCCAGATGATCTCGGGATACATCGAAGGTTTTCTGCAGCGCGAGCACACCGGCCCCGAGCACGTGGATGAACTGATCACCACGCTTAAAAAGATGTGCGGGGAAGAAGCGCACTCGGCGCAGATTCTGAGGGAAGCGATTGAGACTTTGACGAATGCCGCCGAGGCGCGCGAACTGAACAACACCGGACACGGGGTGATGGTGGCGCGTTACAGCGAGATCATCGCGCGCTCGCTGGACCTGACTCCGGAGGACGTCAACGATCTGGTCTACGCCGCACGGGTGCATGACGTGGGCAAGCTGTTTGTCCCGGAACGGATCCTGAACAAACCCGGACCGCTGACCGAGAGTGAGTTCTATCAATTGAAAATGCACGTCGAGGTTGGCGGGGAAATCATGGCCATTCTTCCCGAAGGCAAGAAATTGCGGGAAGCGGTGCAACACCATCACGAATCCTTCGATGGCCTCGGTTATCTGACTGGATTGCGCGGAGAGAAGATTCCGCTGTGGGCGCGCATCATCGCGATTGCGGACTCATACGTGAGCATGACCAGTGAGAGTTCGTTCGCGGCGGCAAAAACCAGCGAACAGGCGCTTCTCGAACTGGAAAAATTGAGCGGCACCCGCTTTGACGGCATGCTGGTGCGTATCCTGATTCGCGAACTCAAGACGGAGCGGGCGAGCAGTTGGGGTAGTTGATAACCAGCAAAAGCGTTGTTGGTCTTTGGTCGTTGGTCTTTGGCAAAATCTCTTTAAGCCCGGTCATGCTGTGCGAAGTAATCGCGGCAGCTTCTGACCGGCTTTGACGCACATCTCATCCCACAGCATTTTTCCTGGGCACTTGCCAATTCCTGGCTTACACGGGAAACTATCTCTGCATGTCTATCCCTCTCTCTCTCTCTGGCAAGGTTGCCCTTATAACTGGCGGATCACGCGGAATTGGTGCGGCGGCTGTCCGCCTCTTTGTAGCCGCGGGGGCGCGCGTGCTGTTCAACTATGAAAAGGCGAAAGCTCCGTCCGAAGAACTGGTGAAGGAACTCGGAGCTGAAAATTGCGCCGCCGTCGCCTGTAATCTTTCGGGCACGGAAACAGCCCAGACGTTGGTCGCGGAGGCGGTGAAGCGCTTCGGCCGGCTGGATATTCTGGTGGCCAATCACGGCGTGTGGCCTCCAGAAGATGCGCCGATCGAAAAGATGTCGGACGCGCAATGGCGCAGCACCATGGCCATCAACCTGGATAGCGTATTCGCGCTGATCAAGCACTCGGTCGCGCAGATGAAGAAACAGGGTAAGTCGGGGGGCTCCGCCGGGCATATCGTCCTGGTCAGCTCGACCGCCGGACAACGCGGCGAGGCCTTTCACTGCGACTACGCTGCGACCAAAGGCGCTCTCATCAGCATGGTCAAAGGCCTGTCCACGGAACTGGCGCGGGATGCGATCTACGTCAACACGGTGGCGCCGGGCTGGGTGGATACGGATATGTCGGCTCCGGCGTTGAATGATCCCAAGACCAGCGCTCGGATCTTTGCCGGGATTCCGGTGGGGCGTGCAGGCAAGCCGGAGGAGATTGCGGGTCCTATTCTCTTTCTGTGCTCAGAATATGCCGGCTTCATCACGGGCGAAGTCTTTAACGTGAACGGCGGGGCAGTGCTGGTCGGCTAGTCTTGAATAAAATCACGTGTGGGGCGGACACTCTTGTCCGCCCCACACATCTTTTTCATTTCTTTGCATCTAACTTTCTGGATGATGAAGTTCCTCACGATTCTTCTACTGGCCGCCACTGCCCTGGCGCAGACCGAAATGGCGCCACCTTCCCAGACCATACCTGTGGACCAGGAGAACGCCCGCAGGGCCAGAGCCGTCCTGGACCAGACCATCAAAGCTTTGGGCGGGCCGGCATATATGAATATTCAGGACATCACCCAGGAGGGCCGTACTTACAGCTTTTATCACGGGCGGCCAAACAGCCTGGGCGTCCTGTTCTGGCGCTTCTACAGGTTTCCCGACAAAGAGCGTATCGAACTCACCAAGCAGCGCGACGTGATCTACGTTTACAACGGCGACAAGGGAAACGAAATCACGTTCAAAGGTCCGCATCCGCAAGATCCCAAGGATTTGACCGACTACCTGCGCCGCCGCCATTTTTCCCTGGATTGGGTGCTTCGAAAGTGGCTGCTGGAGCCAGGAGTCGCATTGTTCTACGAAGGACAAACTGTCGCGGAAGAGAAACCGGTCGAGCAGGTTACGGTGATGAACGCGCATAACGAGGGCGTGACCCTTTACGTGAACATTGACGACCACCTGCCGGTAAAGAAGAGTTTCTCCTGGCGGGATACGACGGACAAGGAACGCAACATCGAAGACGAGGTCTACGACAATTACCGCGAAGTGCAAGGCATCATGACGCCGCACACCGTCACCCGTTTTTATAACGGCGACATGTCCAGCCAGCGTTTCGTGACCAAGGTCGGCTACAACCAGGGAATCAGCGACTCGCAGTTCGACCCGGCAGCGGCGACACCAGGCAAGAAACCGTGATCGAGGATGATTGTCGTTCCGACGTGCGGTCGCGGGAGGAATCTGTTGTTCCGCTGCCGGCAGAAAGCAGATTCCTCGCCGGTAAACCCGGCGTCGGAATGACAAGAATTTCCGCGCAATTTCCCATCCGCAGCCTTCTGACCGCTCACCTAGGCAGTAATACCTTGGTTCTACCCCACAACGATGGATCTGCAATTAAGTATTTTATAATCAGTTACTTAGTACACAGTTCAACGCGTACCCTGATCCATTAGTGTGGCTAAATAGCCACAGTCGAACTTCTGCCGCAGGGGGTAAATTCATCATCAAACAAAACAGCCGAACCCTTGTTTGATAAACGAACAAACAATACGAACACCAATTGAATGCAGCGGAGTAGGACTGCATAGTGGCGCTCCGGTAAATTTGCGGATCCTGCCCGCGCCCGCCGGATCCGGCGTCATCTTCCGCCGCACCGACCTCGACGGCTTCGAACTCGAGGCTATCAGCCGTAACGTCGCCCGGGTCAGCTACGCCACCAGCCTGATGAAAAAGGGCGTGCTGATTTCCACCACCGAACACCTTCTTTCCGCCCTGATTGGCTGCGGCATCGACAACGCCATCGTCGAACTGGACAACCTGGAATTGCCCATTCTGGACGGCAGCGCACTGCCCTTTGTGGATGCCATTCGCAATGCCGGAATTCGCAAGCAGCGACGTCCTCGAACCTATCTGCGCATCCGCCGTGAGCTTGAGGTGCGGGAGGGGGACAAATTTATCGCGGTGTATCCGGCCGAAACGTATTCGGTTTCATACGCCATCAACTTCCCTCATCCCTTGATCGGAAAAGAAACTTTCAAAGTCGATCTGTCGGACGGGAATTATCGCACCGAGATTGCCGCGGCGCGCACGTTCGGATTTCTCCACGAAGCGGATGCCATGCGGCAGCAGGGACTGATTCGCGGCGCGTCCCAGGAAAACGCGATTGTGCTGACTCGCGACGGAGTGATGAACCCGCCGCTGCGCTTCCCTGACGAATTTGTGCGGCACAAGATTCTGGACCTGATCGGCGACCTGGCGCTGCTGGGCAAGCAGATTCTGGGCAACGTAGTTGCCGACCGCGCCGGACACGCCATGCATACCGCCCTGGTATCGCGCATCCTGCGTGACCGAACCCTGTGGGAAGAAACCACGGTGGAAGAGGATTCCGAAGAAGTGGCGCCGTTAGTCCAGGCAGTGGCCCAGCCGGCTATCTAGGCCGTGTGGGGCGGACACTCCTGTCCGCCGCACGTTGAGCTTTGATTTTCTGGCAAGTCTCGGCGTGAGACCGCGCTACACCACACCCTGGAGAGCTTCGCACCCCAAAACCAACTTCAAAGGCGGCGGACAAGAGTGGCCGCCCCACATGATTACTGCTAGTCCGCGGGGTGGGGGGTGGTGTCGTTGGGGTCCCAGTACGAGCCTTCTTCCAGCAGCTTTTCCAGTTCGGCGCGGGCGTGCGCCGTCAGTTGGGCGGCATAACTTTTGGCTGACTGTTGATGCTCCGGGCCCAACTCGGCGACTCGGACGGCCAGCAGCGGCGCGTCCCGTTCCAGCATGCGCACCAGGCGTTGGGCGCGATCAATTCTCGTGTGAATCGACAGCATAAGACCTCGAGGGTGATTTTTCCTCTTCCAGCGTGATAGGCGCGGCAAAATTGCGCAAGTCACAAGGTGGATACGCTGGGAAGTCACGAACAACAGGGCGGGAATTGCGGAGAACAGATCAGTGGGCTTGCCGGTCCATCTTTTCGCATTGCTCGGCCAGCCACGCGTCCAGGTGGGTCGCGCGATTCTTTCGGCATTTCGATGAAACGAAGACCGGCGCGGCCGGAGTCGTCAATCCAGGCAATCTGGACTTTGGTGTCGAGCGCGCTGGCAGTTCCGGGCAACTTGAACGACACAGTGGAGACGCTGCCTTTGGGCAACGGCGCCGCGGAAGAAGATGGCCATGCCTCCCTCGCTCAGATTGGTCAGCGATACTTTCAGTTTCTGTCCTTCGCTGAAAGTGAGAGTCGCGGACTCTTCCATGGGATGGCGGAAATAACGCCGCCGTTCGCGCAGCATGAAATTGACCGCGGCGCTGAAGCAGCGCATGGCATTCAGGGCCGAAACTGGTTTTTGCAGCACGAAATTTGCGCCCATCTGGAAGGCCTGCTGCGTGGTCGTGCTTCCATTCAGGATGGCGAAAGTAACGGAATTCCGGTTGCTGGCGCTTTTCCGCAATCCTTCCAGGATCTCCGACCGCGCCTTTCAAGTCATCGCAATCTACAATGATGGCATCGAACTTCTCGGTGCGCAGAATCTCCTGCCCGGAGCCGACCCCGCGGCAGACTTCGACATCAATGGAAAGCTTTTCCAGGGCGGGCTGCAGGACGCGAATGATCTCCGGGTCCCGGCTGAGCAGCAGCGACTCCAACGGCATAGAGATTCCATGGTAGGCTGCGGTCCGACCGTTCGAAAGTAACGAAGGTGAGCGGGTAACACGCTGTCGCTGGGTACGAGAGTTTGCGCCCTTCGTCCCGCTCAAACCTAACTTTTTGAAAACAGGAGACTCGCCGACATGGCGAAAGACGTCTATCTATCGCTCGGTTCAAACGTCGGCGACCGGGCAGCGAATCTGAGCACGGCGATCGAACAGCTGGGCAGGTCTGGGCGAAAGTCGTGGCGGTGTCTTCGTTTTACGAAACCGAACCTGTCGAACTCACCAGCCAACCCTGGTTTCTGAATTGCGCCGTCCAACTGAACACGGAGAAAATGCCGCGACAACTGCTGACGCGGAGTTCTTGCCATCGAGCGGAAGATGGGACGACGGCGCCTGCAGAAAAAAGGGCCGCGCAACATCGATATCGACATTCTGCTCTTTGGCAACTCGATCGTTGAAGCCAAGGGCCTGACCATCCCGCATCCGGCGATGCACGAGCGCCGCTTCGTCCTCGAACCGCTGGCAGAAATCGCGCCTGAGGCACGGCATCCGGTATTCAAAAAGACGGTGCGGGAATTGAGAGACGCTTTGCCGGCGGGACAGGCGGTGAAGCGGTACTCGGCGCAAGACCTCAGGCCACGGATCTACACGGATCTGACACGGATATTCCTATTTCTTCTCTGGACGTAGCGACTTCGTTGGAATTATCTCTGCTTAAGATGTACCGTGAGAGTCCGAAGTCCGTGGCCGCGTCTTCTACGGTGTAATCAGCCGGCTGCCGGCATCTTCCGGAGCGGCGATTGCAGAGGACTTTTCTGGAAACTGCGACACGACGAAGTCGACGAAGGCACGCGATTTGGGCCGTCCCGAGGTACGGGCGTTGGCCATGCGGACGATGAAAACCAGGGCGCGCAGCACTTCGGAGTCGCGCAGTTGAATGTGTCCGGTGTGCTTTTGCTCGGCCTCGCGATATTCCTTGATCATGTTCTGCACTTCCGCCGCGACGGCATGTTGAGAAGCGCTGGTGATCGGACTCTCGTAGTGCAAACCTGAATTGACCAGCGTCTCCCAGGTTTTGGTGAGCGAGGTGAGAGCAGCGATCAGGTCGGTGTCTTTCAAGCTGCGGTCGGCGCGAACACTTTTGGATAGAGCGAATGTCAGTCCCATGATCAGATGTTCGTGCTGGTAAAGAAACTGGTCTTCGACTTCCACCTGGACGAACAGGTCCGCCGGATTCAGATCGGCCAGGCTGCGCGGCTTTTCATGCTCGCGCGCCTGCAACAGATACACGCAGTCGCTGGGACAATCGAGCGTGACCTCGCGCTGCTCGCCGCAGCACTGCGGACAGATGCGGCCGTGAATGGCCGGGCAGAAGCGCTTCTCTTTACGCTTTTCGCAAATCGCACAGCTCACAGGATGAGTCTCCATTAACTATTATGACATTCGCGGCAGAGAATCCGGGAAGGCGCACGCTGCCGTGGTCGTGCGCGCGGCAGTAAATGGGCCGTTTTGGAAGATCGACCCGCGTCGGAATATGATTTTCTGTGGTCTTTTTAGAGTCCTACCTCTGGGAAATCCGCATAAAATGCGGCTGAAACGGAACTTTTCCACAGAACACTGGTATAAGATAGCGCTCATCGCAGGAAAATTTCAGAGCAATTTAGAGGAGGCTTCATGGCTTCAGGTTTGACCAAGACGCAACTTGTACGCCTGCTGGCGGAAAAGCTCGAGACCAACAACAAGACCGCAGCTGCATTTCTCGAAAACCTTACCGACATCGCCGTTAAGGAAACAAAGAAGAACGGCCTCTTCGTGATCCCCGGCCTGGGACGCCTGGTGAAGGCACATCGCAAGGCCCGCATGGGACGCAATCCTCAGACTGGTGAACCCATCCAGATCAAGGCCAAGACCGTAGTGAAGTTCCGCGTCGCCAAAGCCACCAAAGACGCCATCGCCCCCAAGAAGTAGTTTCTGCTTTTTCGTTTTGCGTGAAGGCCGGCTGAGAAGCCGGCCTTTGGTGTTTTGCAGTGAAGAAATTTCTGTACGGATAGGTCCGCCAATGGGTGCCCCGCCCTCCTCGCGTAGTTTGCGAGAGGGTGGGCGATGCGATCATCCAAGTCCGCGGGAAAATCCTCAGCTCGATACCTCGTGGAATCCCACCTTTCAAAATCGAAAGGTGGGGCACCCGTCGTTTGCCGGTTTCTAATTTTTCTTACTTCCCGTAATCGTTCTTCACCACTTCTCCGCCCTTCATCACGAACTTCACGCGTTCGAGAGTGGTCACATCCTGCAGCGGATCGCCGTCGACTGCGATGATGTCTGCCCACTTGCCGGATTCGACTGCGCCGATTTTGTCGGACCATCCCAACAGGTCGGCGGCGTTGATGGTGGCGGCCTGAATCGATTGCAGAGGCGTCAAACCCAGCTTCACCATGACGGCAAACTCGTGCGCGTTCAGTCCGTGAGGATAGACCGCCGCATCGGTGCCGAATGCGACTTTCACTCCGCTGCTGAAGGCGTGGGCGATGTTCTTGCGCGCGGCCGGCATCACTTCCTTGCCCTTTGCGATCAGCTCCGGAGGAACGTGCAGCCGCTCGGCGTTGTCCAGAAACCAGTCCGCCAGATAGAGCGTGGGCACCAGGTAGGTGCCGTTCTTTTTCATCTCGGCGATGCCGGCGTCGTCGATGTAGGAACCGTGTTCGATCGAATCCACGCCGGCCTGCGAAGCCCAGAGAATGCCCTGCGCGCCGTGCGCGTGCGCCGCGACCTTGCGTCCCAGGCGATGGGCGTCAGTGACGATCGCCTTCAACTCTTCCAGCGTGTAGGCCGAAGCCTGCGGATTGTCTCCGTGCGAAAGCACGCCGCCGGTGGCGCAGATCTTGACCACATCGGCGCCGTACTTGATGACTTCGCGAACTTTGTGCTGCACGCCTTCCACGCCGTCGGCGACTCCGAGGGCCGAGTAGTGAAATTCGTAAGGCAGCTCGTTCTCGTCGCAATGTCCGCCGGTAATGCCGAGAGGAGGACCGCTTACCAGCATGCGCGGGCCCGGAACATCTCCGGCGTTGATGGCGTCGCGCAGGGCGACGTCGCCGTATCCGTCGGCGCCAACGTTGCGGACCGTGGTGAAGCCGGCTTCCAGCGTGATGCGCGCGTTGCGGGCGCCGGTCAGGGTCGCGCGCGGAATCGAAATCGACAGAGCTTGCGGTCCGACATCCTGCGGATTGCCGGTCAGGTGAGTGTGAGCATCGGTCAGGCCCGGGCAGCACGGTGGCGTTCGAGAGGTCGACCAGGCGATCATCCGCGGAACGTTTGGCCTGTGTGAAAGAACCGACGCTGGTGATTTTGCCACCTTCGATCACGATGGCCTGATCGGTGAGCGTCTTGCCGCTGCGGACATCGAGAAGCTTTCCCGCGTGAACAATGACTCTGCCCGTGGACTTCGCGGCAGACTCCTGGGCGGTTGCAAGGCTACCCAGCAGCAAATGACGTGAGCATGACTGCGAACAAAACTCTTCTGACTGATTTCTTCATCGGCTCCTCTTGCGTAGTTCTTTTTCGATTAATGTTGGATTGGGCAACGATCGAGGTTGGACGCCCGAGACTGGCTTATTGCGAGCGGTATCCGTCCAGACCCCACTCCTGCCCTGCGTCGGCCACAAAAAAGATGATGAACAAAAACAGCAGTGGCAGATGGTCGAGTTCGGCGCCGAAGTAGCGCCACACCGGAACTCCCGGTCCGGGCTCCCACCAGGTGGCGAGCGTAAGGCTCAGCATGTGCAGAGCGCCCAGCACCGACGCCGGCCGCACCCAGAATCCCACCAGCAGGCAGACTCCGATGAAGAGTTCGACCACGCCCACCAGGTATCCGAAAAACACCGCATGCGGCAGCACCAGATTGGCCAGAATCGGCTGGTAGAAACTCACGGCGCCGTTCTGAATAAATCCCTGGAGATACTGCTGGAATCCGCCGTGAGTAAACTCGGGGCCGAAAATCTTGTACTCGCTGAAAACCAGAAAGAAGGCAGACGTGATGATGCGGATGACCGCAATGGTTTTGGGCAGGGCGGCAGAAATTTTGGGCATCAAGCTATGTATTTTACCCGGAGACGAGGTCTAGCCGCCCGGTCCGTCGTTGGTGACGTATTGCTCGAGCGAATCCAGTTCATGGCTGAGATCGTCGATGCGCTGCTCCAGCAGATTGCGGATCGAAAGCATGCCCAGCAGGCGGCCGGAGTTGTCCACTACCGGCAGATGGCGAAAGTGGCGTTCCAGCATGATGGCCAGGGCTTCACCCGGCCGGGTGGAGATGGTCGCCAGTTCCACTGGAGTGGTCATCAACTCGCGGACCGGCGTGACTTCGGGGTTGCGTCCGGTGAGGGACAGCTTGCGCAAGACGTCGCGCTCGGAGAAGATGCCCGCGACCCTGCCTTGGTTGTCGATTACGCCGACGGCGCCCACGTGCCGGTCGAGCATCAGGCGGATGGCGTCCGCCGCGCTCACTTCGACTCGCACCGAAGCCACGTCGGAATCGCAAAGTTGCAGAACGTTCATGTCCCCTCCTTGATTCGGATCGGGATGACGATCACGGAGAATGCCGCATTATGACGCTGCGCAATTGCCGTGTCAAGCAGATTCAGCAGCCGTGGGCGAAATTCAGAATTCTTCCGGTTGCGGTCCTTTGCGGTGATGGCTTTGACCTGGCCGGCGGCTGTTCGAAAATCTATGAACCGCAAAGTTCGCAAAGGATTCCGCGAAGGACGCAAAGAAATCCTATACGGTCACCCTCATTTGTTTTCGTTCCTGAATACACCGCCGTCTTTCATCACAAAGGTCACGGATCCCAGCGCATTGATGTCGTGCAGCGGATCGCCGTTGACGGCGATGACGTCGGCGTAGGCCCCGGGCGCTACTACGCCGATCTGGCCTGTCATATCGAGCATGTCAGCGGCGCGTGAAGTTGCGCTCTTGATGATTTCGGCTGGCGACATGCCGAACTCGGCCATACGGGGGAATTCCTGGGCCATCGGTTCGGTCCAGAGGATGCCGCCCATATCGGTGCCGAAGACGATCTTCACTCCGGCCTTCAGGGCCTTCTGGAATGAGACTCCGTGCGCCGCTACCCGCTGACGATCGCGTTGTCCGGCGGGCGTGTCGGCCGGAGACCAGTCGTGGTAGTACGCGGCGAGCGTCGCGCAGTACCATGTGCCTTGCTTCACCATCTGCGCGATCTGGGCGTCGGTGATTTCGAGGCCATGCTCGATCGAGTCGCAGCCGCCGTCGAGGGCGCGCTGCAATCCGATGCCGTTGTAGGCATGACAGGCGACTTTCTTGCCCCAGCCGTGGGCTTCGTCCACGATCGCCTTCAGTTCTTCGACCGTCAGCGTCGGCTGCGACACCAGTTCGCCCTTCTTTCCCACCCAGGAACGATGAGTCATGTAAACCTTGATCCAGTCGGCGCCATGATCAAGCTGTTCGCGTGCCGCCTTGCGGGCCTCGACCGGGCCGTCGATCAGCTGCGCGCCCTTGGGCATGTCGAGTTCAGGAGCATAGCCTTCGAGGTTGTAGCCGCCGGTGCTCGAGATGGCGCGCGTGACCACGAGCATGCGCGGGCCGGGGATGTATCCGCCGTCGATTGCCTCCTTGATTCCCACGTCGCCGTAGCCGGCGCCTTCGGTTTCGAGATCGCGCAGCGTGGTGAATCCCTGCTCGAGGGCGCGCCGTGCCGCGACCGTGGCCCGCGCCGCGCGGAAGGCCAGCGGATATTTCAGGATGTTGGCGTCGTAGCCGCCCTGCGCCGGGTCTTCTCCCTGGAGAAAGACGTGCGTGTGGGAATCGATGAGACCGGGCAAGACCGTCGCGTGCGAGAGATCGATGGTGGTAGCACCGGCGGGAATTTTTGCGGCGGCCGCGTCGGAAACGCTTTCAATGCGGTTGCCGCGAATCACGATCACCTGGTCGCGGCGAGGCTGGTCGGACTTGCCGTCGATCAGTGTGCCGGCGCGAATCACGGTGACGGCCGGCGGGCGGTGCGTCTGGGAGAAAGACGGATGAGACCAGAGTGATCGCAACAATCAGGCTGAGCAGAGAACGCATGTCCACCTCGGTTGGGGTTCGGGTGGGCATGATACATCATTGAGGTGTCCCGTCCAATGCTCTGCTGTGGGGCGGACACTCTTGTCTGCCGCCTTTGAACTTGATGTTGATTTGGATCGTCCTCGATGTAAGAACAAAGATCAAAACACACCGTCAAAGCGGCGGACAGGAGTGTCCGCCCTCACGACATCTCTGCCGTCAGCCGATCACTGCGTCGGCTTCGATCTCTACCAGCATTTCTGGAGATATCAGCGCGCTGACTTGCACCATTGACGTCGCCGGACGAATCTCGCTGAAGAACTCTCCGTGGGCTTTGCCGATTTTTTCCCACTCGGCGATGTTGATCACAAAGATTCGCGTGCGTACTACGTCCTTCAGTGTGGCGCCCGCTTTCGCCAGCGCCGATTCGATGTTCTTCAGGGTCTGAATCGGTTTGGGCGCGAGCGTCGCCGACGCCGACGATCTTGCCGTCTGGCCCGGTCGCCGTGGTTCCCGACACGTGCACGTAAGAACCGACTTTCACCGCACGGGAGTAACCGACAATGGGTTCCCACTGGACGCCGCTTGAAATGTTGGTTCGTTCCATTTTGCCTCCGTAACTTATTGTAGACGGATTGCGACCGCCGAAATTAGCAGCCAAGAGCCAGAGTGTGCCAGCAAGTCTCGGAGAGAAACCTTTCGTGCTCTGGCCGGATTCTAAGTGAATAGGAAATATCGATTTGACGGACTTACAAAAGTCACTTGCCTTTGGCTATCGAGCTGAGGTCTAGTAGACGGAATGACGATGTAGTGCAGCAATCCCGCGTCGCTCGGGATTTAGAGTCGGAGGAGGTGAGTTCCAGAATGATTCCGGAATCGCATCCCTTGCAGCAGTTGTTTGTCGAACTCGTGGGCCGGCACTATGCCGAGGAAATTGGACTGCGCGATCCCCAGATCGTGAACTACGTCGCTCACCTGCTGGCCGAGTTTTGCGATGCCGAAGAATTATTCGGGATTCGCAACGCCGAAGGAAAACCTCTCACCGATGTCGGCGACATGCTGGTCGAATCGAATCCTGTATTCGGACCCGCGCCTTCTTTCGACCGCGAACGCCAGGTGCGCAAACACATTGGCGACTACACTCTTTTCTTCACCGGAATGTTTCCGGAAAGCATCAACCACTTTCGCCTGCGCCGCAACCGTCTGGAAAATTTTGTGGACTGGATCAAGGCGGGCAAAGAAAGCTACTACATCGTTTCCAAGTTTGAGCACTTTGAGTACGCCAAGGTCGCTCCGCTTTTCGCCAACCTCTCGCGCAACTTCGAGCAGTGCGTGTACGGGCTAAACCTGGTGAAGAACGAATTGCAGGAGATGCAGCATCCGATCGTGCAGAGGGCTAATGAGTTGCTGATGTAGATCGGTGTGAGCGTCTTCGCACCGGGGCGCTCGATCCTGTGTCACAAACCTTCTTTCGCCCCTTCGGGGCTCGCACGCGGCCCACTGATTTCCCACGGCTTGCGCCGTGGGCTTTATTCTTACGCCGCTTCGCGGCTTTTCTTGGATATCCAACTTAATTTTTGGCAGGCGTCCAACGTTTTGCAGCGTCCAACGTTGAGAAAAAGGCTCGTCCGCGCCACAGTTTGAATCCCTAAACTCCGGCTGCTTTGCCTTTGGTCAGCTTGCGGTCGGCTTTGGCGGCGTACATCTGGTGGTCGGCGCCGTCGAGCAGATTGTCCAGAGTCTTACCTTCTGTCCACTCAGCGACTCCGATACTCAAACTCAATTCGTAATTTTCGACGTGTCCGGCATGGTTCCATTCCGCCAGGCCGGTTCGTATTCTGTCCACCACGTGCCGGGCATCAACGCATGAAGTGTCGGCCAGGATAATCAGGAACTCATCTCCGCCGTAACGGAACACCGCATCCGAACCGCGCACGGAATGCTTCAGCAGCGCCGCGGTGTTGGCCAGCACGACATCGCCGGTCAGGTGGCCGAAGCGGGTGTTGACGTCTTTGAACTGGTCGACATCGATCAGCATCAAGGTAAGCGGCTTGCGCGAACGGCGCGCCTGGCTCATGAAGCGTGCCGCCATTTCTTCGAGCGACTGGCGGTTGTAGATCTCGGTCAAAGGATCGGTGAAGGACTGCTGCTGCACCAGTTCCTGCTGGATCGTCCGGGAAATCAACTCTTCTCGCAGACGGCGGAGTTCGATACGGCGAGAAACCAGATACGTATTCAGCAACGTCAGCAAAACCACAAGACCCAGCACCAGAGGGCGCGATACCGTGATCTCGAAGTGAATATTGCCTTCCTTGAGGAAGGCCGCCGGAAAAAGCACAGCGCAAAGCCCGGCGCCGACCAGCAGGCCAGCCAGTGACACGATGAGCCAGAATTCTCCGTCGCGCTTTTCAAGCTGCGACAGTTGCTTGCTGACACGCGCCAGGACGGTTTCAGTTTGTGTGTGCATTCACAATTATGTTTGAGTTCGATTTGAACGGATCAATCCAGCGCCTCAGTTTAGCCGCACTTAGGTAGTAAGTCGCCGGTACGAAAGTAATAAAAAGCCTGAATACACGGCTTTGCAGAGCAGCACGATCCGCAGCCGCGGAAGAAAAGCTTTCACCGCCGATCTATCGGCATTTCGGCAGGGAAAATTCAGGAAAGGTTTGTGTGGGGCGGACACTCCTGTCCGCAGCAGTTGACTTTAAAGGCTTGCAGCTCTGTGTATGACCGTTGGACATAGAAACAAAGTCAAGAGCGGCGGACAAGAGTGTGCGCCCTGCACACGGAGTTGGTGGTTGTTCGCGGGCTATGCGAAACTGTTGATCTGCTGACGCCTCAGCGGGCCCTTAGCTCAGCGGTTAGAGCAGTGGACTCATAATCCATTGGTCCTAGGTTCAAATCCTAGAGGGCCCACCAAACTCAACCCGTTGCGCAAGGGAACGCGATTTGTCCTTGCTCATAGCGTCGTCAAGGCGTCGGGGTTGACGCGAATAGATGCAACCTCGTCACCTGCCTGGACGCCAGCATCGGCGACGTTGGCATGCCACCAGTGCTTCGCATCTTCCGGAGTCCAAGAGCCTATGTCTCCACAGCTTTCGAGCAATCCCGCGAAAGCCTCGGCACTTGCAGGGCGTTCTGCCGGTTTCTTGGCGAGACACATCATGATTGCGCGATCAAGGCAAGCCGGAATGCCGAGATCGGTTCTCGTTGACGGTGCAACTGGCGCTTTCTGCAGGTGGGCCAACATCATGGCCGTGGCGCCCTTTTCGTCAAAGACGAGGCAGCCGGTAGTCAACCAGTAGGCGACGCACCCCAGTCCGTAAAGATCGGCTCGCGCGTCGAGATCTGAATTCCCCAAAGCCAGTTCGGGTGCCATGTACGCGGGCGTTCCCGTGGTCGCGCCTTCGACCGTCATCTTCGTTTCATTGTCGTTCAAGATTTTGACCAAGCCGAAATCGAGAACTTTTGCAAAGTCATATTCGTTTCCCATTCGACATAGGAATATGTTCGTGGGCTTGATGTCGCGATGAATCATGCCGTGACTGTGAGCGTCCGCCAGGGACCGACACACCTGGCGCAGGATATTCACGACTCGTGCCGGCGGCTGTGGCCCATATCTTTTGATGAGAGTTTCGAGATCAATTCCGTCCAACAATTCCATTACATAGTAGAAGACACCATCTCTGGTCACGCCAAAGTCGTACAGTTCCACAGTGTGAGGCGAGCGCAGCAACGCCGTCGCCTTGGCCTCTTGTTCGAACCGTCGCCGGAGGAGCACTGCGCTGTTTCCCGATTTGCGACTCAGCGCGTCGGGTTGAATCAGTTTGATGGCCGCATCACGTGCCAGCATGTGGTGGCGGGCCCGCCAGACTTCTCCCATTCCACCTTGACCCAATCGGGTCACGAGCCGATAGCTTCCCATTTCGCGGGCCTTTGTAACCTGTTGGCCTAATCTCATCACAACTCGCGAAATCACGACAGCGACGCCGACCATCAGGTAATCGGGGTAGTGCATCAGGAAGACATTGCTCACGGAACCGAACTCCCAGGTTCCCCGAGCCTTTGCAACTAACATCGCGATCGGGTTCATCGATACTGCGATGAGTCCGGCGATCAGTGTTTTCATCGGGGAATTGGGCACGATCGCCGCGAACATCAGGACGACTACCCCGATCCAGCTGATCATCGGCGAAACCGGCCATTCCTTCGGCACCCGGACCCAGTGAATAAGCAGGCCGAGGGCGAGGGCCATCAGCACCATGTACACCTGCCCGAGATCGAGAATGAACCTCGGATCCCGATCGCCCCGGCGAATGTAGAAGAACAGAGCCAGGGACACCAATACGCTGATTCCAGAGATTACATCCGTCGCTTGCGGATGGAGCCATATCCTGTCCCCATGGGTCATTGCCAGGAGGGCAATACGATCGCCGATCGTGCCCAGCACCCATAGCGAGGCAGCGATGAGTGACATGATTTCCAGCCGCCGCGAGGCCTCTTTGAGCAGATCGTACGGAAGAGAGCCGGGCGCGTTCGCGCGGTATGTCAGAATCCGCCGGCGTGCCGCCGGACCCGGGGCCTATGAGTTGAGGATCTGTCATTGTCCCTTGCGGGCGGGCCGAAAAATTGCGCGAAGACGTACTAGTTCAGGATGACCACGCCCAAGTATCGACAGTCTAGAGTATCCAGTTGGAAAAGGCATCTGCGACTTGAACTTACAGGTCTTTCTTATCCATGCCAGCGGGTCTCTTCTTTTCTGGTTGACGTCGGCAAACACCGAATTGCTGAGGTAAGTCGGAGACCGGGTGCGTGGCGAACCGGAGTGGCTACTGCGATTATTGTTCGCCGTATTGAACACTCGATGTCCGGGCACGGTTCGCTGTGGTTGGCTCTTCGTGGTGGAATCGAGGCAAACGAACATGGCCGTGTTCTACAGACGTCGCAGTTTTCTCTGTCTCGCTTGCAAACTAGCCGGCCTGCTGCTGGCTGTATTCATTGCAAGCTCCGGCGGCGCCGCAGCGCAAACCGGCAACGCTCCGGCTGGCGCTCCAACGCCACGTTATTCGGTGCGAGTGGAACGAGATCACATGGTGCCGATGCGCGACGGCGTAAAGCTGGCGGCCGACCTCTACTTTCCGGTGGGAGTCGAAGGTAAACTCCCCGTCATTTTGACTCTCACGCCCTATAACAAGCTGGCAGTGGAAGACGTTGCACGCATGTGGGCAGGTCAAGGCTACATCGCTGCAGTGGAAGACCTGCGCGGCAAATTTGCCTCCGAAGGTGTGTTCACATTCTCCTTGAATGACCCTAACGATGGCGCCGACTCGGTGGTTTGGGCGGCATCTCAGCCCTGGTCGACCGGCAAAGTCGGCACTTACGGTTGTTCCTACCTGGGCGGCGACCAGATCGAATTGAGCAAGCTTCAGGTGCCTCAGCACACGGCCATGATCCCGCAGGTCGCCGGCGGCGCCTACCGTTTCGGCAACCTCACCGAAGGGGGCGCACTGAATCTCGACATCATGGCCGGCTGGATGCGACAGAATGGAAGCAAGCTGCCCCATTCTGGTCAGGATCCAAAACCACTCGATCCCGCCCGGCTATCGGTGCTGCCGGTCATCGATGTGCTAAAGGGGACGGGCCCACCAACGGATTTTGAGGACTGGGTCTCGCACGATCTTGATGATCCCTGGTGGGACAGTCTGGGATACGTGGACAGCCGCCACCACTTCAACGTGCCCGCCATTCATCTCTCCTCATGGAATGACCGAGAAGTCTCCGGAACACTGCATTTCTTCGAGCTTTATCGCCGAAACGAACAGTACGACTGCCACGGCGCGTGACAACCAGTACCTGATCGTCTCTCCGTCTGAACATTGCCAGTCGGAAAAAGCCACCGAGCACACGGTTGTTCTTGGGCGCGACATGGGAGACGCCCGCTTTGGCTATTACGACCTTTACCTGCGTTGGTTCGATCATTGGCTGAAGGGCATCGACAATGGCGTGACCAACATGCCCAAAGTTCGTGTTTACGTCATGGGGGCGAATCGCTGGCGCACGGCGGACGAATGGCCTCTTCCCGGCACGCGCTTTACCAAATATTTTCTTCACAGCGGCGGCAAGGCAAACACGGGCAGCGGAGACGGTATCCTCAGCCCGGAGGAACCGGGCAGTGAAAAGCCGGACGCCTTTAGCTACGACCCCATGAATCCCGTTCCCATGTCGCAAAACCGGGTGGATGAAGCTGAGATTCTCAAGCGTCCTGATGTTCTCGTGTACACAACTCCGCCACTGGAGAAACCGGTCGAAGTAACGGGACCGCTACAGGCAGTTTTGTCGGTCTCATCCAGCGCTAAAGATACCGACTTCATCGTGCGCCTGCTCGATGTGGATGCCGACGGTAAGGCGTTCCTCCTCGCGAGAGCGGTTCTGCGCACTCGCTATCGCGAAGGTTTCAACAAGAAAGTCTGGATGTCCCCCGGCAAGACTTATCAGCTTTCGATTGATCTACACGGGACTGGCAATCAGTTCGCGGCGGGCCATCGCATACGCGTCGAGGTGTCGAGCAGTGGGTTCCCTACCTACGCGCGTAATTTGAACACCGGCGGCGACAATTACCGCGACACCAGGTCGGTGGTTGCTAAAAATGAGATCCATCACTCAGCGGGCGAGGCATCTTATATGCTGCTGCCCATTGTTCCGTGAATGGATCGCGACATGCTTCTGACGGCGATTTCACGCCCGCAACGATTTGAATTTTTCTAACCTGTGCCGGCTTTTCCCCGAATGACGAATTGAGCCCGTTCTCTACTGCGCACTCTCTGGTAAGGCCCAGGCGAACCACACGCCGCCGCTGCCGGTCAGCACGTATTGCCGTTTGTCCAGTTCGTAGGTAATCGGAGAAGTTTCCATGCGGACACTGGTGCCGGCGTGCCATAACGTTTTGCCGTTACTGGTGTCGAGAGCGAGGACGTTGCCGGTGATGTCTCCGGTGAAAGTCAGTCCTGAGTCGGTGGTGAGCACGCCGGCGAAAGCATCGTTGCCGATGTCGTGGCTCCAGCGAATCTTGCCGGTCTGGTAGTCGATGGCTTCGATCACGCCTTTGCTCCAGACATCGTAGTCCGCGCCGGCCCAGCCGTAGGTGCCGTCGGCGGGCTTGGCAAAATAGATGGACCAACTGGGGTGAGCGGAAACGATGAACAGTCCGGTCTTGGGATCGAAACTTGGAGACCGATAGTTGGTGAGGCCGCCTTCGTCAGGGGCGATGATCCGGCCGTCCGGCGCCGGTTCTTTCGCTGGATTGGGAATCGGCCGTCCTTCTTTGTCGATGCCGAGTGCCCAGTTCACCGGACCGTAGGGGACCGTGAGCAGGTTCTTTCCATTGGTGCGGTCGAGGACGAAGAAGTAGCCGTTGCGCGAAGTCTGCATCAGCATCTTGCGCGGTTGGCCGCCGAAGTCGGCATCGACCAGTACCGGAGTTTCGACTGCGTCCCAGTCGTGAGTGTCGTGCGGAGAAGGCTGGAAAGCCCAGACCAGCTTACCCGTCTCAGGATTGAGGGCGACGATGCTGCAGGTGTAAAGATTGTCGCCGGGACGCGTCTTGCCGTTCAGCACCGGCGTGGGATTGCCGGTTCCCCAATAGACCAGGTTCAGTTCCGGATCGTAAGTGCCGGTCATCCACGTCATTCCACCTGAGGCGGTGTTTGGAGTGATGACGGGCGGCGTGCTGTCCCACTGCCACTGCGTCTTCCCAGTCTCGGCATCGATCGATCGCAGGTATCCCGGCAGGTTGTCGAAATCACCGGAAACGCCGACGATCACGTGATCGCGGACCACCAGCGGAGACATGGTGGACCAATAGCCCTTTTCGACATCGGCGATCTGGATGTTCCAGCGGACTTTGCCGTTCTTGGCGTCCAGGGAAATGAGGTGGGCATCCGGAGTGGTGAAATACAACCAACCCTTATACATGGCAACGCCGCGATGTCCGATGTGTAGGCCCTTGTTGGGCGGATAGGTGTAACGCCAGATCTGGTGTCCGGAGCGCGCGTCGATCGCCCAGACATTGTCCGGGACGGTGAAGTACAAAATGCCATCGACCAGCAAAGGCGAAGATTTCAGCGTCGCGAGCTGGCCAGTCTGAAAGGCCCACGCCAATCCCAGCGATGAAACATTCTGCGGAGTGATCTGGGTGAGAGGACTGTGGCGTTTACCGGAGTAGTCTCCGTGATAGCTCGGCCAGCTGTCGGCGGGGGGATTTGCAATCGTCGCAGGATCGAGGCCCTGCGCCAGAACGCGTCCGGCAACCAGCAAGATCAGGGTCAGGACGAAAAGATGAAGAGCTTTATGAAAATGATTTAAGGTTCGCAATCCGGTTCGCTCCTAGCGCAAGGTTTGCAGGTACGCCATCAGGTTATGAACGTCGTCGTCGGTGTACTTTCCGAGCAGCTCGACATGAGCTTCGGCCGGCGCATTGATTGAGTACTTGACCTGACTGGTTGGCCAGGACTGATACCATCCCGCATCGTTAGTCATCCCGATGGTGAATTCATCCTGAAAAGCAAGTTTCCCGGCGACTGTCTGGCCGGACGGAAGAGTGACGGTGACGGTTGCGGGAGCGTTGTGCGGATAGAGCATCCGCCTTTCAAGCTGCAGGCCGCGATAACGCCGGGCTACACCGGCCAGATCACCGGTCGGGGAGTGGCAAGTCGAACAGGTGCCGGCGCCGTTGAAATATTGTTTGCCCGCCTCGACGTTGCCTGTCTGAAGATCGCTGACAGAGACTCCGCGCCGTCCGCCGGGCCGCGATTCGGATCTCTTTTTCTGGGTATGGAGGAAAGCAGCCAGCTCGGAGACTTCCTGCGGGGAAAGTTTGAAGGCGGGCATGCCGTTTTCGGGGCGTCCGTTGCGCACGAAAGGTCCGATCTTGTCTCCGCGCACGTCGCTGGTGACCAGGTCGGAATCCATCAGGTCGGGACCGGATTCACCACCGCCGGCATCGCGGCCATGGCAAAAAGCACAATTCTGGCCAAACAAAGTCTTCCCGCTGTCTGCCAGCGCGGCCGGATAAGTCACCTCGGGCGTCTTGGTTTGATCTGGATTTGTCTGTGCTGTCTTGGACTGCGCCGTTTTGGGTTGTGGCGTCTTCTTTTGTGCCGTCGCCAGGAGACAACTGGCGAGTCCCACGGTGACCAGCACGAGCATCCTGAGTTTGAATACTGATAAGCCTTTTATCGAACGAATCATCAAACGACGACCCTCCTGTTACCGCGTTACCGGAAGTGTAGCGCCCGCTGTCTGGCGGGCATCCTGCCCGCCCATCGGGCCGGCGGGACGCCGGCGCTACATTTCGGAATGCCGTTGACCGCCGAACGAGACGAAGTCTATTCTCCCGCGCGAGCGAGTGCAACGGTCGGATCGTGCCTCTCCCCATTCCCTCTCCCCATTTTTTCGGTTCGGATGTACACTCTGCGGTCTATGGCTAAAACATCGGCGGACAAACTATCGCGGCGCACCATTCTCAAGGGCGCGCTCTCGGGAGCGGCCGCAGCTTCTGTCTCATCCATGGCATGGTCGCAGCAGACCCCTCCGGTGCAGCGCAAGGGCCGGATCAAGCAGTCCGTGTCGCGCTGGTGCTACAAGGACACTCCGCTGGACCAGCTCTGCGTCTACGCCGCGCAGATTGGATGCAAGGGCATCGATCTGCTCAAGCCGGAGGAATACGAAGTTCCGGGGCGCTACGGCCTGGTGTGCAGCATGGCTTACGCCGGGGGCGGCGAACTGACGAGCGCCATGAACCGGGTCGAGAACCACGCCGCGATCGAAGAAGGATTTCGTAAAAACATTCCACTGGCGGCCAAAGCCAAAGTGCCAAACGTGATCACATTCTCCGGAAACCGCGCCGGCATGTCGGACGAAGAAGGCGCGAAGAACACAATCGCCGGGCTGAACCGTGTGAAAAAAATCGCCGAAGACAACGGCGTCGTGATCTGCCTGGAGTTGCTCAACAGCAAAGTGGACCACAAGGATTACATGTGCGATCACTCCGCCTGGGGATTACAGGTGGTGCAGGCCGTGAACTCGCCGCACGTCAAGCTGCTCTACGATATTTACCATATGCAAATCATGGAAGGAGACCTGGTCGCCACCATCCAGAAAAATATCCAGTGGCTGGCCCACTTCCATACCGGAGGAGTTCCCGGAAGGCATGAACTCGATGGCACTCAGGAAGTGCAATGGGACGGCGTGATGCGCGGCATCGCCGCCACGAACTTCCAGGGTTATGTGGCGCATGAGTTCGTGCCGACACGCGATCCGTTTACATCGCTGCGGCAAGCTGTCGATCTGTGCGATGTGTAGCGTGTGCCATCGCCCCCGCTTTTGACGGTGAATGCAAGTTTTTGGCGAATCGCTCAGGTGGGCGAGGCTTCACCTCCCCTACGCACAAGATCAAAAGCGGCGGATAGGTGTGTCCGCCCCACACAAACTAGTACCGGCGTAACCTGTCGCGATTCCCTCGATTCCGCATCAAAATACGAGTTATGCGTTTCGCCGCAATAACGGTTGAGCTGACTCTTTGCGGACTCGCACTCAGTGCCTGGTCCGCGCAGGCGCAGGTCCAGCCGGACGCCGTTTCCCAAGTTCGGCGCCAGTCTGCAAGCCGGCATGCGGCTGTTCTAAGCAAGGATGATGGGCAATCGGTTATTGCCGCAGCGCTTGATGCACGCACCCATGCGACTCGTCAGGCTGATTGTTCACACCTGGTGCACGCCATATATCTGCAAGCCGGGTTTCCTTATCCTTACGAGAGTTCTTCCGATCTTTACGACGGCAGTGACGACTTCCGCCGCGTGAAGCGTCCGCAGCCCGGAGACCTGGTGGTTTGGCCCGGTCATGTGGGTATCGTGGTCAATCCGGCGCAGCATGTCTTCTTCAGCCGGTTGAGCAGCGGGCCAGGCATCGATGCCTATAACGCACCGTATTGGAAAGATCGCGGACAAGCCAGGTTCTATCGCTACGTCAAGAACTATCCGTCCACATGACGATGCGGCTCGCGTGGCCGTGACTCAGCGTCACAAGTAAATCGCGACGCAGATAGAGAACCGTCCGATCGAATTGCGATCCGGCCTCAGCTCCCGCCTTGTGAGATAATTTTCTTACACGGATTGCGAGGAATTTCATGGCTGAACACATGGTCTTTTGCGTGAAATTGAAGAAAGAATTGCCTGGACTCGATGAGCCTCCTTTCGACTCGGAGCTGGGCCAGAAGGTTTACGACAACGTCTCTCTCGAAGCATGGAAGGGATGGACGGAATTCTGCAAGATGTTGCTGAACGAATACCGGCTCAATCCCGCCCGGCGCGAGGACCAGACTGCTATCGTCAAGCAGATGGAACAATACTTCTTCGGCGAAGGCGCTGCGCCGCCGAAAGAGTACGTGCCGCCCGCCGCGAAGTAACCTCAACTACCCCGAACCACGTAGGGGCAGATGTCCTCATCTGCCCCTATGCGGTTCGTGGTTAATACCCTGCACTATTTATTGTGCAATTTTCATCTTCCCGTAACATTCGCTTGCTACAACTTTAAGTGATGAGTTCCGCCGTCTATGACACGCTCATCCTCTCGGACCTGCATCTGGGTTCTGAGATAAGCCGCGCGGAGCAGGCCACGCGCATGCTGCGGGAGAACCGTTTCCGCCGGCTGATCCTGCTGGGCGACATTTTTTCCGACCTGAATTTTGGCCGCCTGACCAAACCACACTGGAAGTTCCTCAGCTACATTCGCAAGCTTTCCAATCCGAAGCGCGGGATCGAAGTGGTCTGGGTCGAAGGCAATCATGATTGCGGCCTCAGCGACGTTATGTCGCACCTGGTCGGCGTGAAGGTCTACCAGGAATACGAGTGGGAGTTTGAAGGACGCCGCCACATCGCGATCCATGGCCACCAGTTCGACCGCTTTGCGGTCAACAACCTGCTGTTCAGCTCTCTGGCCACGCTGTTTCATCTGCAACTGCAAAAATTCGATTTCAAAGGCAAGGCCTTCTCACGTTTTCTCGATCGTTTAGGCGCCCGGTGGCTTCGCCTCTCCTCGAAGGTGGCATCAGGCGCGATCCTGCATGCGCGGATGCATCACGCCGACCGCGTTTTCTGCGGACACACTCATCAGGCGCTGCACATCGAACGCGACGGCGTCGACTACTACAACTCCGGCAGCTGGACAGATTTTCCGCCGACCTATCTGACGATTGATTCCGAGGGAGTTCAAATCCACGAATATCGTGAGCCAGCGAAAGATAGGACGGCGGCGGAAACAGAACTTGCCTTGGCAGAATCCGCGGATGACTCTGACTTCCTGGAAGAACCTGAATTTCAGAACGTAGGATGACCGGTCATTGGTCCTTGGCCGTTGGTCGTTGGCGAATCCATGGCGTGTGGGCCAACGACCAAAGGCCAAGGACCAACGACGATTTTCAAACCCTCCTCTTCAGAAATGCAAAACGACTACCCGTCGATAAGCGGAAATTATTTTGCGTGCTGCTGAAGAAACGGGTCTGCAGCATGTCGCCTTCTACGCGCAAACCGATTCCGTGAATCAGTCGGTAGTCGATGCCTCCACCGAGAGCGGTTGCGAACGACGTGTCGGAGTCCGAAAAGCCCGTGGCGCTTGCGTTGATATGCGAGGCGCCAAACAGGGCTTCGGCGAAGGGAGTGAATTTTCCCACCGGAACCGAGACTCGCGGCCCGAGAACCACAGTGTTCATTTTTGTATCGACGTTGAAAGCGGAAATGCCGGGAATATTCTGCGAGCCGTAGAGGCCGCTGAAATCTGCGACGAACCCTACCCAGGGAAGAACCTTCCCTTCCAGAGATCCGTTCCAGCCGTTGAGGTTGGTCCGCCCGTTGGAAGAAAAATCTGCACTGCCGTAGGAGTATCCGACGAAGACGTTACCGCGAGTGGGGATCTGGGCAAAGGCCGCGGCAGGCACCAGAAAAAGAATCAGAGCAATGATGGATTTCATTACTGATTAGATGTGAGGTGATCTTCGGTTGGTTGTGTAGGCGCGAGAGTCCCCGCGCTCACATTATCATCACCCTTCGCGCTGGAAGCGGTACGGGCCACCATGTTCTCGCGAGAACGCTTCCGCTACTTTCAGGAATGCGCGTGCGGCGTGCGAGAGGCTCGCAGCCTCGCGATACACCAGCCGGAGTTTCCGGTGCAGACGCAACTCCCGTACCGGTATGTGGACCAGTTCTCCTCGCGCCAGTTCACTTTCCACACTGATTGCAGGCAAAAGCGCCACACCGTTGCCCATGGCCACGAAACGCTTGATGGCTTGCAGGGTGGGCAGTTCGATGTCCATGTGCAGCGGGGTTTTGTGGCGTTTGAATGCCTGGATCACTTTGTCGCGATACGGAGAAGAGACAATATGGGCGACAAACGACTCCGCACCCAGTTGCCGGATGCTGACTTGCTTTTCTCCAGCGAGCGGATGAGTCGGAGGCACAACGAAAAGCAATTCATCGAGGTAAGCAACAATGGAGTGCAGTTGCGGCTCTTGCGGATCGTAAGTGAGCACACCCAGTTCACAGTTGTGACGAAGTACGTCGCCGGGGATGTGGCTGCCCAGCGAGCGTTGCACTGCGATGCGGATCATGGGATGCAATCGCCGAAATTCGGCCAGCACGGGCAGCAGGTAGAGTGCGGTGAATTCGTTGGCGGCAATCGTTAGCTTGCCGCGTTGCAACTCGCGAAGTTCGCCCAGGGCGCCGCTGGCGTCGTGACGCAGATTGATGAGCCGCTCGGCATACTCCTGCAGAACGCGCCCGGCGTCGGTCAGCAGGCCGTCGCGCGATGAGCGGTCGAACAGAGCCTCGCCTAGTTCCTCTTCGAGCTTGTGGATCGACTGGCTGACCGCGGACTGGGTGCGATGCAGCTTTTCGGCCGCCCGGGAAAACTTCCCTTCCCGCGCCACCGCCAGAAACACTTCCAGCTGTCCCAGGTCCATTCTTCCCTTCCTTAACTAAACTGGAATTATCATTAGCATATCTTATTGAGTAAGCAATACTAATACTATTGTAATAATTATAAGATTTTCTTCGCTGCCCTGTCCACGTAGCATGTGCTTTGTACCTGCAGGAGGACCGCGGCATGGAACGAGCACGGATTAAGGTATTCGACACGACCCTGCGCGACGGCGAGCAGTCGCCGGGATGCAGCATGAACGTGCAGGAGAAGCTGCGTCTGGCGCACCAACTCGACCGCCTGGGCGTGGATGTCATCGAAGCCGGCTTCCCTATCGCCTCGGAAGGCGACTTTGCCGCCGTGCAGGCGATTGCGGCGACCATCAGGCGTCCGATCATCGCGGCACTGGCCCGGGCCTGCGCGCCCGACATCGAGCGGGCATGGCAGGCGCTTAAAGGAGCCGCGCGGCCACGGATTCATGTGTTCCTCGCAACGTCGGATATTCATCTGCAATACAAGCTCAAAATTTCGCGGCAGCAGTGTTTGGAGCAGGCACGAGATTCGGTACGCCTGGCGAAGTCATTATGCGCGGACGTGGAGTTTTCTCCCGAGGATGCGACCCGCACCGAGCACGAATTCCTGTATGAAGTGCTGAACGCTGTCGTGGAAGCTGGGGCAACGACCCTGAATATTCCAGACACGGTGGGCTACAGCATGCCGGCTGAGTTCGGCGAGTTGATCCAGGGCATTCGTCAGAATGTGCGGGGCATCGAGAATGTGACCATCTCGGCGCATTGCCACAACGATCTTGGACTGGCGGTAGCGAATTCGCTGGCCGCGATCGCCGCGGGCGCGCGCCAGGTTGAGTGCACGATCAACGGCATCGGAGAGCGGGCAGGCAACGCTTCGCTCGAAGAAATTGTGATGGCCATGCGAGTGCGTCCGGACCGGTACGCGTATGAGACGGGGATCGTCAGTGAACAATTGTTCCCGGCGAGCCAGATGCTGAGCGAAATCACGGGCGTGCCGGTGCAGCCAAATAAAGCGATCACTGGCCGCAATGCCTTCGCCCATGAGGCCGGCATTCATCAGGACGGAATGCTGAAGAACCCGCTGACTTACGAAATCATGACACCACATTCGGTGGGCGTGCCGGATTCCAAGCTGGTGCTGGGGAAGCACTCAGGACGTCATGCGCTGGGATTGCGCTGCGAGCAGTTGGGATTCCAGTTCAATCGCCGCGAGTTGGATGAGATCTATCGCGGTTCGTGGTGCTGGCGGACAAGATCAAGCATGTGGAGGAACATCATCTGCTGGAGTTGATTCAAGAGACGCTGGGTAAGACTGCGTACCGGGCGCGGGCAGCGGAGTCTCTCGAAGACTCGCTCTTGAACCAGGTACCGTCCTGAGCAACAGCAATGTAGCGCCGGCGTCTCGCCGGCAATGTGGCGGGCGCCCGCCCGGCCGCGGCGCTACGAGTTTGCCTTACAATAACCACCCATGCTCTTGAATATCACCGCTCTTCCCGGCGACGGCGTTGGGCCGGAAGTTACCGACGAAGCCGTCCGCGTTCTCGAAACCATCGCTCAGGTTTTCAGCCATCAACTCAGCATCACGCGCAAAGCGGTTGGGGGCGCGGCACTGCTTTCCAGCAAAGATCCTTTACCCGCGGACACATTGCAGGCTTGCCTGTCTTCCGGGGCGGTGTTACTGGGCGCGGTCGGCGGACCGTCATTCGATAGTTTCCCCAGCCATCTGCGGCCGGAGAGCGGCCTTCTGAGGTTGCGCCGGGGATTGGGTGTGTTTGCCAATCTTCGCCCTGCGATTTGCTTTTCGGCACTGGAAGACACATCCCCTCTGCGAGCCGATGTAGTACGCGGCACCGACGTCATGATCGTGCGCGAACTTCTAGGAGGAATCTACTTCGGTGAGCCGCGCAACACGCAAGGGGCTCCTGGCGATCGCGTGGCGATCGACACCATGCGGTACACCGAGGCCGAAATTGAGCGCATCACGCATGTGGGTTTTGAGCTGGCGCGGACTCGCCGCCGCAAGCTGACTTCTGTAGACAAGGCCAATGTTCTGGACTGCTCGCGCCTGTGGCGCGAGGTGGTCACCCGGGTGGCGCAGCAGTATCCCGACGTCAAGCTGAGTCATGCGTATGTGGATTCGGCGGCTATGGCGCTGGTGGCGCGTCCGGCGGATTTCGACGTAGTGCTGACTGAAAACATGTTTGGCGACATTCTGTCGGACCAGGCGGGCGCGGTCGTGGGATCGCTGGGAATGTTGGGCTCGGCCAGCATCGGTGGAAGTGTCGGCCTCTATGAGCCGGTGCACGGATCTGCGCCTGATATCGCCGGACAAGGAATTGCCAATCCTCTGGGCGCGATTTTGTCCGCGGCGATGCTCTTGCGCTACTCGTTCAAGCTGGAGACCGAAGCTGCGTGCGTGGAAGCTGCCGTGGGTGCGGTGCTGACGGCGGGAGCACGAACCAAGGATCTGGCCCGGCCCGGCGAAAATGTTCTCAGCACGACGGCGATGGGAGAGAAAGTTGCAGCAGCAATCCGGGAGCGGGCGAAAACTGCCGGGCAGAAAGCCAGCTAATCATTCCATCTCCGTTGCCGAAGTAGAGTCGGTGGGAGATTCCCACAAGGCGCATCGGTGGAACAGGCATTCAGGCCTGCATTCAGATGTGCATTAGTGGGAGCTTCAGTCCCCTGAGGTACCTCAGCGGATTGAAGCCGCCCGTCGTCCCTACGGCAATGCAGCGCTAAAGCGCTGCTCCACCCAAAATCGGAGCTTCGCCGTATTGGCTTTCGCACGAGCGGGACGCTCGCGCCTACATTTACGCTACTTGCTGTTGTTTTTTCAGCATGGAGAAGAATTCGTGCGTGAGTTGCTCGTCCCAATATCCGGAGCGGGCTTCTTCGCGCATGGTGGCGGCTGCTTGCTCGTGAGTGAGGGAGGGTTTGTAGGGACGCGCCGTGCGCAGGGCGTCATACACGTCCACTACTTGCAGCACGCGCGCCAGCAGCGGAATCTCGGTGCGGTGCAAACCGTCGGGATAGCCGCTGCCATCGGAATGTTCGTGATGGCTGCGAATAATCGGCAGCACCAGGCGTAGCGATTTGAGCGGCTGGCAGATGGCCTCTCCGGTGGCGGGATGCCGCTTCATGATGACCCACTCTTCCGGAGTAAGATTCGAACCTTTTTTCAGGATTTCATCGGGCACGGCGATTTTGCCCAGGTCGTGCAGATATCCGCCGCGGCGCAGAGCTACGATGGATTCAGGGGCGAGACCGAGATGGCGTCCCAGATCGCTGGCCTGGCGCGCCAGACGATCACAGTGTCCCTCAGTGTAGGGATCACGGCTTTCCACGCTCAATCCCAGGGTGCACAGCACCGATTCTGCCGTCTCCAGTTCGTCGGTAAATTCCTTGAGCTTGAGCAAAGACTTGACCCGGGCAAACAGTTCCTCGGGAAAAATCGGCTTGTGCAGAAAATCGTCCGCTCCCGCACTCGATGCCGAGCACACGGTCCTGACGATCCGTAAGCCCGGTAATGAGCACGAACGGGATCAAGCGGGTCGCGGGGTTCTCTTTCAATTCGCGGCACAATTCGTAGCCTGATTTACCTGGCATCACGACATCCGAAAGAATCAAGTCAGGCGGATGGCGGCGAATCTCAACTTCAGCGTGCAGGGCGTTGGGCACGGCGACCACGTCATAGCCGTGGGTGGCCAGCAACTCCTGCATCAGCGCCATGATGTCCTGATTGTCGTCGACTACCAGAATGCGCGGCGGAGGGCGGCGGGTTGACACTTCCCCCATGTCTTTGTAAGACACGGGCCGGGAAGAAATGGTTGTCGGGAGTTTTTGCGGCGGGCTCATCGTCCGAAATGGACTAACAACCCCTTATTGTAAACGATTTCTCTCGGCTGCAACGACCCGGGTATCAAGATGGTTCCCATTCTGGAACAACATTTCGAGGATGTGTCATGTGCCCTTGTTTCGCATGCGTCGGGGTGCATAGGCTTGCGGGATGCGCCGTCTTTTTACTCTTTCTGTGCTAGGTTTTGCGCTGGTCGCGAATGCAGCAGGCGCGGCCAAGCCGCACGTCATCAGCTTTGGCAAGGCGATGCCGATCAAGTGGTGTGTGGGACCGAAGGAAGCCGAGTGCCTCAACTTGAAAGTGCGAACCCTCTATGTGGATGGCCGTGCTCGTGAATCGACTCTCGGCGCCTCGCATGAAATCACCGAACGACTGTTCGCAGTGCGGCGCGCCTTCCGGGTGAATGATGCATTGGCTGGCGACGCGACGGCTGCGCCCGCCTGGGTATGGCAGCGTGGCGGATGGTTGCTGGTTGACCGCGTGACGGGGCATGTTTCGTCACTGGCGCTGCCCGAATTCGATCCCTATTACTCAGTGGCCAGTTGGTATCGCGACTATGCTGCCTACTGCGGCGTGTCGGACGATGGCAAGAAACTCTTCGCCATCGTGTTCCAGGTGGGACGCCGCAAGCCTGTCCTGAAAAAACCTCTGGGAGAAGCTGCAGGAGACGATGCGCCGGATTCGGAGTGTCCGCTGCCAGTTTGGGAGCGAAGACCGGTGCGCGTGACGTTTGAGCCGGATGAGAACCAGAAGACTACTTATTCGATACGGGGACACGCAGCGGACCTGGTCAGTGACGACGATGTTGAAGAAGAGAAGGCTTCGCAGTAGTTGGTGCCGGGCGTTTTTGTAGCTCCAGCCTCTGGCCGGCCCGAAGGGGTGGGCGGGACGCCCACCCGACAGCCGGCGGGACGCCGGCGCTACAAATTCGACTGCTGGATGGCTTCCGGCTGTACGTATCGTTGCCTGAGATAGCTATTTGCCGCGAGCAGCAACAGGACTGTCGCCACGATCACGTAGTTACGGCGGCGGGCGCGGATGTCCGGCGGCTCTATGACCGTACCGGCCAGCACTGCACCGATGGCCAGGCCAGCAAACAGACCTCCGAGATGAGCGGAGTTGTCGATACCGGGCACCAGGCCGAAGAACAGGTTGTAGGCGGCGAACATCATCAGACTTCTGAGTGTCGGTTTCAGCGCGTCTTTGGCGATCGGAAGTTTCCCCAGATACAGCACGGCGATGAGTCCACCGGCTAATCCAAAGATGGCGCCGGAGGCTCCCGCTCCGATCCCCTGCGGATGCCACCACAGGCTGGCCAGGCTGCCGGCAACTCCGCTGGCGGTATAGACCAGCAGGTAGCTCCAGCGATCGAAGATGCGCTCGGCCAGTTGGCCCAGGTTCCACAAGCACCACATATTGAAAAAAATGTGGATGATCCCGATGTGCACGTAGTTCGAGGCGAGCATTCTCCAGGGCTGCGATCCCAGGGACAACGGAGCGAAGTTCGCTCCCCACATCACCAGTTGCACGGGCGTGGGCGACAATGGCGACACGCCCGTAAGCAGCATGCCGACAAAGACCAGCACATTGATACCGACGATGACCTGGGTGAGAACAAACGGCGAGCGAACTCTGACCAGCGGCGGGGCCGTCGCGGTGTCGTGAGAAGGAGCGATCAGACCCACGTCGGCGCGGCAATCCCGGCAAAGAGGACTAGCATCTCCCGGCGAGGATGACACTTCTCGACCGCAGCGAACACATGACGGCATGAAATCTCCAAGATCTTGCAGCGTCGGCGTCCCGCTGGCCCGAAGGGGTGGGCAGGATGCCCACCCGACAGCCGGCGGGACGCCGGCGCTACTCTGCTACTTACTTATCGTACGCGATTCTGATCAGTCTCCCATCGACTCGACTGGCGGCATTTCCTCGGCAACGGTCTTCAATGTCACCGGCGCACTGGTGACCAACGCCACCGAGGCCACCACAATCGCGCTGCCCGCCAGAATGTATCCGCTCACGCGTTCATGCAGAACCAGCCATCCCAGAAAGACCGCAACCACCGGATTGACGTACGCATAGGTCGAAACTTTCGACGTGGGAACGTGATTCAGCAGCCAGATGTAAGCGGTGTATCCCACCCACGATCCGAAAACGACGAGGTAGAGCATGGCGCTGATTCCACGCACGGTCCACACGGCTCGTGAGAGGTCGCCCAATGCAAGCGCAGCCAGGAAATTCGCCACACCTGCCGCGATCATCTGCCATGCCGTAGCCGAGAAGGGATCGACGTCGCTCGACTTCCATTTCTTGGCCAGCACCGAACCGAGAGCCCAGCTGAACGATCCGCCCAACAGGCTGATCGACGCCCAGAACTGGACGCGCCCCAGAGCGGTCGTGGACGAAAGATCAGGCCACAACAGTACCAGCAACCCCGCCACTCCCAGACCCAGCCCGACCTTGCCGCGCACCGCGATGTGATGATCACCCAGCAGCAGCGAGTCCAGGACCAGAAACCAGAGCGGGGTCACGGCAATGATCAAAGCCGCCAGTCCGGACGCGACATATTTTTCCGCGTAAGAAAGCGTCAGGTTGCCACCCATCAGCAGCAGCACACCTACGACCGCCGTCTGGAGAAGTCGCGCGGGCGGGTAGAGAACCTTTCTGCCACGCAGCGCGCAGAACGCGAGCATGAATACGCCCGCGATCAGGAAGCGTATGCCGCACATCAACGCTGGGGGAATTTGCTCGACCGCGATATCGATGCCGAGATAGGTCGATCCCCAGAAGAAATAGACCAGCGCGAAGGCCACGATTACGGCGAGGCGGTGCTGGCTCTGGGTGTGTGTCGTTGGCAGTTGGGTCATTGGAAAGAGATCAAAAGTATCAGAGTTCGAAGGAAAGGTTTCCGATTCGCGGAATTTTACTTCCCACAAGGGATTGTCATTCCGAAGCGCGGTTTGTGGCGCGAGGAATCTGCTGTGTCGGCGCCGGCAGAAAGCAGATTCCTCGCCGATAAACCTGGCGTCGGAATGACAAGGGGTCGGGTTGTGTTTGCACAAACTGCACCGCCACCCAAAATTTCTGATTGAGTTCTTCATCAATCCCGGGCGCGGTTCTTGATCCAGATTGGAGTGCCGAGAAATCCGAAAGCCTCGCGAATCTGATTTTCCAGGAAGCGCTGGTAAGCGAAGTGCAACTTTACTTTTCGATCGGTGAAGATCACAAAAGTCGGCGGCCCCACCCCGGCCTGTGTCATGTAAAAAATCCTGACTCGCTGCCGGGCAGGAACCGAGGCGCGTTCGAAATCGACGTGCTTGAGGAATCGATTCATTTCGCCGGTGCCAACCCGCTTGCGGCGCTCGCGGGCCACTTCTTCCAGCGTGGGAAATATCTTCTCGGTGCCTTTGCCGGTTGACGCGGACACAAAGAGAATCGGCGCGTAGCTGAGAAATTTCAGCGCGTTCCGCACTCTCTCTTCGTAGGCGATGCGGTCGGCGGGGCGTTTGTTCTCCTGCATGCGCGACGCTTTGGTCTGGCGTCCGGTTCGCTCCTTGCCGCTGAGAACCAGGTCCCATTTGTTGACGATGATGATCATCGAGCGTCCGCTCTCGTGGGCGTATCCCGCGATGGCGGCATCGAGTTGGCTCACCCCTTCGGTCGCGTCAATCACCAGCAGGGCAATGTCGGCGGCTTCGAGGTGCTTGCGCGCCATCACGACAGAAAGCTTTTCCGCCATCAGGTGCGTCTTGCCCTTGCGGCGGATGCCAGCGGTATCGATGAAGCGGAAGCGTTTGCCGTCGTGCTCGACAATCTCATCGACGGCGTCGCGCGTGGTGCCAGGGATGGGCGAGACGATGGATCGATCAGCGCCGGTCAGACGATTCAGCAAAGTCGACTTGCCCACGTTGGGATGCCCGATGATCGCAACCTTGGTTTCGTGAGACACGGTCTCGGGGGTTTCGGGGTTTTCCTCTGTGTCCTCGGTGTCCTCCGTGGTTAATTGGTTACGTATAGGCAGTACTTCCAGCACAGCATCCAGCAGATCATCCAATCCACGAGCGTTTTCCGCGGAAATGGGAAAGAGCTTGCGAATTCCCAGACGATGAAACTCGTCGGTGAGCGTCTGCTGCTTGTCGGTATCAACTTTGTTGACCGCCAGAAACAGAGGCTTGCCCGAACGGATCAGCTGGCGCGACAGCTCGATATCGGGTGACGCCATTTCGGTGCGGCCGTCCACCACCATGATCACGGCGTCGGCTTCCTCGAGCGCGACCTTGGCCTGACGAAAAATTTCCGCCGGGATGAAATCTTTATCTTCGGGAAGAATGCCGCCGGTGTCGACGATGCGCAGGTGGCGTCCGCGCCATTCGGCGTCGCCGTAGAGGCGATCGCGAGTGATGCCGGGTTCATCGCCGACGATGGCGCGCCGCGAGCCCACCAGCCGGTTGAACAGCGTGGACTTGCCGACATTCGGACGGCCCACGATGGCGACAGTTGGCATTCCGGTCGCGGCCGCAGCCGAAGGCGAGTTCAGAGTTGGATGGGGCATAAGAGTGTGGCGCGGACACTCTTGTCCGCGCGCCTTTGACTTTCTAAGCAGTGCAACAACGCAAGATGCCAAACCAAAATCAAATTCAAAAGCGGCGGACAAGAGTGTCCGCCCCACATGGGCTGGTAACGCTATTATAGTGACTCTGTGGCTCCTGCCTCTCATTCCACGTCCAGCGCCAACAAACGCGAGGTTTCGCTGCACCAGTTTTTCGCGCCGGGCGGAGTGCTTTCGCGGACTCATCCTGCGTACGAATTTCGCCGGGGACAGCTGCAGATGGCGCAAGCAGTCGAGCAGGCGCTGGAAGAACGGCGTCACCTGATCGTCGAAGCCGGCACCGGTACAGGGCAAGACGCTGGCTTACCTGGTCCCGGTCATCCGGTCCGGGAAGCGCGTGATCATTTCCACGGGAACAAAGAATCTGCAGGAACAGCTGTTCAACAAGGATATCCCTTTTCTCGAACAGGCGCTTTTTCCCAACGGCGAAGGCAAGCTCAAGGTCTGTTACATGAAGGGGCGCAACAACTATTTGTGCCGCAAGAAGCTGTATGACCTCACGGATCAGCCGGTGCTCAGTGGACTGGAAGAGATCGAGCACTACCGCGCCATCGCGGCCTGGGAAAAGGTGACGAATACCGGCGACCGCGCCGAACTGGCGTCGCTTCCCGAAGCCAGCGCGCTCTGGCACAAGATCGACGCCCGCTCCGACACCTGCCTGGGACAGAAGTGCAGCGCATGGGATCGCTGTTTCATCACCGAGATGCATCGCAAGGCGATGGAAAGCGACATCATCATCGTCAACCATCATCTGTTCTTTGCCGATCTATCGATCAAGCAACAGTCCGAATATGCGCCCGATGCCGGAATTCTGCCCTGAAGCCGGTGCGGTGATCTTCGACGAAGCTCACGAGCTTGAAGATGTTGCGGGAAGCTATTTCGGAGTTTCCGTAAGCAATGGACGCTTCGAAGAGTTGTGCCGAGATATCGAAGTCTCATTACAGCGCAATCACATGCTGTCGGCATCGCTGTCGGGCGCGCTGAAAAGCTTGCGCGAGCGGGCGCTGTTCTTCTTCGCTCTGTTGCCCCAGGGCGACGGACGTTTCGCCTTCGAGAGCCGGCGCGAGTTCATGGAAGAAAACGGCGACGAATTTCTGGGATTGCAGCAGGCGCTCATCCGCCTCGGGTCGGAGCTGGAGAACCTGCCGTCGAAGCCCGAGGAAGTTTTTAACTTTGCCCGGCGCACGCAGGAACTGCAGGTGCAGCTTGGATTCCTGATGGAATCCGAAGACCGCAACACCGTCTTCTGGATCGAGCGCCGGCGCGGCGGACGCGAGAAGCAGAATGTTTTCCTGCAGGCTACTCCCATCGATGTCGCTCCGATTCTGAAGTCTTGCCTGTTCGACAAACTGGAGTGCGCGGTGCTGACCTCGGCGACGCTGGCGGTAGGTGGCAGCTTCGATTACATGCGCCAACGCCTCGGACTGGAGCATGCCCGCGAAACTGTGCTGCCTTCGCATTTCGATTATCAGAACCAGGCGCTGTTCTATGTGCCGCCCGACCTTCCCGATCCGCGCACGCCGCAATTCGCCGCCAAAGCCGCCGACCGCATCCGGCGATTGCTGGAAGTCAGCCGCGGGCGGGCGTTCGTCCTGTTCACCAGCTACGCGCAGATGAATGACGTCTACCAGCGGCTGTTGGGTGAACTGGAATTTCCCATGCTCCTGCAGGGCGATGCTCCCAAGAGCGCGCTGCTGGAAGAATTCCGGCTGACGCCGCATGCCGTACTGTTTGCAACTTCTTCCTTCTGGCAGGGCGTGGATGTGCAAGGCGAGCAACTCAGTTGCGTGATCATCGACCGCCTGCCGTTTGCCGTGCCCAGCGATCCCGTGGTGGCGGCGCGGGTCAAGTCGATTGATGCTGACGGTGGCAACGCTTTCTTCCAGTATCAGGTGCCGGCGGCGGTGATTACGCTGAAACAGGGATTTGGAAGGCTGATCCGGTCGCTGCATGATCGCGGTCTGCTGGTGCTGCTGGACAACCGCATTTTGAAGAAGCAGTACGGGAAGGTATTTGTGGAGAGCCTGCCGCCTTATCGGAGGACGACTGACATCAAGGTGGTGGAGGAATTCTTTGGAGTTGGCGTAGTGTGGGGCGGACACTCTTGTCCGCCGCTTTTGACTTGGACTTTATGGACGTCGTCCTGCACCTTCAAGATCCAAACCAAGATCAAAGTCAAAGGCGGCGGACAGGAGTGTCCGCCCCACACGGGCATTATTTTGCGTAATGCGGTTGCCGGCGAAGACTTTCAACGATCAGACCAATCACACCGTAGGTAGCGGCATTCGCAAGCAGGGACCAATACATCCCAAGGGCAAAGTGGAAGTGGATGCTTGCAAACACGACCGGGCAGGTAAGTTGTACGAGCGTCAGCATCGGGTCGGCGGAAGTCATCGCCGGAGGGGTGGTTGCGAAGGCATACAGTGCCCAGCAACTCGCAATGATAAAACCCGCACTCGCCCACATCGCAATCCGGTATTTCATGCTGGTACCTCTTCCACTTTCTGATCCAATAGTCTCACCAATTCTTGCGAATTCCTAACGGGATCGCGCCATCCTCCCGGACGCCCAAAATCGGCCAGATTGGCCTGCCACTTCCCGTTATCGGGGTAAAATAGAGGGTTAGATCATGCGCCGTGGTGCGGTCCGTATTCGCGTCAGCCCGCTGAGGGGATCCATGTACGAAGTTACGGTCGAAGATTCGTTTGCCGCAGGGCACTACCTGCGCAACTACAAGGGAAAGTGCGAGAACCCGCACGGGCATAACTACAAGATCCGGGTCACTCTCGCGGGTAAAGAACTGGACAAGGCTGGGTTGCTGCTCGATTTCCGGGAGTTGAAAGAAGCGATGAAACCGGTCATCGACCGGCTGGACCATCAGATGATCAACGATCTGGAGCCATTCAAGGTGTTGAATCCCTCGGCGGAAAATCTGGCGAAGTATTTTTATGATGAGACCAACATCAATCTGGAGCGGGTGACCCAGGGCCGGGTGCGAGTGAAGAATGTCACGGTGTTTGAGACTGATATAACGACTGCGACGTATTCGGAACCGTAAGTGCGGGTTCCCTGCGGGCGTTCCGCCCGCAATCGGGCCGGCGGGACGCCGGCGCTACGAAAATCATGCAGATCACCGAGATCTACAAATCGATTCAGGGCGAGTCCACGCATGCGGGGCTGCCTTGCATCTTTGTGCGCCTTACCGGGTGCAATCTGCGCTGTTCCTGGTGTGACAGCGAGTACACATTCACCGGCGGGCATCGCCGGTCGCTCGAAGAAGTGATGCAAGAGGTCGAGCGTCTCAGTCCCGCGGGAGGGCTGGTCGAGATCACTGGCGGCGAGCCTATGTTGCAGGAACGAGAAGTTGTGCCTCTGATGCAGCGCCTTTTGGACTCGGGTTATACCGTTCTGCTGGAGACCAGCGGCGAGCGTCCGCTGGAGCGTGTGCCGGCGAAGGTCATCAAGATCGTGGATGTGAAGTGTCCGCACTCGGGCGAGGCTGACACTTTTCACATCGAAAATCTGGCTTGCCTGACCTCGGAGGATGAAGTGAAGTTTGTTCTGAGCAATCGCGGTGATTACGAATTCGCCCGCGACTTCGTGGCGGAGCACCGTCTGGACCGGCGAGTGAAAGCGGTGCTATTCTCACCTGCTTTCAGCAAGGAAGCCAGTGGCGCCCGGGACGCGTCCTATTGCCTGCTGGATCCTCGGGAGCTCGCGGACTGGATGCTGGCGGACAGCGTGCCGGCGCGGCTGGGGCTGCAGCTGCACAAGTTCATCTGGGACCCGGCGATGAAAGGGGTCTAGGGGATTGCAGATTTCAGATTGATGATTTCAGATTCGAAACCCAAGGCGTGTGGTTTTCAATCTGAAATCTAGCATCTGCAATCTGAAATCTCTTCGGTACTGGTTTATTTTCAACAGCTTAGGCTAGTATTACGATTCCGCCGAAAGCTACATCTAAGTGACTGATGGGCCGAGACTCACAACGCGCGGTTGTCCTACTAAGTGGCGGGATGGATTCCTGCGTTTGCGCGGCACTGGCGGCGCGCGATCATGATGCTGCCGCCGTCCACGTCAGCTATGGACAACGTACCGAACAGCGCGAGCAGCGAGCGTTTCTTGCCATTTGCGACCGGCTGGGGATTCGCGATCGTTTATTGGTCAGGAACGAGGCTCTCTCCGCGATTGGCGGCTCGGCGCTGACTGACCGCGACATCGACGTCCCCGAATCTCATGCTATCGGACACGATATTCCTGTCACCTACGTGCCTTTTCGTAATGCCCACTTTTTGTCGGTGGCTGTCAGCTGGGCCGAGGTGCTGGGAGCGACGCAGATCTACATTGGCGCGGTAGAGCAGGACAGTTCGGGATATCCGGATTGTCGTCCAGCGTACTATCGCGCTTTCAATGAGGTGATCAGGCTGGGAACGAAAGAAGGGCGCATTGAGATTGTTACGCCCCTGATTCAGTTGCGCAAATTCGAAATCGTGCGGCTGGGCCTTGAACTGGGCGCGCCCTTGGATTTAACTTGGTCGTGCTACAGCCGAGAAGATAGCGCCTGCGGAGTGTGTGACAGCTGCGTTCTGCGCCTGCGGGCGTTTCGCGAAGCAGGCAGCGCCGATCCAATTCCGTACATGGCGCTGGCGGAAAAAGTTTAGTTCGGGCTGGCCGGGAAGCCGGCCTGTGACATCCAAATTAATCCGTTGTGTGAGCCGGGAGGCCAAAAAATGAAGCAACGTTTGCTGATGGTTATGCTGGTGGTGGCGACCCTGACTACGCTGTGTATCCCTCCGGCGTTCGCCCAAGCCACGGGGACAGTGAAGGGCGTCTGCAAGAACCTGGACGGAACGCCCATTGTCGGCGCCAATGTCGAGTGGAACAACACCGATAACGGACGAAAATACAATCTGAAGACCAACAAGAAGGGCGAATACTTCTCCCTGGGCATCGAGTCCGGTAAGTACAAAGTCACCCTCACCCAGGATGGTAAGCAGTTGGATCAGGTCAGCGGCTTTCCTGTGGGCGCGGACGAAGCCGTCCTCGACTTCGATTTGAAGAAGTCCCAGGTTGAAGCTGCGCAGCAGAAGGGCATCAATCCTGAGCAGTTGAAGCAGATGCAGGAACAGCAAGCCAAGGCCGCGAAAGAAACCAACGTCGTCAAAGCACTGAATGAAAAGCTGGCGATCGCCAACCAGGCCATTCAGGGCGGCGATTTTGAGACGGCGGTTACCACTCTGACCGAAGCCACTCAAATGGATGCGACCCGGGACCTGCTCTGGGCACGGCTGGGCGACGCCAATCTTGGCGCGGGCGGCAAGCAGACGGATGCTGCGGAGAAAACGAAGCGTTACACCGATGCCGTAACCGATTATCAAAAAGCCATCGAGCTCAAAAAGCAGGTTATGGCGACGGCTCCGAAACCCGACGATGCGAAGAACATGGCAGCCTATTACAACAATCTGGGGCAGGCCGAAGCTCGCAGCGGCAAACTTGATGACTCAGTGAAATCGTATGATCAGGCGGCCGCGCTGAATCCTGCCGGTGCGGCGCAGTATTACTACAACCAGGGAGCGGTGCTGACGAACAGCGGGAAGGTAGACGAGGCCAATGCGGCCTTCGACAAGTCGATTGCAGCCGATCCCAACAAGGCGGAGGCCTACTACCAAAAGGGCGTAAATCTGATCAACAAAGCCACCACGGACAAGACGGGTAAAGTGATTCCGGCGCCGGGAACGGCGGAAGCCTGAACAAGTATCTCGAACTGCAACCCACCGGACCTTTCGCCGATGGCGCCAAAGGCATGCTCCAATACATCGGAAGCAGTATCGAAACCAGTTACGGCGCGAAGAAAAAGGCTCCTCCCAAGAAGTAACACATGGTTAGTTTTCGAGAAGGGCGGCCCGATCTGGCCGCCTTTTTTTATTGTGTGGGTCGGACACTCTTGAAGTGATAGTGAACAGGTACGTTGGCCTGGAGTCGTCAATTAAGGTTGTGACTTCTGAAGTCGGGTTGCTTTACTCGAAGCCGGCGTAGTTCTTGAAGTAATTCGTTCGAGGGCTCTTTCGACCCCATCGCGAACCTTCCTGCTGTATTCATTGTCGGGAAGAGAGCTGAGAACATCCACGGCCATGTCATAGAATTTACGCGCCTCGTCCCACCTCGCCAAATCCTCGAAGGCCTTGCCCATATTTAAATAAAGGGAGGGAAAGAATCCACTGACTGTTTCGCCCTTTACCGCCAGGGCATGGTCGAGAGATCGCTGATTCCAAATTAACGCTTCTTCAGGACTCTTCTGGTGCCGGGCAACATAATGAGCAGCAATACAGCGTTCGAAATCGTCCGTACTTTGCTCCCAAGCCGACAGAAATAGCCCGGAAGCAGTTTCGAAGTCGCCCTTCGACTCGTAGTCCATTCCCTGGACACAACACTTGACAATGGGGTTCTCGGGGTCCATCTCCAACATCACCTTCCCTGATGCTAACAGCTACTACAACTCGTTCGGATCGTGGCCACCAACTCTTAAGTCTGGCCGTCGGACAACCTCGTTTGATGCCAAATCGTCGATGCACTCACCCTGCGCCGTACGCGGAAGTCAGCATGTCTCCGGTCTGTTTTGTAACGGAAGCGCTAAGTACGCTCACGGACCTTGCCCTACATTACGAAGGTCTATGTTCGTGTCGTTCTTCGTAGGACGCTGCCTGGGTTTTCGCTAGAGTTAATGATTAGGCGCAAAACAGAATGGCAGCTCCTGGCACAGCACCGCTCAAGATCACGCTCGATTCCGCGTTAAATTCGGGCATATCCGGCACACACGCCTTGCTGACGGCAATGCTGGGCGCGACCGAAAAGGTGAGCGATCTGATCTTTTCTCCCGGCCGCCCGCCGCAGGTGGAAGTGTATGGCCAGTTGATTCCAGTGCAGGGTCCGGGACTGCGATTGTTGAGCGCAGACGATACCCGCCGCATTGCCTCCGATCTCATCGGCGACAACAAGCAGGCGATCAACATGCTGAGGGAGCAGGGCTCCTGCGATATCTCCTTCGGATTGCCTGGCGTGGCTCGCTTTCGCGTCAACGTTTTTATCCAGCGCGGCAGTTGCGCTATTGTCATGCGCGTAATTCCGACCAAGATTCCGGAGTTCTCCAGCCTCGGATTGCCGGTGCAACTGGGTGAAATCGCCAATCTGCGGGATGGCATTGTCCTGGTGACAGGACCCCGTGGGTCGGGAAAATCCTCCACCCTGGCAGCTTTGCTGGACCGCATCAACGAACGGCAGACGTCGCACATCATCACCATCGAAGATCCCATCGAGTTCTTGCACAATCATAAGAAATCGACGATCCATCAACGTGAGCTGCACAGTGATACGCCGAACTTTGCATTGGCGCTACGAGCAGCGCTGCGGCAGGCGCCCAAGGTGATCGTCGTGGGCGAAATGCGCGATCGCGAAACCATGGAAATGGTTCTGGAAGCCGCCGAGACTGGCCATCTGGTACTGTCCAGCTTGAACGCACCGAGTGTGTTCAAGACTCTGGAGCGGATCGTGTCGGCCTTTCCACTTTCGGAACAGCAATCGCTGCGCGGCCGGCTGGCCAAGACTTTGCGCTACGTGATTTCCCAGCAACTCATCCCCAAGAAGGATGGCGGACGGGTGGCGATCCTGGAAGTGTTCAAAAATACCAACCGCACCCGTCAGTACCTGGAGTGTGAAGACTCTTCAGGCGAAAATCTGCTTGAAGCGGTGAAGAATGGCGCCATCGAGGGCATGCAGCACTTCGATGCAGAGCTGGAAAGACTGGTTCGAGCCGACGCCGTGGATGTGCAGACCGCGTTGAGCTATGCCAGCGACGCCCAGCAACTGCAGAGCGCATTGAGCCGACGTCAGCACTGAGGTCGCATTTTCGAGGCTTTCCCAAGCAACTTCTTTCGGCTTCCGCCCATCCCTATTTACCTGGTTCCCAATAGTGTCCTGATCCAGGAAATCTTTGCGCCCTTCGCGGAATCCTAGGCGAACTTTGCGGTTAAGACTTGGATCTCATTAGCAGTCTGGGAAAGGCAAAGTCTTTGACCGCAAAGTTCGCCAGATTCCGCAAAGGCGCAAAGGAACCCTCCATGAATCGGGAATCCCTCAAAAAAACAGATTCTTCCCGCTGAATCGCCAGTCGCGATACCATCATCTGAGACTGTTATAGAGGAGAAAATATATGGCATTTGAACTACCCCCCCTACCCTACGATTATTCCGCTCTTGAACCCACCATCGACGCCGCGACCATGAAGCTGCACCATGACATGCATCATGCGGCGTACGTGAAGAACCTGAATGCGGCACTGGAGAAACACCCCAACCTGCAATCGAAGAGCGCGGAGGACCTGATTCGCGATCTCAACGCCCTGCCGGAAGATATCCGAGGCGCGGTACGCAACAACGGCGGCGGTCACGTCAATCACAGCATGTTCTGGAAGATCATGAAGCCCAAGGGCGGCGGCGATCCCAGCGGCCCGATTGCCGAGGCGATTCAGAAGTCGTTCGGCAGCTTCAAGGATTTCCAGACCAAGTTCAACGATGCCGGCGTCAAACAATTCGGCAGCGGATGGGTTTGGCTGGCCGGCAAAAAAGGTGGCGACGTGCAGATTCTCAGCACACCGAACCAGGACAGTCCGATCTCGCAAGGCCTGTTCCCTATTTTTGGAAATGACGTCTGGGAGCATGCTTATTACCTGAAGTACAACAATCGGCGTCCGGAATATCTGGCCGCATGGTGGAACGTGGTCAATTGGGACGAAATCAACAAACGCTATGAGAGCCTGAAGTCTGGGCAGCTTGAGCCTGCACTGGCCCGGTAGATTTTCCAGCTCCGGCGTCGGCCAGGCTGACGGGTGGGCGGGACGCCCACCCGACAGCCGGCGGGACGCCGGCGCGTCTTTCCCGCAAGTCGACTCCCTCTTCGATAAAAGATAAAATTCTCCAGCAGGCGCTTCCGCGTCGAGCACGGAGTTTCCCTATGAAGTCTCTTTTCCTCAAGCCTGTCGGATGCGTTTTCGTCACGGGAGTGCTCTCCGTGACAGCATCGGCCCAGTTCCAGATCGCGACCGCCGGAAGAGACTTCTCCTACACCATCTCGACTACGCAACCCTGGACTGATACTGGAGTAGACCTGCAAGCCGGTGACGTCGTGCAGCTCCACGCGAGTGCCGGTTCTAGTTCCAACGAGACCTGCGATCCGGCTGGAGTGAGTGGTACTGCCGGCACAGGCCTTCCCGTTGTTTCCGCCCCTGCCGGAGCCTTGATTGCCAGGCTACAGGCGCAGGGAGCGCCGGTTCTGATCGGCAGTGGCAAGCAACTCAAAGCCGAAGCAGCGGGCCACCTTTACCTGGGAGTGAACGCGACGGGCGCGCCGCCTTGCAGTGGCACTTTCGCGATCAAGATCCATATTGATTCGGCCGCCGCACCAGTCGCCGGCAACTCGCTGACTTCGAATGCTGCACCTGCTGCCACGCCTTCCGCCACGAGTTCAACCGCTCCTTCACAGCCTGCCGCGGCATCCTCGGGAACTGCGAAAACGGCGCCGGCGCCGGACATCAAGTCGAAACTGGCGAGCGCGGCACAGGTTTTTCTCGCCGGACAATTCGGTAATGGCGCAGCCGCATCTCCAACTTCTTCGGCAGCGGCACCCGCGGGGAATGATGTAGTCACCCCGAACTCCACGCCCGCTGAATCTGCCGCCGCACCGATCGCGCTAAAGGTTTCTCCCGGCACTCTGGATTCCGGGCTGCAAAAGGATGTTGAAGGCCTGCCGCGCCGGGTCAACGACGAATTCCAGAATCAGGGAGACATGGTGAACTTCGTCCTGGTGGGCTCGGAGCAGCAGGTCAAAGACGCTCTGGAAGCCGCGAGCTGGCACATCGCGGACACCGACAACAAGGAAGCCGTCCTGAAGGCGGTGCTGGAAACTTATCAAAAGAAAGATTACCTGGCGATGCCAATGAGCCAGCTCTATCTGTTCGGGCGCAAACAGGATTACGGATATGAACTGGCGCAGGCGTATTCAGTGGTAGCCAGCCGCCATCACTTCAGGATATGGAAAGCTCCGGCGACCTGGAACGGACAAACCATGTGGGCCGGAGCCGGTACCCACGACATCGGATTCGAAAAAGATCAGCGCAATGGGAAAGTGACCCACAAGATCGATCCGGCAGTCGATGGCGAGCGCGACAATATTGGTCAGACTCTGCAGGCATCCGGCAAAGTGAAGAGCCTTTACTACTACCTGCCGTCCGATCCGGTGCAAGGCGCCAAGAATGCTACCGGCGGCGGGTATCACTCCGATGGGCGGGTGCTGGTTGTGGTGCTGCAGTAGAGATCGGGTCGGGTTTCAGACCTAGGTACGCCCGCACTGCTCGAGTTATTTACGCGAGCATGGGTCTTTTTGATTCGCTCTGATTCCGACAAGACCCCGCTACCATCGTCCGTGGAATCCCACCTTCAAAATCGAAAGTTGGGGCAACCGTCAGTCGTTTGGGCCCCGGCTGTTATTGATTGGCTGCTTTTTGCAGGGTCAGTTCTAGTCCGGCGCCTTTTTGAGCGCAGGTTATTCGGAGAATGCTGGCGCTCTGTATGGAAGCGTCTGCAATCATTCTCGACTGATCGTAAGCTTCCGCATCAGAGTGGACTCGCACTCTTAGCTGATGAACGCCTGACGGCACTTTGATCACGTCAAATTGCTGGCCGTTCACTCGCTTGAACAGCAATGCGCGCCTTTGTTTATCGCCATGCAATGCTTTGGTGTAGATCAACCGATTGTCGAGCCAGACCGATGCTGATGCATCCGCGAAGTGATGCTCGACTTCAATCTGCAACATTGCGTCGGCAACGAGTGCCGGTTTTGGCGCAGCAGCGGTAGCGATGATCGCTTTTTTCGGCTTAGAGCTGTCGCTGTGCTTCTTACTTACTGTCTGGTTCGCAACTTTGAGGGTGTTGGCTTCAATGTCGGCGTTTTTATTTTGTACCGGCGGTGCCGGCGCCATCACGGCTTCGGTCCTGAATGGATAAGGTGTCTCACGCGAGGAGGCATGCGTTCCCCAGATTGCGAAACCAGCCAGGATGACAGCCATAATGCCGGGGACAAGAAATGGGTTCGCAAGGCTGGACGGCCCGGCAGGGGGCGCTGGTTGCGCGCTTGCAAGCGAGGCGGGAACCGGTTGCGGCAATGTCTTGTCCCGTGAGACGGTTGCGTGAATAAACCCGCTACGTTCTCGCAAGGCCTGTATGTCGGCGGCCATCGCCATGCCTGATTGGTAGCGCTGCGCCGGATCTTTCGCCATCGCCTGCGAAACAATCTTGTCGAGTTGAGGAGAAAATTTCGCTTCAAACGCCGACACCGGCACCGGTTCATGATTGACCAGCTTGAAGCACACAGTGGTCGTGCTGTTTCCCTGAAAGGGCCGATGCCCCGTAAGCATGTAGTAGAGAACTACGCCCAGCGAGAATAAATCGGACCGGGCATCGCAACCTTCTTCGGTCAATTGCTCCGGGGCCATGAAGGCTGGGCTTCCGAAGACCTGGCCGGGCAGGGTCACATCGGTCTGGTTCAACTTCGCTACGCCGAAATCGGCAATTTTCGGATGGCCATTGGGGGTCACGAGAATGTTTGCCGGCTTGATATCGCGGTGCACAACTCCCTGAACATGCGCGTAGTGAAGGGCCTCCGCTACTTCTTGAACCAGACGAAGAGTGGTGCTGAGAGGAAGTGTGCGGCTTTCCCGTGTGATCAGTTGCTGAAGCGACTGCCCTTCGACGTACTCCATCACCAGAAAAGGTTCCGGTTCTTCTCTCACATCGAAGATGGTCACAATACCAGGATGTGAAAGTTGTCCAGCGGCTTGAGCTTCAATGACGAAGCGTTTGCGAAATTCCTGTTCAGCCTGGGAATCCAGCGCCGAAAGTGAAACTGTCTTGATAGCTACGGTTCTTTGCAGTTTCGGATCGCGAGCACGATAGACCACGCCCATGGCGCCTTGTCCAAGCTTGGCGTCAATCTCATAGCGATCGAGAAATGTGCCGACCCGTGTCGCCATCCTGCGTATATCCACCCTCGGAACATACTAGGGCAGATACACCGGACTGTTTAAGTTTCGTGGCGCAACCCTGATTACTCAGGTCACCGGACACACTCTTAAATCATGGGTTTACACAGGCTAATGGGGCGACGAAGGCCGGATTTTGAATAAGACCGGCTACTCCTTTGGGGCGACGATGATGCCGACGATTCTTTCATTCATCGCATCCACAAGGGTTTTAGCTTGTTCCAGCGTAGTTCCACTGAGCAGATCAAAACCCAGGGAAAGAGATTTCAGGGCCGGCACTGTATTGTGAAACAGTTCTAGTTCAATTACGGTCTTGTCTTCATCTCTCCGAGCTACAAACCGGCTGCCGCTCCGTTCTTTTCTCAGAGTCATTTTGTAGGGCTTCCTCATGAGCCGTATAGTTTCGGTCCCGGGCGCAGCTCCGGAAATTTCCGACGCTGGGAGATTGCATTCATGCTGATCCAGTTCCATCTGCGCATCCGTGAAATTTATCAGATCGGATGTACGCCCGCATTTTGTACAAAACCAGTTTTTGGTGCCGGGATTCCAAATGATATTTTCGTGTTTCATCTTGGGCCGGTTTTCAGATGAGTATGGTTTGGCGAAGGATGTACGAAAGGGCCTTTGACTTCAGGATGCGGTTACGACTTCAAGCGCATAAGGGCGAGACGGCTGCAAAATAAGGCTTTTGACGGATAGCTTTTCGGAAGATTCCAAACCGAGATGGCATTCGCGATGACGAAAGACGGAACAAAGCCATCAGTTTCGGCGTATCGATGAGTGGTATGGCAATCCGCCGTTTTGTTGCCTCTAGGATTTACCTGCTTCTATTCGGCTACGTCTCTTTCTGCCTCATCGCAGGAATATTTCTTGCTGAGGGGACTTTGCATCCGGGACGTCGTCCATTACCGCCAGAAGCAGTCGCCCAAGCCAAAATAATGAGCCAGCGGCATAGCGCCCTGTACGAGGAGGTGGCCATCACGACGGATGATGGCGTTGTACTTCGCGCCTGGAACATTCAGTTGCAGACGAGCAAACGAAGTGAGAATGACGCGGTAGTCCTGCTCCATGGGGTAGGCGACAACCGTCTTGGGATGGCCGGATACGCGCAGTTTCTTTTGGAACTTGGATACAGCGTCTTAATGCCTGATGCCCGTGCACATGGTACAAGCGGAGGAGAATTCGCAACTTATGGCTTGTTGGAAAGTAACGATATTCGGAATTGGTTCGAATGGTTAAACGCGAATCAGCACCCTCATTGTATCTTCGGCCTAGGTGAATCCATGGGTGCGGCGCAGATTCTTGAGTCTCTGAAGACAGAGCCGAATTTCTGTGCCGTGGCAGCCGAATCTCCTTTTTCCAACCTGAGAGAGATTGGTTTTGACCGAGTCGGGCAGGCCTTTCACACCGGTCCGTGGCTTGGCCGAACTCTGCTTCGACCAGTTATCGAAGTCGCTTTCCAATATGCCCGATGGAAATACAAGTTGGACCTGCAACAAGCTTCACCGGAAAGTATCGTTGCGGGGACCACCGTGCCGGTATTTCTGATTCATGGAAAAATCGACAGTAATATCCCGCTGCGTCACTCGTACAGAATTCGCGCCCGCAACCCTTCGGTCAACCTTTGGGAAGTGCCGAGCGCCGACCATTGCGGAGCGATTACCGTGGCTCGAGACGAGCTTGAAACAAGTCTGACTGCCTGGTTTACACGAGCAGATGGCGAAAATCACGTCCGGCCTTGAAACCACCCTGTTAAATACATGCACCACTCATTTTTGGTGTTTCAACCCGGCGACGGGTGAAGTGCATCTAACTAAACACGTGTTTGTGTGTTTAGAAGAAAATGCGGAAAATCAGCCTTAGAGACTGTCCCTATTGCGGGTGCTCAAAGATTTACGCGTCTTCGTCCACGACTCTGTGGCAGAAGATGTCGGTCTTGTTCCTGCTTCGCCTGGTGCGGTGCCATGTTTGTATGAGACGGCACTTCCAGCCCATCTTTCGGAGTGTGTCCGATGCTCCGGCAAGAATTCCAGCGCAGCGAGAGGATTCCCGAGTGCTGCCCCTCAAAAGGAAAGATAAGCGCTCAGCTTAGTCTTGAGTTTTGAGAAGGCCTTCGCAACTACCAGTCCATTGCTCTCCCACCTTTTCGCACAAAACGCGAAAAAATGCGGGGGACCCCAATCTCTTTGTCCCCAGATGCCTATTGCAGCCTGGCGTATTCTGCTTTGACGTCGCGCAAGATGGGGAGGTCGGTATCGGCGTCCTTCCACAGGGCGAAGAAGTCCTGATAGGTAACGCGGGCGCGGGCCTTGTCTCCGGCCATGACGTAGGCGCGAGCCAGGCCAACTCTGGCGACGGCGACGGTAGGATCGATGCTGATTACGTTTTTCAAGTCGAGCAGACGCTGAAATGCCTGGACCGCGTCGCTCCCCCGGCCCGCCTTGAGATAAGCGTTTCCGCGTATATACAGCACACCGGTATTGGCGCGAGCGTAAACCAGCGCGCTGTCGAGCAAATCAATAGCTTTGGCGGAGCCGCCCTGGTTGAGTTCGATTTGCGCTTTCACCAGCGGCACTTCGACGAATTGCACCAGCGTGTCATAGGGACGCTTCTGGGCAACATCGTCGGCAAGCCTGGCAGCGCGGGCATTTTCACCAACCATAGCCAGAGCTGCCGCACAATTGAGCACTACGTTGGGTGACTGCGACAACTTCAGGGCCTGGTTTACGTCATCAAGAGCGCGGGCTTTGTTGAGGAAAGTCGCCTCCGTAAATGCTTCCTGCGAATATTCGTTGGCTACCGCTTCCTTGAAACCCAGGCGTTCGGCGGCTTCCCTTTGCTTCTGTCCAAAAGTTCGCGCTGCTTTCGCCTGACCGGCGTAGGCCGCCATTGCCGACCGCAGTCCCGTCACCTGAAACTCGCCCTGAGGATCGTTCTTCATGGCGTCGAGCTCGTGCTCGACACCGTCCTTGTCGCTCTGCAGCCATGCGATCATGGCCAGCGAAGAATGAGCCACCAGCCCCGCCCGCTTTGTGTTGCAACGCCTCCTTGAAGGTCGCTTTCGCCTCGTCGAGGCGATTCAAACCGGCGTAGGCAAACCCTACGTTTGAATATCCGCTGGCGCTATCGGGATCGAGTTGCACCGCCTTGCGCGCATTGTCGAGCGCATTCTCGAACTGCCCCATCTGGTTGTAGACCACGGCCAGATTGTTATAGGGAGTCATATCCCGCGGATAAGTCTGCTTGTAGAGTTCGAGAGCGGTGATGCCTTTGTCGAGCTGTCCGGAATCCACGTAGTAGTGCGACATGATATAGAGCTTTTCATGTTCACTGGCGCGGTCGCGAAGCTCAAACGCTTTTTGCCGGTTGCCTTCGGAGAGTTCGGTTTGTCCCAGGTTGCTGTAGACCGCGCCCAGGCGAGCGTAGGCCATGGCGAAATTCGGATCGAGTTCGACCGCGTGCTGATAGAGCGGTAGAGCGCTCAACTCGTCGAACATCTGGTGCTTCATGTCGGCGAGAGTGAAGGCCTTGAGCGCTTCGAGCGACGATGTGGTCGCCTCCGAGAGGGGCTTGTCGTATCTCTGCACCGAAGCGAGTGATTCTCCCAGCTTCTTGCGCAGACTGGAACCCGCCTGGTGCAAGGAGTTCAGGACTGCTTCCTTGCTCGAGGACTGCACTTCTTCGCGGGCCAGCGATTCTCCCGTTCCCGCGTTGACGGCATCGAGCGTGATCACATACTGGCTGCCGAGATTGGCGATCGAGCCATTCAGCATGGCCTTGATGCCGGCACGCTGGCAGATTTCGCGTCCTACCTCGCCGGTGATGCGCTCGTCGGGAGCGCGTCCCATGAACTGCAGCGTCTGCCTTACTTTCTGGTCAGGAAAGACATTCAGGTACGGAGACTGCTCGAGATCGACAGCCAATGCCTTTTTGAGCGTGCCGTCGAAAACCGGATCGGCCGTGGTATTCACAAAATCAGTGACCAGAATCGCGTCGCGGTCGGTCATGACGGCTCGCGTCCGGCGCAGAAAGACTGTCATCGCCAAACCAATCACGGCGATTACAACGATAGCCATGACGATCAGGTTCCACGTGCGGCCTGGTTTTTTTTCACGTGTGGCGCGCAGCGTGGCAGAACTTGATGCAGCGGAAAGCAATCCTGAATCGGTGTCGCGTTTCAATCGCTTCAGGTCCGCGCGCACTTCGGATGCGCTCTGGTAGCGCAGATCACGGTCTTTCTCCAGCAACTTGGTGATGATCTCTTCCAATTGCAGCGGCACGTCGGGATTCAGCCGCACCGGCAGCACCGGAGCGCGGTTCAGAATGGCTTCGAAGACTACGGGAGAAGTGTCGCCTCGAAAAGGCAGCGCGCCGGTTGCCATCTCGTAAAGCACGGCGCCGAACGAGAACAAGTCGGTGCGAGTATCGAGATCTTTTCCCCGTGCCTGCTCGGGGGACATGTAGGCTACGGTTCCAACTGTCGAGCCGGGACTGGTGAGCAGTTCTTCATCGACCGTCTCTTTCGATCCGGACGTGATCCCTCCCATGACGGCTTCTGCTTTGAGAGTCTGTTTCGCCAGGCCGAAGTCCAGCACTTTGGCCTGGTTGCGGTTGGTGATGAAGATGTTGGCGGGCTTGATGTCGCGATGAATAATGCCCTTGGAATGCGCCGCTTCGAGCGCGTCCGCGATCTGGATGGCCAGGTCGGTCAGCACATCCATCTCCAGTGGCTGCTTTCCGATGCGCTGTTTGAGGGTTTGACCCTCCATCAGCTCCATGGCGATAAAGAAGCGGCCGTCGGTCTGGCCGATCTCATAAATAGTGCAGATATTGGGATGGTTCAGCGCCGACGCCGCCCGGGCTTCACGCTGAAAGCGCTCCAGAGCGAGCGGGTCTTTTTCCAACTCTCCGGGCAGAAACTTGAGGGCAACGTGCCGGCCGAGGTTGACGTCCTCAGCTTCGTAAACCACGCCCATGCCACCGCCGCCAAGCTGGTGCAGGATCCGGTAGTGGGAGATGGTTTCGCCCTGCATCAGCCAGAAAGCTCCAAAATGATTTCCCGATGGTAGGCTGCGGTCACTGGCAAGTCAATGTGAGGGCCGGAGTTAGACACCACATAACATTTGTTATGCCGGATCGTGGAAGCCTGAGACACCACGGCTTGGGAATATACGCAGTTTCTACCGTTTTTGTTCAGGGATGGAGTTTTGGAGGATGGGCGGCAAATCTGGGTTTCTAAAGCCGCCAGGCCAGCAAGGCGATGGTAGCTACGGCGATTACCGCCGCGCCAATGAGATACATGTGCGATCGCACCCAACTGGGGGGCTCTTCGCCGAACAACTCCGGGAACATTCAAGCCGTTCGAGAGCGCCTCCGGAGAAGCCGCTTCGCAATCGAGGCACAACTTTCGCCCCTCGGACACCGGGAAGCCGCAGGTTTCACATTTGCCAAGATTGCCAAAGGCGATGGTTGTGATCGGACTGGACAGCTCGGTTTCTGGTAGCTCTACGAGAGCATCAGGTAGCTCCGGAGCTTCAACCGATGCCGGACTTGGCACCGCCGTCGGGACGCCGTGGGACTCATCGGCCCGGGCAACGGTGGTCGAGATCTCCGCGGGCGGCTCTACGGAGCTGGCTTCGAGGACATTGTCGAGCAGTTCGTCGTCGAGCAGTCCATCGTCGAGTCGATCATCCTCGACCTTGGGTAACCCTGGTTCTGTTGGAACCGACACTGCACTTGATCCTGCGACCGCGGGCTGACTCAATTCTTTCTCCGCGCGGTGGGCTGCATCGGAATGCTCGACCGCTGTCTGAATCATCTCCGCCAGACGGTTGAGAGCGATGAAGTCGCGTTCCTCAAAAGCTCGTGGCCGGCTGGAGAGCAACTCGAACACGCCGTACACTTCTTCTCCGCGGATGAGAGGCATCACGACTACGGATGCGATCCCGAAGGCACGGCAGCTGTCGCGATTTACCCGCGGATCGTTTTCCGCATCGTCGCATTGCAGAATCTGGCGGGTGCGAACGCTCTCGCCGGACAGTCCCGAATCGATCTGCAGATGCGCTCCCAGTTCGGGCGCGGACGCACCCGAACTGGCGCAGCAGACCATGGTTTCGCCCTGGCGCAACGCGATGGCCGCTCCGGAAGCTCCGGTGATGTACTGGGCGCGCTCGGCCAGCAATTGCAGCGTGGCATCGAGGTCGCGCTGTGCCATCTCACTGAGCGATTTGCCGCCATCCTCGCCGGGAAACCGCAGCGTCTCGCGTACCGGCGGCAAGGCAGAAGCTTTACCGGCCGAGACGGGATCGAGCGAGACCGGATTCAGCGAGACCGGATTCATCGAGACGAGGTTCGGCGGCGCAGTTTCAGGCCCTGCCTGGGAGGGACTATTGTCCAGGATGGAGTAAGAATCCATGCAAACTTTTAGAGAGAACTCTATTCGGAGTTTCGCTCCGTGAGTTTGTGGTGTCAAGGAGAAACCCACAAGTGCTAGTACCTATGGGCGTACAGCGTCACCCACCCGAATCGAGCCTTGCGTAAGGATTTGCGCGCGCAGTCCTCCGCGATGCAGCAGACCTTTGATGACCTGCTTTCCGGTCAGGCGCTGCAGGTGACTGCACGGCTCGCACAGACGGATGCCGTGGGCTTTCACGTCGCCAATCTGGAAATCGCGTCCGACCAGATGGTTCAGCGCAACTCCGCGCGTGACCAGATTGCGTCGCGACTCGGCAGGAGCGAGTTCCACGTTGTAATCACGTTTCAGCGCTTCGATCGCTTCAGCTTCGATCAGCGTCAGTTCGAAGTCTGGTTCCGGCTTGAAAAAAGTTCCCTGGCGCAGAGCGTAGCGGTCGCCCTCCAGTCCCACTCCGGGGATGGCGAGGACTTCGTTCACGGCAAGCGTGGGTGCAGTCGCCTTGGGGGCGATGTAGATGAGTTCGATGGTTCCTGTGCTCATGGCAATGTTCTTTGGGATGAGGTGGGACGGGCGGGGACGCCCGTCCTCCATTCCATCTGAAACAACTTACGCGTTCTTGCCGACCAGCGCGATGCACTCTTCGAGGACATCGACTGCGACATCGGCTTCGTCTTTGCTGACCACCAGCGGCGGTGAGATGCGGACCGTGCTCGGCCCGCAACCCAGAAACAGCAGGCCGCGTTCGAAGGCCAGTTCGACGATGCGGTCGCGTTCGTCCGCTGCGTACTCCTTGGTCGTCTTGTCTTTGACGATTTCGACGCCGACCATTAGGCCGCGTCCGCGAACGTCGCCCACCATCTTGTGCTTGCGGGGCCAGTCCGCCATGCGTTTGAGCATGTGATTGCCGACCTCGGCGGAGTTCGCCAGCAGGCCTTCTTTCTCGATCACGTCGAGCGTGGCCAAGGCAGCCGCGATGCAGACCGGATTGCCGCCAAAAGTCGATGCGTGCGAACCCGGCACCCAGTCCATGATGTCGGCGCGGCTCATCATCACGCCCAGCGGCATGCCGGAAGCGATTCCCTTCGCCGAGCAGATGATGTCAGGCTGCACTCCGGTGTGCTCGATGGCCCACCACTTGCCGGTGCGTCCGATGCCGCTCTGGACTTCATCCGCGACCAACAGAATGCCGTACTTGTCGCAAATGCGGCGCAGCTCTTTCATGAAGACCGTGGGAGCGACTACGTATCCGCCTTCGCCCTGCACTGGTTCCACGAAGATGGCCGCCACTTCTTCCGGAGCCATCGTGGTCTTGAACAGCTTGTCTTCGATGAAGCGGGCGCAGCCGAGAGCAAACGCCTCGGCTTCCTGCGCTCCACCCTCGCAACCGCGATACACATCGGGATAGCGCACATGCGTCACGCCCGGAACGCCCGTGCCGAAGCGGCGTTTCTGCTGCGGCTTCGAACCGGTCAGGGAGAGAGCACCCATGGTGCGTCCGTGGAACGCGCCGAAGAAGGCGATCACGTTCTGGCGCTTGGTGTGATAGCGGGCCAGCTTGAGCGCGGCCTCCACTGCTTCCGTGCCGGAGTTGCCGTAATAAATGCGGTGCGGTCCGGGCATGGGCGCGATCTTCGATAGCCGCTCGGCCAGCGTGACCATGCTTTCGTAGTAGAAATCGGTGCCTGACATGTGGATCAGCTCGCCAGCCTGCTTCTGGATCGCGGCCACCACGTCAGGATGGCAGTGTCCGGTCGAAGTCACGGCGATGCCGGCGGAAAAGTCGAAGAATTCGTTGCCGTCCACGTCGGTGATGACGATGCCGCGTCCCTGCTTGGCTACCAGCGGGTAGGAGCGGGTGTAGGAGGGCGAGAGGTACTTCTCATCGCCCGCGAGAATGCGCTTGGCGTTGGGGCCGGGCAGAGCAGTTTTGAGCTTGGGTCCTGCAAGAGTCTTGGTAGTCATTGGATCCTCCTGGAAGCAGTCGTCAGTCTTCGGTCGTCAGATGGGCGGTCTTGCCGAAAAAGGCAGAATCAGCCCTTAGGCCACATCAGTTTGGGAGGATTGGAACTAGTCGCTACCGAACAAGCTGGGTCGCGCCTGGGAGGGAAGCACTGCCAAATGACGGCGCGGGCAGACCAAGAAGTCCAGCCAGCACACGGGCAGGTGCGAATTGGGTCTTTGATTGCGCATCGTGCAACATTCCTTGCTTATTATAGCCTGCCCGGAGCGCTGGCGTAACCCCCAATCGGGCGTAGGGATTACCCTTGTCATCCTGGGCGGAGCGATCCGTTTCGCCTTGCGAAACGGGTGGTGGATTGGAAAAAACTGGCCCGAGCCAAGTCGACGGTAAACGCAAGGTCCCTCGACTTGCTCTTACCGCGCAAGCGCGGCGCGAGTGGCGCTCGGGATGACAGTTTATCTTTAGATCGGCTCAGGCGTGGGCAATAATGGCGGCGGCTCCGGAGGCGGTGGCTCATCCGGTGGAGGTGGTGGCGGCAACACTACAGGGGGAGCCGGATGAATCAATGCGTTCAGCAAGGGATAGCGCGCAGCGAAGAAATGTATGGAATATGCCGGGAAGAAAACCACGGCAGGCACGGAAACCAGAGACATCACGTAGAGCAATGTGAAAATCGCAATGCTTCCCAGAACAACTGCCAGCGTGATGGTGTAAAGGTTCCAGGTAAGTCCCGCTGCCATGCCACCGATCACGGCGACCGCGCCCAATCCGCCGATCGGAATCAGTAACAGGAGAAACACAATCGCCGACACGATGCCCAGGATGATCGCGGCGCCGATCGCCAGCACGATCTTCATTCCGATATAAGCGGCATAGCCGAGCTTCTCGCCTTTGATCTGGGGCCACAGGCGGCGCCAGCCTTCGAAGGCGCCGATTTCTTCCAGCGCCATTTGCGGCACCACGAAATCCTTGGTCAGCACGTGGACCAGCAGCAGCGACACGATGAAAACAAAGAGCACAAAAAACAGCGCCATGCCGCCCAGAATGAGCGGAATCATGTGCTCCTTTGGGCGCTTTGAGCCAGCCTACGAGAAAGGCAAAGCCCGCCGGGAATGCCCACGAGAATGGTCAAACCCATCATCGATCCCAGACTCAGCACAATCTGCCATACAAAGAAACGACGTCCCGGACCCTGGCGCCGGACCCAGCTCTGCCAGATGCGGCAGTCTTTGGCCACGACACTGTCGAAAAGAACGAAGCGCATCACGCTGTTTATATAAAGGAACAGGATGAGGAAAAAGAATCCGGCGACCACCAGCACAGCGATCAAGGACGCGGTGAGCATGGGACTGATCGCCGGGAAACCGGTGTCCAGAAGACGCTGGGTATGATTCGGGTGCGGCATCTGAAAGCTGCCGGGATTGCAGCCTCCGCCGCCCCCCGACCCCATTTCACCGGCCAGCAGTCCGACCAGACCCAGTTTGGCCCACTGGCTGGCCCGGAAGGGACGCACCAATTGCTGCTGGGTGTGATCAAAGGCCGGAGAAATCGCGTCTACAGCGGAAATCGGCAAATCGCACCTCGGAAGATCGCGGTTGGCAGCAAGTTACTGCGAAGCGGGATTTGGGTCAATGGGATTCTTGGGAGATTGCAGATTTGAGATTGTAGATTTCAGATTGAAAATCATCACTGCAAGAGCCATAGGAGGGAGGATTGGCTTTTCAATCTGAAATCTACAATCTGCAATCTGCATTTTTACTCGTAGCGCAGCGCTTCGACCGGATCCAGCTTGGAGGCACGCAGCGCTGGCACCAGTCCGCTAGCCACGCCTACCGCCAGCAATACGAGACTGGACATCATGACCGTCGCCAGTGAAATCTGCAGATGAATATCGGCTTTGCCGGAGTCGTCTTCAAATAGCGGACCCATCAGCGGTAGCGTGCCCACGGCGGCGGCGATTGCGTAGGAAAGCAGAACCCCTGCCGCTCCTCCCAGCAGCATGATGAGCAGAGTCTCGGCAAGAAACTGCAGTTTGATCTGCCACTTCTTCGCGCCTAGCGCGCGCCGCAAGCCGATCTCTCGAATGCGTTCGTCGACCGAGACCAGCATGATATTCATCACGCCGACGCCGCCAATCCCCAGAGTCAGCGTGCCGACGAATGTGAGCAATACCTGCAGACCGATTGTCAGGCCATCAATGACCGGGCGGAACTCGTCGCGTCCGAACATCTGAAAGGCTTTTTTGTCTGTCGGTGAAAACTGCTGACGTGTCGCGATGGCGGCCAGCACCTGTTCTTCGGCTTTACGCTCAAACTGCGGCGCAATTGGCTCGAAGACCATAACCGCGGCGTATTTCGTGTTCCAGACGTCGCCGGCTGCGCTATAGGGAATCCATGCGGAGTCGTCGTCGCTGGAAAAATAATTGCTTAACTGGATCTTGCGTGCCATTACGCCGATGACGGTGAAGTGAACGCCGCCAATCTGAACTGTTTCTCCAATCGCCGGACGCCCGCTGAACAATTGCTCGCGCACCCGTCCGCCGAGAAACACTACGCGGCGGCGTTCCAGTTCGTCTCCGGCGGAAATCCAGCGTCCCTCGGACGGGACTTCGTTGCGCATCTCGCCGTACTCCGGGCAAACCCCACGGATGGCGGCCGTCCCGACCATGCGTTCGCCGTAGCTGATGCCCGGGCGGTCCACCGTCTCCAGGCACACATGCTTCACCAGCGGAGCCGTTTCTTTGACGATGTCGAGGTCAGCCTGTTCGAGACGAACTTTCTTGCCGGCGCGCTGTCCGCCGGGCTGCTCGCTGGTTTGCTGCGGCCAGCAGACGACGACACTTTTGCCGAAGGCGTCAAACCCGCCGACCAGAATGCGGCGGAAACTGCTGCCGTAGGCGATCAGCAGGGTGACCGTGGCAATTCCCCAGACGATGCCCAGCATGGTTAGCAGGCTGCGTGTGTAGTTGCGCCGGAGGGCGGTCCAGGCTTCGAGAATGATTTCAGTCAGCATGCTTTAAACCAGTAACCACGGAGGACACAGAGGAACAGAGGACACCTGACGAACGCCAATCCGCCCTTTTGGTTCCGTCCGTGTCCTCTGTGTCCTCCGTGGTTCAAGCTTCTTACCCTCCTGCCTCATAGCGCAGCGCTTCGATGGGATCAATCGATGCAGCTCGGCGCGCCGGATACAAAGCCGAGACGACCGCGATGATGCCCAGCAGGGCACACGCGATCAGTCCGGATTGCCAGGTGGCGACCAGGCCGGCGAAGAAGTCCGGCATGGGCAGCAGGTTCACCAGGAAGCAAATGCCGTAAGCGACTCCCATCCCGATGGCTCCGCTGAGCGACGCGATCAGCAATGCTTCGATAAAGAACTGCTTCAGAATAGTGTGCGCGGGCGCGCCCAGCGCCTTACGCACGCCGATCTCGCGCGTCCTTTCCCGAACGGCAACCATCATCACGTTCATCACGCCCAGGCCGCCGAGTAACAGAGTCACAATGCCCACCGCGCCGAGAAAATATTTCATCCCGTTGGTCATCTGACGAAACGCTTTGGCTTCCTGCACCGTGTCCCAGATAGGACAGGCTTCTTTGTCGTGGGGATCGAAATTGTGCATCCTCCCCAGAACCGTCTGGATTTCGCGCTTGCAGGCTTCGTGCTGTTCCACCGACCGGGGTGTGACCAGCAACTGATCGAAGGTCGTGGCAGTGCCGGGAGGCTTGTCGGGAAAATCGCGCTGCATGGCCGCGAATGGAATGAATATCTTGTTAACGTCCCAGCCGTCGTAACTGGAATCCTGCTTCTTGGTGGCCATCACGCCGATGACTTTGTAAGGGAACGCATTGAGATAAACGTTCTCACCGACGGGATTGCGTCCGGGAAAAAGCTGCTTGGCCGCATCGCTGCCCATGAAGGCAACGCGTCGGGCTTCCTTTTGATCGTCCCAGTTGTAGAAACGGCCCGCGCCCACGTCGAGGCTGCGAATGTATCCGAAAGGCGGGTGAGACCCGGTGACGGTAAACGCGGCATTGTTGAAGTTGCTGTGGGCGCGAACATCGTTTTGCTCGAGTTCAGGAATGGCGTATTCGCAATCGTCCGCTTCGTCCTGCACGGCCGCGACGTCGGCATTTTCCCAGCGTAAAGCGCGGCCGGCGCGGGTTCCCCCGACCTGCATGCTGGTGCGTCCGTGAAAGACGATCAGGATATCCTTGCCCAGGTTGCGGGCCTGCTCGGCCTGTCCCTTACGCAGGCCTTCGCCGGCCGCGACCATCAGAACGATGGAAACGATTCCCCAGGCGATGCCGAACATGGTCAGGAACGTGCGCAACTTGTGGGACCACAGGGTCCGCAACACATCGCTGATGAGGTCGCGTAAAACCATTGTTGTTATGGACGCGGAGGCCGCCCGAACGTAAGCCGGGACGGCGTACCGGCGCCTGAATGGATATACGAAAGCCGGCCTGATTTTGTTCAGAAAGGATTGTGTGGGGCGGACACTCCTGTCCGCCGCTCTTGAAGTTGGGGTTGGGGTGCTGCTGAGGTGGGGTGCAACTACCTAAAATCTAAGTCAAAGGCGGCGGACAAGAGTGTCCGCCCCACATTGCTGCTCGAGCCACTCGTCAAAATGCTTCAACGCCAGATCGCACTGCTGGCGATGCCGTTCCTGGCGGTCGCGGATTCTGTGCTCCAGGGGCGGCAGCAGGTCGAATGTGATGTTGGCCGGCTGGAAGTTCCTGGCGTCGGCGTGGGTCACGTAGTGCACCAGCGAACCGAACGCGCTGGGACGCGGCGGCGGCACAGGTTCCGCTCCAGACGCCAGGGCCGCGGCATGAATGCCAGCCATCAGGCCGGTGGCAATGGACTCGACATAGCCTTCCACGCCACAAATTTGACCGGCAAACAATATCCGCGGATGCTGCTTCATCTGCAGCGACTCTGACAGCAATGTCGGACCATTGATGTATGTGTTGCGGTGAATCTGGCCGTAGCGCAGAAATCGTGCGTTCTCGAGGCCTGGAATCAGTCGCAGCACGCGGGCCTGATCTCCGAATTTCAGGTGGTTCTGAAAACCCACCAGGTTGTAGGAATCCGCTCGAAGATTTTCCTGCCGCAGTTGTACGGCCGCGTATGGGATGCGTCCGGTGCGGGGATCTTTCAGTCCAACCGGCTTCATCGGGCCGAAGCGAAGCGTATCGCGGCCGCGGCGGGCAATTTCTTCAATGGGGAGACAGCCTTCGAAGTAATTCAGCTTCTCCCAGTCTCGGTCCTCGACCGATTGCCCGGCAACCAGCGCATCGCAGAAGCGGTCGTACTCTTCTTTCGACATGGGACAGTTGATGTAGTCGGCCGAGCCTTTGTCATAACGCGCCGCCAGGTAGACTTTCGACATGTCGATGGAATCGGCTTCTACAATCGGGCTGATGGAATCGAAGAAATACAAATGAGTGGAACCGCTCAGCCGGGCGATCTCCTGGGAGAGCGCGTCCGAAGTCAGCGGACCGGTGGCGATGATCGTGATCTGATCTTCGTTGATGAGCGTAACTTCTTCCCGGCGAACTGTAATCAGCGGCTCGTGCGAGAGCGCAGCTGTGACATTCGCGGCGAAAACGGCGCGATCCACAGCCAGCGCATGGCCAGCCGGGACAGCACACTCCCTCGCAATCTCCAGCAGAGCGCGACCCCGCACGGCGCATCTCTTCCTTCAGGAGCCAGGGCGCGGTATTCAGGCTGTCGGACTTCAGAGAGTTGGAGCAGACCAGTTCCGCGAATTCGGCGGTCTGATGCGCCGGAGTCGAGCGCACCGGACGCATTTCCCAGAGTTCGACGGCCACGCCGCGCTTCGCGCACTGCCATGCCGCTTCCGATCCGGCGAGGCCGGCGCCTATCACGCGTACTGCTGCCGTCACTGCGAACTCCGTTCCTGGGCACTCACCGGCCACTCGCGCCAGCGCGTCGCCGTCGAGGCTGACGGTCTTCCATTCATCCAGAAATCTCGCGCCCAGGCTCTTGTAAAAATCGATTGCCGGAGTGTTCCAGTCGAGCACCTGCCAGCGCACGCCAAAACGATTTTCTTCACGCGCGACCGACGCAATATGCGCCAGCAGAGCTTTTCCGATTCCCTTCCCTCGATACAGCTCGCGGACGTAGATATCTTCCAGAAACAATCCGGCGCGACCTTCGAAGGTCGAGTAATAATCGAAGAAGAGCGCATATCCGGCGGGCTTTTCGTCCCACTCCGCCACCAGCGCCCGAAACTTGGGAGAGTCGCCGAATCCATCACGCAACAGGTCCGCTTCGGTCACCACCGCCGGGAGACGCTCGAATTCAGCCAGTTCACGAATCAGCAGGTTCAGTGCCGGCACATCGCCGGCAACAGCAGGACGAATTGAAAGCATTCGCAGATACCTTTCAGTGTCTCCGGAGAATGCTCGGAAGTTCGGTCGAGCAAAGGATTCACGCGCTTCGAAAGTTTCTCTTTCGATTATACGGACGTTGATTCTTGAATCCGAGGAGACCATGGCGCGAATCTCCCGGGCGGACGATCTGTGTAGCGCCGGCTCCGGCCGGCCCGATGGGGCGGGACGCCCACACGACAGCCGGCGGGACGCCGGCGCTACAAAATCACTCTCTCGTCGCCCACCCTTCTCGTCACATGTTCACGATCTAGATATTCGAGCAGCGGGATGGCGTATTTCCGGCTCACTCCGGTGAGGTCTTTGAAGTGGGCTACATCGATCTTTGGCGACTTCGTCTTCTCCGATGACACGCGTTTGCGCAAGTCAAGCAGCGCGTCGCGATGAAAGACCAGGTCGTCAGAGATTTTCACCAGGACTTTGTCACGCAGTAACAACGTAACGATCTTTTGGGCACGAACTCTGTCGACCTTCAGGCCGGCGAGTACGTCTTTCAACGCGGGCACCTTCAGGCCGGCTGGAAGCGAAGGCATGCTCAATAATTTTCTTGGACTCTGCCTCATCGTCTTTCATGACTACTGCGCGTCCCGGCAGATGGACAATCTCTCCAGCCGTCTCGAGTTTCTTCTCGCGGACCAGCATGTCCAATGCGAAGGGAAACACTTCGCTGGCTGCCTTGCGCCTGATCACGCAATTCTTCCTTGCTGATGCCGGCGACCAGCGGATTCTTCCTGTGAAAACTGCCGACCGCGCTGACGATCGACGATTTCAATTCGTCCAGCGCAGGCATGTGCACGAGCAGTTCGCCGATTCGCGCGATTTGTCCTTGCCCCGCCTGACCGGCGAAATGCGATTCGATCACCGGCCGCGGCCAGCCCGTTTCCGCGATCAATTCTGCAAGACTGATTCCGGCATGACCGCGGCGCGAGATGCGAGCCAGCAGAATCGCATGAGCATCGCCGCCCGCCAGAATCTTCAGAAACGGTTCCAGCCCAGGCATTCGGGGAATCGGCAACGCGTCGAGCACAACTCCGCCACCGATCGTCAGGACCGGCGAGAACTGGCGCATGATGAAGCGGTCGCCCGGCAAGAGTAGCGTGGGCTCGGCCAAGCGAAGCTGGGCCAGCGCGGTTTCTCCCGGCGAGACTTGCTTTTGCCCGTGGAGCACGACTGTAGCGACGGTTTCAAATGTGTAGGCATGCAGATGCACTCGGGCGCGATCTTTCAAGGGCTTCGCGGAGGGCAGCAGTGAAAGCGAAACGTCCAGCACGAGACGTAGCGTGAAATGTCGAGGGCGGCGCCAGCACCATGCCGCGCGCCAAGTCCTGCGTCGTGACTCCTGCCAGATTCAACGCGGTACGCTGACCCGCGACCGCTTGCTCCGCTGGCTGTCCATGCACCTGAACTCCGCGCACGCGCACTCGCTGGCCTGCCGGAAAAACCTCCAGCTCGTCTTCTTTGCGAATCGTGCCGGAAATCAGCGTGCCCGTAACCACAGCGCCAAAGCCTTTCATGGTGAACACGCGGTCGATGGGGAGACGCGCCAACGCGGAAGAATCTCTCGCGGGAATCTCTGCTGCGGCCTTCACCAACGCCTGCTTGAGATCATCGAGGCCGGCGCCGGTCAGCGAACTGACCGCGACGACGGATGATTGCGCGGGATCCAGAAATGAATTGCGGAGAAATTCCTCGACCTCCAGCCGCACGACGTCGAGTGTCTCGCGATCGACCAGATCGGACTTGGTCAGGACGGCAATTCCGCGGCGTACCGAGAGCAGGCGGCAGATATCGAAATGCTCGCGAGTCTGCGGCTTGATCGACTCATCGGCGGCAATCACCAGCAGGACAAGATCGATTCCGCCCACGCCGGCCAGCATGTTGCGCACGAAGCGCTCGTGGCCGGGGACGTCGACGAAGCCCAGACGCAGAGTCTCGCCGCTCGGAGCGGGCAATTCCAGATGGGCGAAACCGATATCGATAGTGATGCCGCGTCGCTTCTCTTCCTCCAGGCGGTCGGCATCGATGCCGGTGAGGGCCTTTACCAGCGCGGTCTTCCCGTGGTCGATGTGTCCAGCGGTGCCGACGATGACGGACTTCATTCGGGAACAGTATAGTCGCGCCGGCGGTTCCGCTGGTCCGCAGGCGTGGGCGGGGCGCCCACCCGACAGCCGGCGGGACGCCGGCGCTACTTTCCTACTACAATAGGATTTCCCCATATGACTCCATCTTCAGCGCCCGTTCTTACTCCCGAAATCATCCGGGAGCATGGCCTCACGCCTGACGAATACGAAAAGATCAAACAACTGCTGGGCGGACGCGTGCCCACCATCACCGAGCTGGGCATTTTCAGCGTGATGTGGAGCGAGCATTGCTCCTACAAATCCTCGCGCGTGCACTTGAAACGGCTGCCGACACGCAGCCGTCTTGTCGTGCAGGGGCCGGGGGAAAACGCCGGCATCATCGACATCGGCGACGGTTGGGCCTGTGCTTTCAAGATCGAGTCGCACAACCATCCTTCGTTTATCGAGCCGTTTCAGGGTGCGGCTACCGGTGTCGGCGGAATCTTGCGCGACATTTTCACTATGGGCGCGCGGCCGGTGGCGGTGATGGACTCGCTGCGCTTTGGGCCGATAGCACCGTCGCCGGACAGCGACCGGACGGATCGAAGCCCCGTCCCCACACCATCCGCGCAAGACATTCACAAGAATCAATCCGTGCTTGAGGGCGTGGTGAGCGGCGTGGCCTCTTATGGCAATTGTTTTGGCGTGCCCAACCTGGGCGGCGAGACCAAGTTTGAGTCTTGCTATTCCGGAAACCCGTTGGTCAATGCATTCGCCTTGGGATTAGTCCGGCGCGACCAGATTTTCTATGCCAAGGCTTCGGGCGAAGGCAATCCCGTCATTTACGTGGGATCGAAAACCGGACGCGACGGCATCCACGGCGCCACCATGGCCAGCGAGGAATTCAGCGAAGCTTCGGAAGCCAAGCGGCCCAACGTGCAGGTGGGCGATCCGTTTCTCGAAAAGCTTTTGCTCGAAGCTTGCCTCGAAGCCATGCAGACCGGAGCCATCGTCGGCATACAGGACATGGGCGCTGCCGGCCTCACGTGTTCGACCTGCGAAATGGGCGCGCGCGGACACGTGGGCACTGAGATCGAACTCGATCTTGTGCCGCAGCGCGAAACCGGCATGAGCGCGTACGAAATCATGCTGAGCGAATCGCAGGAGCGCATGCTGCTGGTAGCGCAAAAAGGCCGCGAGCAGGAAGTGTTTCGCGTCTTCGAAAAATGGGGACTCGACGCAGTCGAAGTCGGTCGCGTCACCTCCGATGGCAGGATGCGCGTGCTGCAACACGGAGAAGTCGTTGCCGACATTCCGAACGAGGCGCTCACCGACGACGCGCCGGTCTACAAGCGTCCGCTGGAACGGTGGGAGCCGCCGGTTCCGCGCGAGATGCCGGAGCACGTCAAGCTGGCCGAAGGTTCCGATCTCACCGCCAATCTGAAGCGGTTGCTGGCGAGTCCGAATATCTGCGGCAAGCGCTGGATATGGCAACAGTACGATCACATGGTGCTGACCAACACGGTGGAAGGTCCGGGCGCGGGCGATGCCGGAGTGATCCGCATCAAAGGTTCGCAACGCGGACTGTCGATGGCGCTCGATGGAAATGGACGCTGGTGCTATCTCGATCCGCGGCTGGGTGCGATGCATGCCGTTGCGGAAGCCGCGCGCAACGTGGCTTGCGCGGGTGCGACACCAATCGGCGGAACCAACTGCCTGAACTTTGGCAATCCTGAAAAGCCCCACATCATGTGGCAATTTTCGCAGGTGATCGACGGCATCACAAAGGCTTGCGAGGAGCTGGAAATTCCCATCACTGGCGGGAACGTCAGTTTTTACAACGAAACTCTGGGAGAAGGAATTTATCCCACGCCGGTACTGGGCGTTGTCGGAATTCTCGAAGACGTGCACAAAGCAGTGCGTCCCGATTTCCGCGAGACGGGACGTGCCATCGTTCTTTTGCGCGGCTCTGAACCCGGAGACGCGACCGACGCGGAATCAGCATTTGGATCTTCGGAGTATGCCAAGGAAATTCTGGGCACGGTCTGGGGATATCCTCCCGAGCTGGAGCTTGAAAAAGAGGCAGCATTGCAGAAAGCGCTGGTGGAGATAGCTCAAATCGAAATTATGAATTCTGCCCATGACTGCTCGGATGGTGGAATCGCAGTAACGCTGGTCGAGTCCGGACTGGCTAAAGGCATTGGAATGAATGTCGATCTGACATCGCTGGGGTCTACCGCCGGAGTTTGTCTCTGTTCGGCGAAGATGCGAGCCGCGTCGTCATCTCTTGCGACCGCGAGAACTTCGGCAGAATCCAACAGGTGGCGTTAAAATACGGCATCTCAGCAGAATTAATTGGAGAAACAGCGCCCGAGCGAATTGAAATCAAGCTCGATGGCCGAGTGGTAGTGTCGGCGGCGATTTCGGAATTGCGCGAAGTGTACGAGAGTGCGCTGGAGAAAGCGTTGCGGACGGAAGTGGAAACGATGGCAGCGGATTAGCAACGAATCTGCCGAGCTTCGCTCGGCTGGGCGAGATGAGGACACCTGCCCCTACGTGGGCAGTGGTGGATTTGCTGAGAGCTGAAAGCTGAGGGCTGATAGCTGACATGTTCGATAAATTCCATGACGAATGCGGCGTGGTGGCGATCTACGCTCACCCTGAGGCGGAAAAGCTGGCTTACCTCGGGTTGCACGCGCTGCAACATCGCGGACAGGAATCGGCGGGCATCGTCACCTCCAACGGCCTGACTTTGCGTGCCCATCGCGCCATGGGACTGGTCGCCGACATCTTCACCGAGGATGTCCTGTTGCCGCTCCATGGCTCACTGGCCATCGGGCACACGCGCTACTCCACCGCCGGCGATTCCGCTCTCTTCAATGCCCAGCCCATCATGGTGCAATCGAACAAAGGCATGATTGCGCTGGCGCACAACGGCAACCTGGTGAACGCGCAGGAAATTCGTCATCGCCTGGAAGCCCAGGGTTCGATCTTTCAGACCAACAGCGACACCGAAGTGATCGTCCACCTGATCGCACTCTCGCAAGGAACAGACTCTGCCGGACGCGATGGCCGATGCGCTGCGGCGCGTCGAAGGCGCGTTCTCGCTGGTGATGCTTAGTTCGGACCGTGTCTTTGCGGCGCGCGATCCGCGCGGATTCCGTCCCTTGAATATGGGAAGAATTCCGCGCCTCGAAGGGCAGAGGCAGGACACGATTGTGTTTGCGTCCGAGACCTGCGCGTTCGATCTGATCGGTGCGACCTACGAACGCGAAGTGAAGCCGGGTGAATTGGTGATCGTGGGACCCGAGGGCATCACGTCGCGGTTCTATTCGCCGACGGCCCCGCAGTCGAGCTGCATTTTCGAGCACGTTTATTTCTCGCGGCCCGACAGCATGGTGTTTGGACGTGCGGTGCAAGTCAGCCGCGAAGGTCTGGGCAGACAACTGGCGCGGGAAGCTCCGGCCGACGCCGATCTCGTCGTACCGGTTCCCGACTCCGGCGTGACTGCGGCTGTTGGCTACGCCGCCGAAAGCGGTATCCCTTTCCGCTTCGGACTGATTCGCAATCACTATGTGGGACGCACCTTTATCGAGCCGCGGCAAAGCGTGCGCGACTTCGGAGTGAAGCTGAAGCTGAACCCGGTACGCACGCTGCTCGAAGGCAAGCGCGTGGTGCTGATTGACGACTCCATCGTGCGCGGCACCACCAGCCGCAAGATCGTACGCATGATTCGCAATGCAGGCGCGAAAGAAGTTCACATGCGCGTGTCTTGCCCGCCGACGATTTCGCCTTGCTTCTATGGCGTGGACACGCCGTCGAAAAAAGAGCTGATCGGGGCCAACAAAACGGTGGACGAGATTCGCGAATTCATCGGCGCCGATTCGCTGGCGTATCTCTCGCTCGAGGGAATGAAGAAAGCCTGCGCCGACGGCGAGAAGACTACCTACTGCACGGCCTGCTACACCGGTTCGTATCCCACGAAATGGGTGGATGTGGACGAGATTCAGCCGGCTACAGTCAGCCAATCCTGATCGATTTAGTTCGTTCTGCGAAACGTTCTTACGCCCCTTTGGGGCTCGCATCGTGCTTTTCGTTACCCACGGCTTGCGCCGTGGGCTCGATTCTGACGCCGCTACGCGGCTGAACAACTCCGCTCCAAAAATTGTCATCCCGACCGGAGCGACGCGTAGCGAGCGTAGTGGAGGGACCTTGTGTTTCTCGCTGAGCGAATAGGACTTGGCGAGCGTCGCCTGCCGGGCGAGGCGTCCGGGCCTACGTGATTCGTGCTGACGCCACTCGTGGAATCCCTTGCAAATCGTTCGTTATTTGCACTTCATTCCATCCAGCCAACAACTCTCGCACCCGTTCCGCGATCGTGCCGCTGATTTCCATCACCAGCCAGCCGCCGGGTTTGAGCGATTCGCGGGCTTGCGGGATCAGACGTTCGATCACTTCGAGTCCGGTTTCGCCGGCGAAAACCGCGTTGCGCGGTTCGTGTTTGCGGACTTCGAGTTGGACCTGGTCTGCTTCCGATTCGCCGACGTAGGGTGGATTGGAGACGACGAAATCGAAACTGCCGCGATTCGAGACCCTGCAGCAAATCGGTTTGATGGAAATGGATGCGGGTTTCGAGTTGGTGGCGGGCGGCATTGGCGCGGGCGATTTCCAGGGCTGCGGGCGAAATATCGGTCGCGTGGATCTCGGCGCTCGGGAAATTCTTTGGCCAGGGCCAGAGCGATGCATCCTGAGCCGGTGCCGACATCCACGATGCGCAACGTCGGCGGGCGAGGGCGCCCGCCCTACACGAGCGAGATCGAGTACGGTTTCGATAACGTGCTCGGTTTCGGGACGGGGAATGAGCACGGCTGGCGTGACGATGAGGTCCATGCCCCAGAATTCCTGGTGTCCGGTGATGTACTGGGCGGGCATGCCGCGTTCGCGTTCGGTCAGGGCTCGGTCGTAGCGGCGCCTGTTCGTCCGCGGAGAGCTTGCGTTCGGGATGGGCATGAAGATAAGCGCGATCGCACTCCAGGGTGAACATCAGGAGCAATTCGGCGTTCAGGCGCGGCGAGGGGACGTTCGCGGCAGTGAGGCGTGAGATGGCGGACGAAAGAGGCGTCGCGGAGCGTCACGGGCTTATTTGAACACAAGATACTTGGTGAATGTGGGGCGGACACTCGCTGTCCGCCAAGAGCTGGCGGCTGATCCGCTCGATTCGGACCCGCCGTGTGCCTCTGTCGATCACGCGGGCGAGTCGCCCGCTACCGCACGAGCACGAACACTCTACACGGCGGTGGTGGCTTCGGCTTTCAGCTTTTCCGATTGGTAGTGGCTGACCAGGGCTTCGATCAGCGGCTGGAGTTTGCCGTCCATGACCTGCTCGAGCTGATGAATGGTCAGGCCGATGCGGTGGTCGGTCACGCGGTTCTGCGGGAAATTGTACGTGCGGATTTTTTCGCTGCGATCGCCCGAGCCCACCATGGCTTTGCGTTCCTTGGCGAGAGCGTCCTGCTGCTTCTGCATTTCCATTTCGTAAAGACGGGAGCGCAGCACGCGCATGCCTTTTTCGCGGTTCTTGATCTGCGACTTCTCGTCCTGGCAGCTCACGACCGTGTTGGTCGGAATGTGCGTGATGCGCACCGCGGAATACGTCGTGTTCACCGACTGTCCGCCGGGGCCGGAGGAACAGAAGGTATCAATGCGAAGATCTTTGGCTTCGATCTTGATGTCCACGTCTTCGGCCTCGGGCAGACACCGCGACCGTGACCGCCGAAGTATGCACGCGTCCCTGCTGCTCAGTGGCCGGCACACGCTGCACGCGATGCACGCCGCTTTCATACTTCAGCCGCGAAAAAACCCGCTGGCCTTCGATGATGGCGATCACTTCTTTCAGTCCGCCCACCGAAGAATCGGAGGTGGAGAGCACTTCGACCTTCCAGCCCTGCGTTTCCGCGTAGCGCGTGTACATGCGAACATTTCAGCGGCGAAGAGCGTGGCTTCGTCGCCGCCGGTGCCGGCGCGGATTTCCAGGATGACGTCTTTTTCGTCGTTCGGATCCTTGGGCAGCAGCAGAACCTTGAGTTCTTCTTCCACGCCGCCAACGCGGGCTTCGAGCTTGTCGAGTTCTTCCTGGGCGTAGGCCCGCATGTCGGGATCTTTTTCGTCGGCCAGCACGGCTTTGCTCTCGGCGATGCCGCGCTTCAGATCTTTGAACTCGCGATACTTTTCGACGATAGACGAGACTTCGCTGTGCGCCTTGGCCGTCTTCTGGTATCGGGCCGAGTCGCTGGCAATCTCCGGCGAAGCGAGGGCCTGCGTCAGTTCCTCGTAGCGGGCTTCGATTTGGTCGAGTCGGTCAAACATGAGATTCAGTCGTTAGAAATCGTCGTTGGTCGTTGGCCCTTGGTCGTTGGCAAAACCCATATTTTTACTGTTTAATTAAGCGCATCGTCCCTGCGAACGCCACGCAGGGAATTGATTAAGCCGCTCAACGCGCGTCCTACGCACTCCGCCAACGCCGATAGACGTTTCCCTTCTGATGCCGGAAGATATTCTAATTCCTCTGCGAGTCATAAGTTGAGTTTCCAACTCCAAGTAGCGAACCTCGAGCATTACACAGGAAATGTGCAAACTCCCTGTCTGAATGACGCCCTTTCCCTTCCGCAACATTGCTCGGCACCGAAACAGCGGCTCGGCGAATCTGCTGCGTCAAGCCGTACAGTTCGTGTTTGGGAAACTTCGCTGTCTCTCTATAGACTTCGCGCGCCAGTTTCATGGCCGCTTGCCAACTCTTAAATCCCTAAACGACCCTGACGCAGACATAAGCGCCTCCGAATGCAAACGCTTATCACAATCGTCGAGGAGAAAGTCTGTGACGTACGACCTGAGGAGGGTTTAGCCAACGACCAAGGCCAACGACCAAGGACGGTTCTAGGCAATTACCAATTCGCCGCCGTGCTCTTTTTCCAGGGCCATGGCGTGATCGAGCGCGATGATGGCGCATTCCGCCTGGTCGTCCGATGGAGGCTGCGTGGTGATGCGCTGCAGCCAGAGGCCGGGAGCGGTCATCAGGGCGAACAGCGATCCGCGATGCTTGGCGGCGAAGCGGATGATCTCGTACGAGACGCCGGCGATCACCGGCAGCAACGCGATGCGCATGCCAAACTTGGCCCAGAATGTGGTCACCGGGAACACCGCAGACACCGGATGTACACCATGATCGAGATCAGCATCACGGTCATCAGAAAGCTGGTGCCGCAGCGGGGATGGAACGTCGAATACTTTTGCACCGACGGCAGTATTCAGTGGATCGCCGTTCTCGAAGGCGTACACCGTCTTGTGCTCGGCGCCGTGATATTCGTAGACCCGGCGAATGTCGCTCCACAGCGAAACTCCCCAGATGAAGAGCAGGAACAGAGCGATTCGGATGACGCCGTCCACGAGATTGAAAATAACCTGCTGGCCGAATACGGGGTTCACCCGCTTCAGTTCGGTCGCTGCCAGCAGCGGCAGGAACTTGTACATGAAAATAAAAAAACCGACCGAAATGACGATGTTGACCGCGGCCATCCAGCCCGTGATTTCGAGTTTCTTCTTATCTTGTCGCTGCAGGCTCGGGTTGCAGTTCGTCGAGTGCGACGTTGGCGGAAAACTTCAGCGCGCGAAAACCCAGCGTCATCGCATGACCGAGCGTGGCGACCCCGCGAACGACCGGCCAGGCCATCCATTTGCGTTTTTCCGACAGCCGCTCCAGAGGTTCGCTGTGAGTGGACACTTCGCCGGAAGGTTTGCGACAGGCGATGGCCCATGCGTGCGGAGAGCGCATCATAACGCCTTCGAGCACGGCCTGGCCGCCGACCAACGTTTCCTCGCCGCCTTCAAGCGCGGGCAATAACTGCACGGCCACCAGGAAACGCCACCATGTTCGCAGGAAATGCATGAGTGTTAGATGATCCTTTTAGCTGTCAAGGCTCAAACCACAAGGGTACCACACGGCTCTCGTTCGAGGACGGTGAGTGTTCAGGTAAGTGGCTAAATATACTGGAGTTAGAAGGATCGAGACGTGATGTCCACGCTCGTGCGAGCCGTCAATCGTCTCGAAAGTCGGTAAGGACGGCGACGTAGATAACGCTGATCGAGTCCACATAGAAACAAATGATCAAGCTGGCTGAAGCTGCGGAGCGGATCGCCGCCACCACCAAGAAGCTGGAAAAGATTGCGATCGTCGCCGAATATCTGAAGGCGCAGCACGCCTGAGGAGGCGTCCGTCGCCGCAATATTTCTTTCCGGAAGACCGTTTCCGGTGTGGGAGGAAACCACGCTGCAGGTGGGCGGCAGAGTGCTGTGGCGGATTGTCGCCGAGCTGTCCGGGAAAGGCGAAGCCGAACTTGACCGCCGCCTACCGCAAATTCGGAGACCTTGGCGACGTCGCGGAAGCAGTGTTTGCCAGCTTCCTGCAACACGAACCATGCAGGGACAGGCGCCCTCGCCCGTCCTGGCCGGGCAAGCCCGGCGTTCATCGCTGAGCGTGTCCGACGTCGCTGCCAGATTCCGCGAAATTGCGGCCGCCCGCGGTCCGGCAGCGAAGGCAGCGCTCGACGCGAGAACTTCTATCGCAGGCCACGCCGCTCGAAGCCAAGTACATCGTGAAGATCATGACCGGCGATCTGCGCATTGGCCTGAAAGAAAGCCTGGTGGAAGAGGCAATCGCCAAGGCGTATGGAGGACCCTGCCCGAAGTGCAGCGGGCAAACATGCTGCTGGGAGATATCGGCGAAACCTTGAAGCTGGCGGCGGAGAACCAACTCGGCGATGCGAAGATGCGATTGTTCCATCCCCTGGGCTTCATGCTGGCCAGTCCGGCGGAGTCCGCCGAACAGGCACTCAGCTATTTCGAAAACGCGCTGGTCGAAGACAAGTACGACGGCATCCGCGCGCAGGCGCATTGTTCGGGTGGCGAAGTGCGAATCTTCTCGCGCACGCGGGACGAGATCACGGAATCATTCCCGGAACTTCCCGACGCTCTGGCTGGCCTGCCGGACGATGTAATCCTCGATGGCGAAATCGTTGCGTGGAGCTATGACGGTCTTAGGAAGTAGCGGCGGCGTCTGACCGGCTGTCCGGAGGGCGTCCCGCCCTCCGCGTGAAGGTGAAGATGTGTCCGGATCCCGGCCGGGCGCTCCCCTTCAGCGCGCTGCAGCAGCGCCTGGGACGAAAGCAGGTCAGCGAGAAGCTGATGCAACAAGTTCCCGTCGCGTATCTCGTTTTCGATGTGCTGTATGCAAGCGGCGAGTTGCTGCTGGAGCGCCCTCTTCGCGAGCGGGAGAAACTTCTCGATGCCCTGCTGGCAGAGCCCAGAAAATCTCGACCACGAATCGCTTCGGGGAAACAGGCTCGGATTCGAGTTCGGCGACGACCTCGGCAGTTCCAAATGCGCGCGTGATTCGCGCGCCCGTATTTCAAGCGTCGACGCCGCAGGAACTCGATCAACTATTTGAAGCGGCGCAGGCCCGCGGCAACGAAGGCCTGATGATCAAAGACCCCAAGTCGCCCTACACTCCGGGGCGCCGCGGAAAATCGTGGCTCAAGCTCAAGCGCGAACTGGCGACGCTGGACGTCGTGGTCACGGCGGTCGAGTACGGTCACGGCAAGCGCATCGGAGTGTTAAGCGACTACACCTTCGCGGTGCGCGATGGCGAGAAGATTGGTCAACATCGGCAAAGCCTATTCCGGACTGACCGACGTCGAGATTGCGGAGATGACGAAGTGGTTTCTCGAACACGTCATCGAAGATCAGGGCTTCCGGCTTGATGGTCGAGCCGAAGATCGTGCTGGAAGTGGCCTTCAACAACATGATGCAATCCGACCGGCACGAGAGCGGGTACGCACTGCGCTTTCCGCGGATTGTGCGGTTGCGGCCAGACAAATTGCCGGAAGAGGCCGACACGATTGAGAGGGCGAAAGAGATTTTCGAGAAACAGTAACGTGGATAGTTCTTTAATTTTCAGTTCTTAGTTTCTCAGTTCCCGGTTCTCAGTTCTCAGATTCAGTTCCAGTTCTCGAATCGTGAGAATCTGACAATCTGAAATCTGCAATGCCCTAGTGTTTGTGGTGGTGTTCTGCTTCCGCCACCGGAATCACGCAGCCGTGGGCCACTTCGCAATCCACGTTCTCGAACTGGATGGTGGTGTGGGCGATGTGGAAGTCATCGCGCAGGCGATGTTTCAGATCGCGCAGGATGCGTTCGCTGACCGACGGCGGAATGTCGGCAATCGAGATGTGGCAGGAGAGCGCGCGCGTCTCCGATCCGATGCTCCAGACGTGCAGGTCGTGAACGTCATTCACGCCGTCGATCTGCCGCATGGCGGACTCGACCTCTTCCAGTTTGACGCCGCGCGGCGTGCCTTCGAGCAGAATGTTGAGCGTCTCGCGCACGATGCCGAAGCCCGACCACAGAATCAGAACGCCGATGACCACGGAAAGCACCGGGTCAATCCAATACTTGCCGGTAGCCATGATGACCCAGCCGCCGACGATGACTGCGCCGGTCGAAAGAGTGTCCCCGATTTCGTGCAGCAGCGCGCTGCGGATGTTGACGTCACTCCCGGCGCGGTAGAGCAGCAGCGCGATCACCCCGTTCATCACCACGCCGGCGGCCGCGACCCAGATCATGACTCCGGCGTGCACGTGTTCGGGATTCTCCAGGCGGTGGAAGGCTTCGTAGAAAATGAAGCCCGAAACCGCCACCAGCGAAACCGCATTGACCAACGCGGCCAGCACTCCCGCCCGGTGATAGCCGTAGGTCTTGGTGGAACTGGGCGGACGCGACTGCAGATAAACGGCGGTCAGGGAAAGCAGCAGAGCAAAGAAGTCAGAGAGATTGTGTCCGGCCTCGGAAAGCAGCGCCAGCGAGTGGGCCCGAATGCCGGCCACGACCAGCAGAACGATGTAGGCCGCGGTCACGACCAGCGAAAAGCGCAGGATGCGCGAAGTCTTCTCGCTTCCCCCGGGGCTGGCGTGCACGTGCATGATTCAAGTTTAAGAGGATTGAGTGCTGGGTTCAAGACACAGCGGTAACGGGCAGCAGTCCCCTACTTGCCCTGCTGGCGGTTACAATGCTTGGTTCATGCTCAGCCACGGCCGTCTGGCCGCGGGCGACTCGCCCGCGAAGCAAAGCCTGGATCGAAATTAAACGCATGCCCACTCAAGAACAAAACTTCTGGTTGACTACGACGAAGATGCCAGGGACAGATCCAACCCTGCGTCTTCCCGACCGGGTGAACGTTGCCGTCATTGGAGCCGGTTTCACCGGGCTTTCGGCCGCGCGAACACTGGCGAAACTCGGCGCCAAGGTTGCCGTTCTCGAGGCCGAAACCATCGGATGGGGCGCCAGTTCGCGCAATGGCGGCATGGTCCTGACCGGGCTGAAGCTGGGAGTCAACAAACTGATCTCGATGTATGGACGCGAGCGCACGCAGCGCATGTACGCAGCGTCGCTGGCAACGATCGATTGCGTGGAGAAACTGGTCCGCGAAGAAAACATCGATTGCGACTTTTCGCGCAGCGGACATCTCGAAGTTGCCTGCAAGCAAAAGCACTTCGACGACTACGCTCGCCAGGTGGAAGTGATTGCGCGCGAGTTCAATCACAAGTTGCGGATCGTGCCGAAGGGTGAACTGCAGTCCGAGATCGGGTCATCGATCTACTACGGCGGCATGGTGGACGAAGTCAGCGTCGGGTTGAATCCTGCAAAATACGTCGCCGGACTGGCGCAGGCAGCGACAAAAGCAGGTGCGGCTATCTTCGAAAATACACGGGTCCAGAAAATCGAACGTCAAGAGCACGAAGGAGCGATGCGCTGGCGAGTTACTACATCTCGCGGCGCTCTTTGGGCGCGCGAAGTGTTTGTCGGAACCAGCGGCTACACCGGAGCGGCGACGCCCGCGCTGCGCAAGAAGCTCATTCCGATCGGCTCGTACATCATCACGACGGAAGTCCTGCCCGAGGCGCTGGCGCACGAACTGAGTCCGCGCAATCGCATGATCTACGACTCCAAAAATTATCTCTACTACTATCGCCTGACGCCCGACCGCCGCATGCTCTTCGGCGGGCGGGCGGCATTCTTTCCGGAGACCGGAGATTCGATCCGCAAGAGCGCCGAGATTCTGCGGCTGGGCATGATCGACGTCTATCCGCAACTGCGCGATGTGAAAGTCGAATACGTCTGGGGCGGCACGCTCGACTTCGCTTTCGACATCATGCCGCATGCCGGACAGATCGACGGAATCTACTATGCCGTCGGCTACGCCGGCCACGGCGTCGCCATGGCCACGTGGCAAGGCCAGCAGATGGCCGAGATGATCGCCGGCGAGAAGCCAGACAATCCGTTCGTGGGGATTCCGTTTCCGGGCGCGCCGCTCGGGCTGTACAACGGAAAACCCTGGTTCCTGCCGTTTGCCGGGGCCTGGTACAAGTTTCTGGACTGGGTGAGTTGAATTGGTAGCGCCGGCGTCCCGCCGGCTGTCGAGTGGGCGTCTCGCCCACCCCGTCGGGCCGGCCAGAGGCCGGCGCTACGATCAATGGTCTAACTCGTGCGTCGGCAGGCTGTTCCGCCCTATCGCGAAATACACCACCGGCCCCACAGCCAGCGCTACCGGTCCCCAGATCAATCCGTAGCGATCGCTGCCTAGCAGCGCGACCGCGCTCATGATCACGACTGCGACCACGGAATAGATAAGCCCCGCGCGCCCACCGGGAATCACGAACGGACGCGGCATGTCGGGCTTCTTGCGGCGCAGTTGCCAGGCTGCGAGGACGGTCATCACCGTAGTTGCGACTCGCAGCCAGTTGTAGATGCTGATGAGTTCCACCAGCGAATGCAGCGCCAGCAATCCGTACACGACCGAGGAAGTGATGATGGCAATCCACGGCGTTCCGTAGCGGCGATGCTGGCCGGTCAGAACATGTGGGAGATAGCCATCTTCCGCCATGGCGAAGGGCATGCGCGTGGACGCCAGGATCGTGCCGTTGAGCAGCGCGACCTGGGTGACCATGGCAGCAGCGAACATCCAGGCGCCGAGCCAGCGGCCTCCGATCATTTGTGCGGCGGTGGGAAAGAATCCGGTGTGCCAGCTCTCCCAGTTGCCGAGCGCGGCCAGCGACACCAACGTCGGCAGAAAGTAAGCTGCGATCGACATCGGGACCACCAGCGCCAGGGCCAGCGGATAGCTGCGTCGCGGATTGTCCACTTCTTCCGCGACGGTCGAACACTGCTCGTATCCGGAATAGAGCCACAGTCCCAGCGCCAGTCCGACGCCGAACACGTGAAACGTCGGCTGGTGCGGCGGGATGACCGGAACGAACGGATTGTGATGCCACTTGGCCAATCCGATCACGACCAGCACCAGCACCGGAAGCAGGATGAACAGTTCCAGCATGGTGGCGAATTTTCCCACCATCTGAATGCCGCGCACGTTGATGTAGGTGATCACCGCCACGATCGCGAGGGAGACGATGTAGTGCCTCCATCCCACGATCTCGGGGAAGTAATAGCGCAGGTAGTCGGCGAACTGCACGGCGTAGACGCTACCCAGCAGGAACGACGCGCACCAGTTCCACCAGCCTGCGAGGAATCCCCAGAAGTCGCCGAAGCCGGCGCGGACCCAGCGATAGAATCCGCCTTCGACCGGCATGGCCGTCGTCAACTCGGCGGAAACCAGCGAAACCGGAATACACCAGAAGAATGGAATCACCAGCAGGAAGATCAAGGTCATGCCCGGGCCGGAGGTGGTGACCATGTCTTCGAGTCCGAAGGGGCCGCCGGTGCAGTACGAGAACATTACCCAGACGAAATAGAACAGGCCGGCTTTGCGCAGGGCAGATTTCGCGGTGGTGGACACGGGGTTGGATTATACGAGAGGGCAGATTGCAGATTGCGGATTTTGGATTTCAGATTGAAGACCTTGAGCGAGAGGATCGAAGCTTGAGGCGCGGAGGGCGGGACGCCCTCCGGACAGCCGGCGGGACGCCGGCGCTACTTTGAATCGTGAAGCGTGGGCGACTCGGGGTTCAATCTGCAATCTGAAATCAACAATCTGAAATCAAAATAAAAAGCCTCCTGCTTGCGCGGGAGGCTTTTTGGGGGAGGGCTTCGGGCCTTTCGGTCCGTCGTCCTAACTTACGTTATTTCGGGGGCGCGGGCGTGTCCTGGCTCGCGGGAGCCGGGGCAGTGCTGCTCGAAGCCAGGGTCTCCAGGTCATTCTTCAGGAGGCTGATTTCGACGCGTCCACCGCTGGTGCGCTTGGTCTTGGCATCGTCGCCGGCCGCTGTGGGCACCGGAGCGTTGCCCATGCCAACCACGTAAATCCGGTAGACCGGAATTTCATGATTGAGCACGAGGTAGCGAACAACTGCGTCCGCCATCTTCTGCGAAGTTGCGATCGCGGCCTGGCCGTGACCGGACGAGAATCCCTGCACTTCGACGATGTAGCCGCGCTGATCCTTCAGCGGAGTGGCCATCTCGTCGAGGGCGGCCTTGGCGTTCTTGCTCAACACGCTCTGGCCGGGACGGAAGCGGATCTCAGTCTGGTTCGAAGCCTTGTACTGATCGATGTTGCCGACGACCTGCTCGACCGTGGTCAGGCGGGTGTTGGCCTGAGTTGCGGTCTGCTGCGCCATCGTCGCCTTGTTGCCGGCATCGATCGCGTGCTGGTCAGCTTCGGCGGCCTTGGTCGACGCCAGGCGGATACCTTCCTGCGCGCGTCCGTCGGTGTCTTTGATCATCTTCGTGTTCGAGGACGTCAGCTCATCCAACTCGTTCACGCGATCGCGGATCGGCGCGGTCTGCCGCTGCACATATTTCTTGCGGGCGAAGGGATTGATCTTTCCCCAGAAACCTTCGTGCGTATCAGGTTGCAATGCAGGCTTACCGCTGGCGCCGGAAGCGGCAGCCGCGGGTTGATCTTGCGTTGTGGGAGCAGCCTGCTGCGCCAGAGCGGGAAGCGCCAGCACACCGGCCAGAAGCAGCGCTACAAACAAACGGTTCTTCATTTCTACGTCCTCCAAGTGGGGGAGCATCGGAGCTCCACTCCAGCGATCATCTCTTGCAATAAACCAAAATCATTGGCGTCTGAAACTCATCAACGCCTGCACTGTATATAACAGTTCGAATGCCAAACCTCGGCAAACCTAAGTCGTTGCCTAGCAAGACATTGTAACGCCGCCGGCTCGCGGACGGGAGCGAAAATGCCTGCAGCCGCGTAATTTTGGCGAATTCTGATATAAAAACTGCGTGTGCTCATGGCTGCAAAATCTTGCGGTAATCCGGTAACGCCAGCAGGTCGTATCCATCATTTACAAGGATTCAGAATTCCCGCGCGAGGTTGGATTTCTGCCCTGTTTTGTTTGTTTTTGCTGGCCTGTACCCGCACCGAAAGACTCGATTTATCCCGGTTGAAGCTGCCACCGGGCTTCCAGATTGCGGTCTTCGCGAACGCGCCGCATGCCCGGCAAATGGCCTTCAGTCCGGGCGGAGTCTTGCTGGTGACCGAGACCAGCGACGGCATCGTGCTGGCGCTTCCTGATCCCAAACACACTGGCCACGCGGATCGGGCTGTACCGGTGCTCAGCGGTCTGAACGCGCCGCACGGTATTGCCTTTCACAATGGAAAACTTTATATCGCCGAGATCAACGCGGTGCGCCGTTATGACTGGGACGAAGCACGATTACGGGCGAGCAACAGTCAGAAGATTGTCGATCTGCCAGGGAGCGGTGGCGGGCACTCGACACGAACGCTTCTTTTTGCCAACCGCAAGATGTATGTCGCGGTGGGATCAAGTTGCAACGTTTGCGTAGAGGACGACCAGAGCTCGCGCCGCCGTGACTGAGTACAACGATGACGGAAGCGGCCAGCGTACGTTTGCATCCGGCCTGAGGAATGCAGTTGGGCTCGCGGTGAATCCGAAAACAAACACGATCTGGGCTACCGACAACGGCCGCGATTGGCTGGGCGACGATTTGCCGCCAGAAGAGGTCAATGATCTCGGAGCTAATGGCGGAAACGCTGGCTGGCCTTATCTGTTATGGCAATCGCATTCCGGACGGGTCTCAGAGCAAAACATACGACTGCTCGAAGACGATTGCTCCCGCGGTCGAGATGCAGGCGCATTCCGCACCGCTGGGTTTGTTGTTCTACAACGGCGAAATGTTTCCAGCGGAGTATCGCGGAAACCTATTCGTTACTTTTCACGGATCGTGGAACCGCAGCGTACCAACCGGATACAAAGTCGTCCGCATAAAAATCAATGACAAAGGCGAGACGCAAGAGCCGCCGGAAGATTTCATTAGCGGCTGGATACGGCCTGGGGAAACGAAAAAGGGTGTGTGGATGGGGCGGCCTGTCGGTCTTGTCGTCGGAGCAGACGGCGCGTTGTATGTCAGCGACGATTCGGCCGGAGTTGTGTATCGCGTGACCTGGGAAAAATAAGCTCCGTACTTCTCCGTTCCTCTGTGTCTTCCGTGACGAATGCGTTTCTTCGACAATGCTAGACTTCCATTATGCTGGCCGATTACGCCGTGCGGGTCGAAGAATCCCGCGGACGCCGAATTCCTGAGCTCCAGCATCCCTATCGCGATGATTTCCAGCGTGACCGCGATCGTGTCATTCACGCCCGCGCATTTCGCCGCCTCGAAGCCAAGACGCAGGTGTTTACCCGGCGATTCTCAGACCACTTTCGCAATCGCCTGACTCACACCATCGAAGTGGCGCAGATTGCGCGGACCGTGGCGGCCCAGCTTGGGCTGAACGTCGATCTAGTGGAAGCGCTAGCCCTGGTTCACGACGTTGGGCATCCTCCCTTTGGACACGCCGGAGAAAAAACTCTCGATGCCGCCATGCGAGAGCATGGACTGTTCTTTGATCACAACCTGCATGCGCTGCGCATCGTCGAGGACTTCGAAGTCCGCTATGCCCGTTTTCGCGGCCTGAATCTTACTTTTGAAGTGCGCGAAGGCATCATCAAGCACTCGCATGACTATTCGGCGAAAGAGTTCCCCGAACTGGCCGAGTACTTGCTTGACCAGCGGCCGCCGCTCGAAGCGCAACTCATCGATCTGGCCGACGAAATTGCCTATGACACCGCCGATCTCGATGACGGCTACGAAGCCCACCTGCTGACCATTGAACAGATACGTAATGGCATGCCGGTTTTCGACCGCTTTTTTCGCGAGGCCGAACAGCTATATCCCGAGGTTCCGGAGAAGTTGAAATTCAACGAGGCGCTCAAACGAATCATGGATCGCATGGTCGGCGACCTGATTCGCAATCTGCAAAGCCAGATCAAGACGGAAAATATTCGGAGCCTGGATGATGTCCGGGCCTGCCCGCGACGGCTGGCGACTTTTAGCGCGGAGATCGAAGAAGAACGACGTGGCACGAAAGAGTTTCTCTACAAGAATCTCTATTTCAGCGCAGCACTCGATCCGGAGAAGAACGATGCGGAGCGCGTCGTCCGCGAGTTGTTCGAGTTTTGGATGGCGAAGCCGGAAAGCCTGCCGCACAACTATCAGGAAAAAGCCGGGCAGGAGCCTCTGGCACGCGTGGTGTGCGACTACATCGCCGGCATGACTGACAATTTTATTTACGAGCAGTATGCAAAGTATTGTGGTGGCTAGCGGACGAAACGAAAAAATCGCTCGGGCAATTGCCTGGGACGATGGCGTCGGACCGGAGAAGTGTTTGGCAGGGTTTTTGAGAGGTGTACGAGGGAGCTTGTGTTCCTTAGCCTCCCGCTTTCGTCCTCAAATCCAATCGCATCTCGGTCGTGGGTTTGAAACCCATTGCCTCGTAGAGCGGGCGGCCGTTCTTGCTGGCGTGCAGATAAACGGCGGCAAAGCTTTCCTTCCGGCACCAGTCGATCATGGTTCGCATCAACTGGCGAGCAACGCCTTTGCGGCGATATTCAGGGTGAACGTAGACGTTGAGAATCGTCGCCCGCCGGCACTCCAGGTCATAAGGATGGCTGGGCCACGGATTGATCAGAACTGCTCCGCCTCCAATGATTCTTCCCTGCTCGACCGCCAGCCATCCACGGAACGAACCGTTTGCCAGCGCGGCCAACAGGTACGGCTCGCAGGCTGTCAGCATCGCCGAGAGAGCGTTCGCGTCGTTGTAGTCCATGTCTTCGTACATGCCGCGGCGGTGGGCAAGGATTTCGGGAAGGTCGTTCTGATTGGCAGGGCGTATCTGTACGTCGAGACTCATGGCGTGGTCTCCGGGTCAGGATAAGGACCAATCAGAATACAAAAAGAAGGCCGAGCTTGCGCTCGGCCTGGACGGCTGAGGACAGCCGTCCCTACGTGGTTTGTGACGACTACTTGTTTTCGGAATCTTCTTTGGCCAGCTTCATCTTGGCAGATTCCAGCTTCTTCTGGACCCGGGACATGTCATCCTGATCGACCTCGGCGGCAACCGTCTTGTTCCACTCGGATATGGCGCGCTCCCAGTGCGCAGCGGCCAGCTTGAGGCGTCCGGTCTTCTGGTAGAGATCGCCGAGGTGGTCCTGCACTGTCGGATCCGTCCCGATGCGCTGCGAGGCTTTGATCAGGGTGTCTTCCGCGGATTCGTACTTGCCCAGCTTGAAGTAGGCCCAGCCCAGCGAATCGAGATAGGCGCCATTGGCGGGATCGAGATCGACTGCCTTCTTGATCATGCCGAGAGCTTCATCCAGCTTGACCCCGCGGTCAGCCAGCATGTAACCGAGATAGTTGAGCGCGGTGGCGTTCTGAGGATCACTCACGAGAACTTTGCGGAACATCTCTTCCGCCTGATCGTATTTCTTCTGACGCTCGTAGGTTGAGCCGCGCAGGAAGTACACGTATTGCTTATCTTCATCCTTGGTCGAGAGCTGTTCGGCTTTGTCGAGAGCCGCTTCGGCTTCGGGCCAGCGCTTGAGCCGGCTGTACATCTGCGACAGCGTGATATAGACGTCGCGATCTTCCGGCGCGCCCTTGAGCAGTGATTTCACCTGCTGCAACCCGGCATCGGGTTGACCCATGTCGGAAAGCTGGGCAGCGTACACCATCTTCATGCTGCGATTGTTGGGCAGCTTCTGTACGGCTTCCTTGGCAGTGTCTGTAGCCTGCTGCCACTGCTTGTTTTCGCGATAGGTATCGATGATCTGCTGGTAGCCACGCTCGGCATTCTCGTCGCCCAGAGCCAGCATCTTCTTGAAAGTCTCGATGGCCTGCGTGTCGTTCTTGTTATCGCGATAGATCGTTCCCAACCGCTCCAGGAACACCGAGCGGTTATTCTTCTCGGCCTGGGTGTAGCTGTTGTCTGTCTTTTCGGTCTTCTTCAGCAGGTCCTGCAGCACCTGGATGGCTTCGTCGTAGCGTCCCTGGGCCTGATAGACGGCAGCCATGTTGTAGGGCACTTCGATCGAGTCCTGCACCATGGACCCGGCTTTTTTCAGGCTTTCCAATGCCTGATCGAACTTCCCGCTTTTGCGGTAGATTTCCGCCATGCGCAGGTAAGTCTGCGCATCCTCGGGATTCGCATCCGCAATGATCTTGTATTGCTCGAGCGCGGCGTCGGTCTGGCCGTCGTTCATCAGGTTCTGGGCCAGGCCGCGAATGGCGTCCAGATTGTCGTGGTCCAGTTCGATCGCTTTCCGATAGGCCGTGATCGAATTCTTGTACTGCTTTTGCTGTTCGTAGGTGTAGCCGAGCGCGGAGTAGAGTTTGGCAGAGCGGGCGGCATCCGGAATCGAACTCAGCACTTCGCCGGCGCGGGCAGTGTCGCCTTCTTCGTTGTACAGATAAGCAAGCGTCGTTACGGCTTCTTCCGAATCGGGCTGTAGCTTGACCGCGGTCTTGAACTCGTTTTCGGCCTTCTGCAGATCGTTGTTCAGCCGGTAGAGACGTCCCAGCAGGAGGTGGTCGTCAACGTTGTCGGGTTCGATCTTGATGATCTGCTCGTACTGATCGATAGCCAGCTTGAGCACGTTCTGCGAACCTTGCCCTGCCTGCACATCTCCCAGCGAGCGCAGATAAATTCGGCCCAGCAGCTTGTGCGCTTCCAGGTTATTGGGATCGCGCTTCAGGATGTCCTGAGCTTCAAGGACAGCGTCCCGGATGCGTCCCGTCTTGGCGTAAAGTTCAGCCAGCGCGGAAGTCAGGTACTCAGAGGTCGGATCGGCTTCGATCGCCAGCCGGTATTCCTCGATGGCTTTATTGGCCAGTTCGCTTCGGCCGTACACTGCCACCTGCTCCTCGTACATGTGGGCAACGGTGTAGTGGTAGTAAGCGGACGCCTTGTCCAGCTTACGGGGCGCAGCGGCAGATGCAGGGACCGGTTTCGACTCGGCAGGCGGAGCCTGGGCTGCGGAAACAGCAGGGATGACCATCAGGAAAATAAGTGAGTAGTAAATACTTTTCATCGAGAACCTTCGGCCTCCCTGAACCATAGCGATTGGATGCCGGACCGCTGTGTGTGGGTGCTTTTCGTATTGTAAACCGTGGCGGCGACAGGCGGTGAAAAAGGCGCTCACGGAACCGCAGAAACAACGACCAGAAGTACAGGGACTAACAGAATTGACAGTTGCAGGAATCTCGATTTGTCAGATTGTAAAGAAGTGTTATGAAGCTGCTGCCTTCCTGGACATTATTCCTGATAGAAGAACACCCTAGTGCCGGAAGTGCCTGACCCCCGTGAAGATCATGGCCAAGCCCAGTCGGTCGGCGGCTTCAATGACCTCCTGGTCGCGAACTGATCCTCCGGGCTGAATGATGGCGGTGGCTCCGACCTTGGCGATTTCCTCTACTCCGTCGGGAAAGGGGAAGAATGCGTCAGACGCGGCCACCGTCCCCTTGAGCGGCAGGACTGCCTTCATGGCCCCGATTCTGCAGGAGTCCACGCGGCTCATCTGGCCGGCACCGACGCCTACAGTCTGTCCGTCGCGGGCGTAAAGAATCGCATTCGACTTCACGTGCTTGGCAACTTTCCAGGCGAACAACAGCGCTCGCTTTTCTTCCGGCGTAGGTTGACGCTTGCTGACCACTTTAAGATCCGACTCCTGAAGGACACGCGTGTCAGCGTCCTGCACCAGAATTCCGCCTGAAACATTTTTGAGCACCCATTTATCTGGAACGGCGGTGATTTCCACCAGACGCAGATTTTTCTTGGCGGCGAACTTGGCTTTTGCGGCCTCATCGAAGCCCGGAGCCGCGATGACTTCGAGAAAAAGCTTGGCCATCTCTTCCGCGGCTTCGCCATCCACCACGCGATTCACGCCAATCACGCCTCCGAAAGCTGAAACCGGATCGCACTCCAGCGCTTTCTTGTATGCCTCCAGCAGCGTCTTACCGGTGGCAGTTCCGCAAGGGTTGGTGTGCTTGATGATGGCGCAGACCGTCTGGTCAAATTCCTGCGCCAGGTCCCAGGCTGCCTGCAAGTCCACGATGTTGTTGTATGAAAGTTCCTTACCTTGAATCTGCCGGCCGTTCGCAACGCCCGTACCAGAACCGTCGCTGTACATGGCAGCTTTCTGGTGCGGGTTCTCGCCGTAGCGCAAGTCCATGATCTTGCCGAACGAGAGACGCAGATTTTGCGGGAAGCCGCTCTCGGGATGAAATTCGAAATGGCCGTTGGCGCTGACCCGTTCCAGAGTGGACGCAATGGCTGAGTCATAGGCGGCAGTAGTCGCGAATGCCTTCTGCGCCAGTCGCCACTTGGTGGCCGCGGAGAGCGCTCCTCCTGATTTGGCCATCTCCTCCGCCAGCGCGTTGTAGTCGCCGGGCGAAGTCACGACCGCAACGTCCTGAAAATTCTTGGCGGCGGAACGGATCATCGACGGTCCGCCGATGTCGATGTTTTCGATCAGGTCTTCGAAAGGCACGCCAGGTTTGGCCGCCGTCTTCTCGAAGGCGTAGAGATTCACGACAACCATGTCGATCGGCGCAATGCCATGTTCGGCTACCGCGCTGCGATGGGAAGCAACCTCGCGGCGGTGCAGAATGCCTCCGTGGACCTTGGGGTGCAACGTCTTTACCCGCCCGTCGAGCATCTCGGGAAAGCCGGTAAGTTCGGAAATATCTTTCACGGTGACGCCGGAGTCGCGCAACAGCTTCGCGGTGCCGCCGGTCGAGATCAGTTCGACGCCCATGCCGGCGAGTTTGCGGGCAAATTCCACCAGTCCCGTCTTGTCCGTCACGCTGAGAATGGCACGCTGAATCTTGGTATGGGTCGCGGACATGGCAGACCTCGAAGGGATGGGAATGTGCCTGGGACAGGCAGGGAAATTCTATCAGTATCAGTCGTCGGTCGTCAGTCTTCAGTCGTCAGCCAGGACGCCGTGTCGGCTAATGCGCGTGGGCTTGATGCAAGAGTTGCGATGCTTTCGAAAGCAAACGATGCAGCGTACACAATGGAAGCGCTGATGACTGACGACCGAAGACTGAAGACCAGCTTTCGTCTAGCTCTTCGCTTTTGCCTTCAGCTTCACTTTGCCATTCTGCATTTCGACAGAGTATTCGACCGCTTCGCAACCGTACTGTTTGCGGATTTGGTCGGTTTTCTTCTGCACGAATGAGGCAAAGCTGTCGAGGTTGCCGGAGACGGTTTCTCCCGACTTCTTTTTGGCTTCGGTCAGGACGTTGTAGAGCTTTTGCACCTGGTCGCGTTCGGCGCGGGCATCGGCACATTGCACACTGAAAGGCTTTTCTTCGGCTGGTTGCGCGATCGGAGCCGGCATCGCGGCTGCGGCAGCGCCGGCCGCTGTGGCAGCCGGACTTACTCCGTAGACCTTGTGTTCGGGTGCAGGTTCTGACAGCCGCACGCCTTGCACGGAAAGCAGAGCGTCCTGGGGACGACGGTATCCCTCTTCACGAATACGGTTCTTTTTACGCCAGAGGTCGCTATAGATGGCGTAGCGTTGCGCGATTTCGTTGTAGCGGAAGCGCTGGGAAAAGCTCATGCGTCCGCCGTCGCTGAATTTGCGCAGCAGGGAGAGCACCTTCCATTCGATGTCGGTAGGCGGCCGCTTGGTCGGATTGCTGAAGTAAATCTCGTACTCGATCTTCAGCCGGCGCAGCTGTGAGTCAAGCAGGGTCAGTTCTTCGTCGATGGTCACCCGGGGATCTCCAGCCGACAGTCTAGGGCTTAAAGGCCAGCAGGACGAGATTCCCGTCGGACACAATAGGGATGGAACGAAAGTACCCAACGGCAGCTTTTAGCTATTAGCTTTTAGCTCTTAGCCAACAACCGAGCACCGAATCTGGTTTGATCCGCAGACCCCATGTTCGAAAGCCAAACTGTTTCAGGATTGAGGGGTGGAAGCCAAGAGCTAATGGCTAAGAGCTAATAGCTGAATTACTTCGTTGCCATCTTCTTAACCATCGCCAGAACCAGTTTGCGGTCGCTGTCATTCAGGCTGACAGCGTAGCGGCGAATCTGGCTGAGGAAGCGGACTTCGTCGTCGGAGAGTTGGGGCAGGTTCTTGGAGCCGTTGCTGTGTCCGGACTCGGAGAAGAATTGCGACAGCGCAATTTCCATGGCGCCGGCGATCTTGGCCAGAGTGTCGAGCGAAGGGATGGTGTGTCCGTTCTCCACCCGCGAGAGGTAGCAGCGCAGAAGACCGGTGCGCTTTTCAATGTCCCCCTGGGACATGCCTTTTTGCAGCCGGTAGTTGCGGATGGTCTCGCCGATGTTCATAGAAAAAGCAACCAAAACAGGACCCCCGTGGATGTGCTGCATAGTAACCAGAGTAGTACCTTCTGGCAAGAAGAATTTCGTTGCACCACAACTGGTGATGGAGTATGAGCGCGATTTTATTGCGTTATTTCGCGGATCATCACCGGCGATAATTTTTAGTTTGGAGTCATCATTTTTTAATGCGGCAAGTCAGCTTCCCGGCGTTGAAACGCCGCGCCACTGTCGGCCGTTCCCGATGGGGAACGCCATTCCGGTACGCTGCCGCGTGTGCCATCTACTGGGTGCCGTCACAAATCCAATTCCATGTACAACGCCCCAGCTATGGGATTGGGACGATACGATTCGATCTCCCTGAATCCCAAGCGCCGGTACATGGCAACCGCATTCGGCATCACTGGCTCGACCGTGTCGAGACGCATTTTCGAGTATCCGATCGCTCTCGCCTCCGCCATTATGGCTTCGGCCTGCAAGCGTCCCAATCCTCTTCCCCGAAATTGAGGCCGGAGATAGAGCCGCTTCATCTCGCAGACACTCGGGCCTAGCCGGTGCAGCGCGACGCATCCTGCCGGCTGTCCTCGATACTCTGCTAGCAGAAGTCTCCCGTCCGGCGGAGCATAGTCGCCGGGAAGGCCTGCTAGTTCCTGATCGAAATTCTGAAAACAAAGACTGAAGCCGAGCGACTCTGCATACTCGATGAAGAGCTCGCGGGCTTTTTCGATCTGGTCAGGCGATTCCGCCTGCGTCATGGTGAGTCTGGGATTTCCCATTTCGTTTTGCACTTTGGCGGCGCAAGCAAACACTAAGGTCCCTCCACTACGCTCGCTGCGCTTCGCTCCAGTCGGGATGACAATTTGAGTATTACGAAGGCTAGCCCATCAGCATGCCACCGTTTACGTTCAGCACGTGTCCGGTGATATACGACGCTTCCTCCGACGCCAGAAATGCCACCGCGCTCGCGACCTCTTCCGGCGTGCCAACGCGTCCAAGCGGAATCATCTTCACGGCATTCTGTTTGAATTCGTCACCCAATCCCGAGGTCATGGCGGTCTCGATAAAGCCCGGAGCGACCGCGTTGCAGGTAATGTTGCGCGAACTGACTTCGCGAGCGATGGCCATGGTCAGCCCGATTAATCCCGCTTTCGAAGCTGCATAGTTGGCTTGTCCCGCTTGTCCCGTCTGGCCGAAGATCGAAGTGATGTTGATGATCCGCCCCCATCGTTGCTTGAGCATTGACGCTGATCGCCTGCTGCGTGCAGAGATATGCGGAGGTCAGGTTGGTGTTGAGGACCGCATCCCAATCGGCGCGTTTCATCCGCATGACAAGCTGGTCGCGAGTGATGCCCGGCGTTGTTTACCAGGATGTCGATCTTGCCGAACTGTGCGATGACGGCCTTGAACGTGGATTTGATCTGCTCTTCGTCGCCGACGTCGAGCGTAAAAGCCGCGGCATTACCGCCCGCAGCCGTGATTTCAGCCGCCAGCGCCTGCAGCTTTTCCTGGCCACGCGCCGCCAGCGCGAGAGTCGCACCTGCCTGAGCAAGTTTCACAGCGCAAGCCCGGCCGATGCCTTGCGATGCGCCCGTCACCAGTGCAACCCGGCCTGTAAGAGTCATGGATTCTCCTCGCCTGTGGAACTCGAAATTATAACCGGAGAAAATGTGGACACGAGCGTTCAGGCGCTCGCCTACACTGTGTTCATCTCGCCGCGAAACAGATAACGCAAAATCGGCGGGGCCAGGATCGTCGTCACGGCTGTCATGAATACGACAATGGCATACGTAGACGGCAACACGATCTGCGATTGCAGGCCGACTAACGCTACGATCAGTGCGACCTCGCCACGCGGCATCATTCCGACACCAACTTGCAGTGCGCTTTTCCAGCCTTCGCGCCAGAGCGGCAGCCCGCAACCAATCACCTTGGAAATGATAGCCAGCAGAGAAATGATGATCGCAGCGAACAGGACGTTCCCGGAGAACAAGTGAACGTTAAGACGTGAACCGATGGTGAAGAAGAAAAAGGGCGCCAGGAATTCCGTGATGCCGCCGACCCGTGGCAACAGATTCCAGCGAGGAGCGTAGTCCGCGAACATCAGCCCGGCAAAGAAGGCGCCGATGATCGCGGCCATGCCGATCTTTGCCGAAAGCCAAGAAAGAAAGAGACAGAGAGCGAGCGCGACCAGCAGCGGCGCGTGCTGAGTAGAGAGCCGGTCCATTCCTGGCTGAATCCTGCGCACGATCCGCGGCGCGACGAAAATCATGAACGACACAAATGCTGCGGCTTCCGCGACCAGAACACCGAGATGCAGCCATTGCAGACCGTCGCCCGAAGCCAGACCCGCCACGACTGCCAGCAACACCATCCCCAGAATGTCATCGAAAACAGCGGCGCCCAGAATAATCTTCGCGGTCCGCGTGGTCATCACATGCAGGTCGCCCAACACTCGCGCAGTGATTCCCACGCTGGTGGCAACCATGGCTGCGCCAACGAAAATCGCCTCGCTGGATGCGTCTCCACGCCACTTCATGTAAGCGAACCCGAGAACGAACGGCACCACCACTCCGGCGACCGCCACCAACAATGCTTTCCGGCCAACCCGAATCAAATCCCGCGGACTGGTTTCAAGACCAGCACTGAACAGGACAAAAATAGCGCCGATTTCCGCAATCGAATGAACGGTGTCGCTGGGATTGATCCAGCCCAGGGCGAAGGGGCCGAGCGCAGCTCCCGCCACGATCTCGCCCAGAACCGACGGCAGCTTCATCCGCTCGAACAACTCTCCGACCACCTTCGCGGAAACGAAGATAGCCAGAAGTTGCAGCAATAGCTGATCGGGAGCGTGCGGCATGACTGCACCGCAGCATAGGGGAATGAGTTTAAGGCCGCAAGAGAATGCGGACACGAGCCATCAGAAACCGAGGGGACAACCGAGAGCGGCTGTCCCCTCGTGGTCTACACTATTTAATGTGGCAGGTGGCCATGCCGCGCTTTTCCAGATACTGCTGGTGGTAGTCCTCGGCGGCGATGAAAGGTGACGGCAGGCACGATCTGCGTAACGATCGGCTTCTTGAAACGGCCTGACTTCTCAAGTTTTTCTTTTGACAACTTCGCTTCGGCCTCCTGCTCCGGAGAGTGAAAGAAGATGGCCGAACGGTATTGCGATCCCCAGTCGGGACCCTGGCGATTGAGTTGCGTGGGATCGTGGTTCTCCCAGAATACGTCCAGCAATTTGTCATAGGACAGCTTGGCCGGATCGTACTCAACTTCGACCGCTTCGGCGTGCCCGGTGCGATCGCTGCAAACATCCTTGTACGTGGGATTCTCGAAATGCCCGCCGGTGTAGCCGACGCGGGTCGCAGTCACGCCCGGCAGTTGGCGGAAGGTCGCTTCGACTCCCCAAAAACAGCCTGCTGCAAAAGTAGCTTTAGCCATATAGCAGACTCCCTTTCACGTCTTTATCGATGTTCATTAGATGAATTGGCGAACGAAAAGTGGCAAGGAGCACTACGTCGTAGCGCCGGCGTCCCGCCGGCTGTCTGGCGGGCGCTACATACAACTCCTATTCCGTCACCATGGCGCCGGTTAATTCCGCGATCCGGCCTATATGCCGTTCGGCGCACCAGGTTTCCAGTTCGCCGGCGATCTTTTCCGTGGCTACCGGGTCCCAGTAGCTGGCGGTCCCGATCTGCACTGCACTGGCGCCGGCCAGCATGAATTCCACGATGTCGGCTGCGGTTGCGATTCCTCCCATGCCGATGACTGGAATACTCACCGCCTTCGAAGCGTCGTAGACCATGCGCAGTGCAATTGGCTTGATCGCAGGGCCCGACAACCCGGCGGTCACGTTCGCGATCCGAGGCTTGCGCGTTTCCGGATCGATCGCCATGGCAACGAACGTATTTACCAATGAGATAGCATCGGCTCCGGCTTCCTGGGCCACGTGCGCCATCAGAGCGATGCTGGTGACGTTGGGCGAGAGCTTCACGATCAGCGGACGCCGCGAGATCCGTTTCGTGGTATTGACGACTTCATCGAGCGCCCGCGGATCGCTGCCAAACTGAATGCCACCCGCCACCGTGTTCGGGCACGACACGTTCAGTTCGTACGCAGCGATTCCCTCGCCTTCGTTCAGGATCTCGATCGAGCGCTCGTAGTCTTCACGGCTGTATCCGAACACGTTGGCGAAGACCACGATATTTTTCATCTTTTGCAGCTTAGGAAGCTTTTCGTCGACGAACGCGCGCGCGCCGATGTTTTGCAATCCGATGGCGTTGAGCATTCCCGCGGGAGTTTCGTAAAGACGTGGAGGCGGATTGCCGGCCATGGGTTCCGCGGAAAGTCCCTTCACCACGAAGCCGCCCAGCTTATTGAGGTGAACTACATCTTCGAACTCAATGCCGTAACCGAAGGTGCCGCTGGCAGCGATGACCGGATTTTTCAGCTGGATGCCCGCGACACTGACGGAAAGATCCGGGGCTGGAGACGTGGCCGGGGAAGTCATCGCGACGCCCTCCGCCACCGTCAGGTCACGCTTTGGCACAGCAGCGGCCAAGGCAGATGCGGGAAAATGTCTTTCCCCGGAGAAATCGCGGATTGCGCCTTGCTGGAAGCCGCGGCCTTCCACGCTGGGCATGCTCCGCTCTTCCCGCTCGGATCCATGAGAGCGAGGTCGATGCGCGACGGGACACGGGCAAGGCTTCGGTCAGAACGCGACCGATGGCGTGCGAAGGAGCATTGATGCCGAGCAGCGAGGCCAGAGTTGCGGCGAGGTCCACCGGTTCGGCGTGCGAGCGGTAAGTGCCGGGCTGAAACGGCAAACCGTAAAAAGCCAGCGGGACGTGCGTGTCATAGGTGTAGGGCGAGGCGTGGTCGGTCCCGCTGCTTACGCCCACGGTGTACGGAACCGGCACTCCCAGCACGTACCATCCACCAAGCGGCGAATAGCTGTGGAGATACTTGAGTCCGGTTTCGGTATTCGGAACGTCGCCCCGCTCCAGTTGCGAGCGTGTGTAGTAACCGCGCATGCCCGCTTGCTTCAGGGCCTCGCCGACTGCGCGCTCCGCGTCCTCTTCTTTCACCTTCACGGCCGCGAAGCTATCGGAATTCAGCCAGGCCAGCGGATAGTCGATCTCTCTCACGTACTCAGCGGTGCGGGCGAATCGTGAAGACAGTGCGCTGTTCACCTGCGTTTTCATTTTGTCGACTGAAATGCTCGCCGCCGGAAGGTGCAGTTTGGCTGCAACAGCGGGCACGGGCGCAACCCCGTGGTCCGCGGAGAGCGCGATCCACACATTGGCCAATCCCATCTGGTGTCCGAGGAATTCGAAGAAATTTGCCAGTTGCCGGTCCATGGCGAGGGCCATGGCTTGCATCTCGGGCGAATCCGGTCCGACTTTGTGGCCGAGAATGTCGTTGGCCGACAAACTCACAACCAGCAGATCGGTCGCCGGCGCCGTTGCCCAGCTTTTCGTAAGTAATCAGCTCTTTCGCGAATTCGAATTCATAGTCGTTTGCGAAGGGAGTAGCGCCGACCAGTTCGTAAAAACTGCCGGCTCTCCCGTCAACGGGTTTGGTGCTGCGAAGGACTTTTCCGTCGCTGTCTTTCCAATCCTGGTTCAGGTACTTTTCCGCCCGCTTGCTGTCGTTAAAATCCTGCGCCCATTTAGGAAGCTCAGGGCGATAGTAGGTGGAGGTGATCCAGGTGCCGGTTTTCTGATCGATCCAGTAGGCGCCGTCGCCGGCGAAGCCAGCCGGAAGAATGGCAGCGCGATCCTTCAACGCCACTCCGAAGACTCGAGACTTGCCTTGAGTAGCCAGTTTCAGTTCGTCGCCCAGAGTGTCCGCGAGCAGGTTGTGGGGAGAAGCGCCGGGCCCGGTGCTGCTGATGCCAACCAGTTTGGTCGCCTCGTCCTCGACAGAACTCACTCGACGTTTCTTCTCCGGGTCCCACCATTCGTTGGCCATGATGCCGTGGCCATTGGAATAAGTACCGGTCAGAAGCGTTGCGTGTCCCGGTGCGGTGCGGGTATTGGCATAGTCGTAATTGCAATCGCTGAAGTTGGCGCCATGGTCGAGGAAGAGACGGAAACCGCCTTCGCCCCACTGGTCGTGATAGCGCTCCAGATAGTCGCCGCGAAACTGGTCGATCACCACGATGACAACCAGCTTGGGACGGGCATTGTAGGCGGAACCGAATCCTCCACTGGTAATGGATAGGCAAACCAGAAATGCCAGGACCGAAGAGCGCAAGGCGGATCGCATGTGCGGGGTAGTTTACAGCGGGAGACAGTCCAGGCCAAATGCGGCGTTTGACTGTGTAGGGCGGACACTCTTGTCCGCCGATTTTGACTTTGATTTTTCTTGTCAGCGAGATCAACCCGCAAACCCAAAGTCAAAGGCGCCGGACAAGAGTGTCCGCCCTCACAAGTGCACTTTTCTTCTTTTTTTCGATAGAGTAGACAGTTCCCATGCTTGATCTGAATTTTGTTCGCGACAACCTGTCCCTGGTCGAAGAGAAGCTGCGCCTGCGCGGCATGGACCCGGCACAAGTGCTGAAAGATTTTCATCAAGTCGACGTCGAGCGCCGTCAAGCAATTACCGAGGCCGAAACCATGAAGGCCCGGCGCAACCGCGCCTCCGAGGACATTGCCAAGCTCAAGAAGAGCGGCCAGGACGCGAGCGCCCAGATCGCCGAAACCAAAGAATTGCGGGAGCAGATCCAGCAACGAGAGAAGGCGGCGGAGGAATTCGAGGTCAAGCTGCAGGATATTCTCAGCGGCATCCCCAATCTGCCTCATGAAAGCGTGCCGGCCGGCAAATCTGCTGAAGACAATGTGGAAGTGCGGCGCTGGGGCGCGCCACCCAAATTCGACTTCACTCCCAAGCCACACTGGGAACTCGGAGAACAGCTCGGCGTGCTGGACTTCGAACGCGCCACCAAACTTTCCGGCGCGCGCTTCGCCGTTTATTGGGACCTGGGAGCACGGCTGGAGCGGTCCCTCGCCAACTTCATGCTCGACCTGCACACTCGCGAGCACGGATACACCGAGGTGCTGCCTCCTTATCTGGTGAACTCTGAATCGATGTACGGAACGGGCCAGCTACCCAAGTTTGCCTCAGACTTATTTCGCGTTCCGCACGGCGAAAAGGACCTTTGGCTGATCCCCACGGCCGAAGTACCAGTCACCAATCTTTATCGCGACGAAGTGCTGGACGCTTCGCGTCTGCCGATTTCGCTGACGGCGCACACTTCGTGCTTCCGCAGCGAAGCAGGCTCCTATGGAAAAGACGTTCGCGGCATCATCCGACAGCATCAGTTCCAGAAGGTTGAACTGGTCAAGTTCGCGCGACCGGACACTTCTTACGAGCAACTGGAGAAGCTGACGCACGACGCCGAGGAAGTCCTGCAAAAACTCGGACTGCATTACCGGGTAGTAGCGCTGTCCACGGCAGACATGGGATTCGCTTCGGCCAAGACTTATGACATCGAAGTATGGCTGCCGGGACAGGGATTGTTCCGCGAGATCTCATCCTGCTCGAACTTCGAGTCTTTTCAGGCCCGCCGGGCGAATATCCGTTATCGTCCCGAGGGCAAGAACAAGACCGAGCTTGTACATACTCTGAATGGAAGTGGGCTGGCCGTAGGACGCACCTGGGTGGCAATCATGGAGAATTTCCAGCAGGCCGACGGCAGTATTCTGCTGCCTGAAGTTTTGCGGCCCGCCATGGGGACGGATCGCATCCAAGGTAAGAAGTTTTAACTCGAGAGCAAGGCCCTAAAGGCATGACCCACAAAGGACACGAAGGTTCACGAAGGAAAGCCTGATATTGAAACCTTCGTGATACTTCGTGCCCTTCGTGGTTCATGAGTTTTGCCGGGAGCCTGTATTAATCCCGACCAAACGGCGCCGTTTGCCAAGTTACGCTGGCAAAGCCTAGACTTGAGCCGGAAAAGACGAATCGCAAATCGGAACTGACTTTGAGCGAAGCCCGAATCACGAGCACGACCACGGTTGCGGACACGCCCTCCGTGCCCATGTCTAAAATCCTGCGCACAATCCGTGATTTTGTTCTGTGGTCCTACGAGCGCGGCACCCTTCAATATGATGTGATGGTGACTCTGATTCTTCTGTTCGTCTTCTTCTCCCCGTACTGGATCAACTTCCACGATAAACCGGTAGAACGCAATCCGCATCCAAGCGGAGTAGTGGTCAATCCGGTTGCCGGCGGCGGGTTCATTTATCAGATCGAAGGTTCCGCCATCTCCGGAACGGATGACGCCACCATCAGGCAGCAATTGCTGCGCATCGTGGAGCCGATATCGGGCGAGGTAAGCATCACGAAGTACGAAGCTTTGCGAGATCGGCAAGGACGTGTGCTGACTTACAAAGTGTGGGTACACAAGGAATAGTTTCCGCTTTCGCAGGGAGGCCGACATGAAACGCTTACCTTCATTTTGGTACCCGATGTTGGCAATCGCGTGTCTGGCTTTTTTATCCGCTTTAACCGCAGTTGCGGCGCCCGCCGATGCCCCTTCCGACGCTGCCCTGGACAAAGTTTTAAGCCAGATGGACTCTGCTGCCGACAAATTCCACACCACTGAAGCCAGCGTCGTCTGGGACCAGTTTCAGAAAATAGTGGATGAGCACGAAGAGCAGAAAGGCACTGTCTATTTCCGCCGGGCCGGCAAGGAAATACAGATGGTGGCCGATATCACCGAACCCGACCAGAAATACGTCCTGTTCAACGGCGAGAAGGTCCAGGTTTACCAACCCAGGATTGATCAGGTGACGGTGTACGACACCGGAAAGAATCGCAACGCGTTCGAAAGTTTCCTCGTGTTAGGCTTCGGCGGACGTGGCCATGACATCACGAAGTCATTTGATGTGAAGTATTTAGGCAACGAAACCGTGGATGGCGTGGAGGCCGCGAAGCTCGACCTGGTTCCCAAAGCCGCCAATGTTCGCAACAATGTAGACCACATCATCCTGTGGATCGATCCCGCGCGGGGAGTCTCGGTACAGCAGAAATTCTTCTTTGGCACCTCGGGCGACTATCGTCTGGCCAAGTACTCCGGCATCAAAATGAACGAAAAAATCTCCGACTCCGTCTTCAAGCTCAAGACCACGGGCAAGACCAAAATCGTATCTCCGCAAGGCTAGGAAAACAGTCGTCGGTCGTCAGTCTTCAGTCGTCAGCCCTCAGTCGTCGGCTTCTGGCTTCGATCTTGGGATTGGCTGACGTCTGAAGACTGACGACTGACGACTACTCTAAATTTGAGGGCTGAAAAAACGGCAACGGGCGGTATACTGACCTTGCGGCGCCCGGTCGGTTGAGGAATCTTTAGAAATCGACCCTGGATACCAGAATTGCATGGCGAAGGTTTTTACGATCCCGGTTCCACCCAGCATAGGACGCAAGCGGCGTGAGCGAACGGCCGATCCTCGTTACGTCGATGGCCAGCGTCTACTAGTGGAAGCCATGAGGTACCTGGCGCAAGCCGACCCCGTCTCCAACCGAGGCGCTATCGAATTGCTCTCCGAACATGTTCGCACCCGCTTTCGGATGAGCGATTCTCCTCTCAGCTAGGGTTGGTCTCCGGCCGATTCCTTATCTTCATCTTCATCTCGTGCCCCAACTGCTCAACTGTGCCGCATGTTGATCGATGTTATGTGTACTGACCGCTAGTCATATCAGGCTTAACGCTTTTTTTCTCTTGATAGTAGGAGCCTCCGACCGCTAGACTCCACGGCAATCTGCGGTAGCCTGACATTAAGTGCGAGGGGGCATTTCATGACATGGAATCGGGTTTTAGGATACTTGTCTTTTCTGCTGTTGCTCACTGCCTGTTTCACTCAACCACTACTTGCCCAGAAAATTACTGGAGACATTTCCGGGATCATCACCGATGGTACCGGAGCTGTGGTCAATGGAGTGAACGTGACTGCGGTGAACAGCGGCACCGGGGCAACCCGCAGCGGCACCAGCAGCACTGAAGGCAACTACCGCATTCCTGAACTTGCCATCGGCACTTACAAAGTCACGGCATCCGCGCCCGGTTTCAAGACCGCGGTGCAGACTGTTGAGATTCTCGCGGGCAGCGCGGTGCAGGCAAATTTCAAACTCACCATCGGCCAACGCACTGAGACCGTGGAGGTGGAAGGATCAGCCCCGCTGGTCGAACTGTCTTCGAACAACAACAACTACGTCGACAACGCCAAGATTGAAAGCGTTCCGCTGAACGGACGTGACTTCAACTCCCTGCTTGCCATCACGCCAGGCGTGCAGCGTGCTCCAGGCGGCGGGTTTCTCGCGATCAGCATCAACGGCGCCCGTACCACGTCCAACAATTATCTGATCGACGGCTTGTACAACAACGACCGCTACTACGGCGACTCGTCGGTCGGCCAGACCGGAGTAGTGGGAATTCCAGCGACCCTGTTTCCTCCCGAAGCGATCGAACAGCTGGCAGTGCAGGAGACTCCTTCGGCCGAGTTCGGAGTAAAGGGCGGCGCTCCCATCAACATGGTGATGAAGAGCGGCACCAACAACTGGCACGGAACCGCGCAGTGGGTGCGGCACACCAACTTCGCTGACGCCGCCAACTATTTCTCGAAGCATTCCGGCTGCGGCGGCGATCCTGACCCCTGCGTGCCCACGAACATCCGCAATCAGCAGTTTGGCGGGACCATCGGTGGGCCGATCATCAAAGACAAGACTTTCTTCTTTCTTTATTACGAGGGCCAGCGATATCAGTCTGAGAGCGTGAAAAACCGGTCGGTGGTCTCAACCGCGGACATTGCGACCGCCAGAAGTGAAATCGCTGGCGCTGGCTTGACAACCACGGCTGCAGGCGAAGCCCTGCTGGGCTTTTTCCCTACCTCGCCAACCGGCAACCTGGTGGTTAAGACACCGACTACCGACAGCATGAACGGTTTCGGTGTGAAGGTAGACCATCACATCAACTCCAATAACGTCATTACCGGACGCTACATTTTTGGAGACAGCCTGCAAAGCGCGCCGGCCTTTGCCGGCTTGCCTGCCGGAGGCAACAACCCTGCCGACCTGTTCAATTCCGTCGCTCCTTCCCGCACCCAAATGGCAGGTGTGAGCCACACCATCAATATTGGTAACAACAAGATTCTGGAGAGCCGCTTCGGCTTCCAGCGCTTCGCGCAGATTATTACCGTCAACAACCACATCGATCCCAAGACCCTGGGCGTGGACACCGGACCACTCGACGCGGCCGATCTCGGGGTGCCGTATGTCTATCTCTACAACCTGGGCTATGGCGGATATATCGGGGGCGTGCAGGGCTATCCCATCACCACCCGCCCGGATCAGACCTACGACTGGTCTGAGCACTTCAGTTGGGTAAAGGGAAATCACAGCCTGAAGTTCGGCGGTAACTACCAGACTGCTTACACCAACAGCCTGCGCAACCGGGCCAGAACCGGTCTGGTGGCTGGGTACTACTCCAGTAGCGTAGGAGAGATCGAACAGCTGTTGCTGGGCAAGGCCGACCTCGCGGACCGTAACTTCGGGGACACTCACCGCCACCTGTACCAGAAGGCTTTCGGCTTTTATGGTCAGGATGAATGGAGAGTAAAGCCCCGGCTGACCCTGATCTTCGGATTGCGCTGGGAGTTGAATGGCGTACTCGGCGAGAAGAACAACCTGGGAGCTAATTTTTTACCGGGTCGTGGGCTCCTTACCCTGGGGAATGGCCTGAGCCGTCTGTATAACAAAGATCCATGGGATTTCGGCCCTCGACTGGGTTTTGCCTGGGACGTCTTCGGAAACGGGAAAACCGCTGTCCGCGGCGGCTATTCGCTGAGCTATGACGTGGCCAACACCAGCGCCATCGCGGCCCCGTATAGCTTCTCCCGTGCCCGCGCGGGAGCTTTCACACAGCCCTTCCAGGGACAATTCTCATCGAATGCAGTTGCGTTTTCGGGTGCGGCCAGTGTGGATGTGCTCAATCCCGCAGCCACCTGTATCGATCCGAACGACCCGGGCGCAGGCGGCGACTACGCCTGTTTCGACAGCGCCACCGTAGGTCCGATCTTCGGGACCAGCCCCACGGGATCAGCGCCATTCAACGCCTTCGCGGTAGCGCAAAACTTCAAGACACCGCGAGCGCACAATTACAACCTGAGCGTGCAGCGGGAAATCACCAACAACCAGGTACTCACCGTGGGCTACTCCGGCAGCTACGGACAGAAGTTGCTGATGTATCGCGACATCAACGCCAGTCCAATCGGAGGAGACGGCACCAGGCCGTATGACAACGTCTACTTCGATGCCAACGGCCCTCTCTACCAGCACATCATTCAGGCCACCAATGCGGCGTTGTCGCGTTACGACAGCTTGCAAACGTCGTTCAGCCAGCGTAACTGGCATGGCCTTAACATGACGTACAACTACACGTTCAGCAGGTGCTTCGACGAGAACTCCGTAAATCGTGGAGGTGCTGGCGACTATCCGCAAGCCAACAATCCGTTCAACCCGAGAGACTCCCACGGTCTGTGCGATCACGATGTAACGCACAACTTCAATGTCAGCGGCTTGTACACCTTCCCAACGATTCCGATGGTGCCGAAACTGTTGGGCAATGGCTGGCAGATCAGCACGATTTACACCGCACTTAGCGGCCGTCCGTTCACTCCACTAATCAGCGGCGATCCCTCAGGACAAGGTCTGGCATCGACTTCCCTTCGCGCTTCTTATGACGGAAGTCCCATCCAGTACAACTACCGCAATCCCGATGCTTACGTGGTGGAGAGCTACATCACGGACCCTTTAACGCAAGCTGATCCGTGCGGACGGACTGATGTAGATACGCCTCTAACACCTTTCTACCGGCCCTGTGACGGTACCATTGGCAACTCCCGGCGCGGCATGCTGCGCGGCCCGGGCCTCAGCCAGTGGGATGCCACGTTGATTAAGGACACTAAAGTCGGAGAACATTTCACTGTGCAATTCCGTTGGGAAGTGTTCAACCTTTTCAACCGCGGCAATTTTGCGCCCTTTGTTTCCAACAACGTGATCGGTGCTGGCGGTTTCGGCACGCTATACCAGACACCAGACGTAGCGGTAGGCAACCCAGTCATGGCCCAAGGCGGGCCGCGGAGCATGAACTTCGCATTGAAGATCATGTTCTAGGGCTAGAGTCGATTAATAAAGAAAGACCGAGGGAATCTGCTCACGCAGGTTCCCTTTTTGTTTACGATTCTTTACACGACTGTAGTGAACTCGCTTGTTCGGATGACCACAAGTCAGCCGCATTTCTGACATATTCTTCTTGATCGTTTCTAATCGCTCCAACTAAAATTTTTTCAATTAGTCAGCTCCTGAAATTTCGGAGCGAAATGAAGGGAATTTCCCATGGTGCACGGCCAGTCCTCCAGGTACGTTTATCTTTTCGTCCTTCTCGTCCTCATCAGCATTTGCAGCATGCCGCTGCTGGCACAAAGAATTACGGGTGACATTGCGGGCGAGGTTACCGACGCCACGGGCGCGGTTTTGCCCAATGTCACGATTACCGCGGTCAATACCGGCACGAACTATTCGCGCTCGGCCGTTACCAGCGATACCGGGGCGTTCCGCATTCCCGAGCTGCCCATCGGCACTTACAAGGTGACTGCGTCGGCGGAAGGATTCAAGTCCGCGGTGCAGACCACGAACGTGCAGGCTGGGGCAGTGAATCCGGCAAGCTTCAAACTCTCCATCGGCCAGCGCACCGAGACGGTCGAGGTCGAAGGCTCCGCGCCGCTGGTCGAACTTTCGCCCAACAACAATAATTATGTAGACAACGAGAAAATCGAAAACGTCCCGCTCAACGGACGCGACTTCAATTCCCTGCTGGCTATCACTCCGGGCGTGCAACGCACTCCGGGCGGCGGATTCCAGGCGATCAGCATCAACGGAAGCAAAGTCGAGTCGAACAACTACTTCATCGATGGCCTGTATAACAACGATCGCTACTACGGCGACTCGGCGATTGGCGAGACCGGCATCGTGGGAATTCCAGCCGTGTTATTTCCTCCTGAAGCGATCGAGGAGTTGAGCATTCAGGAAACACCTTCTGCCGAATTTGGAGTCAAGGGCGGAGCTCCCATTCTGCTGAACATGAAGAGCGGCACCAACACCTGGCACGGATCGGGAACATGGGTCAATCACAACGGTTTCGGCGACGCGTCCAATTATTTTTCCCAGGGACAGAAGACTCCGATCCACAACAACCAGTTCAATGGCAGCATCGGCGGACCTATCGTTAAGGACAAGGCGTTCATGTTCCTCTTCTATGAGGGACAGCGTTACAAATCGCTGGCGGTGAGCAGCCGGACGGTGATCACGCCGGATGAAATTCAGGGCGCGAAAGACGACATCGCAGCCAAACGGACTCACCGTGGATCCCGTCGGTCAGGCCCTGCTCAATTTTTTCCCGACAGATCCAAGCGGAACGCTTATCGCGCGCAGCCCCACGACCGCCAGCGCCAACACGTTCGGCGTCAAATTCGATTACCGGCTGAATGAAAAGAACTCGCTGGCCGTGCGTTACATCTTCGGCGACAGCTTGCAGAGCGCGCCGCCTTTTGCCGGCCTGCCACCCGGCGCGGGCCAACCTGCGGATTTGTTCAACTCGGTGGCGCCATCGCGCGCGCAGATGGCGGGCGTGAGCTGGACTTCGAACTTCGGCCCGAACAAGATTTTGGAAAGCCGGGTCGGATTCACCCGCTTCGCACAACTGCTGGGCATCCAGAACAAGATTGATCCCAAGAGCCTGGGCATGGACACAGGTCCGCTGAGCCCTGCCGATTTTGGCGTGCCCTACGTTTACCTTCTGCCGCTCGGTTATGGCGGATACATTGGCGGAGTGCAGGGGTATCCGATCACCACGCGTCCCGACCAGACCTGGGACTGGTCGGAACATTTCTCCTGGGTAAAGGGCAATCACACCATCAAATTGGGTGGCAACTTTCAGCGCGCGTACACCAATAGCCTGCGCAACAACGCGCGCACCGGATTGCTGCTGGGATACTTCACCTACTACGCGTCCATGTCCACGGATCCGATTCAGGACTCCATCGAAGAACTGCTGCTGGGCAAGGCCGACAACGCCAACCGCGCGTTCGGCGACACTCACCGGCATCTGGTCCAGAACTCAGTTGGCTTCTACGCTCAGGATGACTGGAAGATCAAACCTCGGCTGACTCTGACCTTCGGACTGCGCTACGACATCTTCGGCAACCTGCGCGACCGAAACAATGTTGCCGCAAATTTCTTTCCGGGCGTGGGTCTGGTGCAGGTCGGACAAGGAATCAACCGTCTCTACAACATGGACTACAAGGACTTCGGTCCTCGCGCTCGGATTTGCGTGGGACATCTTCGGTACCGGCAAGACGGCTCTGCGCGGCGGCTACTCGCTGGCCTACGACGTCCCGAATTTCGCCACCTTCGCGTCTCCTTATTCTCTGGCGGGAGCGAGTGCCGGCGCGTTTACCCAACCCAATCTGGGACTGTTTTCGGTTTCGATTTCTGGAGATGTCCGGACTGGGCGACGGCTCGACGGTCGCGCCCAACCAGGCAGGCAATGTGCCAGGAGTCGGCTGCTACGATACCGTCAACCAGGTCGGCGATTACATCTGTTTCTCGCAAGGACCGGTTTTCGGGCCTAGCCCCACCGGCGAACCTCCCTTTGACGCTTACTCAGTGGTGCAGAATTTCAAGACGCCGCGGGCACACAACTACAGCCTGAGCATTCAGCAAGAGGTCGCGCACAACAACGTTCTGACGATTGGTTATTCCGGTCAGCACGGAACGACCTGGCGATCAATCGCGACTTGAATGCCAGTCCATTGGGAAGCGGAGGCGATATTTCCGACCGTCCCTTCTTCAATCAGTTCCCCAATCTTCGGCACATCGTCCAGACCACGAACCTGGCGGACTCCCAGTACGACAGCCTGCAAACGTCGTATAACCAGCGCGACTGGCACGGACTGGACACGGAATATAACTTCACATGGAGCAAGTGTTTCGACGAGAGCTCTTTCAATCGCGGCGGCACGGGCGATTATCCGCAATTGCAGAATCCGTTGAGCATCAAGGACAACCGCGGCCTATGCGATCACGATGTGCGGCTGAACTTCAATGCGAGTGGTGTCTACTCTTTCCCGACCATTCCTCACCTGGGTGAACGGCTCGGCAAGGGATGGCAACTCAGCACGATCTACACCGCCATCAGCGGACGTCCGTTCAGCGTCGCTGCTGGGTGGCGGCGCCGATCCTTCCGGTCAGGGTCTGTCGGGCAGTTCGATCCGCGCGGCCTGGGACGGAACTCCGGTGAAGTACAACACCCGCGACCCGGCGCAGTACGTGGTGGAGAATTCGATCGCCAGCGGATCGGTCGACCAGTTTGATCCCTGCGGGCGGCAGAACTTTGACGATACCTTGCCCAACTTCGTCGGCGGCGACATACCGTTGTCTCCGTTCTACATCCCATGTCCAGGAACGGTGGGGAATTCTCGCCGCAATCAGCTGATCGGTCCCGGCCTCAGTCAGTGGGACATGACCCTGATGAAGAACACCAAGATCACCGAACGCCTGAACATGGAAATACGCTGGGAGGTGTACAACATTCTGAATCGCGGGAATTTCTACTACTTCCCGGACAACACGTTCGGCGCCAGCTTTGGAACCGTAACCAAGACCTCCGACGTGGCGGCGGGCAATCCGGTGATTGCGCAAGGCGGACCCAGAAACATGAACTTCTCTTTGAAGTTTACGTTCTAGGAAATTCAAGGCGGCCACGGATTTCGCGGATCTTCACGGATCAAAAGCTTTATTGTTCTCTTGCTCTTGATCCGTGCAAATCCGTGAAGATCCGTGGCTGATTTTCGGTTCGATCGACACCGGCATTGCTGCATGCCCGTGGTAGACTTCCCTCTCATTCCTATGGCTGTCCGGCGATTCGGTTCCTCCTTCCTGCTGCTGGTTTTAGTCGCCGTCGTACCTGTCGCCGCCCAACGTCCCAAAAGTCCGGTTCGGAAGACTCCTGCAAAGTATCCCAACATCATTCTGATCACTCTGGATACGACTCGCGCCGATCGCATGGGATTTCTCGGATCTGATCGGAAGCTCACGCCGAATCTGGATGCGATGGCGCAGCAGGGAGTGGTGTTCACGCGCGCCTACTCCCACGTTCCGCTGACCACCGCTTCGCACACCACGATTCTTACCGGAACGTATCCGCAGTTTAATCACGTGAACGATTTTGGCGTTCCACTTTCCGCCAAGCTGCCGTATCTGCCCGACCTGCTGCATCATCGCGGATATCACACCGGAGCCTTTGTCGCATCGCTGGTTCTCGATCCGCTGGACGGTACGGCTCCGGGATTTGATCGCGGCTTCGACATCTACGACGCAGGCTTTCACATGCGCCGCCACGGCGCCGATCGTTACAAGACTGTCGAAAGGCGCGCCGAGGTGGTAGTCGAACATGCGACTGCGTGGCTCAGCCAGGTTCCGAAAGGACCATTCTTTCTCTGGGTCCATCTCTACGACGCGCATGATCCTTACGACCCGCCCGAACCGTACAAACAGCGATTCGCAGCCCAACCCTACGACGGAGAAATCGCCTACGCCGACGCGTGCGTAGGCAAGTTGCTGGATGCGCTACGCAAGCACGGCCTGTACGACGAAACCATGATTGCGGTGATGGCAGACCACGGCGAATCGCTGGGCGCCCACGGAGAGAGCACGCATGGAGTTTTTCTTTACGACGAAACTCTTCACGTGCCTTTGCTGATCAAGCTGCCGCTCAATCGCGGAGCGGGCCGTCGCATTGAGTCTCGCACGGGCCTGGTGGATGTTGCGCCTACCGTTCTTGCAGCAGCCGGAATCACGCCACCCGCCGGAGATGCAGGGGCAATCGCTTCTGGATCTTGTCAAAGCCGCACCGGCTGCTGGAGACTTGTCGCAGGATCGTCCGTCTTACGCAGAGACTGACTATCCTCACCGGGCCTTCGGCTGGAGTGCGTTGCGCGCCATGCGCACGGGGAAATATCTTTTTATTCAGGCTCCCCAACGCGAACTGTATAACCAGTCGAGCGATCCCGGAGAGCTTCACAATCTGGCCGAGAGTTCGAAAGCAGTCACCGATACGCTGGCAACGCAACTCGCGGATTTCCGCAGCAAGACCAGCCAGACACTGGTTGACCTGGCCAAACCCGATCCGGAGAAGATGCAGAAGCTGCAAGCCCTCGGGTACGTGGGTTCGGACACGACTCCGGCGCAGGACGAAAAGGCGCTGACTGGGACCGATCCGAAGACTCAAATCGAAATTGCCAACTGCTGCACGACGCCATGTTCGACGTGGAAGACGCGCGCTACGAGCAGGCGCTCCCCACTTCTGGAACGGGCGCTGGTTGCTCTTCCCAACATGCCGGTAGCGAATATGCAATACGGGATCGCCCAGGCCCGCCTGAAGCATTTCGACAAAGCCATTCCGCCTTTGCAGAAAGCAGTGACGCTGCAGCCGGACAACGGCATGGGCCACTACGAACTGGGCCTGGCGTTATTCGAAACCGGAGACTGGAAGGGCGCGGCGCCGGAATTTGAAGCAGCCGCGGGACGCGCCCCGCGCTGGGCGGATGCGCATTTCTCACTGGCGGCAGTCTATGCACGCATCGATCGTGTCCCGGATGCCATGACGGAACTCGACACCACTCTCGGCATCAGCGCCGATCACTATCGCGCCAACCTGCTGCGCGGACGCATCCTCTCCTTGCAGGGAAATCCGCTGGGCGCGCTGAACAATCTGGAAAAGGCTGCACGAGGTTCAGCCCGATTCGCGCGAAGCTCATCTCTTTCTGGCCGATGCCTACCAGCAACTGGGTCGCACGCTGGACGCGGCGCGGGAGCGGGCCACGGCAGGTACGCTGGCGGCTCCCGGTCAGCCGCTGAGCGGTCAGTCTGTCGCCGGTCGGTCGAACAGAAAGCTACCCAGCACGATGACCACGAAATAAGCCTCGAGCGTGTAACGCGGCTCGGGATTTTCCAGACTCCCGAGAAAGAATGATCGCAGCAATATAAACGTGAGTAGCAGTCCCAGGGGGAGCGACCATTTCGCCCGCAACAAACCTGCGAACGCGGCTCCGATGTACAAAATGTTGATGACTCCCATCGTCACAGCCAGCGCCGACCACTTGGGATCGTCGTTGAATTCCCACCAGCGCGTATCGGACGGCAGAGTCTCGGTTCGCGGCCGCAGCCACATGTCTGCGATACGCACCAGCGGCAGCCAAACGTAGTAACGCAATGGCGCGTGCCGGATGCGCTCCTCGGCCAACGCCGCGAATCGGACGTCAAGTTCCGGAGTGACGTGCTGCACCTGGTTGTAGTCCGCCAGCAATTGTCGCGGTCTGTTCGCGCTGCTCTTCCGAATCGAAGGCGCGGATGGGGAGCTTTTCGACATCCATGGTGTCTCCCGGCACCTGCCAGTAAATTTCCTCGACGGACGCATAGTCCGCCATCCAGGTTTTGACCCAGCGATTGAATCCAGCAGGAACAAACTCGTCTTCCTGATTGGCATAACGCGGCGCCAGCGGCTCGAAGCGATGCAGGGTGTGCTGATTGCGCAGCGCCCATGGAACCAGCGGCGCAAACGCGAGCAAGCGCAATCACGAATCCCGCCCGAATTAAGTGAGTCGGGTTGTATATAGCTGGCGCCCCCGCCCCCTTGTGTATCCAGGCACGCACGATCAACGCCGCCAGATACAACTCAATCGCCACCAGCACCAAACCGCCATCGGGCCGCAAAAGAATCGCGGCGCCGATGGCGAGCCCGCATACCAGCCATGGACGAAGCCTGCCAGTTTCTTCCAGTCCAACAATCGCACAGTCGAACGCCAGCACCGTAAAAAAGACTTCCAGCGTCTCAGTCAAGGCAGCAGCCGCGTAGCTGGCCAGAAAAGGACAAAGCGCCGCCAGCAGAAATGCGGCTTTCGCCGCTCGCGGTGAAATCGTTCGGCGTGCGATATCCGCGATCAGGAAACAGGTGCCGACATCGAAGAACACCTGCACTACCAGCGCGGCTCGGTAGTGCTCCATACCGAAAATCGCGAATACAGCAGCGAGAAATGCGGGATAACCCGGTAACCGGATGTAAGTAGGAGAAATTTCGTCTGGACCGCTCAGCCCGTAAACGCCATGCTGCAACCAGTTTTTGGCGATGTCGCCATAGACCATGGAATCGTTGGTGATGGCCGGGAAACGAAAGAGGAAGAGCAGCCGAAGCGCGAGCGCTGCCAGCGTCGCGATCCAGAAAAACCGAAAGTGTTCGCGCACAAATTGGCGCACGCTAAGAATATACCTCAGGGCAAACACCAACTTTCATATTGAAATAACGAACGAACAACGGGTGCCCCTCGCTTCACGTGATTCGCGGTAATTGACCACCTCAATACCTCAGCTTAGGATGGATAGACACCCTAATCTTCATGGCGCAACCTGTTTTCTACGATCCACGTCAGGCCCGCTGGAAGCGGATACGACGGACGTTCGACATCGTCGGAGTGAGCATCACGCTGCTGGTGGTTTTCTTTGCTTACACAGCGTTGCGCGACGAGCCTTTACCGGAACTGCTGCTGGCCCCGCAGAAGCGTCCTTACCATGCCTTAAGAGAGAAGGAACGGGAAAAGGCGAGAGAGCGGCGAAAACTCGCAACACTTCATCGCACTCATCGCAAATCAAGATTCGCTCCTTCCCAGGTGAAGTTGAACCAGGAAGAAGGTATCCGCGCGGCGTTCTACGTTCCTTATGACGCTGCCAGTTTCTCGTCGTTGCGCGAATATGCGCGTCAGATCGATCTGCTATTTCCCGACTGGCTGCACATCATCACACCCGACGGCCGCTTGCAGGGCATCGACGAGCAGACCAACAAGTTTTTCGATGTCTTGCAAGATTCATCCGTCCGCACCGTGGACGAGAAGGTCATGCCGTTTCTGAAAACGGAAGACACTGGCATGGAAGTCTTCCCCATGGTCAACAATTTCGACGGGACCGATTGGGTGGATGTCAGCGCCTTCCTGAACAGCGAAGACGCCCGTTCTCACTTCCGCGAACAGGTTGGGCAATTCCTGGCTTCCGACCGCTATCACGGCCTGATGATCGATTTTGAAACTCTGCCCCGCAACGCGCAGCCCGGATACCTGACCCTGCTGAAGGAACTATCAAACGATCTACATGCCAAAGGCATGAAGCTTTACGTCAGTGTGCAGGCGCGCAATGAAGAATACGACTACGCCGCGGTTGCCTCCCATGTGGATGGTGTCGTGCTGATGAACTACGACGAGCACTATCCTTCGCCGGGAACTGCGGGCCCGGTGGCTTCGCAAGACTGGTTCATCGACAATCTCAAAGCCGCGGTCAAAGTGATTCCGAAAGACAAGCTGATTTCGGCCATCGGCAATTATGGATATGACTGGGTGCAGAAACCAAAACGCGGTCCACTGCCGCCAGGTGTGCGAGACATCAACGTCACCGTTCAGGATGCCTGGTTGGCCGCGCGTGACTCGGAAGCGGACGTGGATTTCGACGGCGACAGTCTGAATCCTCACATCAGTTATCTGGACGAACACGAATTGCAGCACGATATATGGTTCCTCGACGCCGTCACTGCACTCAATCAGATGCGCGCAGCGCAGTCTCTCGGCATTCAGACTTTCGCTCTATGGCGTCTGGGATCGGAAGATCGCTCCCTGTGGCGGGTCTGGGACATTCCTGGAGAACCCGGCGCGGAAAATAAATTGAAAGATGTTCCTCCCGGCCAGGATGTGGACATGGAGGGAGCGGGCGAAATTCTGCGCATTGAAGCTCGTCCAACCGACGGCCAGCGCAGCGTTACCCTGGATCAAGCCTCAGGGCTCGTCACCGACCAGAGCTTTGATTCGCTGCCGGAGCCCTATCGTGTTGCACGGTACGGATCTTCTCCCAATAAGGTGGCCATCACTTTCGACGATGGCCCCGATCCGGAGTGGACGCCGAAGATTCTCGACGTGCTGAAGAGCCAACAGGCGCCAGCATCTTTTTTCCTGATCGGAATTCAGGCTGACAAGTTTTCCGACATCACCGACCGGATTTATCGCGAAGGACACGAAATCGGGAACCACACTTTTACCCATCCCGATATCAGCAACATATCCAAGGGATTCATGCGTGCGGTGGAACTCAATCTCACCGAACAGCTTTTTGCCAGCCGCCTGGGAATCCGGACAATTCTCTTTCGCCCTCCATACTCGATCGATGCCGAGCCTGATACAGAAGACCAGGTTCGTCCGCTCGAAATCACGCAGGATATGGGCTATATCACAATCGGCGACAAGATCGATCCGAACGACTGGCGCGACAACCCGCGCCACAGCGCCGACCAGATCGCCACCGACGTGTTGTCGCACCTGCCGCCTTGCGCGGCGGGCGATATTCACTGCGGCAACATCATCCTGATGCACGATGGCGGTGGCGACCGGAAGCAAACCGTACTGGCTCTTCCGCAAATCATCGCGGGCATCCGGGCAAAAGGTTTGCAGATTGTTCCGCTCTACGAATTGCTCGGGCGGACTCGAGCCGAGGTGATGCCGCCGATTCCATCCAACAAACGTTGGGTCGCGACCTTGAACCTGTTTGGATTCGCGCTCTTCCCGCTGGCGTTCAACGCCATGACCTGGATTTTCTTCGTGGGCGACGTGCTGATGACCGGGCGGCTCTTCTTTGTCGGCGCATTCGCTATTTACGACCGGCTGTGGCCGCGGCGTTTTGGAACTGCCGGCGACGCCGCCAACTATTTGCCTCAGGTTGCGGTACTGATCCCCGCTTACAACGAAGAGAAGGTCATCGCACGAACGATTCGCTCAGCACTGGTTTCAACATATCCCAACCTGCACGTCATAGTGATTGACGACGGCTCCAGCGACGGGACACTGGAAGTCGCGCGCAAAGCCTTTGCCCAGGAAGAAGCCAGCGGCAGAGTGCTCATCCTGACCAAGCCGAATTCCGGCAAGGCAGACGCGCTCAACTTCGGGCTTGAACACCTTCGCGGCGAGGAAATATTCGTTGGGATCGACGCCGACACGGTGATTGCATCCGATGCGATCGCGCGGCTCATCCCTCACTTCCTCAACCCCAAGGTGGGAGCCATCGCCGGCAATGCAAAAGTTGGAAACCGAATCAACCTGTGGACGCGCTGGCAGGCGCTGGAATACATCACCAGCCAGAACTTCGAGCGCCGCGCTTTGAACACCATGGGTGCGGTCAGCGTGGTGCCGGGTGCAATCGGAGCGTGGCGGGTGCAGGCGGTCCGCGAGGCTGGTGGATTCCACACCGACACAGTCGCAGAAGATGCCGATCTCACCATGGCCCTCCTGCAACTGGGATATCGCGTGGAATACGAAGATCTGGCGCTGGCTTACACGGAAGCTCCGGTCAATGCCAATGGCCTGATGCGGCAACGCTTTCGCTGGTCATTCGGAATTCTTCAATCCGTGTGGAAGCATCGCGCCGCATTTGCCCGCGAAGGGGTGCTGGGATGGATCGCGCTGCCCAACATCGCGATCTTCCAGGTGCTGCTGCCGCTGGTTTCTCCGTTCATCGACATCATGTTTTTCGTCGGCATGATCTGGTATTTCATCCAGAAGTCATTCCATCCAGAGTCAACCGATCCGGGCAGCTTCCAACGTTTGATTGTTTTCTTCGTGGCTTTCCTGGTGATGGACTTCCTGGCCTCGGCAATTGCCTTCGCGCTGGAACGCCGCCGTCCGGAAGCGCCGGAAGATCCGTGGCTGCTGAGCCAAGTCTGGCTGCAGCGTTTCGCTTACCGCCAGCTGTTTTCGATCGTGTTGCTGAAGACCCTCAAGCGCGCCGCGGAAGGCGAGCGCTTTGCCTGGGACAAACTGGAACGCACAGCTGCTATGAGTTACCAACCGCCGGCGGAGGAACACGAGTCGGTGAAGGTCCCGTAGAGCCGCGCAGAACCGGTCGTCTCGGCCGTGCGCCGATTGGCGGTGGGCGGACGCCCACCCGACAGCCGAGCGGACGCCGGCGCTACGGTACAATTCCCTGCCATGAAAACTGTTCGTGCCGTTTCAATCCTATTTCTTCTCTCTCTTGCTGCTTTTGCCCAGGACGGCCAGCAACAGTTTGCTTCCCTTGGCGATTTCAAGCTGGAGAATGGTGAAACCATCCGCGACTGCCGGATCGGCTACCGCACCTTCGGCCAACTCAATGCCGACAAGTCCAACGCTGTGTTGTTTCCGACGTGGTTCACCGGAACCAGTGCGCAACTGATCGAACAGGTTGGTCCGGGCAAGGTGGTCGACAGCTCCAAGTACTACGTGATTCTTGTCGATGCGCTGGGAAACGGGGTTTCTACGTCACCCTCCAACAGCCAAACCCAGCCTCACATGAAGTTCCCCAAGTTCGGCATCCGTGACATGGTCAACAGCCAGCATCAGATGCTGACCCAGACGCTGCACATCAATCACCTGAAAGCGGTGATGGGAATCTCCATGGGCGGCATGCAAACTTTTCAGTGGATGGTTTCCTACCCTGACTTCATCGACAAGGCGATTCCCATCGTCGGTTCGCCCCGGCTGGCGCCCTTCGACCTGCTGCTCTGGCAGACCGAAAATGCTGCTATCACAAACGATCCCGTATGGAACCATGGAGACTACACCGAACAACCCGCGTTGACGCTGCTCACCGGATTGGAAGGCCTGGCGATCGGAACGCCGGACAAGTTCAATCAGGACACGACTCGAGAAAAACTGCCGGAATGGTTTGCGCGACCAGGAAAGACGTCGCGGAATTTGATGCTAACAATCACATCCGACAGTCCGAGGCGATGATGGCTCACGACGTCTCCGCACCTTTCGGCGGTTCAATGGAGCGAGCGGCGGTGGCGGTCAAAGCAAAAGTGCTGGTCATCGCATCGCGAACCGATCACATGGTGACCCCGGGGCCAGCTCTGGATTTTGCCCGCTTGCTGCAGTCGGACGTCCTTGAACTGCAGGGCAATTGCGGACATGACGCGCCCGGCTGTGAGCTCGCCAAGATAAGCCCAGCCATCGCCGCCTTCCTGGCGAAATAGTCATAACGAAACGCGTAGGGGCGGATGCCCTCATCCGCCCGGCCGAGCAAAGCTCGGGTTTTTCCGGTGCTACAATAGCCGCGAAGAGTCTCACAACTACCCTCCGGCATCAAACATTCCGAGGTGCACTCATGGCAACCGTTGAAGCTCCTGCCCGTCCACAGATTCGCCTGCATGAAGGACCATTCGTAAACGAACCGCTGGTCGATTTCAGCCGCGAAGACAATGCCCGCAAGATGCGCGCCGCCATCGATAAAGTGCGCGGCCAGCTGGGCCGTGAGTATGACCTCATCATCGGCGGCAAGCGGATCAAGACCAGCGACAAGATCAAGTCGATCAATCCGGCGAAGCCCTCGCAGGTCGTCGGACTGCACCAGAAAGCCGGCAAGGAACACGTCGAGCCGGTCATGAAAGCGGCGCTCGAAGCGTTTGCCAGTTGGAGCCGGACGTCTTTCGAAGAGCGCGCCAGCCTGCTCTTCCGCGTGGGCGATGTGTTGCGCGAGCGCAAGTTTGAGTTCTGTGCCTGGCTGGTTTTTGAAGTCAGCAAGAACTGGGCCGAAGCCGATGCCGACATCGCCGAGACCATCGACTTCTGCGAATACTACGCCCGCGAGGCGCTGCGCCTGTCGCGGACCGAACTGCCGGTGCAGATGCCGGGCGAGCGCGACACTCTGATGTACATTCCGCTGGGTGTGGGCGCTGTGATTCCACCGTGGAATTTTCCCTGCGCCATCATGGCCGGGATGACGCTGGCCTCGATCGTCAGCGGCAATACCGTTGTGCTGAAACCATCGAGCGATTCGCCCACTATTGCTGCGAAGTTCGTCGAGTTGCTGGAAGAGTGCGGCATGCCCGAAGGCGTAGTGAATTTCTGCCCCGGCGCAGGCGCAACTTTCGGCAATGCGGTCGTCGCGCATCCCAAGACACGTTACATCGCGTTCACCGGATCGCGCGAAGTTGGCCTCGACATCAACAAGAGCGCGGCTACACAGGCTCCCGGCCAGATTTGGATCAAGCGGACCATCCTCGAAATGGGCGGCAAAGACGCGATCATCGTGGACGCCGACGCCGACGTGGACACGGCCGTCGAAGGTGTCGCCCAGGCTGCATTCGGCTTTCAGGGCCAGAAGTGTTCAGCCTGCTCGCGGGCCATTGTTGACGAGCGCATCTACGAAGTATTTTTGGCGAAGCTGAAAGCGCGAGTGGAGAAAATCACGATTGGCGATCCCGCGGAAAATGCCAACATGGGCGCGGTGATCAACGAAGGTTCGATGAAGTCGATCCTCGAATACATCGAAGTAGGAAAGAAAGACGGACGCGTGATTACCGGCGGCGGTCGCGCCACGAATGCCGGTGAAGGATATTTTCTGCAGCCCACGGTCATCGCCGATATCCCGGCAGGCTCGCGCCTGGAGCAGGAAGAAGTTTTCGGTCCGCTGCTGGCCGTTACCAAGTCAAAGAATTTCGACCACGCGCTCGAGATCGCGAACGACACTGAGTTCGGCTTGACTGGCGCGGTCTACACGAAATCGAAAGACAGAATTGCCCGTGCCATTCAGGAATTCCACGTCGGCAATTTGTACATCAACCGCAAATGCACGGGAGCGACAGTCGCGTCGCATCCATTTGGCGGGTTCAATATGTCGGGGACAGATTCGAAATCAGGTGGCCCCGATTATCTTTACCTGTTTACGCAGGGCAAAGTTGTGGGGGAAAAGATCTAGGACGGCAGACTTCCTGGTGACGACACTTGAACCGATCGCCCGCGGGAAGGGCACGAGTTCACTCGTGCCGCAACCAGGCCGAGTGATCGGCGGCTTCAGCCGCTGAGGTACGCTTTGTAGCTTAGATTCGGGAGTCTGGGAGCGAACAGCGAACCTCAGGCGCTAAAGCGCCACGGATTTTCTGCATCTTGGCGGCACGAGTGAACTCGTGCCCTTCCCAGAGTCGAGTGGTTCAAGCATCCTCATGAAGAAGTTTCGTTCACCTTGATCAACTTCAGCCGCGTAATTTTCAGCCGCATTAGCAGCGATGTCGAAATATAAACTTGATCTGTTTCCGTCAAGTTCCAATCCGGAGTGAAATATTTTGTAACATTGCCGTAACAAAATATTCTCGCAACCCTTCCTAAGATTCATTTATTTCCGCTAAGTTGCGCGAAAAGGTTTTATGGCCGTGATCGAAAATTGCTATTGGACACGCCTTGTATCCTTCCCTATCGTTTCAGTATGTCCACATCAATACCTTTAGACGATTCTTCCGTTGATTTTCTGCACGAACTTGGGCAGCAGTATGGCGTCGGCGGACGCGCTGCATGAAGTCCTGGCACGGGTTGTGGAGTTTGCCTCGGCCCTGGTGAAGTGCGATTCCTGCCTCATTTATGTTCTTGAAGATGAACAGCTATTATTGCGAGCATCGAAGAACCCGCATCCAGACGTTGTGGACCGCCTGAAACTGCAGGTGGGAGAAGGCATCACGGGCTGGGTGGCGGAACATCGCGAACCGGTCGCGGTCTCAAAAAACGCTTCCAAGGATCCCCGCTTTCAGTTCTTTCCACGAATTGCCGGAAGACACATACGAAGCGTTCCTCTCTGTGCCATTGATGTCACGCGGACGAGTTGTGGGCGTAATCAATCTGCAGCATCGCCGTCCGCATGTGCACAACCAGAAGGAGATCCGGCTGATTTCAACCGCAGGTTTTCTGGTGGGTGCCGAAATCGAAATGGCCCGACTGGAAACCGAGAACACCAATCTTTCGCAGCAACTGGAAACCCGAAAGATCGTGGAACGCGCCAAAGGCATTCTGCAGCGCGATCTTGCCATCGACGAAGAGCAGGCCTATCTCGCTCTGCAACGCCAAAGCCGGCAGACTCGCAAGTCAATGCGGCAAGTGGCCGAAGCGGTTGTCGTCACCGATGAATTGAGACGCAACTCGAGAACGAACTAGAAAAGCGTCGTTGGTCCTTGGTCCTTTGGTCGTTGGCTTAAAACAATCAGCCACGGATTTCACAGATCTTCACACGGATCAAAACTTTGAATTCTTTGCTTTATCCGTGAAGATCTGTGAAATCCGTGGCTGATTTTGTTTACAAGTGCGGAAGCGGCCATCAGGTTCGGTGGCCGCTTCCGCATTGGTTTGTTACTTGCCGGGTTGAGAATCGGCGATTGGGCTCAGAGCGGCCGTTTCCGCCGGAGTAGTGGCTTTCCCCGAATAGAATTCCAGCGCCAGTCCGACTGTTGGCCAATTTCAGGCTGCTGACCACCGATTCTCCGGCTTTCTGTTCGATCACCAGAGTGCTGCCACCGGCGAGTTTCTGGTCCGAGTACGCCTGCGGCAGAATCATCGCCGAGGTTGTGCCGCCGAGTTCGCGAACCATCACTCGTGCCGGCCAGGTCTGCGTGTCAACGGAGAACGTGTAATCTCCCGCGGGCAAGACAGCGGTTCCCCAGCGAACTTTGTGGGCCAGGGTAAATGTTCCTGTTGTACTCTGGGCCGAAGCGGGCAGCGCAGATGCTCCCAGCGCTCCGACGAACAGAACCAGCACCTTCAAAAGCGAAGCTTTCCGAATTGATTTCATGACCTTATCTCCTCTTTGGTTGTCGAAAGCAGACACACCGGCGCCTGCGCCAAAAGTGCGTCGCTTTCGGGGTTAGAGTTGGGACGACGAGGTCAGGAAAACTACAGGTTGGAACAACAGGGGTAAAAAGCGAACTTCACTGTCCGCACCACCCAGCCTTGCAGTTGATTTCTTGCAAGGTAGTGGACATTGCTACTGTGCCTGCATGGAGTGGGAATGTCCAATTCAAAAAATGGATTGCCGGGATCAGTCCACGTAGGCCCGAACGCCCTCGTCCAGGCCGGCTAGCGCAGCTGGCCGACGTTCGCGGAGCTTCGCTCCGGCGGGCGGGTGGGGGCACCCGCCCTACGTGGTTCGTGGCGCCAAAACGAAAAGGCCGCCCTTGGGCGGCCTTTCGTAAACAAACTAAATTTACGACGTGACGCCGGCTCCCGCCTGCGGCGTTGCCGCTGCTGCGGTGGCTGCCGCCGCTTCGTTCAGAATGCGGTGGTGGATGGTGAACAACGCCAGTTCCAGCCGGTCGGACACGCCGATCTTGTCGTACACGTTGCGCAGGTAATTCTTGATCACCTGCTCGGTGGTCCCCAGCTGCGAGGCGATCTCTTTGTTCTTGTAGCCCTGAACAATGAGAGCGACGATGCGCAGTTCTTTCGCCGTCAGGCGATCGCGCACTCGCAGTCCGACCATATCGTTTTCGGTCAGTTCGCTGGGCACGGCGATGTCCTGCACCCAGTTTTCGCCGCGCGCCACTTTGCGGACGCAGTCGACCAGCGCCGCGCTGGTCACGTTGCGATAGACGACGCCGTTGGCGCCTGCGCCCATGTAGCGTTGCGCGCTTTCGCCGGTGTCGGCCAGCACGACGACCCTGGTCTTCGCTTTGCCGGCAGCCTGCAGGATGCCGTTGAAATCGGAATGGAACCCGCCCGCAACCACCAGAACAGCAGCGCGAAATTTGTCCAGGGCCATGAACATCTGCTCCTGGGTTTGCGCCTGCGCCACGATGCGCATTTCATCTTCAACCGCCAGCACTTTGGCGATGCCTGCCCGGAAGATGGCTTGATTGTCGGCCAGAATCAATTTCAGCATCTATGTAAGCTCCTCGCCTCTAGTGGCGAACGAAATCGTAGGAGTCAATCACGCAGGCCACGCCACGCGCGTCTGCGGGACCGCCGTCAGGTTCGTCGGTACGCACGACGCGACCCCGGCATTGGATGACTACACCTTCTTTGGCCCCCGTCATTTCTGGCGGTAAAGTAATCTCAAATTCGACGCTCGAACCCAACTCGAGCGCGGCATCAGCCTTGATGTACACTCCGGCGGCGCTCAGGTTTCCCGTGAGACCGCTGTGCTCGCCGCCTTCTTCTTTGTGAATCTTGATCGGTAATTCCAGGGGAAATCGCTTCCCCGTCCGCGCGTCGGACACAATGCCTCCTCGTTCCTGCCCATTTCGACGCTGCGAAACCCAGCTCCATGCCGGATCTCCTTGAATGAATCCAGAACGATCTGCTTGCGCGGTTATATCACGGATGCCAGCCCTCGGAATAGCCTGATAAGGGACAGGATAGGGGTAGGAACTAGATTCCCCCCTGGCATCACACGGTAACCGGACCCTCCTCGCAGCGCCTGGCCCTGTCCCCGATCTGCAGAAACCTGCAGAGAAATTGGCTTCGCACCCACCGCGCCCTAGATTTCATTGTCCCTCGTTTAATGTTCGGAAAGCAAACTTAACGCTACAGTTAGCAACAAAGACTTGTGAAATTAAACTTGGGGCACTTGCTCGTTCATTCTCATTCTCCTATCCACCTGGTCCACGGGTCAGGTTCTTCGCGAGCAGAAGTCGCAGGCGTTCGGGAATTCTCCCGTTTCGCACCAGCCCATCACCAACCGGCAGCGGCTGAACTGGTTTGTCCGAAGCACCGTCGGTCCGGAAAGCCTGACCGCCGGCCTGTTCACGGCAGGTTTTGGCACGGGCCTGAACCGTCCTCGCGAGTACGGCCCTCATTGGGAGGGTTACGGCAAACGCTACGGAATGCGCTTCACCGGCATTGCCACCGGCAACGCCATGGAAGCCGCTTTCGGTTCCCTTTGGGGCGAAGACCCGCGATATTTCCGCGCTACGGGCCAGTCCGTCAAAGGACGGATCAAGAACGTGATCGTGATGACTTTCGTCGCACGCCAGGCCGACGGAACCATGGCTCCCGCCTATGCCCGGTACATCGGCACTTCCGGCAACAATTTCCTCTCGAATACCTGGCGGGCGGACAGCGAGTCCGGCGTGGGCGACGCCTGTCTGCGAACCGCTCTGGGTTTCGCCGGACGGATGGGCGGCAATGCATTTGCCGAGTTCTGGCCCACGGTGACCAAGCATCTATTCCACAAACGCCAGTAAGAACGGGCGCGACATTGAGGCCAGAGCTTACTGGGAACCTCGCGATTGCCTTTTCCGAAACCTTAGAAAGCGCTACCGCCTCCGCCGCCGAAGCCGCCGCCTGAGAACCCTCCGCCACCGCCGCCACCAAAGCCTGAACCGCTTGAACTCGAGCGCGGCGCGGAGACAAATACCTGGTGCATATCCGATGCCATGTTGTGCATGGAACTCGAAAAGAAGATCGGATTGAAACCTGTCATGCCATTAGGCGATACATACCAGCTCGGCGGGTTCTGAACGATCCCGGCAAAAGCTTGCGCCCAGTGATGTTCCACTCCGAGCGCCATCGCGTACGGCAGGTATTTTTCGAACGTATCCGGCGGCATGCGCTTCAGGCGATCGGCGTCCACTCGATTCATGAATTCCTGGAAACCCAGCACGGCAATCCGGGTGCGCGCCCCCTGTAGTGTCTTCGCCGACATTTCTCGTGCGAACAACCACCAGATGATCGCGGAAACAATGCCAGCACGCGATCAACAGAACGACGGAATTGAAGACTTGCTTGTATCCGGTGAACTGCAAAATCAGAAACGGAGCGACAATCAAGATGGCCGCCACCACGCTGTATCCATTCGCCGAATCGGGATCAAGCAGGTACATGCCTTTGTTCTTCAATGCCGCCTTAATGTCCTGCTGGATGATCGGAATCGCGGTATAGAAGCGGTTCTTCAGGCTGGACAACTGAGTCTGCTGGCCGCCAGCAAAAATATTCTCCATCATTACCCGTTCGTGCGGCGCCAGGCCTTGCCATTCGGTCAGCGGGCTTGAGCGAATGGAAGATGTAGTCCTTGGAATGGAAGATCAGAAGAGTGGTGTCGACGGTCTCTTCAATTTTGACGTAGCCGCGCACCGCCAGGTCCACAATCGTGGATGTAATGTCGCGCGGATGGATGGAGTCATCGATCAGCGTGCCGGCCTCGGCGGGAGAAATGCCAGGCGGCGGTTCGTACATGGGCGCAACCGAACGCCCGGGATCAGGATCGCGCCCCTTGTACCACCACAAGATCGTACATCACGGCCAGAGTGAACAACGGCAAGAAATACGATGGGATTGCTGCCCAGAAACCAGAACAACCGCGTCAGCGAACCCGGCTCCTTCAGAATGCCTTTCGGGACGAAGATGTCGATGGTCATTCCGCCGCGCATGGGCAGCGGGTTGGTGGTCTCGAAGGCGACGTCGGCGCCGTTGATTTCGGACGTGGCGTCGCGCTCGGCCGATCCGTAAACGCCGGTGAACGCCTGCGCCCGCAGCCTTCCGGCTGCCGCCTTGGGCAAGTAGACGTGCGCCTCGGCATGATCGATCGGCACCGGCCAGTCGTTGCCGGTGACGTTCCAGTAAAACTCGTCGTGGTCTTCGAAAAAGCGAATGCCGTTGCGGACGAGGTAGCTGATCTCCACCGTGCGAGTGGTATCCACCGCGCCGGGAATGTAGATTTTCAGGTCGCGGTAACCGCCGGAAGTTTTGGAGTCGTACTTCAGCTTCTGGCCGGCGCCGTCGGTCACGCTGACGATATCGAGAAACAGCGTGTAGTTCGTGCTGCGCGGTCCGGGATATTCGATGGGAATCGTACGGTGAATGCCATGCCACTCGCCGATGAAGACCAGGTTGATGCGTTCCTTCACCAGCGTGCCGTCTCAGGATGAGGACGTGTCGTGAAGTCGGCAATCCGCCAGCTTGAAATGCGGAGCGCGACGCAGCAATCGACCGCGTCTGGAGCAGCGTGCGCACGGCGAGAACGACCGACGCAGCCGCGGGTACGAATTCCGGACGTGGACTGAAAGTACAGCGCGAACGCCTGTTCGAGAGTGCAACACGACGTGTCACGCCAACGAGGCGCTAACCGCAGTCGGAGGCTTTAACTCGCCGTGGCCGGACCTGCACTGCTTAGAACTTCACCGCCACCGGCTCGCGGTCGGCTGCGGCCACCTCGAAGAACTGCTTCTGCTGGAAGCCGAACATTCCGGCGAGAATGTTCGTCGGAAACGACTGGATCTTCGTATTCAGATCGCGGACGACCGCGTTGTAGTAACGGCGCGAGTTCTGGATGGCATCTTCGGTCTGGCTGAGCGAGCCCTGCAATTGGGTGAACTGCTCAGAGGCTTTGAGCTCGGGATAATTTTCCGCCACGGCGAACAGGCTTTTCAGCGCTCCGCTCAGCTGGTTTTCGGCTTCCGCCTTGTCCCCCGGCGTGGTGGCCTGCATGGCCTGGGAGCGAAACTTGGCGATGTTCTCGAAGGTCCCCTTTTCGTGGGCGGCGTAGCCTTTCACCGTCTCGACCAGATTGGGGATAAGATCGTGACGCCGTTTGAGTTGCACGTCGATATCCGACCAGGCGTTGTCGGCGCGGACACGCAACTGAACGAGGCTGTTGTACATCCCAATCAACAGCACGACGATGACGACCAGAATGCCCAGGAAGACTAGAACCATGGAACCTCTCCCTCGCGTGAAAATGGGGAACAGGGGCGACGGTAGCACACGGCGAACTCCGGCGCAATCTTGGCCAGAAGCGGCAGTGGCTCGAAAATACGGAGTATCGACGGGTGGCTGGGACAGTTTAAGATTGTGGCATTGCGCCCGGTTCCGAACGGCATGCTTCCGAGGTGGAATATCCGCTACTCAATGAACATCGCAAAATGGATACCTGTGCTGTTGATCTCGATATCGGCAATCTCCGCTACGGCCCAGACCTGCATGACAGCGGCGGACATGGACCAGGCAACGGCTTCGGCACTGAAGTCCACCGCGGCCCGGTATTACGACATGGCGGCGCGGGGGGACTCAGCCTCGTTGCGGCAGAATGCCATTCCTGGCCTGGCATCCAACTTTTCCGGCATTGAGAGCGCGGTCAAAGACAGCCAGTCCAACCTGACTGGTGTGCCGGGAGCGCCGCGCCCTGCTTTTCTCTTAAAGGCAGAGGGTTCTGCCCCGCTGGAACGCGCCGAATTCCTGTGCGGTGTATTCGGCGCCCACGGACAGACGACGGACAGCGCCGTCTTCATCATTCCCAATCTGCCGCCCGGCAACTACGGCATTGTCACTCTCGACGCCGCCTCGGCGCAGGGCGCCTACACGGTTTCTTTCGTTTTGCAACAACAGGGGAACGAATGGAAGTTGGGCGGCTTCTATGCCAAGCCTGCCCAGATTTCAGGCCATGACGGCACATGGTTCGCCGAGCGCGCACGGGAATACAAAACCAAGGGACAACCTCGCAATGCCTGGTTCTACTTTGGCGAAGCACGCGAGCTGCTGGTACCCGTCCCCTTCATGGCCACCGCCACGACCGACAAACTGTATGACGAGATGCAAACCGTGAAGCCGTCCGATCTTCCTCCGTTCGATCTGGTCGCGGCAGGAAAGACTTACAAAGTCACCGACTTGTTTCCGGTACCAGTAGCCCGTGACTTCGACCTGGTGGTGAAATACCAGTCCGCGGATGTCTCCGACAACGGAAAGACCTTTCAGGACAACATGGCGGTGATAAAAGCGCTGCTGGCGAAGTATCCAGAATTCCGCGACGCCTTCGCTGGAATTGTTGTGCGTGCAGTAGAGCCGTCGGGCAGAGACTACGGATCGATGATGGCGATGAAAGATATTAAGTAGCTGTACTAGCTCCTGGCTTCTAGACTGGCTAGATGAGAAACCACCTGCTCCAACGAACAATCTTTCGGTTCTTTATCGTCCCTTAGCCGCAGGAAAACTGGGCGCGCGCAACTTCATTCCGCCTTCCGCGGTTTCGTGAGTCCATTCGGTGAATTTGATTTCCGCCACCAGTTCAGGCTTGACCCAGTGCACGGTTCGTAGTGCTTCCACACCTTGGGGAAAGGGCTGACCTTGGTCTCGCGCTTCTTGAGGACTTTCGAAATCTCTTTCAACATGGCGTGATCGAAGCCGGTGCCGGCCTGTCCGACATGAATGAGATTTCCGTTCTTGTCGTACAGGCCGAGCACGATCGAGCCAAAATACTCGCGGCTGCCTTCAGGATCGGTGTATCCGCCGATCACGCAATCCACGGTTTGCGTAATTTTTATCTTGAGCCACTCGCGGGTGCGGCGTTCTTCATAAACGCTGTTGCGGCGTTTGGCCAGAATGCCTTCCAGTCCTTTCTGTTTGGCTACGTCAAACAATGCCTTTCCCTGGGGAAAATGATCGGAGTAGCGGACATGGTCCGCTCACATCCGTAATTTGCCTCAGGATTTCTTTACGCTCTTCCAGCGAGACTCGCCGCAGATCGTATCCATCGAGATAAAGAAGATCGAAGACGTAGTAGAGCACCGGTGATATCGCCGTCGCGAACGCGACACGCCTTCCGCCTTGCCGAATTCCGGTTCGCTGCTGCATCAGGCTGAATGAAGAGCGTCCGGCTTCATCGAGGGCGACGATTTCGCCGTCCAGAATGGCGGTCTTTGCCTTGATGAAAGCTGGAAGGTTGTGCAGTTCGGAATACTGCGCAGTGAGATCATTCTGATTGCGCGAAACCAGGCGAACCTTGCCGTTGCTGATGAATGCGATAGCGCGGTAACCGTCCCACTTGATTTCAAACAGCCACTCGGGATCGTCGAAAGGATCGTCGACAGACGTGGCCAGCATGGGGTGAATGGCCGTCGGCATGGGCGCTTGACGCCGTCCCTTTAAGAGCTTCAACCACGGAGGACCCGGAGCTCAGAGGATTTCTTTTTGGGTCGTCACGGAAGCTTTCCGCAGGCAGCTACGGCCTTATTTCTCTCGTTTTTTCTTACGCGCGGTTTGATCTTCGTCCTCTGTGTCCTCTGTGGTCGATTTCTTTTTCTTGTCCACCTTGGCGAGCGCATCCGCCAGCCACGGCGCTTTTACTTTTCCGCGCGACGCGGGACGGCTGCTCTTCCACTTCGCGGATCTTGCATCGCCGCCGATCTCAGCCATGCTGCGTCTGGTGAGCGCCGACTCGTCGTACTTGTTCGATGTCGTAGCCCTTCACCACGGCGTCATCCTGCTTCTTGATCAGCAGCCACTCCGTGCCTTTACTGCCCGGACGCCGCGATTGGATGTGAATCAGTGCGAAATCACCGTTCAGCCGCTTGCCATGCAGTCGAATCTTGAAATCGCCCTTCTTCAACATGGCTGAGGCTTCCGCATCGGTTCCGGGAACAAACTTTCCCTTCACCGGTTCGGGCGAAAGCGGCTCCCAGGTTCCGACGTCCCATACCATCACCGTTCCCGCCCCGTAATTGCCCTCGGGAATCGTGCCTTCGAAATCGAAGTACGAAACCGGATGATCTTCCACCTGCATCGCCAGACGCTTGTCGGCAGGATCGAGCGATGGTCCTTTGGGAACGGCCCAGGACTTGAGCACGCCTTCCATCTCCAGGCGGAAGTCGTAATGCAGGCGGGTGGCGCGGTGCTTCTGCACCACGAAGCGATGTCTGGATTTTTTCTCCACCTTCGGCGGAGGCTCCGGAGTCTCCTCAAAGCGGCGTTTGCGTTTGTATTCTTCGAGTGACACCCGGATATTCTAGACCGGTCGCGATATCATGTGCCTTCAATCTCCGATTTTTCTATTTATGAAACGAGAATATCCCGATTCGCCGCTGGTCGGCGTTGGCGCCATCATCATCGAGAACGGCGCGTGCTGCTGGTCAAGCGCGGACATCCGCCGCTGGCGGGAGAATGGTCGATCCCCGGCGGCGTGCTGGAAGTGGGAGAAACCCTGCGCGAAGCTGCCGTGCGGGAGGCGCTGCGAGGAAACCTGCCTCAGCGTGGAGCCGGCGGAACTCCTCGGGGTTTACGACCGCGTGCTGCGCGATGACGCGGGCCGCACTTTGTATCACTACGTGCTCGTAGATTTCCTCTGCCGCCGCGTAGCCGGAGAAGCCCGCGCAGCCGACGACGCCGACGAAGTGGGCTGGTTCACGGCTGTGGAAGCGGCAGCGCTGGGCCTGGCGGAAGACACGGCGGAAGTGGTACGGATGGGATTCGAGAAGGCGAAGGCGTAACCGCAAAAATAGAACGGCCCGCATATTTTTCAATACGCGGGCCGCCCGGTGTACTGTTTGGGATTGACCAAGAGGCGGCCACTCTAAAGGTGGTCCCCTTCGGTGAACTCCGGGTCCCGGCGCGACCTGCACGTCGGGTGGAATTACAACCCTAAAATCACCGGTAGTCGTGCGATGGTTCTTAGAGCGACCGCTCTAAGTCACAGCCACCTCACCTGGTCTTTTACAACTCCCACTTGAATCAGAACTTGTCATTCGACCACCTCCTTTCCGGTGTAATTGCACATTAGTACGGGAAGGTTGTGCACGTCAACTGGCACGAAAGGTGGTGCGTACATGGATCGTCATTGTGCCATTTGTCTGCAGTGCCGGATTTTGATTTGGGTGGAGCAGCGCTTTAGCGCTGCATTGAAAGCGTTGCCGGAGTTGCGGCTTCAGCCGCTGAGGGCATCATCGAGCGCCTCAACGGTCTCTGAATGTAACGTGGACACCCTAGCCTTCATACAGCCTAAAACTTGTTGCAGCATTTCGCCTTCGTTGTCGTTGTGTAGTTGCGATTGTTCTGCTACCTTCACTGCGCATTAATCCTTGCGAAATCCTACCCTGGGACGCGAAACTCATGAGACACGTTCTCCTACCTGGTGTCCATCATAGGTCCTCTCGACTTGGAATTCTGTACAAGAATCTCTGTGCTTGAACTGCACCGCCAAGCATGCCGGAGGCTGTGGGCCACTTCGAGCGGCCTGTCCGGCTTGCGTACGCGGTATTGCTGATTCCGCAATCAGCTCACGAGGCTAACAAACGATCATTAACCTTCGGCAAGAGCAGCATACCAGTACGCCGCAGAATGCTGAATCTGCCGAGGGGGATGCGCGGAACTGCGGACTGGGGTCTGATAATCTCGAAGGAACCGCGAAACCTACTCAGACATGGGGTCAGCTCGAAATCTGCAGTGCCGCCTGAGGCTGGATAGTGTGAATGTTGAGTATCTTGAGAAAAGCTCAATTCGTCTACGACTGGTCGCAGGGCAAGTACCTGAGTATCCCAACGTCCGACTAGCTCTTGGAATCAAGCATTTACAACTACCATCATTGCCCTGCCGCAAGTACCTCGGGGGCTGAAGCCCTCATCTCACAAGCTGGTATGCAGGCCTGAAGGCCTGCTCCACCCTTTGTCACATTGCTCAGTAGCGCCACGACGTCAGATCAGCTCCGGCCGGCGCGGTCTTTTCCATGCGATCAAGAATCTTCGGCAAGTACATCGTGTTGTAGTGCAGGCGCGAAAGATAGTTGGGCAGATTGGGATCGCCATTCCAGCAATGTTCGGCGCGATCGCCGTATTTCACTTCCCCGTCGTAGGGCGGATTCTTCGTGGACTTCAGGAAATCTTCCAGGTAGTAAACCGCGTCGGTCAGGAAATAAGTGTCGGCGGTGCCGACGTAGATGTGCAGCTTGCCCTGCAGTTTGGGACCGAGCGTCGCCCAGTCGCGTTGCATGATGGCGCTCAGATCGTAATGCTCTTTCCAGTAGGCGGCGACGCTGCGATCGATTTCGCCGGTCTCCTTGTTGAAAATCTGTTTGGGATAGCCGTCGTCGCCGACCGGCCCGTAGACCGCCTGCCAGATATCGAATTGCTCTCCGGAGCGGGCGTGTGAGCCCAGAGCGAGTTCGTACTGGTTCACGCCCTGCATCGTGGCCAGCGTGCGTCCGAGATAATCGCGCATGGCGGGCTGCGCCATTTTTGTGTGCGCACCCATCATGTAGAAGGCGTTGGGGTCGCTGTAAATGTTGGCCGTTACGTAGGAGCGAAAATCGACCGGATCAGGACAGGCGACGAACACGCCGTTGTAGTGATCGGGATAGAACACCTGCACCGCCAGCGATTCCCAGCCGCCGGTGGAACCGCCGTAAGCAAAGCGCGCCCAGCCTTGTCCGATGCCGCGAAACTCTTTCTCGATGGCGGGAATGAGTTCGGTCTCGATGGCGTCGCCGTAAGGACCGAGGTTGGCCGAGTTCACCGCGTAGGAATCGTCGTAGAAGGGATTGGCATGATTGATTTCCGCGATCACGACGCGCGGAAAGCCGGGCGCAATCCACTGCTGATAGAACTTGTAAGCCTCTTCCTGCTGAATGCGGTTGTAGCCGGAGATGTGGAAGCGTTCGCTGTAATCCGGCTTCAGATTGGGATCGGGCGGCTCGGTGCGAAAGCCGCCGAAGTCGGCATTGAAGTGATCTTCGTTGATGATGACCGGAAAATGAACGTTGGGATGCGCATCGAATCCCTCGGGCACCAGCACGTTGGCGCTGAGGAACATGGGCCGTCCCCAGAATTTGGTGAGCAGCGCGCTCTGAATCTTGAGATGACGGATGTATTTCGTGTCCTGCGGCGGCGGGATGGGCGGGATTTCCTTATCGAGCACGATTGAAACCGGTTGGGCCGAAGATCCCAGCGTGATTTTCTGCGGAGTGGAATAAAGATTCCCCGGCGCAATGTTCCAGTGCTGGCCTTCGCCGCGATCCATGGGCAGCTTCACGGTGTGGCCATCGGAGCGATGGAAAGTCTCGTAGCGATGCAACACGGCTTGCACGTAATACTCTCCCGGCGGCACGTCGCGCAGATTGCGAATGGGATAGCCGTTGGCGGAATCATCCACGACTACGGCCTGGCCGGGCTTCATGCCGTCAACGTCCATGCCGAACATCATCTGGGTGCGGACGGAATCGTCAATCTGCATGCGCGGCTCGGCGGAAGGATCGTTCGAAAGAAGAATGAAGATGCGCCCGTCGAGCGGCTTCTCGCTGCGAGCTTTTGGGAAAGGAGACTGAAAAGCTCGGACCCGCTGCGTGCAAAAAAGGAGCAGAAACCAAAATGCCAGTAATCAACGCGAACAAAATTACGCTGCGTTTGGAAAAGAACATTAAGTCTCCTTGGTTTAGGGCTCGAAAAATCCAGCAGATTGTAGCAATTAATTCGAGTCTGTGTGGTCGCGGGCGAGTCGCCCGCGAGGTTTTTTTCGACGCGGGGCCGCAAAGCTGGGTCAAAAGCCGCGGGCGAGTCGCCCGTGACCACACGATCCCGACCTCCCCGCAGGTCATGGTCCACAGGAATCTACCTGCTTCTCCCCTGCGTTTCTACACTGGAAGTAACCTTCGGGTAACCGGACCGCTGTATTCAACCCTTCCAGCGGTAGGCGTCGGGTTGAGGCAAACCGATGTGGGCCAGAACGCGGTAGGCGAATTCGCGGGCCATGGCATCTAAGCCGGTGGGACGGAAATAGAAGGCCGGGATCAGCGGATAAATCGTGGCCCCGGCATCGGCCGCCCGGTACATGTTTCGAATGTGGATTTTGTTGAGCGGCGTCTCGCGAACACAAAGCACCAGCGGTCGCTTCTCTTTCAGGCAGACGTCAGCGGCGCGCTCGATCAGTTGGGACGCGATGCCGTTGGCAATGCGGGCCAGCGTGCCCATGCTGCACGGGATGACGACCATGGCGTCGGCGGGATAAGAGCCGCTGGCAATGTTGGCGCCGATATCGGCATTGGCCTGTTGCTGGATTTTGCGCGAGGACTTGCGGCCCAGAATTTGTCCGACAAGGTTGCTGCGGCCGCGCAGTCCGAGTTCCTCGGCCATGACGCGCAGAGCGCTGTCCGAGGCAATGAAGTTCACGGTCTGGACGCGCGAATCGCGTTCCGCCGCCAGCAGAAAGTGTTTGAGAAAAAGCGATCCGCTGGCTCCGGTAGTAGCGACAGTAAGGTTTTGCGGCGGCTGATTGGACACTGAACTCCCGACTCTCTCTCGAATCTTGGAGCATAGGGAGCGCCAGAGAAGAAGTCAAGGCAGCCATGGTCGCCTTGCGTAGTCGATGGCAAACGTTCGCCGGAGACCAAGGCCAGAGCCAACGACCAAGGGCCAACGACCAAGACAACGACGATTTATGGCATCAACCTCCAATTTGCGGGAGCGGCGCAGCGAGGCGCAGTTGCACGCCCTGGCGGGTGTCGAACGCGAAATCCGCATCAACGATCCCAACGGACGCCGTAAATATCTGCAAGATTTCAGCCGGGCATTTCAGTCCTACGAATCTGTCATCGATCGTCAGCAACTGAACGCCAGCATGCGTGAAGCCGACACTGTCCTGATCGGCGACTACCATGCGCTGCCGGCGGCCCAACGCTTTGCCGCGACCCTGCTGGAAGATCGCGCGCAACCGGGAGATCGTCCCGTGATACTGGGCCTCGAGACAATCTTTTCCCGCGACCAGCACATTCTCGACGAATGGTGGCGACGTGAGATCGACGCAGAAGAATTGCAGCAGCGCATTCGCTTCGATCTCGACTGGGGATACGACTGGGCGCCGTTCTACGATTTGCTGGTGACCGCGCGCGAGCACGGCGACGCAATCTACGGACTGGACTGCATGCCGCGCGAAGATCTGCGCAAGATTGGAGCGCGCGACCGTCACGCCGCGCACAAACTGGCCGAGATCCGGCAGCGGCATCCCAACGCGGCCATCCTCGTGCTATTTGGCGAATCGCATCTCGCGCCCGGACATCTGCCCAAAGTATTGAAGGAGCGATTGCCGGAAGAGCGAGTGCTTACCGTCCTGCAAAATGTGGACAAGCTTTACTGGCGCGCCGCCGGCGAGCAGCACGAGCGCGTCGAAGCGGTGCGAGTGAATGATGACGTGGTGTGCGTTTTCAATTCCACGCCGCTGGAGAAGTACGAGAACTACCGCCTCCACCTCAGCCGCTGGGGACGCACCGATGAAGAAGGTCCCGATCTCGTCCCGACAATCTACAACCTGATCGACAGCCTGCTGCGCTTTCTCGAAATCGATCGCTACTCTTCGCACAACGGTACGCAACCGAAATTCCTGGTGGATCTGATGCCGGAAGTCTACGGCCGATCCTCGGGTGCGCGCCTGCGCCAGCAACTCTCGCGCCACCATGCCACCGCGGAAGAAACTGAAGCGATGGTGCGCCACGTCGAAGAGCGAGGCAGCGTCTATCTCCCGCAGGTCAACGCCATCTACGTGCATGAGTTCAAGATGATGTACGCGGCAGAGGAGGCGGCGCGATTCCTGCATCATGCCTGCCGCGGCTTACCTTTGCGCGGAGGAACTCGCGGAAGCCGCCGGCAAGTGGAGACCAGTTCTACACTCAGACCATCGAGTATGCGCTGGGCTACTTCGGCTCGCGGGTGTTATACCCGGCTCGGCCCGGCGCCGAAGAATTCGGCAACCGTGAGTTGCCGGAAGATGCAGCCCCATCCGAATCCAGGACGACAAAAGCCAGTTCCCAACTGCTGGGCTACATGCTGGGAAATGCTTTGTATGACGCCTATCTCAAGGGACGAGTCACGCGGGGCATGTTGCGACGACTGTTCCTGGTTCATCTCGAAGAACCGGGCAAAGCCAAAGAAACGTATCGGACCATGGCCGCGAAAGTTCGTGGTCACGGCAAAAAACTTCCAGCCTCGGTAAGATTCGCGGACTTGAACAAGTAGCGCCGGCCTCTGGCCGGCTGTCGTGAGGGCGCTACATTAACCCAAATGCTAATCTAGACTGCGTTGGCAAAAACGCCGAGTGCTTCCTTGAACGCAGATTCCATTCGCAAACTTTTCGAGCAGGTGCGCGCGGGAAGACTTTCTCCTGACGATGCGGTTGATCGCCTGCGCCATCTCCCGTTCGAAAACCTCGGTTTCGCCAACGTGGACCACCATCGCGCACTGCGTAACGGGATGCCGGAGGTGATCTTCGGGCCCGGTAAGACTCCGGCGCAAATGGCGTCGATCTTTTCTCGCCTGGCAAAGCACGGAGGCAACATCCTGGCCACGCGCGCGAGCACTGAACAACTAGCAGCAGTAAAGAAGAAAGTGCCCAAGGTTGAGTATCAGCCGCTGGCACGTGCGATTGTTCTCCGACGCGATGAGAAGAAATATGGCAAAGGAATCATCGCGGTAGTCTCGGCCGGCACCAGCGATATTCCAGTCGCGGAAGAGGCCGTCGTCACCGCTGAAATGATGGGCAATGACGTTGAGCATCTCTACGATGTCGGCGTCGCGGGGATTCACCGCCTGCTGGCGAATCGCGCTTCGCTGACCCGGGCGCGGGTAGTGATCGTCTGCGCTGGCATGGAGGGCGCGCTACCCAGCGTCGTCGGTGGCCTGGTCGGTGTTCCCGTAATTGCGGTGCCTACCAGTGTGGGCTACGGCGCAGCATTCAAGGGTCTGGCAGCATTGCTGGGCATGATGAATTCCTGCGCGTCGAATGTAAGTGTCGTGAATATCGATAATGGGTTCGGGGCTGGGTATGTGGCCTCGCTGATTAATCGGCTGTAGGGGTCACAACGGTAGTAACAAGAGGAATTGGATTGCCACACCGAAAAGTGTGGGCGGGACGCCCACACGACAGCCGGCGGGACGCCGGCGCTACAAAACCCTGGTCGAAGACCCGCCTCCACATGGGCAGTGGTAACAAAATAAAAAAAGGGCACGGCCGAAGCCGTGCCCTTCTCTACCTTCGTTCGCTCACCTACATTACGAACCCTTCACTACTTCCAGGTTGTTCTGCACACTGAAGACGCCGAAGACCTGGTTGGCTCGCATGCCGGCGACCTGCTTGTCCATCGGCGTGGCGACGGTGCCGTACAGGCTCAGCTTGCCGTTGTCCACGACGATTCGGATGGGCAACGCCGGATCGCTGGCATAACGTCCCAGCACCGGGTCGCGATAGATGGCGCGCATCGCGCTGATCCGAATCCGGTCGTCAAAGCCCGACACCGGCGAGACTTTGATGTTGTCCACGACATCCTTCACGCCCGGCATGGTATTCGCCAGCGCCAGGGCTGAGTCGCGTCCAACGTCGTTGTAGGTTTCGCCCTGCAGGGTGGCGACGCCATCTTTTACCGACACGTCAACGAAGTTGAACTGGTTGTCGTAACCGATCCGGTCATAGTGCAGCTTGCGATCGAGCTTCGCTTCCACTTCAGCATCGGGCGCGGACGAACTGACCGCGATCAGATTCCGCACTCCCTGCACTTGATCCAGCTTGCGGACTTTCTTGGCCGCGTCCAGCTTCTGCTGGTAAAGATCGACCGATCCGGAAAGCGTCACGATGCCGTCTTCCGTGGTCGCCTGCAGGTTGCGGAACTCCTGCTTCTTCGTCAACTGTTGCGTCACCCGGTTTTGGATGTCGCTGTCATAGCGCGCGCTGGCCGTCTGTGCCGCGAGACCAACGCTAAGAATGCCTACCGCAAGAAATGATGCCGTGGCCTTAAGAATGTTTTTCATAAAACGCACCTTCTCCTCCCCCGGTATTTATTAACCGGTTAGTTAATTAATTCGATGCCGGAAGAAAGCGAATGGATGCCATCGCCACTGCCGGCGGGAAAGGCCGTGGATTCTGAGGACTTTGCGTCCTTTCCGGAATTCTTTGCGTCGCACGACACACCTCGGGCGTCAGACCTCGCCGGTTAGTTCCCTGACTTTGTAGGCGTGCGAGAAAAAAGATGTTGCCGAAGTCTGAGGTCCGAGGTCTGAGGTCCGGTACAAAAGAACTACGCTTGACAGTAATCGTTATAACGATTATATTGAATCTGTGGCAAAAGGTATCCAAGCCGAGATCCAGCAATCCAAGCCTTTCAACAACCTCGAAGACGAAGCTGCTGTCGCTCTACAACGCACGGCAGACCGCCTGCAGTGGCGCCTGAGCGAGATGTTGAAGACATTCGGCCTCTCGCCTACCCAATACAATGCCCTGCGCATCCTGCGCGGCGCGGGGGACCAGGGACGTTCATGCAGCGAGATCGCCGAGCGCATGATTAACCATGATCCCGACATCACTCGCCTGGTGGATCGTCTGGAGCGGCGGGGGCTGGTCGCACGCAGCCGTGAAGGCCGGGACCGCAGGGTAATCACCACCCGCATCACGCCGGCAGGCCTCGATCTCCTGGCGACGCTGGACGGTCCGCTCGAACAGTTTGGCCGGAAGATTGCTGGGCCCTCTCGGTGAGCAACGGCTTCGCACCTTGATTCAGATTCTGCAGGCGATAAGAGAGCACACGGAAGCAGACCAGTTGTGAGTTTGTAAGGAGTTCGATTATGAGCAATGCCACTACAACGACCGAGGCGAACGTAAAGACAGTTTCAACCGGAGAACTGCGCGACCTTTTGAACAACAAGCGTCCCATCGAATTCTGGAACGTTCTGACGGACCAGTATTTCAAGGGCGAAAACATCTCCGGCTCGCGCCGCGTGCCCCTCGATAAAGTGGGCAGCGAAGTCCGGTCCACGAATTTGCCCAAGAGCACCGAGATAGTCGTATACTGCGGCGGCCCGGAATGTCCGATGAGCCGCATGGCTGCAGAGAAACTGATCAAGTTCGGCTACGACAACGTTCGCGCGTACGAGGGCGGCCTCGAAGAGTGGAAGGCTGCAGGCTTTGCCACCGAAAAAGTTTAGGAGATCAAGGATGAAGAACCCGAACTACGCTTCGAATGAGTCCTGGGCAATCACAATTTTAAGGATCGTGATCGGCATTGTGTTTGCGGCGCATGGTGCGCAGAAGCTTTTTCAGCTGGGCATCCACGGCGTAGCCGGATTTTTCGGCGCAGCAGGAATACCTTTGCCGCTCGTGTCAGCGACCATCGTCACTTTTGTGGAGTTCGTCGGAGGGATTCTCCTGATCGCCGGACTACTGACCCGTTGGGCTGCCGCCCTGAACGCTTTTGACATGGTCGTCGCGATCCTGGTCGTCCATCTCAAGAACGGTTTCTTTGATCAAAATCACGGTTTCGAGTATCCGTTAACACTGTTGGCGGCGTGCATCGTGCTTGCTGTGGTGGGACCAGGCGCAGGATCGGTGGATGGCGCATTGGCCAGGCGGACGTGAACCTGAGATTCAGCCTCGAGGCTGGCAGACGCCGAAGTCTTTCGATATCGCTCTTGTTTCCCAGAGAACCGGCTTACCAGTGTCCTTTTGCTTGATCTTTTTACCCTGCAAGGTCATGCGATCGCCCGGTTTGATATCGCCGGTATTGCCGGAGAGCGGGTAGGAACGATTGTCCTTCTCGTCCGTCATGCTCATCCCGTTGTCTGCCGGGATGACACATCCCGTAATCGATCGCTTCTTCGACGATTCGTGAATTGCCACATAGGCCACGATGGCCACGGCAGCAACCACTCCCACGATGACGCCAACGATCGTCCCATTACTTACGATCTTGTCCTGCGCCTCTGCACTAGGAGATAGGGCCACCCAGAGAGCGACAATCAGAATTCCGCACCATAGGCTTTTCGAGGTCACGCTGTCCTCCCTTTTAGACGGAAGTACGGCGATCGAATCTCCGTCCGACGGACAACGTACACCTGGCCGCCGCCAAAGGCAATTGTCAGCGGGGTTTGCTGCGGGGTTTCTTCGAGGGTGGTCGCTTTGACTGCGGCTTGCCGCCAAAGACGCGGGCAAAAATTTTATCGATATTCCGCAACTGGCGTTTCAGATCAAACGCACGCTCGATCTGCGGGCGGGGCACGCGGCTTGTAATGCTCTTGTCCTTCAGCACCAGTTCCTTAAAATTCAACCCTTCTTTCCAGGCGCGCATGGCATGGCTTTGCACCGCGCGGTAGGCATCTTCACGAGAAACGCCATGTTCCACCAGATCGAGCAAAAGCTGTCCGCTGAATACCAGTCCGCGCGTGCTTTCCAGATTCGCCTTCATCTGTTCCAGATACACGAACATGGTGTCGAGCACATTCGTGGTCTTCTGCAGCATGTAATCGACGAGCGTGGTTGAATCCGGGATGATGACGCGCTCTACCGACGAGTGCGAAATGTCGCGCTCATGCCATAACGCAACATTCTCAAACGCCGCCTGCGCGTTCGAGCGAACCACGCGGGCCAGACCGCTGATCTGCTCCAGCGTGATTGGATTGCGCTTGTGCGGCATGGCGGACGAGCCCTTCTGCTTTTCGCTGAAGAACTCTTCGACTTCGCGGACTTCGGTGCGCTGCAGGTGACGAAGTTCGGTGGCAATTTTGTCCAGGGTGCAAGCGATCACGGCCAGCGTGGCGAGATACGCGGCGTGGCGATCACGCTGGATCACCTGCGATGAAATCGCCGCAGCCTTCAATCCCAGTCGCTCGCACATGCCCTCTTCGAGTTCCGGGCTGAGATGAGCAAACGTGCCGACGGCACCAGAAAACTTTCCGACGCGCATGTCTTCGGCGGCGATGCGAAAGCGTTCGATGTTGCGCTGGGTCTCGGAGTACCAGTTGGCCAGCTTGAATCCAAACGTAATGGGCTCGGCGTGGACGCCGTGAGTACGACCGATCATGGGCGTATCTTTAAATTCCCATGCGCGGCGTTCGAGGACTTCCGAAAGCTTTTCCAGATCGGCGGCGATAATCGCCGACGCCTGCTGAATGAGAAGGGCCTGGGAGGTATCGACGACATCGTTCGAAGTCAGTCCGTAGTGAAACCAGCGCGCGTGCGGTCCGACGATCTCGGCCACGGCCGTTGTGAAAGCGATGACGTCGTGGCGAACTTCCGCTTCAATCTCAGCGATGCGGTCCAGGTTAAAGTCGGCGCGCTCGCGAATGGCGCGGGCAGCATCCTTCGGCACCATGCCGACTTCAGCCAGAGTCTCCGTGGCCGCGACTTCAACCGCCAGCCAGGTGCGAAAGCGATTCTCATCGCTCCAGATGCGGCCCATGTCGGGACGGGTATAGCGTGGAATCAAGGTGGTCTCCCTAATGTCTACGAGAAGTGCGGGACTAGGGATTGTAAATGCCTGTGAGGCTGGTGGCCAATCTTGCAGGGCTGTTCCCTACGCCAGGGCAATCACATCGATCTCGACCAGCACATCCTTGGGAAGACGGGACACTTCCACCGTGGAACGGGCTGGTGGGGTGACGTTAAAAAATCGCCCGTAAACTTCATTCATCGCGGCGAAATCGCCCATGTTTTTGAGGAAAACGGTCGTACGGACAACTTTTTTCAGTCCGCTCCCAGCAGCGGTCAGAATCGCCGAAAGATTCTTGATGACGCGTTCGGTCTGCGCGGCCACGTCTCCACTGATCACCTGCTGAGTAGCTGGGTCGATCGCCACCTGTCCCGAGACGAAGACAAATCCATTTGCCCGGATTGCTTGAGAATAAGGCCCAATCGCCTGCGGTCCTTCTTTCGTTGCAATAACGTCGCGCACGTTGCCTCCAGAATCAATCTTGAGAATTAATGCAGATCGACGCGGTTGCAGTCAACTTCATACGCAGGCCATTCAGCGAAAACCGCGTTTAAGAAAAACCAGTAATCAGTTCTCGGTTCTCAGTTCCCAGTTGGTTCGTACTGACGACTGAAGACCGACGACTGACGACTGCTCTCTAGATTTTCTGCAGTCTCTGCACGTCGTGCACGCCGGGAATCTTGCGTACGCCGGTGACGATGTTTTCCAGGTGTTTAAGATCGGCAATGTCGAGCACGATGTCGACGTTGGCCTGGCCGTTGTTGGTGCGGGCTTCGATGTTGCGGATGTTGGTCTGAGTGTCGCTGATAACGGCGGTGATTTGTTTGAGCATCCCAAAACGATCGTCGCAGAACACGGTGAGTTTTACCGGGTAGGCGCTGGGTGTGCCATCGTCTTGCGACCACTCAACGTCAATGCGGCGTTCCGGTTCGTACAGCAGATTCGTCACATTGGGACAGTTGACCGCGTGCACCGCCACGCCTTTGCCGCGCGTGACGTAGCCGACAATGGCTTCGCCGCGAATCGGGTTACAACAGCGTGCGCGATAGACCAGCAGGTCGCCGTGTCCCTTAACCCGGATGGCGTTGTTGTTCTGTCGCCGCCGAAGACGCGCCGCACCACGCTGGCCAGGCCGCTGGGCTTTTCTTGTTCCTCGTCCGCGAGAGGCGTGCCGGCGGTAGGCGCCATGCGTCCCAGTATCTGGCGCGCCGAATACTTGCCGTAGCCAATGCCGGCCATCAGATCGTCGGGACGCCCCGCGCCATAGTCGGACGCAATCTTCTGTAGCTCCTCGTCCTTGATGTCCTTCAGCGAGATGCGATACTTGCGCGCTTCTTTCTCGATCAGCTTGCGGCCGATTTCGATCGCACGCTCGCGCTGATGAACATTGAGCCAGTGTTTGATCTTGTTGCGCGCGCGCGATGACTTGGCAATCGCCAGCCAGTCGCGGCTGGGCTTATGTCCGGTCTGGGTCAGAATCTCGACGATGTCGCCGCTGTGCAGCTTGAAGCGCAACGGCACCATGCGTCCGTTGACCTTCGCGCCGACGCAGCTGTGGCCGACCTCGGTGTGGACGGAATAAGCAAAGTCAATCGGCGAGGAATCGCGCGGCAGAACGACGACCTTGCCCTTGGGCGTGAAGGTGTAAACCTCTTCGGGATAGAGATCGATCTTCAGCGTCGATAAAAACTCGCTGGGATCGGACACATCGCGCTGCCACTCCACCACCTGCCGCAGCCACGCCAGCCGCTGCTCATCCTGCGCCGAGACTGGGCCGTCTTTGTACTTCCAGTGCGCGGCGATGCCTTCCTCCGCCATCTTGTGCATTTCTTCGGTGCGGATCTGCACTTCGAAGGGCGTTCCCTCTTCGGCAATCACGGAGGTGTGCAGCGACTGATAAAGATTCGGTCGCGGCATGGCGATGAAGTCTTTGATCCGGCCAGGCACCGGGCGCCACAGATTGTGAATGATGCCGAGCACGGCGTAGCAGTCCTGCACCGACTGCGTGATGACGCGCATGGCGTAGAGGTCGTACACCTGCTCGACCGTAATATGCTGCCGCTGCAGTTTTTTGTAGATGCTGTAGAGGCGCTTGATGCGGCTTTCCACGGTGGCAGTGATGCCCGCCTCTTTCAGCTTGTCGCGAAACACTCCTTCCACCCGCGACAGAAAAGCTTCGCCTGCTTTGCGCCGGGCTTCGACCGCATCGTGGACCTGCTGATATCCGATCGGATCGACGTAGTGGAAGCCAAGGTCTTCCAGCTCTCCGCGGATCTTGCCCATGCCCAGACGGTGAGCGATGGGGGCGTAGATCTCGAGCGTCTCGCGGGCAATTTTCTGCTGGCGGTCCGGCGGCAGATGTTCGAGCGTCCGCATGTTGTGCAGGCGGTCGGCCAGTTTGATGAGCACCACGCGGATGTCATCCACCATCGCCAGCATCATCTTGCGCAGGTTTTCGGCCTGCTGTTCTTCCCGGGTAGCGAAATCGATGGCGCTGATCTTGGTGACGCCCTCGACGATATGCGCTACCTGTTCGCCGAACTCTTTGCGGATATCGACGACGGTCACCGAGGTATCTTCGACCGAGTCATGCAGCAGGCCCGCGGCGATGGCGACGGGGTCCATTTTCATCTCGGCCAGGACCAGGGCCACTTCCAGGGGATGGACCAGATAGGGTTGGCCGGAGGCACGGCTCTGTCCGGCATGGTGTTTCTGGGAAAACTCGTAGGCCTTGCGGATTAGCTCGAGATCGTCGTTGGGCCGATTCGCGCGCATTCTGCGCATCAGTTCCCGGAAGCGGGTCACCGTGAGCACATTGGTCGCGAACTGTTGGCGCAGGGTCGCCATGATGGATTATAGCGTGTAGGCCGCGCCGCTGCGGTTTGGACGTCGAGCGTCCAGTCGGCGCCACACCAACAGTGCACATTCTGCTAGAGTTGGGACGGACAACGCCTTATGAATTCCCCCCGCGTGCTGGTAAGCGGCGCTTCAGGTCCGATCGGATCCGCCCTTCTGCCCTCTCTAAAGTCCCAGGGATTTGCGGTCACACGCCTGGTGCGGAAGGCAGCCGGTGGTCCCGACCAAATCGTCTGGGACCCATCCCGTCCGGTATCGCCGGAGATAGTTTCCGGCTTCGATGCCGTCATTCACCTGTCGGGAGAGTCGATCGTCGGACGCTGGACCGAGGCCAAGAAGCGGAGAATCATCGAGAGCCGCGTTCAGGGCACGGGACACCTGGCGCAAGCGCTGGCCAAAGCGGCGCAACGCCCGCGAGTATTCATCTCGGCCTCCGCCGTGGGTTACTACGGCAACCGCGGTGACGAGATTCTGCGCGAAGACAGTCCCTCCGGCGATGGCTTCGCCGCCGAAATCTGCCGTCAGTGGGAAGGCGCAACCGAGCCCGCGTCAGCGGCCGGAATTCGCACGGCTCAAATGCGCTTTGGAGTCGTGATGAGCGCGGATGGCGGCGCCTTGCCGAAAATGCTTCCTCCCTTCCGCCTGGGTCTGGGCGGCAGGTTGGGCAGCGGCCGACAATGGTCAAGCTGGGTCTCGATCGATGACGTCGTGGGTGCAATTCAGCATGTCTTGAATCACGACACATTGCAGGGCCCAGTCAATACCGTCTCGCCGAATCCCGTGACCAATGCCGAGTTCACCAGCACACTGGCTTCCGTCCTGCATCGGCCGGCGATCTTCCCCGTGCCCGCCTTCGCCGTAAAGTTGATCTTTGGAGAGATGGGCGAAGAACTCTTTCTCGGCAGCCAGCGTGTGGAACCGGCCAAGCTCGCGGCGACCGGATATCAGTTCAAGCATCCGGAGTTAAGGAATGCGCTGAAAGATATTCTGCAGCGCTAGTCTGTTGCTTTACTTTGCGTCCTTTGCGGAATCCCTTTGCGACCTTTGCGGTTAAGTCGTTGCTGGCGTCAAGGCAAAACCTTTACCGCAAAGTACGCAAAGAGACTCCGCAAAGGTCGCAAAGGAAAATCTCTTCTACCCTGACGCCTGGATATCAGTGATTTTTCGTATCGCCTCGCTCTGAACTCTCTCGTTATCTCCAAATCCCGCAAACCAATTCACATCGGGTTCGCGCCGGAACCAGGTCATCTGCCGTTTAGCGTAATTTCGATGTGCCTGTTGCGCGGCTTGCAGCGCAACGTCTAGGGTCCATCTCGCCGCGTATCAGAGCCACGGCCTGCTTGTAGCCGAGAGCGGTTAGCGGACGCGCAGCCTCGCCATATTTCTTCAGTAAGCCGCGAGTCTCTTCCACCAGACCACTGTCGAACATGCCCTCAGCCCGCTGATTGATTCGCTGGTACAAGGCCTGGCGATCAGGATCGAGGCCCACTCGGACGATTCGGAAACCCTGCAGCGGATCACGGCCCTGCTTCCACAGTCTCGCTCATTTTCGTCCGCGAGGCCAGACAGACTTCAATCGCACGCAACAGTTTGGGAATATCGTTGGCATGAATCTTCGCAGCAGCGGCAGGATCGAGGCGACTCAAGATTCGATGCAGGTATCCAGCCCCTTTCTCTTCTGCCCGCTGGTGCAACCGCTCCCGCAATTCCTCCGAACGTTGCGGGCCGGCAAAGAGGCCATCCAGCAAAGCCCGCAGATAAAGGCCAGTTCCTCCGACCACGATCGGCAAGGCTCCGCGCGACTTGATCTGTTGCAACACCTCGCGGGCTTGCCGTGCGTATTCGCCGGCAGTGATGTACCCGGAGGGATCTACAAAATCGAGCAGGTGATGAGGGACGCGGGCGCGCTCGGCAGCAGTGGGTTTCGCAGTTCCAATCTCAAACTCGCGATACATCGCCACCGAATCGCAGTTCACGATTTCGCCGTGAAAGTGTTCAGCCAGAGCCAGCGAAAGTGCGGTCTTCCCACTTGCCGTCGGACCTAGCACCACAACCAGCAGTGGCTCGGGAGACGCGTTCAGCGTGCACCCCATGCGATGTGATGCCAGTAGCGCGCTAGAGTGAGGAGCAAAATGAGCGCTCCGATGATAAGAATGCCGCCCGCTTCCAGCTTGTAAATGTGGCGCTTTGCCGGGCGTTCAGAGGAGGGACACACGAGAGCATTGTAGCGCCACCACAAACCACGTGGGGACAGCCTCCCCCATGCTGTCCTCGCGTGTTTCCTTGATTCCGCAATGCTAAACTTCCTGCTGCCGTGTCGTTGCCACCCATCACTCCCGCGGGAAAAACCTTACGCTTCGCCGTTTTCGAGGTCGACTTGGCAGCCGGCGAACTGCGCAAAAACGGCAACCGGATTCGCCTTCAAGAGCAGCCTTTCCAGATTCTCATCTGTTTGCTGGAGCGGCCGGGCGAGGTGATCACCCGTGAAGACCTCCGTCAGAAACTATGGCCGGCTGACACTTTTGTGGATTTCGACCATAGCCTGAACACCGCTATCGCAAAGTTGCGGGAGGCGCTCGGTGATTCGGCCTCCAATCCGCGCTACGTGGAAACCCTGGCCCGCCGCGGGTATCGCTTTCTCGCCCCGGTTCAACGCGCTGAACCGAAGCCGCCGGATTCCCCGTCCGAAACACTTACAATGCCCCCGATCGAAACTTCAGAACCGCCGTTTCATCGCGACCTCGAGGTTCCGCTGCCCCGCCGCAGCCTGACTCGTGGTCTCTTCGGTCTCATTCAACTGATGTATTTGATTTTCTACGTAAGCGCGCTATTTCGACTCAGCGAGATCGACAGAATTACCAGCACATTCCTGCCGGGATGGGGATCGCGCACGATTTTTGTGGTGGCGATGGTGACGGCGGGAGTGGGTATCCCGTTACGCTGTTACCTGATCTCCGCCATCGGCTTTGATCACCGGGCGCTCGGCGAGAAATTTCAGCGGATGTTTCCCTTCATTCTGGCGCTCGATCAGTTGTGGGCGGTGGCTCCGTTTCTCCTGACTGAAAAGATCGGCTTTGGAGCGGCCTTTGCAGCAACGGCGGCACTGCTGTATGTGCCGTTCTCGGAGAGAACACTGGTGCGATTGGCGTACCCACCGCCAGACTTGAGATAACGCCCTGCTCACGAAAGCCGTGGATCGCCGTCTGAAAAGGAGGAGAAAACCGGATTTCAGAATTCGGATTTCAGATTTCAGATTGAAGGGCGTTCGGGCGATAAGTCATCCAGCCTGGCTCTGAAATCTGCAATCTAAAATCTGAATTCTGAAATTTTTGTTTCCTCAAGGACGGTAATGTTCCGAACCGCGTTCGTTCTTGCTGCTACACTCTCGATTCTCATTCCCTGCGGCGCGAATGCGCAGAAGACTACTTCGTCTCATCCTCCAGTCCTCGACGTCTCCTCAATGGACACCAGCGTCGATCCCTGCACTGACTTCTTCACCTACGCCTGCGGCGGCTGGCTGCAAAAGAATCCCATTCCACCGGACCGGACGAGCTGGGGCATCACGACCAAGCTGGCGGACGACAACCGGGTGGTGTTACGCAACAATCCTCGAGGAAGCGGCAGCAGGTGGCGCAGGACCGGAATCCGCTGAATCAAAAGATCGGTGACTACTATGCCGCCTGCATGGATGAAAAAGCTATTGAGACTGCGGGAGCGGCGCCGCTAAAAGCCGATCTTGAAAGAATTGCAGCCCTGCATTCCAAATCAGACCTTGCGAACGTAATTGCAGCCATGCCGGGTCTGAATGCCCCGTTCGACTTTCATTCCGACCAGGATTACAAGAACTCCTCGCAGGTCATCGCCGAGGTCGACCAGGGTGGACTGGGCCTTCCCGATCGCGACTACTACCTCAAGACTGACCCAAAATCCGTGGAGCTTCGTCAGGCGTACGTGGCGCACGTTCAGAAGATGTTTGAACTGCTGGGCGATGCGCCCGGCATCGCCGCCACCGAGGCTCAGACCGTATTGCGAATCGAGACCGCCCTGGCCAAGGGATCGCTGACTCAAGTCGAGCGCCGCGATCCCAAAATGCTCTATCACAAGATGACGCGCCGTCAGTTGGAGACGCTCAGCCCATCTTTCCGCTGGAAGGAATATTTCTCCCTCGCAGGTCAGCCCGGGATTGCAGTCGTTGAATGTGACGGCGCCGGAGTTCTTCAAAGTGATGGACTCAACGCTGAAAACCGAAGACCTCGCAAACTGGAAGGCTTACCTGCGCTGGCACCTGGTGAACGCGAATGCTTCTTATCTCTCTTCGGCATTCGTGAACGCCGATTTCGATTTCTTCGGCAAGACTCTTATCCGGCGCGCAGCAACTTCAGCCGCGCTGGAGGCGCTGCGTCAACTACGTGGACAACGATCTGGGCGAGGCCCTGGGACAGGCCTACGTGCAGCGCGCTTTTCCACCCGAGGCCAAACAGCGTGCCCAGAAACTGGTAAAGCAAATCGAAGACGCCATGGAGCAGGACATCGACGGGCTGCCGTGGATGTCTCCGGCGACGAAACAGCAGGCGCTGGAAAAGTTGCACGCCCTGGCGAACAAGATCGGCTATCCCGAGAAATGGCGGGACTACAGCGCCTTGACCATCACACGCGACGACGCCCTGGGCAATGCCTCGCGGGCGCGCAGCGTTTGAGTTCAATCGTCAGATCGCAAAGATTGGCAAGCCGGTGAACCGCGGCGAATGGGACATGACGCCGCCCACCGTCAACGCCTACTACAACCCGCAAATCAACGACATCAATTTTCCCGCCGGCATTCTGCAGCCGCCGCTATTCGATCCCAAGTCCGACGACGCTCCGAACTACGGCGACACCGGAGCCACCATTGGACACGAACTGACGCACGGCTTCGACGACGAAGGACGCCAGTTCGATGCGCACGGCAATCTGCGCGACTGGTGGACGCCGGAAGATGGCAAGCAGTTCGACGAACGCGCCAGTTGCATCTCCGACCAGTATTCGCAATACGTAGCCGTCGATGACATCAAGATCAACGGCCAGCTGACCCTGGGAGAAAATGTCGCTGACCTGGGCGGCCTGATGCTGGCATACGTTGCCTGGAAGAATGAAACTCGAGGCCAGAAGCTGGATTCGATCGACGGATTCACTCCCGAGCAGCGCTTCTTCATCGGCTACGGACAAAGCTGGTGCGAGAACACACGCGACGAAAGCAAACGCATGTATGCCACCATCGATCCCCACTCCCCCGAAAAGTACCGCACCAATGGAGTAGTTTCGAACGTGCCGGAATTTCAGCAGGCATTCCACTGCAAAGCCGGTTCAGCAATGGTGCGGGAGAAGAAATGCAGAGTCTGGTGAGAAAGCAGTCGTCAGTCGTCGGTCTTCAGTCGTCAGCAAATCTCAGCCGCCAAATTCTGGCTGACGACTGAAGACTGACGACTGCCCTACTGTATTTCCGATCTTTCCGGGTTGTAGTAGAAGTGGAAGCGTAAGCGCCAGATACTGGCCGCCGAATTCCGATGGCAGAGGTGGGAACGGTTTCGACGCTGTGATCCCGCCATAGGCAGCGCGATCCAGCGCGACATCTCCGGAAGTGCCCACGATCTGCAGGCCTGCGACCTGTCCATTTTTCAGGATGGCGAACTCAATCGAGACTTTCCCTTTTTTCATGAGCGGCGCACGCGCCGACTCAGGGATGATGCGATACCAGTTTTCCTTCACATCGTGCAGCACCCGCGCCAGATAAGGCCCAAAATCCACCCCCATTGTGTCGCTGAGGACGTCCATTGGGCCGATGGCTTCGTTTCCTTGCTTGCCTTGGCCCAGGCCGTAGTCGCCGCCATCGCCGCCGGTGTATCCGCCGCGATTCGGCGGCGGCAGCGCGGGCTGCCTGTTCAATCGCCGATCCCGCTGACATGGCTCCTGTGCTGAAGTTTGGTGTGGGCCGTCCTTCGGGCGGCGTCTGCAGACGCGCGACCGAGTTCTGCTGAGGCGGAGGCTGCGGTGACGGCTGTTCCTGCGGCGCTTGCGGCGCCTGTGCAGCTGGAGCTTGCGGCGCGGGCTGCTGCGCCGGCGGAGCACTCTGGCCCTGGAGCGCCGGGCCGCGCGCTGTCCAGAATCTTCTTCAGCTCTTTGCGATCGAGTTGCGGCGCCTTGGATGTCGCGATCCGGTCTTTGTCCGAAATCTTGTTGGTGTCGGGACGCTTGGAAACTTTCTGCTCGTCCGGCGGAAGCTCCAGGTACGTGAGTTCCTTCTGCTTCAACAGATCTTGCGGGCTGATGAGTATGACTGACCGCTTGTGCATCAGGCCTTCAAGCCGGGCAGAGTTGACCACCAGAATGATGATCGCCAGGTGGACGCATACCGAAATCCAGAAAGCTTCCCGTTGCCGCGAACGCGAGAGGTCGTCCTGCAACTGAATGAGCAGGGCGGGAACATCGTGCATCTCGCTGTAGGCGGCTTCCCAACTGCTGGCGTCGTAAAGATCGCTCCCCGGGGGTGTGGGCGGCTGCGAGGCGGGGACTGGGTTTCGCGGCGGGATTTCAGTAATTGACATCGACCTGCGGGTTCAGCCTATTTAGAAACAAATAGCCGACGTTTAGTTGCTGACCGCGCCGGCTTGCGTCTCGAAAATCAGTTTTCTCCGAAGATTCCGGAGTATTTTCTATTCTCGCATCTTTCCAGAATATCTGCGAAAAACCAGCGCATTCCGGCACAAAAGTTTGTACCTGACTGGTCAATAAAGGGTATCTCGAAGCACTGCGCTGGATTGTCAAGAAGTGTAAAAACAAAATCTGCTGGAATCGTTATGCAGCAATCACTTACAAGTGGTGACAACGGTTTATGGGTTCAGCGCAACTGGTCAATTTGGACTTTCTGATTGTGCTCCCGCATGGCGGCAACGATGTCGAGAGCGAGGGCAAGGGCGCGACGTCCGTCTTCGAATGAAACCAGAGGCTGTGGAACGCGTGCGTACTGCGTCCAGAAACGACCGGAGTTCGGCGCGCAGGGGTTCTTCGGATGCGACCGCCGGCTTGGCTACCCCGATCTGCGGATTCACTGAAGGCGTCCCCGATACCTCGCCGGGTCCACCAACGCTGAACACCAATACCTCCTGGCGGCCGTAGTCAACAGAAATATATTGCCGGGGCTGAAAGAACCGCAACTTGCGGACCCGTTCCGTGGAAACCCGGCTGGCGGTGAAGTTCGCCACGCACCCGGATTCAAACTCCAGGCGAACGTTGGCGATGTCAGCCTTGCCGGAGAGAATCGGAAGCCCCACGGCGCGAATTTCCTTCACTGGCGACTTCACCAGTGAAAGGACGACATCGAGATCGTGAATCATGAGATCGAGAATGACATCGACATCGAGCGACCGCGGAGTGAACACGCTGAGCCGGTGCACTTCAAAAAACATGGGCTGAGTGATGAGCGGTGCCGTAGCCCGAACCGCTGGATTGAAGCGTTCCAGGTGTCCGACCTGGCCGATGCGATTCAGACTTTTGGCCAGGCCAAGCAATTCGTCGGCTTCCGCCAGCGAAGCGGCCAGCGGCTTTTCCACCAGCACGTCGACCCCTGCTTCCATCAGGGCCCGCGCGGTCTCCAGATGCCGGATCGTTGGAACCGCTACAGAGGCAGCCTGCACCTCGCTGTGAGTGGTCACCAGTTGCTCGACCGATCCAAACGCGCGGCAGCCGAATTCGGCGGCAACGGCGTCGGCACGCGCCACGTCCGGATCCACAACACCTACCAACCGGACGGCTTCGCCCTGCTGCGCCAGTTGGTGATAGATGCGGGCATGATTGCGGCCGAAAGCGCCTGCGCCCACCACGGCTACGTTTATAAAACTGTCAGTCAGTTAAGTTCTCCGGATTTTCTTGGCGACCTTTGCGGAGTCCTCGGCGAACTTTGCGGTTAAGAGCTTCTTGCCGCAAAGGTCGCTAAGGATTCAGCTTCACTCTGCCGCTTTTTTCAGCAGCGCAATCTGCCCGGCGTGATACAGCTCGTGCTGTACGATGCCGGTGAACAGATAATAGAAGTTGTAGTATTTCTCGCTCTTGCCCGGAACCTGCTCGGTCAGCCGCGAGTCGGGAAAAGAGGCGACCGCTTTGATGAGTTCATTGTGAGTCTTCTTTGTGGATTCGATCGCCTGCGTCCAGGCTGCCTCGCTGGTGTCTTTGATCGTCGGGAAATTCTGTTCGTCCGTGACCTCCACCACCGTACCGCCAATACGGCGGACCACATCATCGTCCCATGCGGCGATGTGCAGAAGAAGCTCCCAGATGCTGTGCGCACTCTTGATCGGCCGTGCGGCAGCCGTTGCGGCGCTGACGCCAGACAGCAGTTCGAGAACGGAATCCCCGTGCCAGGCGTTGCCTTCGAAGGCGCGGCGAATTTGATCGGCGAGACGAAACGTTTCAGTCATGGATGCTCCAAAGCAATGCGCTAGTCCGCCACGATCGCAATGCCGGACGAATCGGCGGCCACGATGATGGCGTTCCCATCCAGTAGCAGACTCTTACCGGCATCGAGAGCCAGGCAAGTGGCCCCGGCCAGGCGCATCACTTCAATGGTTTTCACTCCTACCACCGGCACATCAAAACGCATGTCCTGATTGGGCTTGGCGATCTTCACCACGGTGAGTTCGCGTCCCAGAGTGGAAGCCTCTCCGCTCAGCGAACGCATGATCTCCCCGGCGCGCGCAATGGCAGCGTCGGTGCCTTCCATGGCCTCGACCGACACAACCGCAGACTCAGCGACCACCACGGTTTGTCCAATATCATACTGCGCGACCTGGCGCGCTACGGTGCGTCCGTAGTCGATGTTCTTGTGCTCCTGTTCAGTCGGGGCACGCTTGGTCAGAACTCCCGCCTTCGCCAGTAACGGCTCCAGAAACTTGGTCGAATTCTCTAAGGTGATTCCTTCTTCGGCCAGGACCTTTGCCACCGCTCCGAGCAACGAATCGGTGTTCCGCGTGCCAAGCGAGAGCAGCAACTTTGCCAGCTTCCAGTCAGGACGAATGCTGGAGAAAATCTGCTTGTGCTTCACTTGTCCCGCCATGATGGCGCGGCTAACGCCTTCACGCTGAAAGGTTTCGATCAGCTTGGACAATTCCCCCAACGAGAGCCAGTGCACGGCCTCGGCTCCATGTTGCTCGATTTCCGGAGACGCTTCTTCCTTGATAGCGGCGACGATCACGTCGAAGCCTTGCGCGCGTGCGGCGTCCAGCACCAGCAGGGGGAAAGTTCCGTTGCCGGCGATGAGGCCGATCCGCTCTGGCTTCGACTTGTTCAATCGCAATCTCCGCTCGGCGAGCTGTGCGTGCAAGATCTTAACCGCAAAGGACGCTAAGGATTCCGCAAAGTTCGCAAAGGGAGCGATCTCCGGCACTTGATAAAGCTTCGCGCCACGTAGCACAATCTCTCAATCCTATGCCTGAGACACCGTCCGTCATCCAGCACCCGTCAGGACACATGTGGGGAGCCGCGGTGCGGGCAGCGGCGCGTCAGCGCTTCAAGTTTTCGCTACAGTGCGAAAGCCAGTTCAAAGCCATGCTCAATGCCGGTCTTAAAACTCAAAACGTTGGTCTACAAGAATTTACCGAACGCAAGGCCGAAGCCCAGAGCAATGTCGAAAAGCTGGTCCGCGCCATGATCAATGCGCAACTGACGAAAGATCCCGCGGTGGATGTTCTCGATGAATGGACCATCCTGCACGTTCTCAAACAAGAGCACATGTGTCCGGGACTGTGGCCAATCTGCTGAAAATTGCCGGGTGACGGCCAGCCCGCCTACTTGATCACGCCGCGCTCCGACGCTTCGATAAACCCGATCAGCATATCTACATCCTCGCCGCGATCCGGTTCCGATTTCATTCGCTCCAGCGCCTGCGAAGTATTCAGCTTGGACGCCAGCAGCAACTTGTAGGCATGGTGAATCTTGCGGATGCGTTCCTTGCTGAAGCCGCGGCGCTCCAGGCCGACCGCATTGATGCCGTAGGCATGGGTATCTCGCGCCGCCGCCGTTTTGGAGAAAGGCAGCACATCGCGCGTCACGGTCGTTCCGCCGCCAATAAATGAGTGCGCTCCGATGCGGACGAAGTGATGCACCGGACAAAGCGCGCCCACCACCGCCCACTCTCCGACCGTGATATGCCCCCCCAGGGTCGCGGCGTTGGCGAGAATGACGTGGTCTCCGATATCACAATCGTGCGCAATGTGGGTGTAAGCCATAACCAATACATGACTTCCCACGCGAGTCAGGCCGCCGCCCTTGACGGTCCCGCGGTTGATGGTGACAAACTCGCGAATCTCGTTGTGGTCACCGATCTCGAGCCGAGTCGGTTCGCCGGCGTAGGTGAGGTCCTGCGGCGCCATGCCGACCGAGCAAAAAGGAAAGAAGCCGTTGTCTGACCCGATCTTCGTAGGTCCCTCGATGGTGACGTGCGAAACCAGGTGGCAGCCTTCACCCAGTTCGACATTCGGACCGATCACGCAATAAGGGCCAATCTTGCAGGAAGGATGGACTTTCGCGCCAGGATCGATAATGGCCGTGGGATGGATATTCTGGGTTGCCATCGGATGCTTAGGATTCCGCTGCTTCCGAACCGCCGCGTCCGCGTTCGCTGTCTACCAACTGGCAGCTCACGATGGCTTCGGCCACTCGCCGTTCGCCGACTGTCACGATGCCTTCCATACGGGCAGCGATCATGTTCGCCCGGGCACGCCATCCCTTCAGGGTGACCTCGATACGCAGCTGATCGCCAGGCACCACTGGACGCCGGAACCGGGCGCGCTCAACGCCGGTGAACATGATGAGCTTGCTGTCGCGGTCTTCTATTTCAGTGAGCAGCAAGGCCCCGCCTGCCTGGGCGATGGCTTCCACGATCAACACTCCCGGCATGATAGGGAGGTTGGGAAAGTGTCCGGCAAAGAAGGGCTCGTTGATGGTCACATTCTTGAGCGCCACAATCCGCTGCTTGCGCTCGATCTCAACCACGCGGTCGATGAGCAGAAAAGGAAAGCGATGCGGCAAGATCTTGAAAATATCGATGATGTCGAGCGTGGTCTTTGCCGGCGCCGGAGATGCGGTCGCTGGATGAGCGGTGTTGTTCATTTTCTCTCGTCAGGCAGTTCTCGTCAGGAACGAAGATTATACTGTACCCCGGCTTAGCCACGGAATGACTGCGAGAACAAGCTCATGGGCCAATTCGAAAAAGCATGAACCACAAAGGACACGAAGGTTCACGAAGGAAAGCCCAGGATTAGAGCCTTCGTGATACTTCGTGTCCTTCGTGGTTCATGGGTTATGCAGGCAGCACCGTGAAACCGACCCGCCGCCGGGAATTCACACTATGAAGAAGGTTCTGAAAAAACCGCAAGCATCGAAACCCCAACCGGTCTCCACCGAGGCCTCCAACCGGTTGCTTTACTTCACCGAGCGAAAAGATGCCATCACTGAAACGATCCGCCAGTTGGTCGAGATCGAATCCCCCAGCGACAACAAAGCAGCGGTAGATCAACTGGGCGCTCTTCTGGCCGGACGCTTCGAGAAGATCGGCGGCCACGCAAAATTTCATCGCGTCGCGAACTTCGGCGATCACCTGCAAATTGACTTCGGTGGCGGGAAAGGCAAGCCGGTACTTCTCCTGGGACATATCGACACGGTATATCCCATGGGCACCCTGGCCACGATGCCCTGCCGAATAGCAGACGGACGTCTCTCGGGACCGGGCGCGCTCGATATGAAGTCCGGAATTGCCTTGATCCTGCATGCTCTGGAAGGAGTGCGCTCCTGGCACAACGACAGCGTGCCGCGACCAGTCACCGTGCTGCTGGTGTCGGACGAGGAAGTTGGCAGCGATTCCTCGCGCCGCATCACGGAAAGCCTGGCCAGAAAATCCGCAGCCGTGCTGGTGCTGGAACCGTCCTACGGAACCAAGGGGGCAGTGAAGACGGCACGCAAAGGAGTAGGCGAGTACACCATCAAAGTGACGGGCAAGGCAGCGCACTCGGGTTTAGATTTCGATAAAGGCGAGAGCGCAATCGTCGAACTGGCGAAACAGATTACGGCAATCTCAAAACTGGTCGATCTGAAGCGCGGCCTCACTTTGAACGTCGGAATTGTGTCTGGGGGCACGCGGTCGAATGTCATTCCCGCTGAAGCAACTGCGGTCCTCGATGTACGCGTGGCGAAAATGAAAGACGCTGCCGTGATCGACCGACAACTCAGGGCGCTGAAGCCGTTCAATCGCAAGTGCAAGCTGGAAGTCACAGGCGGCGTGAACCGTCCGCCCATGGAACGAGGCCCCGGCACAGCCGGGCTCTACAAGAAGGCTTCTGAAATCGCCAAACAACTGGGATGGAAGCTGGAAGAGGCCTCGGTCGGCGGCGGATCGGACGGAAACTTCACTGCCAGCCTGGGAATCCCAACGCTGGACGGTCTCGGCGGCGTGGGAGAAGGTGCTCACGCCACGCACGAGTCGATCATCATTGCGGAGTTACCCCGCCGGGCCGCGTTGCTGGCTGAGCTGATCGAACGCGCGTAAAGGCGCGAGCGTACCTTTCGGGTGGCAGAGTCGAAACCTTTGAACTGACCAAGGCCAGTGGCAGAGTTTGGGAGAGCGTGAACCACGAAGGCGCAAAGGTTCACGAAGGAAGAGCGGGCGATTGGAGCCTTCGTGATACTTCGTTTCCCTCGCGGTTGGCGCTCTTTGCGGGCGGTGTCGTGAAACTCGCGCCACTACCCCGACCGGACTGCCTTTGACTCCGACCCCGGTGTAGCCTAGAATTTCCACAGGGTTATTTGAAGGCTCCAAGTGTGCGCCACCGAGCCCACCCGCGAGAGAGGATTTACATGCCTGGAAAACTTGGTTTGCCGGAAATTCTGATCATCCTGGCCATTGCGCTTCTGATTTTTGGTCCCAGCAAGCTGGCCGATCTGGGCAAAGGCCTGGGTGAAGGCATTAAGAACTTCAAGTCGGCCGTGAAAGACGGCGAAGACCCGGACAAGAAGGTCTAGAGTTTGTCCTCGTTTTTCTGCCAATCGTTTTTCTGCAAGTCCACTTTGTGCGAGCCTACGCCATTCTCCTGAAGCATTCTGCATACCAGCGCCACCGGTAGACCCACGACGTTGAAATAATCGCCTTCGATGCGCGGAATCCAGCGCGATGCGATTCCCTGGATGGCGTAAGCGCCAGCTTTGTCCATGGGCTCGCCGGTTGAGATATAAGAACGGATGTCTTCGTCGGTGAGCGTGGTCATGGTGACCAGCGTGGTTTCGGAACCGTGTTTTACTAAACCCAGTTTCCAGTTTCTGGTTCCCAGTTCTCAGTGACGGTCCTGCCAGGCAAACGCCGGTGATGACCTGATGAGTTCGTCCGGAGAGCAGGTGCAACATGCGCATCGCGTCGGCTTCGTCCCTAGGCTTGCCCAGCATCTCGCCATCCACAACGACGATCGTGTCAGCTCCTAAAACGAAGTCAGCTGGACGCTGGTGAGAGACTGCCAGCGCTTTTTCGCGCGCCAGTCGTTCCGCACAATCGCGTGGGCTCTCTCCTGTTTGCGGTACTTCAGGAATGTTGGCGGGACAAACGGTGAACGGAATGCCTGCATTGCGCAACAACTCCTGACGGCGCGGAGATGCGGAAGCGAGCACGAGCATTGAAGTCTCGATCAAGCGCCAACCAGTTCGATGCGATTTCCAAAAGGGTCGTGAATATGAGACCGGCGGACACCGGGGATGTCGTCTACCTCGACTACCTCGACGCCGGCATGCACCAGTCTTGAAACGCAGGCCGCGTAGTCACGACAACGTAAGGCAGGATGCGCTTTCTTCGCCGGACGAAAATCATTTTCCACGCCGAGATGAACCTGCACGGGCCCGCTTTCGAACCAGCACCCACCGCGCTTGGCGAGTTCGGGCGGCTTGGGAATCTCAACCATGCCAAGAAGATCCTTGTAGAACCCGCGAGCGACAACTTCTCCGCCCGAAGGCATTGCCAGTTGGACGTGATCGATGGCAGCAAATGGCGAAGTGAAGGAAGTGGTGAGCATGGAGCGGATACATTTTATATCGGACGAGGAGTCGGACGTCCGAGGTCCGAGGTCTGACGCCGCCCTGTTAGAATCAAGCATTGACCGCCGCAGCCATGGACGCCGCATTTATTCGCAATTTTGCGATCATTGCACATATTGATCACGGAAAATCCACGCTGGCGGACCGCCTGCTGGAGTTGACCGGGTCGCTGACTGCGCGCGAGATGCAGGCCCAGGTGCTCGACTCCATGGACCTGGAGCGCGAGCGCGGCATCACCATCAAGGCGCACGCCGTCCGCATGATGTACACCGCGCAGGATGGCCACACTCTACCAGCTCAACCTGATCGACACCCCGGGCCACGTCGATTTTTCCTACGAAGTCTCGCGTTCGCTGGCTTCCTGCGAAGGCGCGCTGCTGGTGGTGGACGCCTCCCAGGGAGTGGAGGCGCAGACGCTGGCCAATGCCTATCTCGCCATCAACAACCGTCTGGAAATCATTCCGGTCATCAACAAGATCGATCTGCCCAGCGCAGACGTGGAGCGCACCAAGGAAATGATCGAGGGCGCGGTCGGTCTCGATGCCTCGGACGCAGTCCTGATCAGCGCCAAGACCGGCCAGGGCGTGCCGGATGTTCTCGAAGCCATCGTGAAGCTCGTACCTCCGCCCAAGGGGAATCCGGACAACCGGCTGCAGGCGCTGATTTTCGACTCCTGGTTCGATCCCTACCGCGGCGTGATCGTCCTGACTCGCGTCTTCGAAGGAACCATCCGCAAGGGACAAAAGATTCGCCTGATGTGGAATGGGCGCGTGCTCGAAGTGGAAACGCTCGGCGTTCTGACTCCCAAGCCGGTCGAGGTAGAAGAACTGCGGGCAGGCGAAGTCGGATTTCTGATGGCCAACAGCAAGACCGTCGCCGACACGAAAATCGGCGACACCATCACCGACGAAGCCAATCCGGCGATCGAGCCTCTTCCCGGCTTTGAAGAAATCAAGCCCATGGTTTTTGCCGGACTCTACACCGTGGACGCGCACGAACACACCCAGCTTCGCGAAGCGCTGGAAAAACTTGCGACTGAATGATTCGTCTTTCTTTTTCGAGCCGGAGAGTTCGGTCGCGTCTGGGTTTCGGCTTCCGCTGCGGCTTTCTCGGACTGCTCCACATGGAGATCATCCAGGAACGGCTGGAGCGCGAATTCAATCTGGAGCTGATCACCACCGCCCCGGGCGTGCGCTACAAGATCACGAAGACCGACGGCGCGCTGATCGAAGTCGATAATCCTTCGCGCTGGCCCGACCCCAGCGAAATTGCCAAAGTGCAGGAGCCGGTCATTCTCGCCACGATCCTGACTGGCGAAGAGTACGTCGGCGGAATCCTGAAGCTGGTCGAAGACAAACGCGGCAAGCAGAAGACGTTTGAATACGTGAGTTCATCGCGCGTGATGCTGCACTACGAACTGCCGCTCAACGAAATCGTGCTCGATTTTTATGACCGGCTGAAGTCCGTCTCCCGCGGCTACGCCTCGCTCGACTACCACCTGGCGGACTATTGGGAGTCGCCCATGGTGAAACTGGACATTCTGGTCGCGGGCGAACCAGTGGATGCGCTTTCGATCATCGTGCATCGCGACTTTGCCTATGAACGCGGCAAGCTGCTGGTTTCCAAAATGCGCGAACTGATTCCCCGGCAGATGTTCGAAGTCGCGATCCAGGCCTCGATCGGGTCGAAGATCATTGCGCGCGAAACAGTGTCGGCCATCCGCAAGAACGTTATCGCCAAGTGCTACGGCGGCGACATCTCGCGAAAACGCAAGCTGCTGGAGAAACAAAAAGAAGGCAAGCGCCGCATGAAGCGCATCGGACGCGTGGACATTCCGCAGGAAGCGTTTCTGGCGGTGCTCAAGGTGGGCGAGGACTCGAATTAGACGCGGCGGTACTAAGCTACAGGCTCCGGAAGTCGAATGATGAGATTTTGGACCAGGGTTTCTGGGCATGACGCAACGGGGTGCGATCCGTGCAAACTCACATCGCCGTAAATCCAGCCGCTTCAACCACTATTTTCCTGGCCTTCTTCGTTGCAGTTTGGTGCACAACCGGTCTTCTGACTGGAAAACTCAGCGGGTGGGCGGTCCTTGGCGCGCCGCTTCGGTTCGACTCTTCCCTTTCCCAGACCAACGCTGGCGCTGGAAGAGTGCGCGTATGCGCTGGGGAGCAAACTACAATAACTGTCTTACCATTGGGGCCGATCCCGCCGGCCTTTACCTCTCACCCCTTTTCTTCTTTCGGATTGGCCATCCACCTCTTTTCATTCCATGGACGGAAATCTCCCTCCGTGGCCGCCGGAAAATCATGTTTATCGAATGCGTCGAATTTAAGTTGGGCCGGGAGGAGCAGATTCCCTTCTTGATTCGGGCAAGCCTTGGCTGACCAGATCCGGCCAGCGGCGGCATCCAGTTGGCCGGTCCAGGTCATTTCGCCAACATGACCGTGGTGTAATGATGATATGGGTTAGGAAGTTCTTGCTAAATGAAAACGATGTCCGCAAGCGTATTCAAGACGAACTGTCTCGCCGTGCTGGACGAGGTCAAAGCCAAGCGGGTGGCCGTCGTCATTACCAAACACGGTAAGCCGGTCGCGATGCTCGTACCTGTAAAAACCGCGGCGGACGATATTTTTGGATTTTTTCGCAACCGGGGACGCATCACCGGTGACGTGCTATCTCCAGTACTTTCACCGGATGAGTGGGGCGATGTTCGATAATTTTGGTCGCGCACCATCTGGTGAAACCGAAGCCTACTCCGTCCAGTCAAACGACCGCGTCACGGCTTTCTTCCACAACCGGTACATTTCGGCGCGCTTCGGCTCATCCAGACTCGGATTCCAGGTTTGTCCCACCGACCATCTCGCGCGCAGATCGTCGGTGTTCTTGTAGAAACCAACCGCCAGGCCGGCAGCGTAGGCTGCGCCCAGCGACGTCGTCTCTTTGATCAGAGGCTTCACCACCGGACGGTTCAGGATGTCGGCCTGGAACTGCATCAGCAGCGTGTTGTCCACCATGCCACCATCCACGCGCAGGACATCCAAAGCGATGCCGGAGTCCTGCTCCATGGCTTCGACCACTTCGCGGGTCTGAAATGCTGTGGCTTCGAGCACCGCGCGGGCCAGGTGTCCTTTGTTGACGTAACGGGTCAGGCCGGCGATCACGCCGCGGGCATTGTGCTTCCAGTACGGCGCATAGAGTCCGGAGAACGCCGGCACAAAATAGACGCCGCCGTTGTCCTCGACCGTGCGGGCCAGAGTTTCGATCTCCGGACTCGCACCGATCAGGCCGAGGTTGTCGCGCATCCATTGCACCAGCGCGCCGGTGATGGCAATGCTGCCCTCGAGCGCGTAGTGTGCCGGCTCCTTGCCGAATTTGTAGGCGACGGTGGTGAGCAGCCCGCAAGTGGAACGGACAGCACGCTCCCCCGTATTCATCAGCAGGAAGCAGCCCGTGCCGTAAGTGTTCTTGGCCTCACCGGACTTGAAGCAGGTCTGGCCTACCAGCGCAGCCTGCTGGTCGCCCAGAATTCCGGCGATCGCAACTCCCTGCGCCGCGCCCACTTTCACCGTCCCGTAAGCTTCGCCGCTGGAGCAGATACGCGGCAGCATCGCTTGCGGAATTTCGAACGCGTCCAGCAAGTCCTCATCCCACGAAAGCGTATCGAGGTCCATCAACTGAGTGCGGCTGGCATTGGTGACGTCAGTGATATGAAGTCCGCCGTCAGCACCGCCAGTCAGGTGCCAGGTGAGAAAGGAATCGATGTTGCCGAAAACTACTTCGCCGGCTTTCGGCCTGTTTTCGGACGCCGGGCACATGATCGAGCAGCCAGCGGATTTTCAGACTGCTGAAATAGGTGCTGAGCGGAAGTCCGGTCTTGGCGCGAAAACGGTCAGCACCGCCTTCGCGGGAAAGTTCGGCAACGTAGTCATCTACTCGGGTGTCCTGCCAGACCAGTGCGTTGGCCACCGGCTTGCCGGTTTTGCGGTTCCACAGAACTGTCGTCTCGCGCTGGTTGGTGATGCCGATCGCTGCCAGGTCGGAGGCGCGAAGCTTCCCAGTCTGCAGAGCTTCGCAATTACATCCTGCGTGGACTGCCAGATCTCCTCGGGATTGTGCTCGACCCATCCCGGCTGCGGATAAATCTGTTCGTGTTCCTTTTGCGCCGACGCTACGATCTTGCCGGCGGCGTCGAACACGCAAAAGCGCGTGCTGGTGGTTCCCTGATCGATGGCGCCAATGTAGTTAGCCACGGCGGCTATGGTACCGGTGGATGAACCGCAGGGCAAAAAATAGTAAGCCAGTTTCTAGTGACGGGCGGAAAACTGGAAGGCAATGTAGAAGAGCTGCACGATGGTCAATCCCACGATGACGTAGGTGGCAATCTCCATCCGCCGGCCGGACTCGCGCACGCTCTTTACTACTTCAGACATGTCCGTAGTCGCTTGCAGCAGCTTGTCGGTAAGTTCGTCGAGGTGATCGGTAGCACTGAGCATTTTGTCGAGGACGCGAGACGTATCGACCAGCGCGGTCGCTGCCCGTTCGCTGTTCCGTAAGATCGAGTTCAGTCTTGCAGGCAGCCCACCAGGGGCTTCCGGGGGGATTGTCGTACATGCGCTGACGGATTTCTTCAGACGAGCGGGAACGCAGTAGCTGCACCAGTGCCTGGACCGTGTCGCTGGTCTTGGGTTCGAGAGTCGGAGTGGCCATAGTTTGGAAAAACGCTTAACAACAACCCTCTGATGATAGGGGCTGGCGGTAACCATAGACAGGTAACGGAAGGCCAAGCGGAGATTTGCTCAAAGACCAATTGTGTGATGAAGGCTAAACCCTTGTCCTGTAGGGCTTTGCGAAAGCACTCGCACTCCTTCGTGTACCTTCGTGTCCTTCGTGGTTATAGCTTTTCTAAAAAGCTCGAACCACTAAGGACACGAAGGTTCACGAAGGAAAAGCACGGTATTCGAGCTATGTGGAGCGTTCCAATTCGGCCCGGTTCCATTTGCCCAAGTCGGCTCCAGCATCGTAGGTGCTCTCGAGAAATTCGAGCAGCGCGGCTCGCGGCGAAGGCGATGTACGAACATCGTCATACATCAGGAAAAACTCTTTCATTCCGGAATGATAAAACGCTTTGGCTGGACTGACGACGCTCTGCCCATAACCGGCCGGCTCCGGCGCGGCATAGACATAGAATGCCGGGCCCTTGATCTCGCCGCCACCGGGCCAGAAGCCGGCGCTGATTACCTCATGCGAGTAAGCCTCGCGCGTAATCGGGTCGGCGCCTTCGCGCTCCGGGGCGCGCCGTCCGGAGAAACGGGTGACCGCCAGATCGAAACTTCCCCAAAAGAAATGCACCGGGCTGCTCTTCCCGATGAAGCCGCGAACGGAATTCCGTGAAGACGTTGTGAGTCAGCAGCAGAATCCGCCAGAACCGTGTGACGTATTCGCGGTCGTAGGAGGCGTGCTGGGTATCGAGATCAAAAGCAATCGGGTTGGGGACTTCGACCGGCATGTGCCAGATTTTTACTTCGATACCGAGCCCGGCCAGCGCAGCCATGAATTCCTTGTAGAAATCCGCCACCGAGCGAGGCTTCAGGGGAATTGTTTTGCTCGAACCTTCGCTGGTCTGAATGCACGAGGTTGTGTTTCAGGAAATCAAATTCAACTTCAAAGATTCCGCGTTGATAAGGGATGGCGGAAGTCGTCAGCCCGCGAGCGCTGACGTAGAGCGGAACTTCCCACCAGTGATTGATCAGCGGACTCAGCGCCAGGCGGACTTTGCCCACGATCTGCGTCCACATGTGCAGCGTGGCGTAGGTCTCTTGCCAGGCGTCGAGAGGCAGCGCCGGCCAGGATTCGGGGTTGTTGGCGAAATCGTCGGAACTTAACGACTTCTGGATAACTGAGTTCTTCGTGTCCAATCCCACCTCCCGAAAACCTCAGAGTACTCCTATTTTGCCGGGGAGGGAGTTGCGTGTCTGGCGCTGGCCTGAATCAACTTCTCGACTGCCGGAGTCGACGGTGATCAGCAGCTGGGCCTGTGCCTTCTTGGCCTGCTCGATCACAGCCGTTTGCTGGGTAACCCACTCCGGCGGAGCGGCCTGGCCGCGATCGATGTAGTAAAGCGCAGCCAAACCCGCGGCTCCAAGCGCCGAAAGGTTCTGCGACAGAGGAGCAACTTCCTTGAGCAGTAGAGATTTTTCGACTTGCGGCTGAAGCTCAGCCTGGTTGTCGCGCCAGCGTTTGAGGATGTCCTTCATTCGCGCTTCCGACCCTGGCTTGGCCGCATTGGCAACCAGATCATTCACGGCATCAGCAAACTGCCGGGCCGTCGCGCTCTCGGGACGCACGGCGTCCACCACGCGATTCAGCGGCAAAAGGCTGGTAGCGGGCGCAGGCGCGGTCTCTTCCCGTGTATAGTCTTTCACCGGCTCGAGAACATCGGCCAGTACCTTAAGCGCGGAGATGTCGTCGCTTCCGGCGATCCGGCGAAGCATGGGATCGTAACTGGAATTGTGAGTCAGCCCCAGCCCGTCCATCCAGGTGCTGACGACAGCCAGACGCTGGTACATCGAGTTCACATCGCGGACATCCTGCGGAGACCACAATCTTTCGGCGATGGCAGCGGTACGGGGCCAGATGCGGGAGTCAATATTTTCCGGCGAAACGTACTCCGCCCACATGCAGGCCTCTCCGCCCAGAATCCGTTTTTGCTCATCGGGCGTGAGATTGGCTGCAGCGCCGCTCAGCGGCTCCGTCGCGTAATGCCGTTCCGCCGACCACATGAGGTCAACGTAAAAGCCGGACGAAAGCAGCCCTCGATAACCCTGCTTCGCCGCCTCCGCCAGAGAGTCTGGTCCGCGCCACGACTGAATCACAATGCTCTTCGGCAGATCGGGACGAAGGATTTCATCCCAGCCCAGCATGGTCTTGCCATGCTTGGCCACGAGCTTCTGCACGCGCTGGTTGAAGTAAGCCTGCAGATCGTTGTTGTCTTTCAATCCGTGGGCTTGCTTGAAGGCCTGAATCTTGGGATTCGCGTCCCACTCCTTGCCGTTTACCTCGTCGCCTCCGATATGAAAAAACTGGTCGGGAAAGAGCGCCGCCATTTCTCCGATAAACGTATCGAGAAATTTGTAAGTTCCTTCCTTCGTCGGATCCATGGCCGGATCGAAAACGCCCCACCCGCGCTCGATCTGGTAAGGTCCCGCGCCGCTGGCCAACTCGGGATAGCCCACGAACCATGCGGTCGCGTGTCCTGGCATATCGAATTCCGGGACCACGCGAATGCCGCGCTCTCGCGCGTAGGCGATCAGGTCGCGGACTTCGTCCTGCGTGTAGAACAGGCCGTCGGAACCCATGCCCTGCAGCTTGGGAAATTTCTTGCTCTCGATGCGGAAGCCCTGGTTTTCCGACAGATGCCAGTGAAAGACGTTCAGTTTCACCGCGGCCATGCCATCGAGATTTCGCTTGAGAACATCGAGCGGAATGAAGTGACGGCCAACGTCGATCATCAATCCGCGCCAGGGAAAGCGCGGGTTATCTTCGACGGAAACTGCTGGAACTGCAAAACCCGCCCCGGTGGTTTGCTCCAATTGGAGAAAAGTCTGCAATCCCCGCATGGCGCCAAGCGTGGTAGGCGCAGTCAGCCGCGCGCCAGAACTGGTAACGTCGAGGCGGTAGGATTCGTCTTCGCCAAGCTCCTGCACCGCCTTGGTTCCCCCTGCCGCCTGAATCACCAGTGTGGCAGTGGCAGAGTCCGTGACCTTCATGTCGATGGGAGGCATCCCGGTCTGGTGTCGAAGCTGGGTGAGGAAAAGTTCAACTGCGCGATCCAGTCGCGCCTCGTGATGGCCGGCGATCGAGACGGAAAAATTCGGATCGATCACAAGCTGGCCAGTGCCCATTTGAACCTTGGCGGGCATGGGCATGAGATTCAGCGACTGCGCCTCGTGCCCCGGAGACGAATACGCCGCACAACATGAGAGCCAGAATAGTCCGTACCATTCGTTCTCCAATAGTTTGCAGTATGAGGAATCGCGAGAGGGAGCATAGTGGAAGAGCGGATGGGTCTGCAAATGCCGGAGGAGCGGGCGATGCGGCGCCCCGGCGCGCCTGAATCCGTATCAGCGTGCCTAGCACACAAAACCCGCCACTGAAGTGGCGGGCTACTATCAATGGTCCCACGGGACCTCTGCCGGAGGCTAAGTCGGCTGAAACGCTCGGGCGTCCTCGATGGGCCGCATCTACCCCTCGGCCACCATCTCGCTGTAGCAACCCAATGCTACGCCCCAAAGGAAGGGTTCATCGGCCAGGCGGCGCAATCCGATTTCGCCGGCGCCGTGGGTGCCCTGCATGCCTGTCCAGACCACCCGGAACTGGGCTTTCTCGTCGTCGAGTTGCACTTCCAGAATCTCGCCCGGCTTGATCTGGCGACGCATGCCCTGAACCACCACGCCGCTGCTGCTAAGGTTCTTGACGCTGGCCAGCTGCATGAACGGCAGGTCGTGAGCATCCACGCCCCAGATTCGTACCGGCAATTGTGCCTTGACCCGAGGATTGCGACGACGATCCATTCCATGCTCCTTGGCTCCGAAGCTGAACGCTTCGATGCTTGATGGTGGATAGTACGGTGAATGGCTCGTAAGGAAAACTTACCGGGGTCATGCTGTAGTGGTACCCGTAGTCACAAGCTAAGTGATTTATTCACATGGGTTTAGAGGGAGAGACGAAGGCCCTTGTTCGTTCAATTGGGAAGAGAGCAAGATCCCGGCCCGCGGGGATCACCGCACGAACCGCAGCCTCCGGTTGAAGGCGCGGCACTCGGGGCTGCCCTTGGCGCTGACGGCAAATACCGATAGTTGCGGCGCCAGCTTGGCACCGTGGCACTTGGGGCACTCCGCCTTTTGCTCGCCATAGACCAGGGCCTCGAACTGGTGGTCGCATTGCTTGCAGATGTACTCAAAAATGGGCATCGCCGTCACTCCTTCGCTAGTCCTCTTCCATTTAAAATCATGAGTGGAGACTGTGCAAACGAAAATACCGACCTTCGTGCCGCGGCGCGGTCTTGGCGGTGGACATCGCCAGACCCTGGCCAGTTTCTTCCTCTCCCGCCGGCCCGCCCTGCCTGCCGCGGAGGCGCGTTTTATCGAAGTCGAGCCTGGGGTTCAGATTCTGGCACATTGTCACTGGCAAGCAGACCGGCAGAATGCGCTGACTGTCATCATCGTCCATGGCCTTGAAGGTTCGAGCGAATCCGACGTACATGCTGGGCATCGCCGCCAAGGGGCTGGCTCTCGGCATGAACGTTGTCCGGATGAACCAGCGCAACTGTGGCGGGACAGAGGCTCTGGCGCCCACGCTCTACCACTCCGGGCGCTCGCAGGACATCGCTGCCGTTGCGCAAAATCTGATTGAGCACGACAAAATCTCCCGCTTTGCACTGGCTGGATATTCCATGGGCGGGAACCTGGTGCTGAAGTTGGCGGGCGAGTGGGGAGGCTCAGGACCGGATCAATTTCGTGCCGTGGCGGCGGTCTGTCCGGCGGTCAATCTGGCCGCTTCGGCTGACGCTCTGCATTTGCCCAGCAACCGTTTGTACGAACAGTATTTCTTGTGGAAGCTGGGTGGCCGGCTGCGCACCAAGGCCCGGTTGTTTCCCGGCGCATTCGACATCTCGCGTCTCCGTGGAATCCGCAGTCTGCGCGAATTCGACGACCGAATCACTGCATTCTATTGTGGCTTCACCGGAGCCGTCGATTACTACGACCGTGCCGCCGCCGCTCACGTCGTCGATCGGATTGCAGTTCCGACATTCATTCTGAACGCAGCCAACGATCCTTTCATTCGTATTCTTCCCGAAACTCGCGGCAAGATTCTCAGCAATCCGAATATCACGTTCATCGAAACCGAAGACGGCGGCCATTGCTCCTACCTGGGCAAGACTAATGGCAGTAGACGGCGATGACGGCCGCTGGGCGGAATCACAAGTCGTAGAGTTCCTGCGTAAGTTCTGAAAAACTCGCGTGGGGACAGCCGCCCTCGGCTGTCCGGTCGAGCGAAGCTCGACTACCTTTTCCTATAGAATCATCGCGGATGAAGTTCCTGCAGTCGATTCGCGTCGCCATCGTCCTGCTGGCGCTCCCGCTACTGCTCTGCGGCAGAGCCTGTCTCTCAGCTCCGCCCCACCGACTACGTCAACGACTTCGCCCACGTCCTCGACCAGACCACCGTCGCGCAACTCGACAACATCTGCCAGCAACTCGACCAGAAAGCCAAGGCGCAGGTCGCCGTCGTCACAATAAACACTCTCGACGGTGCAGACATCGAGGGCTACGCGGTCTCCCTCTACAAGCAATGGGGTATCGGAAACAAAGCCACGGACCACGGCGTCCTGATCCTGCTCGCGGTGCAGGACCACAAATACCGCATCGAAGTCGGCTACGGACTGGAGCCGATCCTGACCGACGGCAAGGTCGGAAGCATCGGCCGCGAGGCTGTCCCGCTGCTGCGGCAGAACGACTACAACGGCGCCGTGTCGCTGATGACGTCGAGAGTCGCGGATGTCATCGCGGAAGATGCCGGGATTCAGCTGACCGGAGATCGCCCGCAACTCCCGGTGCAGACCAGCCGGCCCGGACCAGAGCCTGTCCTGGAAGCAACTGCTTGTTCTTGGCGTAATTATCCTGATCGTGCTCATGACGCCGCTGCGCAACGTCCTCTTCTGGATGCTCCTGTCTGGAATGGGAGGCGGAGGTGGTCGCGGAGGCTATAGCGGCGGTGGCGGATTTGGTGGCGGTGGCGGGGGCTTCGGCGGATTTGGCGGCGGCAGTTCAGGAGGCGGCGGCGCCAGCGGCAGCTGGTAGTTAATTTGTGTAGCGCCGGCATCCTGCCGGCTGTCCCGAAGGCATCTTGCCCTCGGCGTTTGTAGCTATGGTTTGGCTGAGTACGAATGGCTGAGTACGAATGGCTGGGCACGAAGCAGGAGGTAGACAATGGTCGCAGAAAAACAACTCGACGAATTCGTCAGCCGGCATGAAGAAGGCGGCGGGGCAAAACCTTGAAAGCATCGTCCTCTACGGTTCAGCCGCGACCGGAGAATATCAGGCCGACTTCTCCAACCTGAACCTGCTTTGCATCCTGCGCGAGAGTTCGTTTTCCAGCCTGTCTGCAATCGCCCCCGTAGTGGAGTGGTGGCGCAGCAAGAAAAATCCTGCGCCGCTGGTGATGACCCGCGACGAACTGGAACATTCGACCGACGTGTTTTCCATCGAATTGCTCGACATGCAGCATCATCACCGCCTGCTTTTCGGCGATGAAGTACTCGACCGGCTTGAAGATCCCCTCAGCCTGCACCGGGCCCAGCTGGAATATGAACTGCGCGAGAAAATCATACTGCTGCGGCAACGCCTCCTGGAGACAGGAGACAACGACCGTGCGCTCTGGGAACTTGCTGCTGGGCTCGGTATCGACGTTCTCAACTTTGTTCCGGCACGCACTGCTGGCCCTGGGAGATGTCGCGCCTCATTCCAAGCGCGAAGCCATCCAGATTCTGGCCACCAAAATCGATTTCGAGCCGTCGGCTTTTCTGCAGTTGCTGGACATTCGCGACCACAAAGCCGAACGCAAGCAGTTCGACGCCAAGGAAGTTTTCACCCGGTATCTGGCTGCCGTGCAGCGCGTAACCGCCGCAGTCGATACAATGCTGGATATCGACACATCGACAAGAAATGACGCGCTTCAGAAAGACTGAAGCAACCCGTTTCTGCGACTTTTGGTTCAGGAGGAAAGTATGATCAAGTTTCTAATCGTGATTGCTATTGTGGCGCTGATTGCGTTCGTTCGTCTTCGGACAATACGTGGGCGTCCGGAATACCCTGGTGACCAAGAACGAGGCCGTGAAGGCCTCATGGTCGCAGGTGGACATCGTGCTGCAACGCCGCGCCGACCTGATCCCCAACCTGGTCGCAACCGTCAAAGGCATCGCCCAGCAGGAGCAGACGGTTTTCGGCGACATCGCCAAGGCGCGCTCGGCATTGCTTTCCGCCGGCACTCCCTCGGACAAGATCGCGGCCAACGGACAACTGGACGGCGCTCTGGGCCGACTGCTGGCGATCGTCGAGAACTATCCGCAGCTGAAGTCGAACGAAAACTTCCTGCAAACTGCAAGACGAATTGGCCGGCACCGAAAACCGCATTGCAGTCGAACGCAAGCGCTACAACGACACGCTGCAGGACTACAACACCTACATACAGCAATTCCCCAACAACATCTTTGCCGGATGGGCCGGCTTCAAACCGAACGAAGCTTACTTCGCTGCGTCCGAGGGATCGCGCCAGGTGCCGACCGTCAATTTCGCGCCGCCTGCCGCGACTCCACAGGCCGCACCGCAACCCGTTCCCGCGCACTAGCGTGGAAGCTGATTTCGCAGTCGAACTGGGAGCTGACGACGAAACCCTCGAACTACCCTGGGCCGCCGATGATGGCGGCCCGCGTTATTACGATCTGAAGCGCCAGCCCGAACTGCTGCTGAACATCGAAGAAGCAAGCAGTGAGCGCGAACTCGGGCGAGTTCCTCGTCGCAATGAATGCGCCCGGCCAGCATTCTGGAAACAGCCAAGTGCGACGCCTGGTCGAGCACCGAGATCAATCCGGAAGAAGAGATCTTCGGGGCGGCCGTCAAGTTTGGTTCTTACATCGATCTGCTGTTCACGCAGGAAAGTTCACGCAGTTCGTTCGAGGAACATGAGCAGTTCGCGAAGCGAGTTACGCAACTCCTGAAGCGTGTTCCCGAAATTCCCGCAGCCGCAGAATTGCTGATTCGGCGCTGCTTTTACCACGTTGAGGACGAGGTCCAGGAAGGCTTCTACATCACGTTCTACTTGTTCGGCTACGGAGACGAAGAATCGCAAGCTCGCCAGCGTTGGGCGATTGCGTTGAAGCTGGTGGAGAATGCGATCCGGCAGGCCTCGATTGAGCCGCGCCCGCAATGACTGCGCGAACACGTCAAAAGCTTTTACCGCAGAGGACGCCAAGGGATTCCGCGAAGTGCGCAAAGGAAGCCCTCGGCTAGAGAATCTCTTTGCGTCCTTGGCGGAATTCCTTGGCGAACTTTGCGGTAAAGATTTTCTGCAAATAGCGACTTGCCCCGCCCCGTTTCCATCGTGTACGCCAGACCGAAAGCAAAAGCATCGCCACACATATAGCGGCCAGTCCGATCGAAGCCACTTCGACGCCGACCGCATGCTTGGGCAGAATGGAAACCCGTCCGTACACGAACTCGATGTGGACCCAGTAGACCAGCAGAGACGTCTGCCCCAGTTGGATCAGCGGACTGAATCCCCACTGCCCCGCGCCCCAGCGGCACCACGCATAAGTCACAGCCAGAATCGCCAGCAGCAATCCCACGCGAATCAGAAAGAAATTCGGGCTGGTATGCCAGAAGTCATACACGGCGTAAAGACTCTGCGGACGCGCATCCATCCATCGCGCCAGATAAATCAGCGCGACGCCAGCCGCGCCAGCCACCCCGAAAATCGCGGCCTCACGCTGGCGCGCCCAATCGCTGAGCAGTAAAAATCCGATGGCGAGTCCGGCGAACGCAAAAGCCGTCCAGGGAAAGATGGGGAAAATCCATGCCTGCGGCTTGCCCAGGTTGTGCACGCCGTCGATATAGGATTCGATCGGCCAGGGCAGCCAGCGCGGACGCCAAGTAGTCCAGAGCGGCGGAGTCAGCAGCGAAATCAGCATGCGCTACTGACACTGCCGGTCAGGCCCAGAATCTGCCTGATATGAGCCGTTGAACTCACACGCAGCACGATCCAGCACATCACGCCCATCAGCATCATCGAAACGCCGATCGTATTCAGGATATCCACTCGCAACAGGTCGCTCCACGGAGCCCAGCCCCAGGCGATGAGGTATTCCTGCAAGCGAAACAGCAGACCCAAGCCCAAGAATCTCCGCGCCGCGCCGGATGGTGGTGAGGGCGATCGCATTTGGAGTCGAGTCCTTTCTGTCGCAACTTGTCGGTCACCAGAGCGAACGAAATTCCCGCCAGAAACAGAAACAGCGGCGCCGGCAGCGTTCCACCGAGTTGCGACCACATGAAGAAAGTCGACTTGCGGGCCTCGGGACTCAGCCAGGAGTCGTAGCAATGCGTCTGGAACATCAGGACGCAGGCCAGGCCGCGCATCCAGTCGATATAAGCCAGCCGATGTGTAGGGGCAGCGGACATGCAACGCGAAAGTATACGGCACAGTGAGGCCAGGACCACGTACCGGGCGAGAGCCACGTAGGGGCAGATGTCCTCATCTGCCCAGTCGAGCGAAGCTCGACAGAGTCTTGCCGGCCGCGAAATTGCGGCGCTTCGCTCCGCCGGGCAGATGGGGACATCTGCCCCTAACGTGGTTCGTGGCAACCCATTCGCGCCAACCTGCAAAGCGTCGTAAGATATCCCTGTGCCGGACGCTCCCAATCTCGCCGCGAAACGCACCGCGCTTGACCAGCATCTCCGCGGCCTGGGACGAACCCTGGTCGCCTACTCTGGAGGCGTGGATTCAGCTTTCCTTGCCTGGGCAGCGTATCAGGCGTTGGGCAACAAAATGTTGGCCGTCATCGCCGACTCACCCAGCCTGGCTCGCGCCCAACTGGCGGACGCAACCGCCTTTGCCGCCGAACAGGGCATTCCGCTCGAAATCATTCTCACCGACGAACTCGACCGGCCCGAGTATGCCCGCAACGACGCTTCCCGCTGCTTCCATTGCAAGGACGAACTCTTCACCGTGATGGAGGAATTTCGCAGCCTGCGCGGCTTCAATGCAATCGCTTACGGCGTCAATCTGGACGATCAGGGCGACTTCCGACCGGGGCAGAAAGCTGCCGACCAGCACCACGTGGCAGCCCCACTCCGCCAAGCCGGACTGACCAAGCAGGACATCCGCGAACTCTCCCGCGCCGCCGGCCTGCGTGTCTGGGACAAGCCTGCCTCCGCCTGCCTGTCGTCCCGTATCGAGTACGGCCGCGAAGTCACACGCGAGGCCCTTAGCGTCGTCGAGCAGGGCGAAGATGCTCTGCATGCACTCGGCTTTCGCCAGGTCCGCGTGCGTCATCACGGCGACATTGTTCGCATTGAGATCGCTCGCGAGGAGCTGTCCCGCGCGCTCACTCCAGAGATGGCTGCCGAATTCACCCGCATTTTCAAACCTCTGGGATTCAAGTTCGTGACCCTCGATCTCGAAGGTTTCCGCTCCGGCTCGATGAACACTCTGCTGCCGGCCGAGACCCTTATCCGCCGCTGATTTCGCGCCACCGACCACGTAGGGGCCGGTGCCCCCACCTGCCCGGCCAAGGCCCGGCGGGATTTCAGCCGCCAGCATTCTTAACCGCGAGCATTTTTAGCCCCAGGGGATTTTCAGCGGCCAGCAAACCCAAAGCGAGCTTCGCTCGCCCACCCGGACGGGGGCGTCCGGGCCTACGTGTTTCGCGGCGATCACGGCGCACCAGCCTGCGCTGGCGCTCTCTATCTATGTGAGATAATTGAGGTTGATTCTCAATGAATAGGCGGTTTCTAGTGACGTTTACGCGGCGTGCCGCACTTTTGCTTCTAGTAGTTTGCCTGGGCTGTTCGGCCCAGTCGGCGTCTCCGGAAGTGTCCCGGCGAATCGAGCAACAGGTGCGGACTTACTACACCATTCCCGCCCGAGTGAAGGTGATTCTGGGGCCGACCAAGCCCAGCGAGTTTCCCAATTACGACGCCCTGACCATCACCTTCGACGGCGGCGAGAAGAAGCAGACTTACGATTTCCTGTCTGGCCAAGGACGGCAAGACGCTGCTCCGCATGACCAAGCTTGACCTGAGCAAAGACCCTCTTGCCGAAGTGATGAAGAAGATCGACGTTAAGGGACGACCGACCCGCGGTAACAGCGCGGCCAAGGTCGTGGCCATCAACTACGACGACTTCGAATGCCCGTTCTGCTCCCGCATGCACCAGACCCTGTTCCCCGAATTGCTGAAGGAATACGGTGACCGCGTCGTGTTCATCTATAAGGATTTTCCGCTGGCGGAGATTCATCCCTGGGCGACGCACGCGGCCGTAAATGCCAATTGCCTGGCGGCGCAAAATCAGGACGCCTACTGGGCTTTTGCCGATTACATTCACGCCAATCAGAAAGAAGTGAACGCGGAGAAGAGTCACGACCTCCAGTTCGCCGCGCTCGATCGCATGACCACGGAGCAGGGGCAAAAGCACAATCTGGATGTCCCCAAGCTCCAGGCCTGTATCAAGGCGCAGCAGGACGACATCGTTAAGGCTTCCGTCCATGAGGGCGAAGGGCTGGGAGTCGAAGCGACTCCCACAATGTTCATCAATGGCGAGAAAGTGGATGGAGCGCTGCCGGTTGGCGAACTTCGAGACGTATTGGATCGTGCCTTAGTGCAGGCGGGAGAGACGGCGCCAGTCCATCCTGCGGCTGCCGCAAGCGAAACCCAGCCGGCAAGTAAGTAATCGTCATAATTTACGACCTGCAAACAACGTTCCAGCGCCGTCAAAGTATAATCCTGTGGCCAGAGTGGAGGGCCTGATTTGAAACACGATCTCTTGCGTCGCAGTTCGGTTGCACTCGTTGCCGTCTGCCTCCTGATGGTTTTCGCGGGCTGTACTTCCAAGCAGGCCAGTACCGACGTTGCCGCCACCGTCGATGGCCGGAAAATCTACCGCGCCGACGTGGAGAAGTACTACCAGAACCAGACCGCCGGCTCCGACCAGGTGCCCATCGGCGAGCAGGCCACCAGTCTGCGCCTCAGCATCCTCAAAGAGTTGATCGACAACGAAATTCTGATGCGCCGGGCCGAAAAGCTGGGACTGCTGGCCACCGACGAAGAGGTTGAAGCCAAGCTGAACGAAATCAAGTCGCCCTACACCAAGGAACAGTTCGATGCTCGCCTGAAAGAAAAGAAAATCACGGTGGACGACTTCAAGCGCGACCTGCGCCGCTCACTCACCGTGGACAAAGTACTGAACAAGGAAATCACTTCCAAGATCAACGTCACCGACCAGGACATCACGAACTACTACAACGCGCACAAGGCGGAATTCAACCTGATCGAGCCGCAATATCATCTGGCACGAATCCTGGTGACAGCGACGCCCAATCCTCAAGTCCACAACTTGAAGAATGACAAAGCCCAGACCGAGGCCGACGCGCGCAAGAAAATTCAGATGATCGTGAACCGCCTCGATAGCGGCGACGACTTCGGAACTCTCGCCATGAATTACTCGGAAGACGCGGAAACTTCCGGCAGCGGCGGCGACCTGGGCTTTGCCCCTGAATCATCGCTTCACAACACTGACCCGGGCACTCGCGACGCCGTAGTCCAAGCTGAAACCGGGCCAGTACAGCGCCCTGATCCCGCTCACCAATCCGATGAACAAACAAGTTGTGGGATATCAGATCGTGAAGCTGATTTCGAAGGAGCCCGCAGGACAGCGCGAACTGGCCGATCCGCGAGTGCAGCAAGCCATCCGCTCTCAGCTGCGCGACCGCCGCGAGCAGCTGCTGAAGGCTGCGTACTACGAAGTTCTGCGCGACCAGGCGAAAGTAGAAAACAATTATGCCCAGAAAGTTCTGGACGGCAACGGCACAGCGCAGTAAGGCAGCTATCTGTGTGAATCACCAGAAACCACGAGGGTGCCCCATCCTAATTTCGCGTCTTTTGCGAAATTAGGGTGGGAGAGACAGTGAAGATCACTCTACGATCGCCAATACATCTCCAGCATTCACAGCCGCACCTTCGGCCACAGACAATTTCAACACGATCCCTTTTTTCGGCGACTTGATTTCATTCTGCATCTTCATCGCTTCGACCACCACTACGCCCTGCCCAGCTTCGACAGGCGAGTTCTCGCCGACCAGAAAACGGACCACCTTCCCAGGCATGGGCGCCACCAGTTGCCGTGGCCCTTTACCGCTGTCAGCACGGGATTTGCGACTGCGCAGGGATCGCGGATCAGTCACCTCAGCTGAGTAAGACTGATCGCCTACCCAGATTCGCGTCTCTGACGCCAGTCGCTCGCGCCTGATCTGATAAGCCTTCCCTGCGATCAGAAGTGAAAGCACATCGGGCTGCGTCGATACCGCATCGATCGCAACTTCGCGTCCGTCTACACGGCAGCGCCACTGCCCCGCCGCACGGTCCAGATCGAGATCCAGGCGGAAGACTGTGCCATCGATGCTGACGTTGTAGATCATTTTCAAGATTCAGAGGACGCTCTACATCAATCCGTCGGTTCTGGCTGCCCGTTTCCAGCTTGATAGCGCAAGACTGGGATCACCGCCAGACTTCGATGCCTCTCCGTTGGTCGTTTTCGATGCTGAATCCAGAAGCGCAAAAACGGCGGCGGCGATGGCGGCTATCTCTGCGCTGTTCTTGTTCGCTTCCCCGGCACCGGTGTTCGGCTGCATCAAGCGGTCAAGGTATCCCGTGTCGATTTTGCCGGACTGAAAATCTTGGTCAGCCAGTATGCGGCGAAAGAGTCCGAGGTTGGTTTTGATTCCCGCCACGAAGTATTCCGGTAACGCGCGCGCTAGCTTGGCGATTGCCTGCTGGCGATCTTCACCGTAGCCGATGAGTTTGGCGAGCAGCGGATCGTAGTCGATAGGCACGGTCCAACCGGCGTAAACTCCGCTGTCCAGGCGGATTCCCGGCCCCGCGGGCGTCATCAGCGTCTCGATCTTGCCTGGGCTGGGGAAGAAATTGTTGTCTGCATCTTCCGCGTAGATGCGGCACTCAATGGCATGTCCGCGGATAACAACATCCTCCTGCCGGAATGGAAGCTCTTCTCCCGCGGCGATTCGGATTTGCAGATTCACCAGGTCGAGTCCTGTGACCAATTCCGTGACTGGATGCTCCACCTGCAACCGCGTGTTCATTTCCAGGAAATAAAAATTCTTGGCCTGATCGACAAGAAATTCGATTGTGCCGGCGTTGGCGTAACTGGCAGCTTTGGCCACTCGCACCGCGACTTCGCCCATGCGCCGGCGCATGTCCGGATCGACCACCGGCGAGGGCGCTTCCTCAAGCACCTTCTGATGGCGGCGCTGGATCGAGCATTCGCGCTCGCCAAGATAAACCGTGTTGCCATGTTCATCCGCCAGCACCTGCATCTCGATGTGCCGCGGATTGACGATGGCTTTCTCGAGATAGACCTCGCTGTCTCCGAAAGACCGATGAGCCTCACTCTGTGCGGCTTCCAGAGCTGCCTTCAGTTGATCGGGGTCATGAACCAGACGCATGCCTTTACCGCCACCACCGGCCGCCGCTTTCAGCATGACGGGATAGCCGATCTTGGCCGCTACGTCTTTTGCATGCTGGGCTGAATCCAGACCACGTGAGGTTCCCGGCACGAATGGCACGCCGGCCTTCTCCATCTCCTGACGGGCCCGCGTCTTCGATCCCATCATTTCCATCGAAGCCGCGCTGGGTCCGATGAACTTCACGCCTGCACCGGCGCAGGCCTGGGCGAACTTCGCATTCTCCGAGAGAAAGCCGTAGCCAGGATGAATGGCGTCCGCGCCAGAGCGTTTTGCGGCATCAAGGATCTTTGCGATGTTTAGGTAGGATTCGGCCGCGGAGGCGGGGCCAATGTGATAGGCCTCATCCGCCATCAGGACGTGCAGCGCCGCGCGATCCACGTCGGAATAGACCGCCACCGAGGGAATCCCCATCTCGCGGCAGGCACGAATCACCCGCACCGCAATCTCCCCCCGATTCGCGATAAGAATCTTCTTGAACATGATTTGACGACTGAACGACCGACGACTGAAGACTGCTCCCAAAATACGAAAGCCTCTTCTGATCCAGAAGAGGCCTTCGTGAGTTATAGACCTTCGAGCATTCCTATTGGCTGGGCATTGTGATGCCCTGAGCGCCGGGCTGCTTTTCGGCCTTGGCTTTCTTGGTGGCCATGGTCTTGTCTACCCACTCGTCAGCGGTTTTCAGATCTGCCGCGCGGGCGCCTGCATCGTCGCACTCAAGATCGCCTTTTTCGCGGTAGAGCAGGTTCAGGTAAGCCATCGCGTCGTCGTAGTCAGGACGCAGCGTCAGAGCTTTCTGCAGCATGTCAATACCGTCGTCGATGACTGGGAGAGTTCTTCTCCTTGAGCATGTCGCAGACTTTCTTGTTGCTCTTGTCCTTCAGATCCACTCGTCTGGCTTCAGGCCAGCCTTGGCGCGCTCTTCCATGCGGGGCTGGTAGCTCTGCGTCCAGTCGATCACGGCGATGGAGTAGTACGGCTCGGGATCGTTGGGATCGATGTCCAGTGCTTTGCGGTAGAAGTTCTTGGCGTCCTCGAACTTCTTCATCTGCAGGTAGAGGTAGGCAATGCCCTTTACGCTGTTGATGTTTTTGGGATCGCGCTCCAGCACAGCGCTGTATTGGTCGATGGCGTTCTGCCCCAGGCGATTGTTGTCCTCGGCGTCGACGCCAGGAATATATTGCTGGGCAAACGCCGTGGCCAGATAGAGGCGCGCATTCAGCAGGCTGGGATCGAGTTCGACCGCCTGCTGGAAGTGGTTGATGGCCTCTTCGTACTTGGCGTTCTTGTAGGACTGCACGCCCTTGTTAAGCTGGTCGCGTGCCCGCAGCTTGCTGCAGCCCGTGGTGGCAAGCATCGCCAGCCCAAGTGCCATCATTGCCAGCATTCGTACGCTCGTTTTCATTGCGCTGTAAGTCTCCCTTGCCAGAAATCGTCAGGCCTGTGCTTGTGCCAAACAGACGAAGCGCACGCATTGGTGCGACAGGCGTGCACGGATGAGACGGCGGGCGGACCGGATGTCCGCCCACGAATTACGAAAATCTACAGGACTAACCGCCAGCTTCAATTTTGGCGGTAATCAGACCAACCTTATCGACGCCCGAAGCGTGCGCAATGTCGATCACATTGGCCACGTCGGCGAAAGGAACGGTGTCGTCGCCCTTGACGAACATCACCTTTTCAGCGCGTGTCTTGAAATACGTCAGTCAGGCGCGTCTGCAGGTTGTCCCAGGTGGTGTCTTCCTGGTTGATCTTCAATCCGGGTGGCTGGCCCGCGCCCCGGTCAATCAACTGCACCACGATGGTGCGGTCCGGGGTGTTGTTCTTGGGCGCATTCGGCGGTGGCGGTTGAGGCACCAGCGCATCCAGTCCTTTCGGAGTCAAGGGCGTGATCACCATGAAGATGATGAGCAGCACCAGCAGCACGTCAATCAGCGGCGTGACGTTCATGTCCGCGCTCTGACCGCCGCCCGATCCCATTGCCATTCCCATAACGGTTCTCCTCGAAATCTCTCAAACTCAATGCCGAACTATTGTCCGCTCGGAGGCGTAGTTGCTCCGGGTGCCGCCGGTGCTGTCGGCGCTTTCTTCTGCTCGGTCAGCAGACCCAACTGGTCCACTCCCGCGGCGCGCACATTGTCCACCACCTCGACGACGGATCCGAACCGGGCCCGCGCGTCAGCCTTGACGAAGACTCGCTTGTCCACACGATTCGCCAGGCGGTCTTTGACTTTGCCGGTCAACTGGTCGGCCGGAAGCTTGTCGGTGCCGAAGTAAACGGTCCCGTCGCGCATCACCGACACCAGCAGAGCGTCTTCTTTGTCGGCGTCAGGCATCGACTCCGGGTTATTGACCTTCGCCATGTCGACGCTTACGCCGTGTTGCAACATGGGCGTGATCACCATGAAGATGATCAGCAACACCAGCATCACGTCCACCATGGGGGTCACGTTGATGTTGGAGTTGACCTTGACTCCCTCGTTCCGCTTGTTTAGCGCCATAAACTTGAATCTCCTGGGCGATCGCTTGCTAAACCGCCCGAGCTGAGCACGATACCCAGCGCCTTCGCCTTCATGACCTCTTGCTTTCCCTCATGCTTTGGAAGGTGGCGCCGGGGTTTTGTCCCGGCGCCACTTCGCAAGCTCTGAGGTTTGTAGCCTGAGGGTTAAGGCCTAGCTGCGGCGCATTCCCCGCCGCTTCAGGAAGTAATCGATCAGTTCGCTCGACGAGTTATCCATCTCCACGTCGAATGCTTCCACGCGACCGGTCAGATAGTTGAACATCATGACGGCCGGGATGGCGACGAACAGTCCGATTGCGGTGGTCACCAGCGCTTCCGAAATACCGCCGGCAACGGCCGCGAGACCGGTGGCCTTTTCGGATTGAATACCTTTAAACGCGTTCATGATACCGACCACGGTGCCGAACAGTCCCACGAACGGGGCCGTGGAACCGATGGTTGCCAGTCCGCCCAGGCCGCGCTTCAGTTCGGCGTGGACGATGGCTTCGGTGCGCTCCAGGGCGCGCTTGGAGGCTTCGATGGTCTCGCCCGGAATCTCACCGCTTTCCTGGTGAGCGCGGAATTCCATCAAGCCAGAGGTGACGACCTTGGCCAGATGGCTCTTCTTGTTGCGCTCGGCGACCTTGATGGCTTCGTCGATCTTGCCATCGCGAAGGGCGCCAGCCACTGCCGGAGCAAACGCACGCGATTGTTTGCGCGCGGCGCTGAAAGCCATGGCGCGATCAATCATGACGCCGATTGACCAGCCCGACATGACGAACAGAATGATGACCACTGCTTTGGCAGGAATACCCATCTGGTGCCAAAGTGAAATCGGGTCCCAACCCACGGCGGCCTGTTCCTGGAAAACCCAAGAGGCCATCGCGGACATGTGTGCGAAAGTATTTGCTGCTAGATTGGCTACGAACATGAGTTACCTTCCTCCTCAGAACTTGTCAGATTGCAAAACTATTTCAAGACTGCGTTCCTGCTAAATCCGGTTGGAACAACGGAGTTCTAACCTCCGGCCAGCGTGAAGTTGACCGTAATCTGGGTTTCCACTTCCACCGGCTCGCCGTTCAGAATGTACGGCTTGTACTTCCACTGCTTCACCGCCTCGATGGCGGCCGGAGCCAGCATGGGGTGTCCGCTGATCAGGCGCAGGTTCTGAATCGAACCGTCCTTACTGATCTCAGCCTGCAGCAGCACCGAACCTTGGATGCGTGCCTGCCGCGCCAGGGGTGGATAAGACGGCTGAATTTTACGCAGCAGCAAGCCCTGGGTGACGCCCTGGGATACGCGAACCCGCTGCGGAGTCGCTACTTTGGGAACGGCAATCGGGGTCGAATTGATGATACCGCCGATTACGCCGCCCATCTGTCCGCCAGCCGCGCCCGGCACGCCACCGACAACGCCAGCCATGGAGGAGACCGGAGGAGGAGCTTCCTCTTCCTTGATCATCTGTACTTTCTCAGGAATCTTGGTCGGGGTGCGCAGCTGACCATTGATGATGTCGGTCTGAATCTGCTTCACCACCTTGATCGGCGTAGCGGCCGGTGGTGGAGGCGGTGGAGGCGGCGGTGGCGGAGCCACCAGGAAGGTCATCAACTGGGTTTTGGGCAGAGCTTCAGTAAACAGCAACGGGATCAGTACCAGCACGCCGACCAGTGCTATCTGTAAGCCAAATGACAAAAAGGTCGTCACGCCGCGCTTTGTCTTGAGCCTGTTACCCGATTCAATAAGGCTATCTTCAAACATGAGGATTTTCTCCTGCTAGACCCTACGTATGTTTAGACACCGCTTGCTGATGCTTTGCTCCCAAAACCACCCCGTATTGCACGCTTTATTCTTCTCGCCTCGAAACTGTTGAAAGCACGCTACATCCGTCGAAAACCGCTCTGGTAGCGCGTCTAGCGCCCACTCGCCACTTTGCCCTTACCGGTCACCGGGGGCTTGGCTTTGCCGGATATGACCGCCACCGGCTTTCCCTGTTGCGATCGCCAATCCTGATAAGCCACCAGAATCGGCGCGGCAATCGCAATCGAAGAATACGTTCCGATCAGAATTCCAATTACCAGTGCGAACGAGAAGCCATGCAGCACTTCTCCGCCAAACAGGTACAGCGCCAGCACCGTCAAAAACGTCAACCCTGCGGTCAGGATCGTTCGACTCAGGGTCTGATTAATGCTCCGGTTTACGATTTCTGACAACTTTTCTCGCCGCATCAACTTCATGTTTTCGCGAATGCGGTCAAAAATCACGATGGTGTCGTTGTTCGAATAACCGATCAGGGTCAGGATGGCCGCGATCACGGTCAACGAAATTTCCTTATTCGTCAGGGAGAAAGCTCCCACCGTGATCAGCGTGTCATGGAAGACCGTGACCACAGCCGCCACGCCGTAGATCCACTCGAAGCGGAAGCCCAGATAAATCAGCATGCCGAGCAGCGAATAGGCTACAGCGCGCATTGCCTGGTCCTTGAGCTGTGCGCCCACCTGCGGTCCAACGATCTCAACCTGATAGACACCAAAATCCGAGAGAAAGAATCCGTCCTGCAAAGCCGCGACCACGGCAGGGTCAGTCGCACTCTTGAGTTCATCAAACGAGCTCAGGACGCCGCCCCTTGTCTTGTCGCGATAATCCACGATTGCCTTGGCCGCCGCGCCATAGCGCTGATTGGCATCCGTGCCGGCGCGTAACGGATCCTTTTCCAGCAAAAAATTGGCGATTGTCAAAGAACTGCTGTTGTTCAGGTCCAGCTTGCCTGCCGGAGCATTGGTCTCCAGCGCATTGATGATCTGAACCTTGCCCTGATCGAGCGCCTTCTCGCTGGTCTCCCGCACATCCAGGTCGATCAGCACTTCGTTGTTCGTCGATCGCGCCCAGGCGTTGAATCTTCGCCTGCGTCAAGCCTACTTTTCGCAATGCTTCGTGGATTGCGTTGTCATCGGGCGGGTGCGAGAACTTTACGTAGACCAGAGTTCCGCCCCGGAAGTCCACGCCCAGCGGAATCCCATGCCAAAACAGCATGGAGAATACTCCCGCTACGCTGAACACCAGCGAAAAGGCGAGAAAATACCACTTCTTGCCCAGAAAGTCTATGTTTGGATTTCGAAAAAATTCCACGCTGTCGTCAAACCCCTTTTCTGATCGTCTTGCGCTTCGAGCTTACGCCTCGGTCGCTTACCGCAAGTTCCGCAAGTCCGAACTTCAGATGCTTAATGCTTCGCCGCGCTGCTTGCGGCTCAAAATCCAGTCGAAGATCACGCGTGAGACGAATACCGCGGTGAATAGGTTGGCCAGCAAACCGAAAGTCAGAGTCACCGCAAACCCTTTCACCGGACCGGTTCCGAACAGGAACAGGATGACCGCCGAAACGATGGTGGTGACGTGCGTGTCCACAATCGTGATCCAGGCATGCGCAAAACCTTGCTCCACCGCCGACGGAGGCGTCTTCCCGTTTCGCAGTTCTTCGCGGATACGCTCGAAAATCAGCACGTTCGAATCCACGCCCATACCGACCGTCAGAATCACTCCCGGCGATTCCCGGCAAGGTCAGAGTGGCCCCGAAGTAGCCCATGAAACCCAACAGAATGATCAGGTTGAGAATCAACGCCAGATCGGCATTGATACCGGCGCCGCGATAGTACACCAGCATGAAGATCAGTACCGCGATCATGCCGATAATCGCCGCTCGTACGCCGGCCCGAATCGAATCGGTTCCCAGCGACGGCCCGACTGTCCGCTCTTCCAGATACTTGATGCCAGCCGGCAACGCGCCTGAGTTCAACGTCAGCGCCAGGTCCTTGGCGGCCTGATCGCTCATGCCTCCGCCGCTGATCCGTCCCTGATCGTGAATCTGTTCGTTGATGGTCGCCACTTCACGTACCCGGTTGTCGAGCACGACCGCCAGCTTGTCGCCGACGTGCGACCCGGTGAATGCGGCAAACTTACGTCCACCTTCATTGGTGAGAACGAATCCTACGTCAGGAGCATTCGTATTCGAATCACGTCCGACGGTGGCGCCGCCTGACCGCAAATCAGCGCCTGCCACGGCAGAACTGCGCGTCAGCAGGTAATACTGCTCGCCGGCTTCGTCGCTGGTCTGGCCCACAGTGCGTCCGCGAAGCAGCATCGAGTCGGGAGGCAGCACGCCGTTATGCTGCTGTAATGCATCCTGCTCGCTCGAATAAGGACCGCCCAGCACCTGCTTGATTTCCAGCATGGCGGTGGACTGCATGATCTCTTTCACGCGCGCCGGATCGTCGACGCCCGGCAGCTGCACCAGGATCTGGTACTGGCCCAGACCATGCTCCTGAATGACCGGCTCGCTGACGCCCAACTGGTCAATGCGGTTGCGGATGGTTTCAATGGCGAGCGCCACGGCTCGATTCTTAAGTTCAGCCAGGGCTTGCGGCTTCATGGTGAAGGTCCATGAATTGTCCGCGCCCGAGTTCAGGTCATACTCCGGCAGGCGTTCACTGACAATGGAGCGAAGGTCGGAAGTCGACTCCGGCGGCACACCCTTGAGAACGATCTGATCGGCGCGATTGGCCGGGTCTGGCTTGGTGATGTCGGTGTAATTGATCTTGTGAGTGCGAAGGTCTTCTTTCAGGCGTTCCAGGGCGCGGTCGGAATCTCCGTTCACCGCGTCATTCACCTGCACCTGCAGAATCAGGTGAGTGCCGCCCTTCAGATCAAGCCCCAGATGGATATGCTCCTGTAGCGAAGCCAGCAGTCCTGAACCCGAAAACGCCTTCGGAACTCCGAAGATGCCGAACAGGAATACCACCAATGTGGCGACAGTGAGTCCGAGTTTCCAGCCTAAAGATTTATTCATGGCCTGCTATTTAGTTTTCTCTGTTTTCCAGCGCCGGCATCTTGCCCCGCTCTGAGGACGGGACGTCCTCAGGACAGCCGCCGGGACGGCGGCGCTAGTCAAATTCATGCTGCTTTGTTGTTCTTGTCCTCGGGCGCAACCACCGACGCTACCGACGCGCGGGTCACTTCGATGCGCAGATTGTCCGGCGGCACACGGAGCTGTATGTAATCGTCGCGCAGTGCGATCACCGTCCCGCGGATTCCGCCGCTGGTCACGACCTTGTCCCCGTTCTTCAGATCGTTCAGCATCTGCTGCCACTTCTTCTGGCGGCGCTGCTGCGGCATGATCAGCAAAAAATAAAAGATGGCAAAGATAAAGATCAGCGGCGCAAAGCCCAGCCAGCCGCCCGATCCCAGTGTTTGCAGCGCCAATAAGTTTGTCAAACCCATGAAACCGATCGCTCCCCAACCCACAGGCCAGCGCTACGCCCGACCGCGCGTCTCGGAACCTGTGCATTTTACTTTTTTCACATCCTCAGGCCGGAGATTCTTTTCACATCAGGCATGAACCGGGGACGCCAGATTTACAGTCTTACTCCAGACGGCTCCCCAGAAAGAAGTTGGGCCCTGTTCCCAAGCGCAATAGAATGACGTACCGACCGCATAGTGTCAAGGTAGAAGCTGAGATTGTGGATGGTATTCAAGACCTGGGCCAAAACCTCATTGGCTGCATAAAGATGACGCAAATACGCCCGGGAGTAGCGCCGGCATACGCGACAGCCGCAATTGGGATCGAGCGGCCCTTGATCGGCAGCGTATCTGGCCTGCTTGATCGTAATCTTTCCCTCGGAAGTAAACAGCAAGCCATGCCGGGCCGCGCGCGTGGGAAGAACGCAGTCCATCATGTCGATGCCCAGATTGGCGTATTCGACAATCTCCTCCGGCGTCCCTACCCCCATCAGGTAACGCGGTTTGTCAGCCGGCAGATGCTCGAGCGTGGCTTCCACGATCTCCCGCGTCAGATGCCGCGGCTCGCCGACGCTTAGGCCGCCGATAGCATAGCCAGGAAAACCGATTTCAACGGTCCGTTCGGCTGATTCCTTGCGCAGGGCGGGATCCATGCCGCCCTGCACGATGCCGAAGAGAGACTGGAGGCAGTTTCCAGTTTCCGGTTTCTGGTTTCCGGTTTTCTGGTCGCTGGCGATCGGGTGGCTGGAAACCGGAAACGGGAAACCAGAAACTGCCTTCCAAGGCACTTCCTGCTTGTGCTCTTCAAAATATTTCTTGCTGCGCGCGGCCCAGCGCAGCGTCAACTCCATCGACTGCCGGGCGCGCGCGCCATCTGCCGGATATTCCGTGCATTCATCGAACGCCATGATGATGTCCGCGCCCAGCCGATCTGCGCCGCCATGGCGCTTTCCGGACTGAAGAAATGCGACGACCCGTCCAGATGCGAGCGGAACGTCACGCCTTCTTCCGTGACCTTCCGCAGTTCGTTCAGGCTGAAAACCTGGAAGCCGCCGGAGTCGGTGAGAATCGCCCGCGGCCACGCCATGAAGCGATGCAGCCCACCCGATTGCCGCACCTGCTCCACTCCCGGCCGCAAATAAAGATGGTAGGTATTTCCCAGCAGAATCTGAACGCCGATGTCTTCGAGAATGTCCTGCGAAACGCCTTTCACTGAGGCGACAGTTCCCACCGGCATGAAGACCGGCGTCTCGATTACGCCATGCGGCGTAGTCAGGCGGCTGGCTCGGGCAGGGCCCGACTTGGCGTCGATCTGAAAGGAAATAGACAACGTTGGAATTGTAGCAAGCAAAAACCGTTAACCACGAAGGACACGAAGGTTCGCGAAGGAAGACTCTGAGTGATTGGTTTCCCTTAGTGAGCCTTCGTGTCCTTGGTGGTTAATGCCTTTGGTTTAGTGCGGCGGCGATTTCACTGTCGCTTACGAGCCGGTGATTTTCAGGCGGAATTCTTCAGGAAGGCGTTCGCGGATTTCCGCGGGCAGGCGATCGTGTACGCGGCGTGCGCCGAGTTTGGCAGCATCGACTACGGCCATCGGTGCGGGCGTAGCCACTGCAACGCCCAGCCAGATCAAAGCAGAGAGTGCGAATCCCACCAGCGCGGCCAATTCGAGCCAGAAGGCGTGCCGGGGATTGAGATGAAGGATCACACCAAAAGCCAGCAGAAAGACGGCAGCAGAAACCGACGCCAGCGCGATCAAGCCAAGATCGATATTGCGGTGCAGATGCTGGCGGGAGCGGCAGTGGGCGCAGCTGTCGAAATGGTCTTCGTAATCTTCACGCATCTCGGGCGCGAGGCCGGAGATGTCGTAACGCCAGCCAGCTAAAATTTTCCCAACAATAGGATCAACGCACTCGCTCATAGCGCCTGAGTCATGGGATTACAGCTGGATCGCTGCCATCGGCTCCGATTGGCGCGCCAGCATTACGCGATTATGCAGCAATGTCTGGCGTCCCCCCAGGGCCTTTTCCGCTGTGCCCAGCGCAAGTTCAGGATGGTTATTGAGCTCCGACAGATGCGCCAGCACTATGTATGATGCGCTGCCGTCGTATTCGGTGCATAAGAATTTCGCAAGCTTGTCATTCGACAGATGTCCCGTCGGACTTCCGACGCGCTGCTTGACCGACCAGGGGTATGGTCCCCCGCGCAACATCTCAAGATCATGATTCGATTCAATCACCAGCACGTCGCAGCCACGGAGCTGATCGCATACGTTGGGCGGCATGTATCCCAGGTCGGTTGCGATTCCGACTTTGATGCCGTCAGCGCGAAACGTCATGCCCACAGGATCAACGGCATCGTGCGGGATGGTGAACGGTGTGACCGCAATGTCGCCAATCGTAAAACTGCGTCCGGCGGAAAAAATCTCGAGACGCTCCAGTTTCGGCAGTTCGCCGGCATCGTCGCGCAACGAGCGAGCCCAGGCCTGGTGCGTCGCGCCGGTCATGAATACCGGCACCTGAAATTTTCGCGCCAGCACCGCCAGCCCGTAAATGTGGTCGCAATGTTCGTGCGTAATCAGGATCGCGGAAAGCGAGCGCGGATCTTCACCTAAAGCACGCAAGCGCTTGACGGTCTCGCGGCAGGAAATTCCCGCGTCCACCAGAATCCTGGTGCACGAACTCGAGATAAGGGTGCTGTTTCCTTTGCTTCCACTGGCCAGCACCGAGACCGACACTCCCATGTCGGAAGAATACTCGCGCAGGCTGTGGAAACGCGAGTAACTAATGGGATGAGGAGGCAGTCGTCAGTCTTCGGTCGTCAGTCTTCAGCTTCACTCCCACAATTGGCCTAGCGCTCGTCGCGCAGTCGCGCCGCCGTAGGCGCCGGCAATTCCTGTGAGAAATCCGAGAAACGATTCGTAGATCTGCGCGCGGTAGGGTTTTTCTGTCAGCATGGCGTACGCGGCCAGTTGTACCAGCGGGACAAAGACGGCCGACAGTAAGCGTCCATCGCCACGGGCGCTGCGGACGAAGCGCGCCCAGCAGCATCGTTGCCATCAGCACGAAGAGCGCGGTCAGCAGCAAGTCGCCAAATTTGACGTCGAGAACTCCGGCGACGATGCCGAGCACGCCGCCAAGAATGTAGATACCGCGATCGCTCCGTGTCTGCCATCGTAAATTCCACGTGTGGGCGCGGACACTCTGTCCGCCGCCTTGACTCTAGACTTTGATTTCGCTCACCAAGACGCGGCGAGGTCGCCCGCGACCACACATTCACGTCCTCCACCGCTAGTACTTGTAGAAACCTCTCCCGCTCTTCTTCCCCAGCCAGCCGGCATCCACCATCTTGATCAGCAGCGGACACGGCCGGTATTTGGGATCTCCCAAACCATCCTGCAGCACGCGCATGATGTCGAGGCAGACATCGAGTCCGATGAAGTCCGCCAAGCGTGAGCGGGCCCATGGGATGGGCCATCCCCAGTTTGAACACTTCGTCCACTGCTTCGGCTGTGGCGACACCTTCCATTACCGCGTACATGGCTTCGTTCAGCAGCGGCATCAGCACGCGGTTGGAAACAAATCCGGGAGCGTCGTTCACTTCGATAGGCGTCTTGTCGAGTTGCAATGCCAGGTCGCGCACCGTGGCGAAAGTTTCCTGCGAGGTTGCCAGCCCGCGAATCACTTCCGCAAGTTTCATCACCGGAACCGGATTGAAGAAATGCATTCCGATAATTTTCGCCGGACGCCGGGTCACAGCCGCCAGCTTCGTAATCGATATCGAAGAAGTATTCGAAGCCAGAATCACTTCGGGACGGCAAATCTGATCGAGGTCGCGAAAGATCTCGGTCTTGATTTCGAATTTTTCGGTGGCTGCTTCGATCACGAAATCGCAGGGCGCGAGATCGGAACGTTTCAGCACCGGCGTGATCCGCTGTAGCGCCGCAGCTTTATCTCCGGCAGTGATTTTGCCCTTGGCCAGCTCGCGGTCGAGATTCTTGCCGATCGTCTCCAGGCCGCGATCCAGAAATTTCTGCTCCACATCGCACAGGGTCACGCGATATCCGCTGCGGGCAAAAACGTGGGCAATGCCGTTGCCCATGGTGCCCGCGCCGATCACTCCTACTCGTTCAATTGGCATAAATGTCGCCTCTTTTTCGCCCTTCAAACTGCTCCAAAACGTGATCAGTCTAACACTCTCAAGTGATTGCTGGGCTTAGATTTAAGGTTCACTTAAGGTTCGAAAAAATATGCTCCCGAAATACAGCCAACTCGATTCGGGTTGGCATCCGAACGAATGAGCAAACCGGTCCCAGGAGTCGATCGAGGGCAGGCGTGATCGCAATCAAGCCTTTCGGACGATGGAACCGTGTGGGAGGAACTATGCGAAGCATGAAGCTGGCAACCCTGGCAGTGGCAATGACTCTGATGTTCAGCGGTCTCGCACTGGCCCGCGACCATGACGACTACAAAACAACGATCGCTGGGACAAGCATGGCGATCGCGACCGTCATCATGACCGCGATCGTGATCATGATAAATGGCGAGACCGCGACCACGACCGTGATCGCGGACGATGGGAACGCGACCATCACTGGTGGGAACGCGATCGCAATCGTAACGACGGATACTATGGCAACGGTAACGGCCAGATTTACAACCGCGTTCCGCGGGGCTATCCCGGCGGATACGGTTATCCCAGTGGAGGCTATGGCTATCCCAGCGGTGGCTACGGCTACCCGGGTTCCGTCTACGGACGCTCCGGCGGTGGCGGAAACAACGGCTACAACTTCGGCTTTCAGGACGGCAGATACATGGCGCAACGCGACATGTCGCAGAACAAACCATTCAATCCGAATCCGCGCAACGAGTTCGGCAACCGGACGCACGGCTACAACGGTTCGTTCGGCGACAAGAACTACTACCGCTCGCAGTATTCCAGCGGCTACGCCGAAGGCTATCAGTCGAGTTATCGCGGCGGGAGAGGCTGGGGGTACTAGAAGCAGCTTTTAGCTCTTAGCTCTTAGCTCTTAGCCAAAAACAGGAAGGCCGCCAGCAAACCTGGCGGCCTTTTTTTAACTCTTCAGGCTTATTCTGATCTGGTTCCCGCCACCATCATCGGTCCCTCGGGACCGGGACCTGAATGCGGAATCCAATTCTGCCGTGCGGAACTTGCTCTTACTCCCGCTCCAGATTCTCGTCGATCGACCACCTTGCTGCCCTTTTGCACGTCGATGCACTTTATGGAACGGCTTATATCCCGACGCGGTGATGTCGATCACGTAGGTTCCTGGATTGAGATAAAAATCAACCGGAGAGAACTTGTCGAGGATGCGGTTGTTGACTGCAACCTGCGCTCCCTTGGGCTGGGTCTTGACGCTTACCGCAACCATGCCTGCGGTGTCGCCGCCGCCGAACAGCTTCTTGAATTTTCCACCCAGCTTGATGTCATCGACCGACCCGAGAGCTTTGAGCGTGGGCGCGAAATGGAAGACCTGTCCGGATTGCAGGCTGGCGCTGGAAGTTTCATCCAGATAGCCCTGCTTCCTGATCAGGAAGGTGTGCGAACCCGGCTTGTCCACGGAGATCTGCGACGGAGTGACCTTTCCGGTGTCTTTGCCATCGAGGAAAATCTGCGCTCCCGCTGGCTGACTGGTGATCGCTGCCGCGGCGGTCAGCTGCGCCAGCTGAATGACCAGAAATGATTTGCTGCCGGAAGCGACATCGATGGCGCGGGTCTCAGGCGCGTATCCGGCGCGGGCGACGGTCACGCTATGCTGTCCCGGCGCGAGGCCTGGCAGGTTGAAAGGCGTAATCCAGCTGGGATCGCTACGTCCATCGATCCGCACCTCCGCGCCTTCCGGAGTCGAATTGATGGTCAACTGTCCGGGAATCACGGTCGGGGAGGCAGTGGGCTGGGCCTTGGCCCTCTTCTTGTTGTTGTACTTCGGAACGACGGAAACCGTCGGTGCATCGTGTCCCGCCGTGACCTGCTCAAGCGGCGCCTGAACCGGAGTGGCTACCGGAGGCTGAGCCGGGCTCCAGGCTGGCTTGGCGCCGGCTTCGGCCGGCGCGGTCGCGGCCGGCTGCTCCGCCGAACCTTCTTCTGCCGAGTTCTCGGAGTGGATGCGGTACGCGATGGTGCCGACTACCAGCAGAATGATCGCAACCGCGCCCGCAATTGAAAGCAAGAAGAGTTTGGGCGGCGTCTTCTTAATCTCGCTGACGGCCTTGCGCGCCACTTCCCGCGGCTGCACTTTGGGTTTTTCCGGCTGCGTCCGGTTGAGTGAAACTGCCGGCTCCGCTTCGAACTCAGCCGCCGCCGGAGGCGGTGGCGGCGGTGTGTAGATTTCTTTCAGCGGCGGCATCTCACTCATTTCTGAGAAGCTGGTGCCGCGCGACGATTCTCTCGCAGCCTCTGCCGCCATTGACGGATCAACCCGGAACGAAGGTTTCTCCGTCGCAGGTTCCGCGACATCGGCGACGGCGCTGGCGCGTTCCTGAAAATTGCTTTGTCCGGATACTTTCGCCGGGCTTGAGCTGGCCTCCGGCTTCGGCGCTTTCGCCGGAGCGACGGTGGAAACCGCGCTTGCGCTTTCCCAGCCCGCAGCCGCAGCCGCGGCTCGTGCCGGAGAAGGTGAAGAAGAAGATGGCGCCGCATTCGCCGCGCTGGCGGCAGGCGCATGATCTGGTGCAGGTATCGGTATTGATGCCTTCTGGGGCTGAGGTGCGCTGGGCGCTGTCGTTGCTTTGCAACGCTGCCTTGGCAGCCGGAGCCGCGCTGGCCGCAGCGGCTTGCGCCGGTTTCTTGGCGACCGCTTTGGTCGCACTTTCCTTGCAGCGTTCCAGATCGTTGACCAGATCCTGGCCACTTTGATAGCGCTCTTCAGGTGCCTTGGACAGCGCCTTCATGATCACTTCGCTCAGCACGGGATGAATCTTGGGATTGATCGCGATCGGCGCCGGGGGTGTGACTTCGACAATCGCCTGCCGCACCTGGTCCGCATCATCGCCCGGAAAAGCCTTGGCCTCGGTCGCCATCTCGTACAGGATCGCGCCCAGGCTGAAAATGTTGGAGCGTCCGTCCACCGGATCGCCGCGCAACTGCTCCGGCGAAACATAGTGCAGAACATCCGGCGCCTTGCCCGAAGCCTGGCAGGTAAACGCTCCCATGCAGGAAACTCCGAAGCTCAGGACTTTGACCGTCCCGTCCCACGTGACCATGATCTTGGCCGGCTCGAGACTGTAATGGACAACGTTGTGAGAATGCGCGTGATCCAGACCCTGACAAGTCTGGCGCACGATGTCCTGCAGGTCCCAGATGGAAAACCCTTCTTTGCGGGCCAGCATGGTGGCGATGCTGTTGCCCTGCACGTACTCTTCGGCGGCGCAGCACTGGCCGTCGATCTCTTCGACTCCAAAAAGTTGTGCGATGTTGTGGCTGCTGAGAGGCTTGGTGCCGGCGGCTTCCTGCAGAATGTACTGCATCAGCGTGTCGGCCTGTTCGGCCAGCATCTGTAGCCGGATGGTCTTCAGGGCGATCGTCTGCCCGCTCTCCGGATCGGCGGCCTTATAGACCGCGCCAATCTCGGAATGCGTAATTTCACTCAGTATTTCGAAACGTCCGATCTTGTTGGCCATTGCTCCCTGAGCCCCGAAAAAATCAACAAAGCGGCGGTCTTCTGGTCAAAAAACCAGAGGTCGTCCTTGATGGAAAAGTGCCACTAGGATATCCCGCATCAATCGTGGATGGGAGTTACGAAGGTACTCGGAAATGGATGGAACATTCAGAGGAGTGGGAAGGAAAAGCTGAAGTGCCGTACACTGGCGCGGGCAAAATTATTGGAAGATCTCGTCCGATCACCCGACTCAGTGATCGAAGTCACATCGCAGCGCCCTCACACCCGCGAAGATTGGTGAGGTAGAAATTGCACAGGGAGGGATGAAGATGAAAATCAGCCGTAAGCGAGCCAGCAAAGCGCACTACCAGATTGCAGTTCCCACCGACTTCTCTCCCGCTTCGACCTCCGCTATGAAATTTGCCCAGAACCTGGCGCGGGTTTCGGGAACCAGAGTGACCGCGGTGCATACGGTCGATTCCCTGGAATACAGCTTCGGTCCCAAGGACTTGCGGGAACTGAAGAAGCAGCAAGTCTGGGCGCTGGCCCAGGAATCGATGGCGCGCTGGCTGGAGGAAGGCGGATTCTCGAACTGCGCTAACAGCATGATGGAAGGCGAAGCCGCCCCGGCGATCGCGCAATTCATAGCGGCCCACGGTGTCGACCTAATCGTAGTCAGCACCTCCGCGCGTCTCCGGGCCGCCCGGATCGCATTCGGTTCCGTGGCGGAAGAGATCTTTCGAAAATCTGCCTGCCCGGTTTTCGTCCTCGGGCCGAAGGTTCGAGCCAGCACACGGCCTTTAACACGCCTGGTGTTCGCCACCGATCTGGAGCCGCACTCACTGGCGGCTCTTCCTCATCTTTCGACATTCGCCAGGAAGTTCGACTGCAGTGTGTCCGTAATCCGCGCGGTCCATCCGGACATCCAATCGCGTCCCGAACGAAACAGAATCAGGAAACAAACCGAAGAGAAGATAAAATCTGCGGCCGACCCGAATCTCCGTAAGCGCATCGGCAAGATCCAGGTCGAGTTCGCTCATCCCGCCAAGGCCATCACGAGTTTTGCAAATCGGCTCAAGGCCAGCGCGATTGTGCTGGGTGTTCGTGGCGGCGGAGATTGGGACCGGGCTACTACCCATATTCCGTGGGCCCTCGCCCATCGCATCATTGCCCAGGCCAAGCTGCCAGTTATGACCATCCGAGGCTGACGTGGCCGATACGATTGTGGAACCGCAATCGAGTTTGTTGGGACTCACGGACACCGAAGCCCGGCAGCGCCTTCAGAAATACGGACCCAATGTTCTCCCCTCAAGTAAAAAGCTGACTCTCTTCTCGATCGTCCTCGGCACTCTTAAAGAACCCATGCTCATACTCCTTATGGGCACGGGACTCGTCTACCTGCTCATTGGAGATCTGCGGGAAGCGATCGCAATCCTGGCCAGCATTTTCATGGTCATCGGTATTTCGACGACTCAAAAGCACCGCACGGAGCGCACTCTGGAAGCGTTGCGCGACCTTACCAGTCCGCGCGCTCTGGTGATGAGATCGGAGGGTATGCGCCGCATCCCCGCCCGGGAGGTAGTTCCCGGGGACATCGTCATTCTGAACGAAGGCGACCGTGTACCCGCTGACGGACAGGTGATCGAGAGCGTTTTGTTGGCGCTCGACGAATCACTGCTTACGGGAGAGAGCGTTCCCGTCGATAAGGAAGCAGAGAATGCAGCGGGTTCCGCCAGAACCCCGGAATCTACTGCGGTTTACTCCGCAACTCTGGTGGTTCGAGGTCATGGAATCGCACTCGTCACCGCCACCGGTGCACAATCTGAAATTGGGAAGATCGGCACGCAACTGGGTCAAGTCACGTCCCAGTCTACGAAGCTCGAAAGAGAAACTGCCAGACTGGTGCGCACCTTCGGCATCCTGAGTCTTCTGGTCTGTGGCTTCGTGGCAGGAATGTACGGCTTACTGCGCGGAGACTGGACGAAGGGAGTCATTTCGGCCCTGGCTTTGGCCATCTCCCTGGTTCCCGAGGAATTCCCCCTGGTGCTGGCCATCTTTATGGCCATCGGGGCATGGCGGATTTCACAGAAGAAGGTCCTGACGCGGCGATTTCCTGCCATCGAAATGCTGGGTGCTGCGACTGTGATCTGCGTGGACAAAACCGGTACCCTCACGGAAAACCGGATGGCGGTGCAGGAGGTCTTTGTCAGCCAGAAAATGTACCTGGGACCAAGGATGAAGTGCTGCGAATCGCGGCGCTCGCGTCCGAGCAGAATACAGCGGATCCCGTCGACAAGGCAGTGCTCGCGGCACGCCCGGCGCATACATCTCACGGACAACTCATTCGCGAATACCCACTATCGTCAGACTGCATGCTGGTTGCGAAAGCATACGAAGGTTCTCCCATATGCGTGGCGGCCAAGGGCGCGCCCGAGGAAATATTCAGACTTTCCCCGATGCCGCGGCAGGTGCGGGACTCGCTGGAATCGGCCTTGCAACAAATGACCAGCAAAGGGATGCGTGTAATCGCGGTAGCGAAAGGAGCGGCGCAAAATGGCGTTCTGCCCAAGGAAAAACGCCATCTGCAGCTTGAGGTATTGGGCTTGATCGGGCTTGCCGATCCCATTCGATCCACGGTCCCTGGCGCTGTCGCTGAACTGGCAAGCGCCGGAGTTCGAGTGGTGATGATCACTGGCGACTACCCTGGAACGGCGACCGCGATCGCAACCCAAGCCGGATTAGTCAATCCCGCACGCGTGATCACGGGAGAGACACTGGAGCGCCTTGATGCGCCAGGGTTGCAGGCCATGGTGCGCGACTGCAATGTTTTCGCCCGCGTGCGTCCGGAACAGAAGCTGCGCTTGGTGGAGGCGTTCAAAGCCAACCAGGAAGTAGTCGCAATGACAGGTGACGGCGTCAACGACGCCCCGGCGTTAAAGGCAGCGCATATCGGGATTGCCATGGGCGCACGCGGCTCGGACGTCGCTCGTGAGGCAGCCGCGCTGGTGCTGGCGGACGACGATTTCCCGGCGATTGTCGATGCGGTTCGTCTGGGCCGAAGGATCTATGACAATCTCTCCAATGCAGTGCGCTATGTTTTTGCCGTTCATGTACCGATTGCAGGCATGGCTGTCCTGCCAGTGATATTCAATTGGCCGATTCTCCTGATGCCACTGCACATCGTTTTCTTCGAGCTCATCGTCGATCCGGCTTGTTCGATTGCCTTCGAAGCCGAAGGCGAGGAACCTGGAATCATGCGAAGAAAACCGCGGCCAGAAGGAGCCCGGCTATTTTCGCGTTCCACAATTACACTCGGTCTGCTGCAAGGCATGGGTGTGTTCATCACTGTCCTGGTGGCTTTTCTCTTTGCGATGCGCCGGGGTCAAGCCCCAGAACATGCGCGCGCCATTGCCTTCACCGCACTCGTGGCCGGGAACCTGGCCTTGATCTGGGCCAACCGTTCGGCTTTGCGAACTGCGTTTGAGAAAGGCCGGGTTCAGAACACGGCTCTGTGGCTGGTTACGCTGGGAACTATGGCAACTCTTCTGGCCGTCCTTTACGTGCCCGGCATTCGGACTGTTTTCGAGTTTTCAGTTTTGCATCCAAAGGATCTGCTCCTGTCATTTGCCGTGGGATCCATCAGCATTACATGGTTCGAGGTGCTGAAATTAGTCGGTCGCAGAAGGGGCAACCAGGCTTGAGAGAAGCATTCGAAGCGATCGAGCTAATTAGGATGACCTCGATTGACATCGGCAAACCTACGGAGTAGGGTTAGGCCGCTTTTCGGCTCAGCTCACAAATAAATTAAGGAGATCGATATGCAAAAGCGATTCGCGCTCTATGGTGCAGCATTGTCCTTGTGTCTCGCGCCCATGCTTTCGGCCCAGGATGCCGCCAAGGTTGATCCCAAGCATTACACGGTCGTGAGCGAAAACGACCAGGTGCGGATTTTGAAGGCCCACTATGGCCCGCACGAAAAGTCAGTAATGCATAGCCATCCCGCGACGGTGGCAGTGTTCCTTACCGACGCCGACGGAAAATTCACCTTCCCGGGCGGAAAGACGCAGCTTCTCACCACCAAGGCGGGAGACTCACAGTACACCGCCGCTGGCACTCACCTGCCGGAGAACATCGGGGACAAAGCGTTCGATGTGATCGTGGTCGAACTGAAGGGCAAGTAGATAAGGAACTGAGAGCAGGCGAACATTAATCCCGGCGGTTGATCTCGTGCCGCCGGGCCGGAAGATGGCAATCATTCCTGCCTTCTAATTCTCTGGATGGAACTTCCTCACCGCGACGACAGTCAGCAAGATGAACAAGACCAGCACTACCAGTTGCGCAATCTTGAACGGCCCCTCAGTCTGCGTTGGAGCCATCGCATGCAACGCCGGCACTTTCTCGAAAGACTGCACCACCAGCACAAAAACATTTAGATACAGGGCCATCACGGCGGTGACCACGTAAATCCACCGCCACGAGCCGGCCATGTGGAAGCTGTAACGCGCCAGGAGCGTGATCGCCAGAACGACCAGCGAAATGATTCCGAGCTTGTGGGCCGGGCCCGAGGTGGGTAAACGGAAAACCGAATCCGGTCACGCTGGTCAGCACCGTGGTGAACAGAAAAAGCGCGGTAAGACCGTCCAGCCGTTTGGAGCCGAGCATTCCGAACAGCACGATGATTCCGGATACGATGGCGATCAGACTGATGATGACGTGCACCGTGGTGAAGGTCGAGAGCGACATTCCTAACATCATTTGGCAGGGCCCTTTCCGAACAGGTGGGGAATACTACGATAGCGGCGGGGAAATTTCCAAATCGAGGGATCTCACCCGAAGTTCGTCGTTGGTCCTTGGCCCTTGGTCGTTGGCCTCAAGTCAAGGGCGTTGATTCTAGCCAACGACCAAAGGCCAATGGCCAACGACGAACTTCCCGCCCCTACGTGGTCCGGATCGACGTCAGCCAGGTTCGTATCAGTTGGCGCACTTTCGCGCCTTCCGGCCTGCGGCGCACTGCATCGATCACCGCCAGGCGCGCCCGCGATCCGCGTCCGCGAAATCCTACCCAGTAAGGGATGTAGATTTCACCCGCCACTGGCTCGGCGTTGATCTGCAAATTCCGCACCCGGAAAAATCCTGTGCTGAAGAGCAGGCGCTGCACTTTCGTTGTGACGAGTCTTGATTGACTCGGCCTCGCCCAGCAGAGGCTCGCTGCAGTTGCGCGTCTCCAGATAAAACACTTCGCGCTCGCCCGGCAGTTGTTCGAAGGTGTAAAGGTCGAGCGATCCGTTGACCGCGTCCAGACCGAATATGCGCGAGTCGCGTTTGCCGCTGTTGACGATTTCAATCTGGAAGAGCCGGAAAGGAATGTAGAAATCCGCCACCGAACGCAGCGGACCGAATGTCGACTCGCGCAGGAAGTCGAACATGCCGGAAGAAAAATGCTCAGTGGCTTCTTCGCGGGTGACGTTGGGTCTCAGGCTGCGGATGCGGGCCATTTCGGGAATCCGATGGGATGAACAAACATCCCTAGCGGAAATGGACCCACAGTCCGACGACCGTTGCGATCAGCAAAAGGCTGAATATTACATTCAGCCGGTGCTCGGCCGCAGTCTCCGCCGCGGGTTTGTGGTCGAGGGCTCGCACGGGAGTGATATCCATTTTCTCGCCGACGGTCGCGAAAGTCAGGCCGGCCAGCTTTTTCCGTTCGGGCGCCGGCGTCACCAGGCTGACGGCGATCAGCACGACGCAGCAGATCACGAACATGAGGATGGAGTAGTGCAGAAAATTCATGTCCACCAGGCCGCGCAGGAAAGCGTTGTCGAAAGCATGACCACCGGCGGCGCGGTCCATCAGTTCGAGGATGAAGCGAGCTGCGCCCATCACGAAGCCGGTCAGCAGCGAAGTGATTGCGCCCTGCGAGTTCAGCCGCGGCCACAGAATTCCCAGGATGAAGCAGGCCGCGATGGGCGGACTGATGTATCCCTGCACGCTTTGCAGATAAATATAGAGCTGGCTGCTGATCAGATGGATGAACGGCACCCAGGCGAGGCCGAGCACCACCATCACTCCGGTCATCACGCGCCCGAAGCCGACCAACTGCTTCTCGGATGCGTCCGGCTTGATCTTCTTATAGAAGTCGAGCGTGACCAGGGTCGAAGCCGAATTGAACACCGAACTCATGGCTCCCATCAGCGCCGCCAACAGCGCCGCGATCATCACTCCCACAAGTCCTGTAGGAAGAAGATTGATGATGAGCGTGGGATAGGCGATGTCGCCGTTCAGCACTTCGCCGTGCGGCCCGAACTTGAACAGGTCGCGATAGAGAGCGACGGCGATCAGGCCGGGCAGCACCAGCATGAAGACAGGCAGAATCTTGAGAAAGCCGGCAAAGATGGTGGCGGCTTTGGCGTGTCCTTCATCCTTGGCGGAGAGCACGCGCTGCACAATCACCTGGTCGGTACACCAATACCAGATGCCGAGAATGGGCGCGCCGAAGAAAATACCCGTCCAGGGAAAGTCCGGATCGCTCATCGGCTTAACCATGTGGAAGTAGCTGGCAGGCAAGGCCGCGCGCAGTCCTTCGAATCCGCCAACCTGGTGCATTCCGATCACGGTCAGGATGACTGCGCCGAAAATCAGGATCAGGGTCTGGACAAGGTCGGTATAAATGACCGCAGCCAGTCCTCCGGCAATGGTGTAAATACCGGTAGCGATGACCAGGATGACGGCTGCCGTGAGCGGGCTCCAGCCCACGACGCGCTCCAGCACAATCGCAGCAGCATAAAGATGGACCGAAATCTTGGTGAACACATAAGCCAGGATCGAAATTCCCGCCAGATACACAGCGCAGGACCGGCTGAAGCGCCGCTCCAGAAATTCCGGCATGGTGAACACGTTCGACCGGAGATAGAACGGAACAAAGACCCATCCCAAAACCAGCAGGATCAGGCAGGCCAGCCATTCAAACGATCCGACCGCCAAGCCCGAGCTTGCGCCGGAACCAGCTAGTCCAATGAAGTGCTCAGTCGAGATATTCGAAACAAACAGCGACGCCCCGATGGCGAACCAGCCCACGTCACGGCTGGCGAGGAAGTAGTCGGTGGAGGTGCGTTCCTTGCGGGCGAAGTAGAAACCGATGGCGAAAATGACCACGAAGTACACCGCGATGATCGCGATGTCGATGCCAGTCAGGGACTTATGCGTGAGATGCGCTACGGTCTCGCCCATACTCCTCCATTACCGCGCCTTCAGAACCGTGGGCCATGCTAGTGCATTCAGTGCACCCAGGCAACCGGTAACGTCACTGGCAGTGACGCAGTTTCCTAGGACTTTGCACCTTTGTGGAATGCCTTGCGAACTTTGCGGTTAAAGACTTTGATCTTCGCGGCCTCTGAAACGACAAAATCCTAAACCGCAAAGTTCGCAAAGGCATTCCGCAAAGGACGCAAAGGAACCCAGAAGCGAACGAGGAACAAATAAGGGCTGATGATGTCGATTTTGCTGTCTCTCATTCGACGTTTGGATAGCGGAGGTATCGACGCCCAGAGCGCTCGCGAACCTGCAATTAAACGAAGGGAGACCAACGATGCGATTCATGATTGTGGTGAAGGCAACCAAAGATACCGAGGCGGGCAATGTCGGTGAGGAAAAGATGTTTGCCGCCATGACGACATACCACGAGGAACTGGCAAAAGCGGGAGTGCTTCTCGATGCTTCCGGATTGCAACCAACGTCAAAGGGCTGGCGCATCCGGTACTCGGGCCAAAAGCGCACCGTCATCGATGGGCCATTCGCGGAGTCAAAGGAACTTATCGCCGGTTACACCCTGATCCAGGTGAAATCCAGGGAAGAGGCGCTCGAATGGACCAAGCGTTTCCCCAATCCTGTAGGTGAGGAAGCTGCGGCCGAGATCGAAGTGCGCCAGCTATATGAACTTGAGGACCTGGGACCCAGCCCTTCCGTGGAACGCTTTCGCGACCTGATAGAGGTGCTGAAAAGGTAGTCTCTGGAGAAATGTCGCCAGCCTCAACTTTTGTCATTCGAACCGGTAGTAGCGCCGGCCTCCGGCGGGCCCGATGCGTGGGCGGGACGCAGCGCTACTCAGCGGTGAGGAATCTGGTGTTGCCGACGACTGAAGACTGACGACCGACGACTGCCTTATGGAACTTTATTCTGGCTCCAAGCCGTAACTTTGTAAGGCCGCTGAACGTTGTAATTATTTAAGAGGACTGGTTTTGCGATTTTTAGCGGTGGCTGGTTGCCGAGGCCTGACTTTTTCGTCTATTCTGATGGGGCTTGGCTGACGGTCCGTCCGTTCCTGTCCTCTCCTGGAGTTCACGAGTATGACCCTGACCCGTTTTGTCACTAAAAACGCCTTCCGCAACAAGCGCCGCAGCATCCTGACCGTTCTCAGCATTGGCGGCTCGCTGTTGCTGCTGACCTTCCTGATCACCATCTGGCGCAGTTTTTACGACAACAAGCCGAGCGAACAATCGGCGCAACGCCTGATCGTCCGCCACAAGGTCTCGCTGATCTTCAATCTGCCCAGCTACTACAAGCAGAAGATCCAGGCTATCCCGGGCGTGAAGGAAGTGGTGAACCAGCAATGGTTTGGCGGGCCAATATAAGGACGATAAGGCGAACAACTTCTTCGCCCAGTTCGGCACCGATCCGCAAGAGATCCTGAAGGTGTATCCCGAATTCAAGATTCCCGCCGACCAGCTCGAAGCCTGGCAGCATGATCGAGCCGGCGCCATCGTGGACGTTGGTCTGGCCAACAAATTTGGCTGGAAGATTGGCGACCGCCTGAACATTACCGGCAAGATTTTCCCGGTAAATCTGGAGCTGACGATCCGGGGAATCTTCACGCCGCCGGATCCGACACAATCTATCTACTTCAACAAAGACTACATCGACGAAGGCTTTCCCAAACTCAAGGGACAGGAAGGGTTTTACGCGGTCCTGGCCGATTCGCCCGAGTCCGTTACCCGGGTGGCGCAAGCCATCGATGAGACCTTCCGCAACGCCGATAAGCCCACCAAGACCGAGACCGAACACGCCTTCCAATTGGGCTTCATCGGAATGCTGGGCAACATCAAGGCCTTCATCATGAGCATTTGCCTGGCAGTGGTGTTCACCATCCTGCTGGTGTCGGCCAATACCATGGCAATGTCGATTCGAGAGCGTACTCGGGAAGTCGCGGTGTTGAAGACACTGGGCTTTACGCGCAACAGCATTCTGGGATTGTTCGTAGGCGAGGCGGTTTCGCTGTCTGTGATCGGAGGGCTGGTGGGATCGCTGCTCTGTGCCCTCGTGGTCGGCGCCATGGCCAGTCAGGGTGGAATGTTTACCGGCATGAAGGTCACTCCCATTACCATCCTGGCGGCGTTGTTAGTTGCTGCCGTGGTGGGATTCGTGAGTTCTTTTATTCCTTCGTACAACGCAGCCAAGGTCAATATCGTGGACGGCTTGCGTCACATTGGCTGACGAGCAGTAAAAAGCATTCAACCACGAAGGACACGAAGGTTCACGAAGGAAAAGGCAAGAAGGAAAAGTAAATGGCAATCCCTCTCAGTTATAACGTGCGCAATCTGCGGCTGCGGAAGAGCCTTACCATCATGACCGCGCTGGGAATTGCGCTCACGGTTGCCACGGCTGTTTTCATCATGGCGCTGCTGGCGGGCCTGGGGCGCGCATTCGCTACCACGGGCGATCCCTTGAACGTGTTGATGCTGCGCAAGGGTTCCGACTCGGAACTGGCGGCCGGCGGCGTAACGCGGGATGCGGTCGAAGTTTTGAAGAATCTGCCCGGCGTAAAGCAAGAACGCAAAGGGCGAGCCTCTGGTATCGGGTGAGGACATTCTGGTAGTCGTGCTGCCGCGCAAGGGCGGCACGGGGGAGACCAACGTTACGACCCGCTTTCTCTCTCCCCTTGGAATTGAGATGCGGCCAGAGATACATATTAAAGAAGGGCGATGGTTTACCCCAGGCCAGCGCGAGGTTGTCGTCAGCAGTTCGATCAACCGGCGATTTGAGCATGCGAATATTGGCGATGTCGTGCATATCGGCAAAGGCGACTGGCCGATTGTCGGGATCTTCGACGGCAGCGGCACGGCGCATGACTCCGAAATATGGGGAGACATCAATCAACTGGTCACCGACTTCGAGCGTTCGGTGTACTCGTCCGTCCTGGTGCGGGTGACGGATCCGGTATCGGCCCAGGCGCTGAAGAATCGCGCCAACGACGATCAGCGCCTTGAACTCAATGGCCTGCTCGAACCCGACTACTATGCCTCGCAAACCAAGTCAGGCGGCCCGATCAAGTTTGTAGGGTGGATTGTCGCCTTCATCATGGCAGTCGGCTCCTGTTTCGCGGCGGCCAATACCATGTATGCTGCCGTAGCCTACCGCGGACGTGAGATTGCCACGCTGCGCGTGATCGGGTTTTCGCGTCCCAGCATTCTGACTTCGTTCATGCTGGAGTCGCTGCTGTTGTCGCTGCTGGGTGCGACGCTCGGGATCATCCTGATGTTGCCGTTCAACGGCATGACGACCGGTACGCAGAATCAGGTGACCTTCAGCGAAGTCGTGTTCAGTCTGCAGATGACGCCGGCGGTGGTCATGAGCGCGGTGATTTTCGCTCTCATCATGGGCGTGGTAGGCGGATTCGCGCCAGCATGGCACGCTTCGCGGCGGGACATATTAAGCGCTCTGAGGGATTAAGGTTACGTAGCGCCGGCCTCTGGCCGGCCCGATGGGGTGGGCGGGACGCCCACCCGACAGCCGGCGGGACGCCGGCGCTACAAAAAATATGCCGATTGACGCAAAACACGAAGACCTGCGCAGCCTGAAGATTGACCGCACCGCGCGCACCGGCGGCGAAGGCGAGCCTCCGGTCTGGGCCAAGCGCTACATCCTCATCGGGATCGCAGTGCTGGTGCTGCTGGGAATCTTCACGCTTTCCTACCGCCTGTTCTCCAAGGACGCTCCAGAAGTGGAAGTTGTACGCGCTTCGGCGCAAAGCAGCGAAGTCGGCGGCGTAGTTCTCTCCGCCAGCGGATACATTGTCGCTCACCACAAGATCAACCTGAATTCCAAGGTCACAGGCCGCGTGAAATGGATCGGCGTAGAGAAAGGCGACCACGTCAAGGAAGGCCAGATCCTGGTTCGCCTGGAAGACGACGAATTCCGTGCCCAGTACGAACAGGCGAATGGCGCAGCTCAGAACGCCAAGGCTTATCTCGATGAACTGCAGAACGGGTCGCGTCCAGAAGAGATTCAGCAGGCGCAACACAATCTGGATGAAGCCCGCGCGACGCTGGTCAACGACAAGATCACACTCGACCGCACTCGCGGCCTGGTGACCGAAGGCGTGCTTTCGAAACAGGCGCTCGATGATGCCACCGCCAAGTTTGAAGCCGACCAGCAGCGCGTGAATTCCCTGGACAAGGGATTTCAGTTGGCCAAGATTGGTCCGCGGCAGGAAGAGATTGCTCGCGCTCGCGGCGCCTTGCAGCAAATGCAAGGTCAGGCGGACTACGCGAAGTCGTTGCTCGAAGCCACCCTGATCCGCGCTCCCGTGACTGGAACCATTCTCGAACGGGCTGCGGAAAAAGGAGAGCTCGTCACTTCTGGATTCGCCAGCACGGCCGAGGGCGGTCCGCAAGGACTGGTAGTTTCGCTGGCCGATCTCAACGATCTTCAGGTCGAACTCGATATCGCGCAGGACGACTTTGCAAAACTTGGGCCCAAGCAAAAAGGCATGGTCACTGTGGACGCTTATCCGGACCGGCACTGGGACGGTGTAATTGCAGAAATCTCGCCTCAGGCCAACCGGGCCAAGGCCACGGTCCAGGTGAAAGTGCAAATCCTCAATCCGGATGCTCTGCTCCGGCCCGACATGAACGCCACAGTGAAATTTCTGGCGGACGAGAACAAGCATGCAAGTTCCGAGCCGCAAGGCGTCTTCGTGCCTACAACAGCGATCCACGATCGCAACGGGAAAAAGATTGTCTTCCTGGCGTTTGACGGGAAAGCCACCGCGCGTGAAGTGAAAATCCTGTCGCAACGCAGTGGCGGCGTGATGATACAGGGTCTCAACGGCGGCGAGGACGTGATCACCACCGCCCCTCAGGACTTAAAAGACGGCGACAAAATCAAGATCAAAGGACAGCAGTCATGAGCGCAGCTCCTACGATTCCCCAGACCGCGACCCAAACCAAAGTGGTGCAGGCCCGCAACGTCAGCAAAGTTTTCAAGCGTGACGCGTTCGAGGTCAAAGCGCTGGACGACGTCTCCATCGAAATCGGTGGCGGCGAATTTCTGGCGCTGATGGGTCCCTCAGGTTCCGGCAAGACCACGTTGCTGAACATGATTGCCGCCATCGACCGTCCCACCGGCGGCGAACTGCTGGTGTTGGGCGAGAACATTTTCCGCTTCAGCGACGCGCAATCGGCCCGCTGGCGCAATGAGCACATCGGCTACGTCTTTCAGACTTTCAATCTGATCCCGGTGTTGACCGCGTTCGAAAACGTCGAACTGCCATTGCTGCTGACCAAGCTCTCGGCACAACAGCGGCGCGATCACGTGATGACTGCGCTCAAGCTGGTTGGCCTGGAAGAACGTGTCGGCCACCTGCCCAAGCAACTCTCCGGCGGACAGGAACAACGCGTTGCCATCGCGCGCGCCATCGTCAGCGATCCGACTCTGCTGCTCGCGGACGAACCAACCGGCGACCTGGATAGCCACTCGGCGACCGAAGTGCTGGAAATTCTGAAACGTCTGAATGAAGACTTTCACAAGACCATCGTGATGGTGACCCACGATCCTCATGCGGCGTCCTACGCGCACGTGACGCGTCATCTGGAAAAAGGCATGCTGCTACCCGGGTAAAGCATGTGTGGTGCGGGCGCCCTCGCCCGCGTGAGACCGCGGGCGACCACGAGCCAAAGTTATTTTCGGAAAAGACCAATCCTCACGTCAAGCGCCCAGCTTTGCAAAATTGATCAGTGCTCTGTTTGGGAGAGTCACGTCTCCGGCAGAAATACTCGAGCCTGGGTCGCCTGCGGCCTGTAGCGGGCGAGGGTACCCGCTCTACACGGATGCGCGGGTTGGGGCAAAGCCGCTGTCGGCGGGATCGGCGACCCACTGCCAGGCCCTGCGTCCATTCTCTCGAACGACTGTCCGGGCTTCGCCGTATTCCACCAGCCGGTTGAGGACCGTGGTCACCGACGCCAGCGGATCTTTGTGACGCAACAACACCGGAGGAATTCGCTGTTGAATGTGCTCACACACCTCGCGTGCGCCCAGGGGACGCGCCGCTTCCATCAGCACCATGCGGCAGGCTTTAGTGAAGCCGGGCTGGCGGCCTCCACTCTTGCGGTCCACCAGTTCCAGCAATTCTTCGCTCAGGACTTCGTCGCCGAACAAGTTGGCCAGTCCCACGATGGTCTGCTTCACCGTGCCGATGCGTTTCATCACGTCGGCGCGCTGGCGCATCAGCTGGCGCAACTCTTCGTGCGCCGCCTTCACCACTTCCTGGACATGAGGATCTGAGCTACCGGGAAGATTCCTGCTTCCCGCGCCATTGCCACTGCTGCGTGCAATGTCCATAACTCCCCCTTCAGAGTTCCCACCCACTCGCCAGCACTCACATGCGTTACACGACGCCAGCGAGTTACACCTGCCCTTACTGTTCCGTACGCAATTGCCCGGCTTTCAGTTCCGTAGCTTCCACCCGGCCCGCATGCTGGCATGGCAATCCGCGTTCTGCTGCTTAGACGTGATGACCCCGGAAAGGTTAAGGCGCAGAAATGTAAAATCGGTGTGCAGATGGATGCCTGCACAGCACTTACAGTGATTCGGATTTACATATTTTAGCTGGTAAATTCTCTACCAAAGTCGGAATGTCGCGCAGCGATCACCGGATTTGGTTTTGGTTTCGTCCCACACAAACTGGACGCGTGACTTTTTGCCGAGTAATTGAAGGCAAGACAAAGCTGGTTCTCGACGAACTTCTTCTTTCTTGACAAAACCGAAACAACTGATAAAGTTCGACTTAATCGTCTAAATTTCGAATCTCTCCAGGTGCAGACGCATGAAGAATGTTTATGAGGTTTTGAGACAGAAGGAACTTGAACTGTCCCGGCTGGAAAAGGAAGTGGAAGCATTGCGGGTGGCCGCCCCCTTGCTTTCCGAGGACAAGGAAGCCGGCAGTGACAAGCCGACTTTGACCTCGACGCCTGCCGCGCAGCAACCCATCCGTATTCCGCAGCCGACGGTCAATGTCGCCCCGCAAGCCGCCCGCGCCGCCGGGTGGGAGGACACTGCCAAGCGCTGGCCTTAAGCCGCGGGAGGGCACTGGCCCCTGCACGAGTCGTAATGGACGAATGGAACGTGGCCCGGAGTCTTTACTCCGGGCTATAACTTTATGGAGCCATCAAGTACAGGCGTCCCGCCCCAGTACTGACAGACCAGCGTGAAGCCCGCCGCTGCGTTGGACCCTAAGGCTCAGATCGAGCAGCAATCGAGCAGAGCGTCAACCCGAACGTTTGATCAGAACGTCGATCCGAACTATGAGTGCTTCAGGACACCCTTTGTCGGGCTTGAGCGGCGTCCGGCGCCGCATTCCGCGCTATCCCGTCGCCATTCCCGTGGACATCACCGTGCTCCGCTCCGGGACCACGGCCAGCATCCCCGGACGCTCGCTCGATCTCGGAGAAGGCGGCGTGGCAGCGGTGCTGGCGGCGGAGCTTCAACTGGGAGAGTGGGTTGGAGTCCAGTTCCAGCTGCCCAACGCCGCTCAGGCGCTGCAGACCAAAGCCGTCGTCCGGCACCACAACCAGCTTCGGTGCGGCTTCGAGTTTCAGGGATTGTCGCCGGACCAGCGCTCCATGATCCGGAGCTGGGCAGGAAACAGTGAGCCGCTGAACTCGGCAATCGAACCGGCTGTACCGGTTTCGGTCTCGGCCTCAACGGCAGTTTCAGTTCCGGTTGGAGTCGTGGCTCCGGTTCCGACGCCTCCTCCGCAGGCTGAAAACAGCGGCACCTCTTCCCGCGCAAATTCGGCGCAACCCGCTACGGCACAGGCGGCCATACAGCCTCGCCGGCTGCCCGTTTCCCGGCAAGACCAGCGACGCAGCGGTTAAACGCCTGCTGCACATGACTTTGGCCTTGCTGGTGATAGTTGGGGGGTGGGCTGGGTGGCAGTGGTATCGCGGCTGGGAGCAGTTGGAAGAGCGCATGGCGAGAAAAGATGCGCACGCACAAGCGCCGTCCGCGAAAGTCCCCGCAGAAGTGATGGAGCGCTTGCTCATCCGCAAAATCGAACCAACGTATCCCGACGCCGCACGCCGGGCCAATCTTCAGGGCGTAGTGGTTCTCGACGCAGTGATCGCCGCCGACGGAACAGTCGTGAACATCCATCCACGCAGCGGCCCGGATGCTCTGATTTCGTCCGCCATGGACGCAGCCCGATGGTGGCGCTTCCGTCCTTATCGCGTGCGTGGAGAAGCAACGGCGGTTGAGACCACGCTGTCGGTGGATTTCCGCCTGTAGGGATTGTCTTGGGACGGGCACAACTTCAGTCAGAAGCATGACTCTTCGGGAAGGGCAGGAGTTCAGTCGAGAGCATAGCTTTTGGGAAGGGCACGAGTTCACTCGTGCCACAAAATTGGCCAAGCGCCGCGGCTTCAGCCGCTGAGGTTTCGCTTCCCGCCTGTCGACAATTGAGCCGGCTTCGCAAGCAGACCTCAGCGGCTGAAGCCGCAGCATTCCGTGTCGCTTGCGGCACGACTGAACTCGTACCCTTCCAAACCCCATCCCCGGACTCATCGCAACCTCACGCCTCTTCAAACCTCAGCCTGCACACCAACTTACCCGTTCTTCGCCCCACCTCCGCCGCGACTGTTCGTGCTTTGCTTCCTCAGCCCTCCATCTGCGAAACTGACTGCGCTCCACTCCGGGCTCATTATGGGCAGAATCCACGTTCTTTCCGAAAACGTTGCCAACAAGATCGCCGCCGGCGAAGTCGTGGAGCGCCCTGCGTCGGTAGCCAAGGAGCTGCTGGAAAATTCGCTCGATGCCGGCGCCACCCGCATCCGGATCCAGGTTGAAGCCGGAGGCAAGAAGCTCATTCAGATCACCGACAACGGCTGCGGCATGGTGCGCGACGACGCCCTGCTGGCTTTCGAGCGTCACGCAACATCGAAAATCAGGAATGCCGAAGACTTGCTCAGCGTCGCCACCCTGGGATTCCGCGGAGAAGCTCTGCCCTCGATCGCTTCCGTCTCCCGTCTGCGACTGGAAACCCGCGCGCCCGAAGAAGCCTCCGGGACGGTCATCGAGATCAACGGCGGCAAGATGTTCAAAGTCGAAGAGGCCGGACTGCCGGCAGGAACATCGATTGAAGTCCGCGACCTCTTCTTTAATATTCCGGCGCGCAAGAAATTTCTCAAAGCCGAATCGACCGAGCTTTCGCACATCGCATCGCTGGTGACGCACTACGCACTGGCGCATCCTGACAAGCATTTCGAGTTGCATTCGGCCACCAACGCGATGCTGGTCGCGCCGCCGGTTGCGGGATACAGCGAGCGTGTCTACCAGGTCTTCGGCAAGGAAGTCCTCGACCAGTTGATTCCGGTTGCGGCGGTGCAACCGCTGGAACGTATCGGCCTGCCGCAACCTCCGCCCTGGCGCCGCAAAGAAGAAGACAAGCTCGCCGCGGGCGCCACCGCTGGCGAAAAGCCGGAAGGCGAAACCGAAGACGAAGGTTCTGCGTTCGGCGAATTCCGGGTCCATGGCTTCGTCTCCAAGCCTGAAATCCAGAAGCTGAACCGCAACTCGATCTACGTCTTCGTCAACGGACGCCTCATCCGCGACCGCCTGATTCAGCACGCGATCATCGAGGCTTACCGCAACATCCTGCCGCCCACGGTTTTCCCGGTGGTGCTGCTGTTCCTCGATCTGCCGACCGGCGAAGTCGACGTCAACGTGCATCCTTCGAAGACAGAAGTCCGCTTTCGCCAGCAGAGCGTGATGCATGATTTCGTACGCGAATCGGTACGCGCCGCGCTGATGAAAGCGCGCCCGGTGCCGCAGTTCGCGGTGGAGATCAGAGCGCACCCGACCGCCACTCCGTCGCTGGTTGCGGAATCGCCGGGTGGACGGCCTGATTCTCCCGATGCCGCCTGGCGTTCGCCCTACATCGCAGGCGGGGCGCAGCCGTTCAGCCTGCAGGCGCCGGTCCCGCCGCCGACTAACGAACGCTTCCAGTTCGGAGAAGGCATTTCGGTCGACGGCAACGCTGCGCTTGTCTTTGGTGCGCGCTCCCGAGCCCATACCCGAATGACACTTGCGCTCCGCCGATCCCTGACGAAGCGGAAGCGCCGAGCGATCTGGCCCCAGCCCTGGCTTCGCTCAAACCGCTGGGACAGATTCGCGACTCTTTCATTCTGGCGGTGAACCCAGAAGGTCTCTGGATCGTCGACCAGCACGTGGCTCACGAACGTGTCCTGTTCGAAAAGATCCTGAAACAGCGCGCCGTACAAAAAGTCGAAAGCCAGCGCCTGCTGCTGCCTCTGGTGCATCGAACTCACTCCGGCCCAGCAAGCCGTCTTCACCGAGATCGCCGACGAACTGGCCAAAAACGGATTCGAAGTCGAACCCTTTGGAGCGCGCAGCATCGCAGTCAAGATCGCGCCTGCAGGCGTAGACGCTCCGCCGTCGAGCACATGCTGCACGAACTGCTCGACCAGTTTTCCCAGGAAGAACAAGCCCTGAATCTGGACAAAATTCGCGGACGCATCGCCGCTTCCATCGCCTGTCACGCCGCCATCAAGGTCAACATGCCGCTCGAACAAAATAAAATGGAATGGCTGCTGGCGGAGTTGGCCAAAACCGACTGTCCCATGACCTGTCCGCACGGCAGGCCGGTAGTTCTGCGATACTCAATGAAGGACATTCAGAAGGCGTTCAAGAGAATCTGAAAGTCAGCTACTAGCTCTTAGCCTTTAGCTTTTAGCGATTCTCGACATTGGCTTGCGTGACGGGGCCTTCGAGCTAAGGGCGTCAAGCCAAGGGCTAAGAGCTAACAGCCAAGAGCTGCTTTTTATGACTGATCAGGAACTCGACCAACTTCGGCGTGACAAGTGGCACCTGACTGGTGCGCCCGTGCGCACGCTTGACGATGCTCGCCGCTTTATCGAGTCGGTCGGATTTTGCCTGATGTATCCCATGCGCAAGCCGCTGCTGGCGCCGACTTTCATCGGCGCATGGACCGGATCGGACAAGAACCTGCCCATGCAGCAGCATGCGTATGCCGATCCGCGCGCCCGCGAGGCCACCGAAGTCATGGTGCGCCTGCTGCGCAATCATGACGCTTACGAAGCCAACCAGTTCGAAGAGAACAATGCTTTCCTGGTGGCGGGGTCGATATTTCCTTACTTCTATGCGCTGGTGGGAGAACGAAATCCCAAACAGACTCCGCAGCCCAAGCCGCGATCGGAATATTCTCCGCTGGCCTGCGATGCCTTCGAATTGATTCGCCGCGCCGGGCCGATCTCGAAGCAGAAGATGCGTGAAGACCTGGGCGGAAGTATTTCGTTTGTCGCTCTCGACCATGCGCTCGGCGAACTATGGTCCAAGCTGCGCATCACGCGCGTGGACTACAAACCGGAGGAAGGCGCATCCTGGGACGTGCTCTATCGCTGGGCACCGGACGCGGTCCGCGAAGGCATCGGCCTGTCGGTGGGCGAAGCGCTTTCGGCGTTGCTGTCTAAATATCTGGATTGCGTCATCGCCGCCGACCAGCAGGAAGTGGAATCGTTCTTCGGCAATTTTGTTCCCCGCTCCAAGGTCAAGGAAGCGATCAATGCGCTGCAGGCCGCGCGGGAACTGGATTTCATTCGAGTGGGCACCCGGTCTCTGATCCAACTGGCGCAGCCCAAAGCCCCGGTCATCGCCAAGGACCGCGTGGCGACGGTCAATCCGTCACGTCCGACAAGAGTGTCCCGGCGCAGCTAACGCCGCAAGAAAACTACGCCACGGATTCTCACGGATATTCACGGATCAGATCAAACAGGAGAAAAATAGTCCGTAAGATCCGTGGCCGCCCCTGACTTACCATTTCGACATTCACACGTCTATGCAAAGGCCACCTGGCTCGGGAAGGTAGGTTTATGCGTTTCTCTGCCCTTTTAGCTATTCTCCTGGCGATGTGCACACCATCCTTCGCGCAAAGTGACGCCGTTCCGTCTTCCAGTTCGATGCCCGCGCTCGAACGCTTCAGCATCGATCAGGTGGACAAGACTCTTGACCCTTGCACTGATTTTTTCCAGTACGCCTGCAGCAAGTGGATCAAGGCCAATCCGATTCCCGCGGACCAGGGCGGGTGGGGAACATTCAACATGCTCGCCATCTGGAACATCGCCGCCGTCCATAACACCCTGGAAGAGGCCGCGCAGCCATCCGCCAATCGGACGCCGGTACAGCAGAAGGTGGGCGACTACTTTGCCTCGTGCATGGACGAAGCCGCCATCAACAAAGCCGGCCTCAAGCCCCTGCAACCGGAACTCGACCGCATCGCCGGTATCAAGAAGAAGTCACAGCTTCCCGAAGTGATCGCATCCATACACCTGATGATCCGGCCCGCCAATCTCAACTTTATTGACGCGGCCTACCAGGGTGTTCTCTTTGGAATTTACTCAGCGCCTGGATTCGACAATGCTCGCGTGACTCTGGCGTCACTCGATCAATCGGGCATGGCGCTTCCCGGCCGCGAGTTTTATCTGAAAGACGACGCCAAGTCGAAAGAGATTCGCGACAAATACGTTCAACACGTGGCTCGAATGCTGGAACTCAGCGGCGAGTCCACGCCCCGGGCCGCAAAAGATTCCCAGTCTGTGATGGCAATCGAAACCGAGCTGGCCAAGTCGGCTATGGACATCGTACTGCGCCGCGATCCCAAGAACCTGAACAACCGGATGTCGCTGAAGCAGGTGCAGGCGCTTACGCCATCCTTCAACTGGAAACAATACTTTGCGGCCATGCAGGCTCCGCCTTCGCCGCAATACACGGTGACCGCACCCGACTTCTTCCGCGGCATGGAAAAACTGTTGCAGTCGCGCTCGCTTGAAGAATGGCAGGCATACTTGCGGTGGTCGGTGCTGCACTCGCTGGCGTCTTCGCTCAGCCAGCCCTTCGTCGAAGAAAATTTCAATTTCTTCGGACGCACCCTCGGTGGCACCAAGGAACTTCAGCCGCGCTGGCGGCGCTGTTCCATTTACGCCGACATCGATCTCGGCGAGGCGGTTGGACAAGCCTACGTCGCCAAATACTTTCCGCCGGAAAACAAGCAACGCATGCTGGAGATGGTCAAGGCAATTGAGGCCGCTCTGGGGCAGGACATTGACGCCGCCACCTGGATGTCAGACTCGACCAAGAAAGCTGCCCACGTTAAGCTATCCGCCCAGATCGACAAGATCGGATATCCCGACCATTGGCGCGATTACTCGTCGGTCGAGATCAAACGCGACGACTTTCTTGGCAACGTGCAGCGATCGTCGGGATTCGAGATCAGGCGGAGAATCGCGAAATTCGGCCAACCCGCGAACCGGAACGACTGGGACATGACTCCACCGACGGTCAACGCCTACGAAGACCCCCAGCACAACACCATCAACTTCCCTGCCGGCATTCTGCAGCCTCCATTTTTTGACGCCTCGGCCAGCGAAGGCAACAACTACGGCGCCATCGGAGGTGTGATCGGACACGAAATCATCCATGGCTACGACGATCAAGGTCGAAAATTCGATGCCGAGGGCAATCTGAAAGACTGGTGGACCGCAGCCGACGCCGCGAACTACGACCAACGAGACCGGTGTATCACCGACGAATACACGCAGGATGTACCCGAGGCCGGGGTCAAGCAGAACGGCAAACTTTCCGCCGGAGAAGACACGGCCGACAACGGCGGATTACACATCGCGCTTGCAGGTTTGGAGAACACATTGAAGTCGCAGGGCAAGAATCTGGAAAGCCAGTCCGGCAACGGCATCACCGAATTGCAGAATTTCTTCCTCTCCTGGGCCAATGTATGGTGCGGAGAGCTTCGTCCTGAAATAGCCCGCACCGCAGTCATGACGCAGGGGCACTCGCTCGGACGTTATCGCGTAAACAACGTAGTCGGAAATATGCCGGAGTTCGCCCACGCCTTCGGCTGCCGCGCTGGACAGCCAATGGTTCATGCCAACGCTTGCAGGGTTTGGTAGACCGAAACCTGGCCACGGATTTCACGGATATGCACGGATTAAAGCAAGAACCAAAAAATCCGTGAGATCCGTGCAAATCCGTGGCGACTCCTTGTCTCGATCCCCGTGTACAATTATTCCCTTCCGGGATGACCTCGACTTCCGCACGCAAACTCATTATCGCTATTGACGGCCCGGCGGGCGTGGGCAAGAGCACGATCGCGTCTCGGCTGGCTCGCAAACTGGGTTATGTGAACCTGGAAAGCGGCGCCATGTACCGGGCGCTCGCGCTAAAAGCGATCGAATGGGACGTCTCCTTCGACGACGAACCGGCCCTGGACAAACTGGCGCACGAGACCCGCATTGTGCTCGAACCGACGATGGGCGGCAATCGCGTACTGCTCGACGGCCGCGACGTGAGCCAACGGGTGCGGGAGCCGGATGTCACGGAAGCAGCCTCGCGAGTATCCGTTCATCCCGCAGTGCGCCGCTGGATGGTCGCCCGCCAGCAGGAGATGGGAGCGGCCGGCGGCGTGGTCATGGAAGGCCGCGACATCGGCACCAAAGTCTTTCCCGGAGCGAACGTGAAAATCTTTCTCGACGCCGATCCGGTAGTGCGCGAACAACGCCGATTGCTGCAGCAGAATGTGCGCGGAGCCGCTGCCCACGCCGTCGTGACGGAACTGCGTGAACGCGACCGCCGCGATCGTACCCGAGCCACATCGCCGCTGGTCCCAGCCCCCGACGCCCTTATGATCGATTCCACCCACTTGTCGGAAGATGAAGTCCTGCGGCAGGTGGAGGAGCTGGTGCAGAGCAAGCTGAAGGCGTGAGCACAGATTCTCGCTTCTAGCTCCAAGCTTCTAGCGATGGCCTCCCGCTAGAAGCTAGGAGCCAGACGCTAGAAGCTCTCGTCAGGCAATTCCCGACGCGGGACAAACTTCAAAAGATGTTTGCCCGTCACAGACGAAATAACGTTCCCGTGATATACCCAGCAAGTTCCCTTCTCAAGTCTGGACTCGTCCACCATTCGGTTTAGCGTGGGTGCGAGTCCATGGCGAGCTGTTCGTTTCTGTTTTCTCATTTCGGTCTTATTTTGCTTCCTCGCCGCGCTCTGCCCAGGACACATCCACCGGAGCGATTCGCGGAACTGTCGGCGATTCCGCCGGAGCGCGGATCGGCGGCGCCAGCGTCGTGCTGGTCAATGCCGCCACCAACTTTCGCTATTCCACCACCACCGACGTCACCGGCCGCTTCGCCTTCGAACTGCTGCCTCCGGGAGACTACTCCGCGCGCGCCGAAGCGGCGGGAATGTCGCCGCAGACCACGCCTCGTCTGCATGTGGATGTCGGCGGCACGACAGAACTGGTTTTCAAACTGGCGGTCGCCGGAGCCAAAGAAACGGTGACAGTTTCAGGAGAGCCGCCGCTGGTCGAAAGCCAGCCCAGCGGACTTTCGATCTCTGATTGATGAACGGGCCATCAACGAACTTCCGCTCAACGGACGGCGCTTACACCGACCTCGCCTTGCTGACCCCGGGAGTGACGCAGGACCCGCGCGGGCTGACTTCCGGATCGAATGGCGACCTCGCCTTCGGCGGCATTCGCGGATTCCAATCCAGCTATCTGGTGGACGGCGGCGACAACAACAACGCGTTTTTCGGACAGGCCCGCGGCCGCTATCGCGCGCCCTATCAGTTTTCCAACGAGGTGGTGCAGGAGTTCCGCGTCTCTTCGAATACCTACGGCGCCGATCTGGGACGGGCCGGTGGCGCAGTGGTGAATGTGGTCACCAAGTCAGGATCGAATCGCTTGCACGGAACCGATTTCTACTTCCTGCGCGACAGCGCCCTCTCGGCCACGCATCCTTTCATGGATTTCAAACCGCACGATCAGCAGCAGCAGTTTGGATTTACCCTGGGCGGTCCGATCAAGCGCAACCGCGCATTTTTCTTTGCCGGCTTCGATCAGCACATCTTTCACATACCGACCGTGGTGCGCTTTGCCGACGGAAGCTCGGTGGTGGTTCCGCAGGCCGGCGCTGGACCTGCGACTCCGGGCGACTACGAAGCCTCCGACCAGGCTCTGGTCTTCGCCTCCGCGGCTCAACTCTCGAAGCAGGCCGGCACATTTCCGTCGTCGATGTTGGGAAATGCCGGCTTCTTCAAACTGGACCTTGTGCTCAACCAGCACAACAACCTCTCGCTGCGGCTGAACACATCGCGCTACTACGGACAAAACAACGTCTTCCTCGATCCCGCCAGCCCGCTGACCAACTTCGGCATCAGCGACAACGGCGAAGAGGATGTCTCGACCGAGAGCGGATCGCTGGCTCTGACAGCCAACCTCTCCTTCCGGATGGTGAGCCGGTTCCGGGCCCAGTTCTCGCGCGACCTGCAGGCGTCCACCGCCAACAGCACCGACCCGCTCAGCAAGATTCCCAACCTGATCGACGGTTTCGGGCGCTCCTCCATTCTTCCCCGCCAGACTCGCGAGCACCGCCTGCATCTGGCCGAGACTTTCAGTGTGGAGGGCAGACGAAATTCCTGGAAATTTGGCGGCGACGTGCTCCTGACCTGGATCTACAACTTCTTCCCATCGTTGAGCGGCGGAGAGTACATCTTCGATCCCATCAAAGTGAACCCGTTCACTTTCGAGCCGCAGGAATCTGGTCTGGAACTGACGCCGCTGCGGGCGTACGCGCACGCACGTGCCGCATTACTACCTGCAGAGCTTCGGCCCGTCCGTCACGCATCCTGACACCAACGAGTACGCTGGATTTCTGCAGGACACGATCCGCGTCTCCGATCATCTCGCGCTGAGCCTGGGAGCGCGCTACGACCTGCAGACGTTCACCACGAAAGGATTGCAGTCCAATCCGCTGTGGCCGGACGCGGGCCGGGTTCCTTACAACACCGGGAACTGTCGCGCCGCGCGTCGGGCTGGCATACTCGATCGGGAACGAGCATCCGCTGGTGATTCGCGCCGGATACGGCCTCTTCTACACGCGCATTCCGCAGATCTACACTTCCGCGGTGCAGAGCGACAACGGGCTGACGGGAAACTTTCTGTTTCTCAACAACAATAATTTCTACGATCACCAGATATTTCCCCAATATCCCAACCCGCTGGTGAACTGCCCGGTAACGTCCACAAACTGCCAGCTGCCGTCCGGAATGGCGCAACTCGAGCAGGCGGATATCTCCGCGTTTTCGCACAATTTCAAAACTCCCAAAGTGCAGCAGGCCAGCCTCAACGTGGAACGAGAAGTGGCGCATCGCCTGGCGGTGGGCGTTTCCTACATGTACGTGCATGGCGTGGATCTGATACGCGCGCGCGACGAGAACCTGCCGCCGCCGGTCAACGTGGCTTATCCGGTCTACGATGCGACCGGAACAAATTTCAGCGGCACGTATTACGACGTCGATTCTTTCTCGACGGTCCAGCCGACGCAGACGCTGACCTGTCCATTTCCTCCCTGCATCAATCCGCTGGCGCGGCCGATTCCGCAACTGGGATCGATCAATGTTTTCGAGAGTGCGGCCTCGAGCGTCTATCACGGAGCCACGCTCTCCATTCGCCGACGCATGACCAGCGGGGTCTACTTCATGCTGTCGTACACTTTTGCGCACGCCATCGATGACGGACAGGACGCGCTGGTCGCGGGACGTCCCGCGACGGTGCAGAATTCCTACGCGCCGAATTCGGAGAAAGGCCCCAGCGTCACCGATCAGCGGCAACGCTTTGTTTTCTCTTTCGTGCTGGCGCCCAAACCTTTTCATCGCGATCACGAATGGCTGGGAAGATTTTTCAACAACTGGAAAGCTTCGAGCGTTTTCACTTATGGCAGTGGAAGGCCGGTCAGCGCGACCGTCACCGGCGATGCCAATCAGGACGGCAATAATTCCAACGACCGCCTCCCTGGAGTTTCGCGCAACTCGCTGGTCGGGCCCGACTACGCCACTACAGACTTTCGACTCACTCGCCGTCTTTATGCGGGCGACCGGATCAAGTTGGAACTTATGGCAGAGTCATTCAACCTGTTCAATCGCGACAACCAGCGGGTTCAGATCACGCAGGACGGCTTTCAAAGCAACTCGGCGCAGTTCGTACAAACAACTAAAACTATTGGAATCAATATCTTTCCTGCACAGTACCGGGTGCCCTCGACCTTCCTGCGCGCCACTGACGCATACGCTCCGCGGCAGATACAACTCGCCCTGAAGCTCATCTACTGACCGTAATTGTGCTGATAAATAGGGGCTTCCGGCGTTTTCGCTAAACCGGAAATTCCTATATATCACTTGACTTGCCGGAGGAACCTTGCGATAACTAACCCCGTCCAAACGGGACCGGTTTGGGGGTGTAGTTCAGTTGGCAGAAGTAAGACTTCAAGAGGGCGAGTCCCTCGAAAATGCATTGCGTCGCTTCAAGCGCAAAGTGCAACAGGAAGACATCATTAAGGAGGTCAAGCGTCACTCCTTTTACCTGAAGCCGGGCGAAAAAAAGCGCGTAAAAGAAGCGCTGGCTCGTAAGCGCAGCAGAAAAAAAGCACGCAAAGAGCAAGACTAGGTTCAATGGGCTGCCACGCCAGGTGGTGGCCCATTTCCTTATCCGATGATGTCCCGTTCGAACGAATTGTAAGCAGTGACCATGTGAAATAGACATGGAGGGCCGAGTCCAGGGAAACAAATATTCCAGGTCGTAGCTTGAGGGGGCAACGAACCTGATTCCACGCGTGCACGGGTACGCGAGGGGTTCGGGCCATGGGCTGAAGGGAGCATCTCTCAATGGAATTTCAGGACAAGGTATTGAAGTGCATCGACTGTGGTGGGGACTTCATTTTCACCGCGGGCGAACAGTTGTTCTTTTACGACAAGCAGTTCAAGAACGAACCCAAACGCTGCAAGGCCTGCAAGACTAAACGAGTTTCAGTTTTAGGGGCTGCGCCTTCAGGGCAAGGCAATGGCTTCGCGAAAGTGGAAACGCGCACCACGTGTTCGGAGTGTGGCAAGGAGACAACCGTGCCATTCAAGCCGACGCAGGGTCGTCCGGTGTTCTGCCGGGAATGTTTCCAACAGAAGCGGCAAGTGGCCACGGCCTGAGTTTGAGCTGGAACTGAACGTGTAGACGATTCCCGAGTCGGCGGCTCCACTTCCTCCCGCCTTCCCGATTCCAATCGAATCTTGTCTGCCAGGGCATTGGTGCGGACGGAGCGGATATTCCCGTCCTTGGATGTGCCCTGCCCGCAAAACCCATCAACCACGAAGGACACGAAGTATCACGAAGGATTTAATCCGGCTTCCTTCGTGAACCTTCGTGTCCTTTGTGGTTCACGCTTTTTCGATTTTGACCGCCTCCGCACACGAAACCGAACCGCCGTGCCTACGTTAGTATAGAAACGTGGCAACTTTCTACGTGGCGAATTTCGGATGTCGCGCTACCCAGGCCGACGGCGCTGCCATCGAGCGCCAGTTGCGGGAGCGCGGTCTGGAACGCGCTGGAGAAGCTGCCGAAGCTGGACTGGTTGTCCTCAATACCTGCACCGTAACGGCTGCCGCCGATCAGGACGCTCGCGCCGCAATTCGCCGCATCCATCGCCAGAACCCAGAAGCCCAGATCGTAGTCACCGGATGTTACGCGCAGCGCGCGCCAGCAGAAATCGCGGCCCTGCCCGGCGTCAGCCAGGTGATCGGAAACTCGCATAAACATCTGCTGGCAGAAATTGCTGGGGTCGGGCGTCGGACCTCGGACGTCGGACCTCAGACCTCTGACCTCGAACGTCAGACACTACAGGCTTCGTCCCACTGTCGCAACTTACGGCCGAGGGCCGAGGTCCGAGGTCTGAAGTCCGAAGCCCGATCTTCGTTTCCGACATATTCGCCCACACCGAACTGCAGGCTGCGCCAGTATTCGACGCCGCCAACGAGCGTACCCGCCCTAACTTGAAAGTGCAGGATGGATGCGACAACCGTTGCTCGTTCTGCGTGATCCCCTATGTGCGCGGACAGAGCCGGTCTCTCCAACTAGATGAGGTGATTCGCGAAGTTCAAACGCTGGTGAGTGCAGGCTATCGCGAAGTGGTGATTTCCGGCATCAACCTGGGTCGATGGGGGAGAGACTTGGCTGTCGGGCGGGCAGCTGTCAGCTCTCAGCTTTCAGCTGTCAGTAAAACCCAACGATCAACGGCTAGCGACCAACAGCCGCTTTTCGAAGATTTGGTTCGCGCCATTCTTTCGGACACAGAACTGGAAAAACTACGAATCAGCTCCGTTGAACCCATGGACTGGAGCGATGACCTCATTCAACTTGTTGCCACATCTCCGCGCATTGCCAAGCACGCTCATGTGCCGATGCAGTCGGGCAGCGACGCTGTGCTTCGCCGCATGCACCGCAAGTATCGTCCCTGGCATTATCGCGAGAAGATAGAAAAGATTCGTGCCGCGATGCCGACCGCCGCGATCGGAGCGGATGTGATGGTTGGATTTCCTGGCGAGACCGACGCGGAATTCGACGAGACCTGCCGTCTCATCGAAGAGTTGCCTTTTACTTATCTGCACGTCTTCACTTACTCGGCGCGTCCGGGGACACCCGCCGCCGAGTTGGACAAACAGGTTCCCGTGCACGTCGCTCGCGAGCGCAACCGTGTCTTGCGCGATCTCGCCGCCGATAAAAAATTGGCGTTCATGCGAACCTTTGTCAGCAGGTCAATCGACGCCATCACTTTGAACGTTACAGGCAGGGACGAGGAAGGTGATTACACCGAAGGACTCACGGACAATTACCTTCCCATACGTGTAAAAGGAAAGCATTCTCCGAACCGCTGGATTCCGGCGCGGATTGAAGGAATCAGGGAAGAAGCCTTGCTGGGAGTCGCGGTTTAAGCGGCAGAACGCCGGCATCCCGTCATTTCGCCTTCAGGCGGTCCGCGATCTTGTCGTACTTGATTTTAGGCAGAATGTGACGAGTCACAAGTTGCGCCGGATCATCGTATGGCCTGCCGGCAATGATGCCATCCGCTTCCGCGTCGGTCACACCGGGTAAACTGCTTAACTGCTCGCGGGTCGCGGAATTTATGTCGAGAGGTTTGTCCCGGCTCCAGCCTTCACGTACTCCAGCCGCCACGGCTTTCGCGTCTACTTTCAATGCTGCCGTAGCGTGGGCAGTCTTCTCTTTCAGTTCCTGGGGATTCTGATTCGTGGTGCAGGCGGACAGTCCGCACTAACAAGACAATCGCGAACAGAGAAAATCCCAAAGGAAAACGCGCATACCTGTTTCACCTCGGGCTTTCGATGATCTGCAGGGGCCATCCGTTGTACGAGAATCTTTGCGTCACTTTGTGGAATCCTTTGCGCACTTTGCGGTTCAGGATTTTGCGAGACATCAAAGTCTTAACCGCAAAGTTCGCAAAGAACTCCGCAAAGGACGCAAAGGTAGCAGTTGAAATCAGTATCACGCGACTTGGACGGGCGAGCTACAGGCCTAATTTCGCGGTAAGCGCGGAACCATCGTCTGCGTAGAAGAACGGCTCCTGTCGCAACAAAGCTTCAACTGCCGCGCAATACCTCGGTGCCACTGTTCTTTGTGACTGCGCCGCGGTAACCGGCATTGAGCGCTTCCGACGCAAGTTGCCGCGAAACTTCCTGAACGCTGATCAGCAACATCGGCAACTGGGGATGCGATTTCGCAATTTCAGGGCCGGCCTGCAAGTCCGCTCATAATCGGCATGCTGAGATCCATGACCACAAGATCGGGATCGAGTTGCTCGACTTTTTCAATGGCTTCGGCACCATTCCTGGCGTCGCCACAGACTTGCCAGCCCTGCTGCCGCTCCAACAGCCGACGGAGCAGCATGCGAATCGTGTCATCGTCGTCGACCAGCAGGATACGGGTTGGCATGAACGTACTCCTCTCGGCACCTTAGGCTCGAAGCCTAATTTCCATTCGCGATGTGCGTTGTCTCTACCATCAGATGACACATCCACGCCTGGCGACAATACAGCGAAGTCCTGATTACTTACCCGGGTTGATTCTCAGGAATTCCCCGTAAGGGGAGTGGGCAGTCTCACCATGCCCTTCCCGCAAACCCTATGAACTACAAAGGATACGAAGGTTCAGAACGAAAAGCTTCGAGATTGAAGACCTTCGTTATACTTCGTGTCCTTTGTGGTTCCTGTTTTTCCAGATTGACCTGCTCCCGGAAATTCCGTGACAAATTATTCTGTAGCGGGCATGTTGAGTGGCCAACGGTGATCATGGATGTGGTTGAAACTGACTAAAGAGACTCTGTTCTTCGACTGGTCCAAGTTTCATCCCGGCGCCGCGTTGCTTTGCATTCCAGCCATCGCTGCTTCGCTGGCGATCGGACTGGCTACAGGACATCCCCGGCAAGGTGTAATGGCCGCGGCGGGCGCTTTCTCGGTGGGCTTCGGATCCTTTCAGGAGTTGCGACATTCCCGCACGGCGCCCATGCTCCTGGCAGCGATCGTCATGTGCGTCTCGAGCTGGATTGGCACCGTGGCCGGACTGTGGGTTAGTGGAACGATCCTGGTGTGCACGCTGTGGGGATTTCTCTACGCCGCAACCTGGACCCTCAGCCCTGGCATTGTCTGGATCTCATTGCAAGGCGTCGTCTGGCTGGTCATCTCGACGGCCTATCCGCAGAGCGGACTGCACGCGTTGCTCCGCGGTTCTTTTGTGCTGGCAGGTGGGTTATTGCAGATGCTTTTCGTCGCAGGTTCCTGGCGGATTTTCGGCTTTGTCACGCCGCCGTTCGGAGGCGCCAGCAATCCGGACGAGCACGAGAGTTTCGGCGCAGTGGCCGATGCCACGAGACAATGGCGTGCCGAGTCATTGCGTGCGGCCCTGATACTTGCAGTCGCCGCTACTTTCTATCGCTGGGCAGCTCTTCCCAACGGATACTGGATTCCCATGACGGCGGCGATCGTGATGAAGGGAACCTTCATGCAAACCTTCCAGCGGGGGATCGCGCGCATTCTGGGCACCCTGGCTGGCGCCGCGCTCGCAACATTGATTGCAGCCTACCTGCGGCCTGATCCGTGGGTGCTGGCGGCACTGGTTGTGCTCTTCACCGGACTCTCGTACCTGATGATCTACGTGAACTACGGAACCTTCGCAATTTGCCTGACAGCCTACGTCGTATTTCTGCTGGCATTGGCAGGACTTCCCGAGAGCGCCGTTATCGCCCACCGATCGATGAACACGATTCTTAGGCGGGGCAATCGCGCTGGCCATGCACGCGGTGTTTTCCCCGGTCGAGAAGAGGAATTTAGATTATCTGATGTGTGAGGCAGGACCAGCCTCGACTGTTTCAGAAAGATCAAAGTCAAAAGCGGCGGACAAGAGTGTCCGCCCCACACCACCAGACCTCAATGCCGGCCGAATACTTCCTTGAGAAGGTTCGTAGTCTGTGCCGCCGGGTCCTGTCGAATCTTTCTTTCTTCCTGGCCGAGTTCGAAAAAGAGTCCATCGAGGGCCTTGGAAACTACGTAGTGGCTGATGTCCAGGTCCTGATTCCGTGCGAAGGGAAGGCTTTTGTACTGCGAGATAAGACCGTTGTATTGCTGGGTGACGCCGTTCTTGGCCATTGTCCGCTCGACCACTGGACGGAATGCAGCCGTCAGTTGCGGCGTGGTCTTTTCTTTGAAGTAGTTCGTGGCCGCGGTGTCTCCTCCGGAAAGAATCCTGCGAGCATCTTCGAAAGTCATGGCGGTGATGGCATCGATAAAGATTTTTCGCGCCGCCGGAGCCGCAGCCTCCGCCGCCCGGTTCATGCTCAGCACAAAATCATCCACCTTGGGCCCGTAGCCCACCATGCGCAAGCCTTTTTCCAGAGTCCGCAGATTGTTGGGCATCAGAATCTTGATGTCGGGATTGCCAAAGTATCCGTTGCTGCGGCCGGTAACTTTCACCGCCTGCTCCGCGCCGATCTGCAGGGCCTGTTTCAGCCCGAGGAGATTTTGGTGTCACTCAGATTCGTCTTTCCAAGTCCGAGGCGTTGCGCGATCTCTCCCAGCTGAGAAGAAGCCAACGTCGTCATCAACAACAAACTGGCAGTCAGCCACAGAGCTGCGCTTCATTTTGATTCTCCTCGAGCCGGGCGTGAATGTGATGCACCGAATTCGAAAAATTTCTGCCGCAGGCTACCCGGCGCCGGTTTCTGGCACCTAAGCTCCCGACGTTACACGAAATAGCGTGTCACGACTAACTTTTCAGGAGGAGCAATCATGGGAAACGAAACTGAAAAGAACCAGCAGAATCCAGGACAGGGCAATCAGGGCAGCACGACTGATCCCAACAAGAAGAACCCCTCGCAGACCGGCCAGGACGTGAACAACCCGCAGGACACCACCCGGAAGAATCCCGGGCAGGAATCCGGCACGCCCGACCGCAAGGATCGCGAAGGATCCGATGACGTCGAAAAGCGCCGCGCATCCTAATCAGGATCGCGACTAGCGGACAGAAGCCACGGCGAACCTGCCGTGGCTTTTCCGTGTGCCATCTCGCCGATCCAGCCGCATTCAGCGACTCTGATCGAGTGCAGCGCGACGGTCGAGCGGCGCCATGCTATAATTTTTCCCTGTTTCATTTGCTTGGGTTAGCCGACGGAGGGTTGTATCGATAAACGCTTTATCCGCACAAACGAGCGCATTCGGGCGCGGGAAATCCGCGTGATTGATGACGAAGGCCAGCAGATCGGCATTTTGACTCCCTACGATGCGCTCAAGATGGCCCGCGAGAAGAACCTGGACCTGGTCGAGATTTCCCCGACTGCGACTCCTCCCGTATGCCGAATCATGGACTATGGGAAATTCCTGTATCAGCAGGAAAAAAAGGAACGCGAGGCCAAGAAACATCAGAAGGTGATCGTAGTCAAAGAAGTGAAGTTCCGCATCAATGTGGACGACCACGACTACGAAACCAAAAAGAACCATGTGCTGCGCTTCCTCGATGAGGGAGACAAAGTAAAAGCGACGATCTTCTTCCGCGGACGAGAGATGACGCGCACCAATCTGGGGCGCGAAATCCTGGAGCGGCTGATCAAAGACATCGCCGACAAGGGCATCGTGGAATTCCGGCCGCGACAGGAAGGCAACACGCTGCACGCCATCCTGGCGCCGAAGAAAGATGCCGGAGCAGAAACAGCCCGCGCAGTCACAACCGGCCCCGGCCGGGTGAACCAGGCGTAGGAATCTAAAAAGCACTGAGGATTTATGCCCAAGCTGAAAACACATCAAGGGTGCCGCAAAGCGCTTCAAGAAGACGGGGACAGGCAAGGTCAAGCGCCATCATTCGCACTTGCGCCATATGCTGACGTCCAAGAACAAGAAGCGCAAAGGCAAGCTGAGCCAGGCCGTCCTGGTCAGTGACGCGGACACACCCAAGATCAAGAGAATGATCCCGTACTAGAAGTTCTGTTTTGTGTTATGTGGACGCGGGCGACTCGCCCGCGTGCAGTGGCTGCAGTCTGATTTGACAGCGGCCCAGGCGAGTGAAGAGGTAAACAGACCTTCAAGTCTCCTACCTCCAGCCGCCGTAACCAGTAATTAAAAAGGAGCTATCCATGCCTCGCGTAAAACGGGGAACGAAACGCCGCGCCAAGCGCAAAAAGATTCTTGACCGCGCCAGTGGCTATTTCCTCACAAAATCAAAACTCTACCGGTCCGCAAAAGAAGCCGTCGAACGCGGACTCAAGTTCGCCTACTCCGGACGCAAACAGAAGAAGCGGCAATACCGCTCTCTCTGGATCGTGCGTATCGGCGCCGCCGCCAAGCTGAACGGCATGAGCTACAACCAGTTCATCCACGGCCTCAAAGTGGGCGGAGTCGAACTGGATCGCAAGATCCTGGCCGACCTGGCGGTGAACGATCCGGGCGCGTTTAAAAGCCTCGCCGAGCAGGCGAAGGGCGCTCTCGGCGGGGCCGCGTAAACCAGCCTTTAGCAATTAGCTCTTAGCTTTTAGCTTCCCCGGGCGCAGCCTCAGCCGCGCCCGCCTCAGCTGTTTTTGTCAGCAACTGAGAACTGAGAACCAGAAACTAAGAACTGCTTTTATGTACTCCGTCCCAAAACTGAAAAGCTTCACCGCGGCCGCGCTGGATAAGGCAGTCGAGAAGCTGCTCGCTGCCCTGAAGGAGGAAGCCTCAGCGGTCAAGACCGAGGCTGACTGGAAGACCTTCCGCGACCGCTGGATGGCGCGCAAGAACGGCGTGCTCACCGAGATCAACGATCTCTGGCTGAAGGCGGCGCCGAAAGAAGCCAAGCGCGAAGTGGGACAGCGCGTCAATCAACTCAAGGCGTTGGTCGAAGAAGCAGTCGCTAAAGCGGAGCACTTGCAAGCTCAAGGCGCCAGCGGACCTTCCGCGAAAGTTCGTCTCCGACGCCCTCGACATCACGCTCCCCGGCAACCGCCGCCCGCTCGGTTCCGAACATCCCGTGATCAAGACGATGCACGAAATCGTCTCCGTCTTCCGCAACCTCGGCTACTCGGTTGAAGAAGGGCCGGTGATCGAGACCGACTACTACAACTTCGAAGCGCTGAATTTTCCGCCGAACCATCCGGCGCGCGACACGCAGGACACGCTGTTCATCGCCAATCAGGAATCGAAGCCGCAGCGCGAACGACTGCTGCTGCGCACTCATACTTCTCCGGTGCAGATTCGCACCATGGAAAAGATGAAGCCGCCGGTCAGGATCGTGATTCCCGGCAAAGTGCATCGCAACGATCCGCCGGACGCCAGCCACTCGCCGATGTTTCATCAAGTCGAAGGACTGGCGGTCGACACCAACATCACTTTCTGCGATTTGAAGGGCACGCTCGATCACGCCATGAAGGCGCTGTTCGGATCGAGTGTGAAGACCAGCTTCCGTCCGTCGTTCTTCCCTTTCACCGAGCCCAGCGCGGAGATGATGGTGTCATGCTTCATCTGCGGAGGCAGCGGCAAGCGCGGTTCGGAGCCGTGCCGTCCCTGCAAGCAGACCGGATGGATCGAAATTCTCGGCTGCGGCATGGTCGATCCGAACGTGTACGGCTTTGTCGATTACGATCCCAAAAAAGTCAGCGGCTTCGCCTTCGGCATGGGCGCCGACCGCATCGCGATTCTGAAGTACGGCGTGGATGACATTCAGTTGTTCTTCAACGGGGATGTGAGATTTTTAGAGCAGTTTGGGTAAGAAGCTTTTAGCTATTAGCTCTTAGCTTTTAGCGCAAGAGCAAAGAAGCCTTGAGCTGTGAGCTACAAGCTAAGAGCTGAAGCTAAGCTGCCTCAATGAAACTTTCTCCCACATGGCTGCGCGAGTTCGTTGACCCCAAGGTGGACAATCTCCGCCTGGCGCAGGACCTTACCTCGGTCGGAATTGCCGTCGAGAGCATCAGTGGCGAAGGCCCGAACGCCGTCTTCGAGATGGAGATTGGCACCAATCGTCCTGACGCCATGAACCACTACGGTGTCGCGCGCGAAGCATCGGTGATCTATAACCTGCCGCTGCCTGCCGTCGCTTCGAAGTTGCCGGCGGCCACTGGCAAACCGGACTTCGTTGTGGAAATCACGGACAAGGCCGGTTGCGCTCGCTACACCGCTCGCGTCATTCGTGACGTCAAGATCAAAGCATCGCCCGATGCGATCGCAAAGCGGCTGATGCTGGTCGATCAGCGGCCTATCAACAATGCCGCCGACGCTACCAACTACACGCTATGGGAGATGGGACATCCCACGCACGTCTTCGATCTTGATCTGCTCGAAGGCGGCAAGATTCTGGTGCGCCGTGCGTTCAGTGGCGAGACTTTGAAAACGCTGGATGGAGTCGAGCGCAAACTTACGCCGGAAGATCTGGTCATCGCCGACGCCGTCAAGCCAGTCGCGCTGGCCGGAGTCATGGGCGGATTCGACACCATGATCACCGAGAAGACGAAGAACATCCTCATCGAGTCCGCATGGTTCGATCCGGCAACGATCCGCAAGAGTTCGCGGCGCCATGGCCTGCACACCGATGCGTCGCATCGCTTCGAACGAGGCGCTGATTTCGAAGCCACGACCAAGGCCTGCGATCGAGTAGCAGCGCTCATTCTTGAATCGGCGGGCGGCAAGCTGGACGGCGCTCCGATCGACGCAGTGGCGCGGCAAGTCGACCTGGCTCCCGTCGCTCTGCATCTTTCGAAGTGCACCGCATTCTCGGCGAGAAGCTCGAGACCAACGAGATTTTCCGCATTCTGCAGCAACTCGGCTTTGAGCTGATGCCGGAACGCGGCGGCGATCCTGATTTCACCGTCCACATTCCCAGCTGGCGCCTGGATGTGGAACGCGAGATCGATCTGGTCGAAGAAATCGCTCGCCTGCATGGCTTCGACAAGTTCGCCAACACGCTGCCGGCTATTCCGGGGCCGTGGTCGAAGCGCCTGACGCGGAAAAAGATCGCAAGCTTCGAACTTCGCTGCTGGCTCTCGGCTACAACT
>CAVSYI010000006.1:0-231738 GCA_963732045.1 Terriglobia bacterium | reverse complement strand
GGCAGGTGCGCAATATTGCGGAGGTTGCAACCGCAGTCGCCAGCGGCGATTTGTCACGCAAAATTACCGTCGATGTCCGCGGCGAAATTCTTCAGCTTAAAGAAGCCATTAACACAATGGTGGACCAGCTTCGTTCGTTTGCGTCTGAGGTCACCCGCGTGGCGCGTGAAGTCGGCACGGACGGCAAACTGGGTGGACAGGCTGTCGTACCTGGCGTGGCCGGAACGTGGAAAGATCTAACCGACTCTGTGAACGCCATGGCCGGAAACCTCACGGCACAGGTGCGCAACATCGCGGAAGTCACAACCGCCGTTGCCCGCGGTGACTTGTCGCGCAAGATCACAGTGGACGTGAAAGGCGAAATTCTCGAACTCAAAGACACGATCAACACAATGGTCGATCAGCTGAACGGGTTCGCCGGAGAAGTAACACGCGTGGCCCGCGAAGTCGGGACGGAAGGCAAGCTCGGTGGCCAGGCACAGGTGCCCGGCGTCGGCGGCACCTGGAAAGATCTCACCGACAACGTGAACTTCATGGCCAGCAACCTTACCGGCCAGGTCCGCAACATCGCTGAAGTCGCTACCGCGATCGCCAGTGGAGATCTGTCGCGCAAGATCACGGTGGACGTCCGCGGAGAGATTTTGCAGCTTAAAGAAACACTCAACACCATGGTGGACCAGCTCAACCGGTTCGCCGGTGAAGTCACCCGTGTGGCCCGCGAAGTCGGCACCGAAGGCCGGCTGGGTGGACAGGCGAACGTACCCGGTGTGGCCGGCACCTGGAAAGATTTGACAGACTCCGTCAATTCGATGGCCGGGAACCTCACTGGCCAGGTCCGCAACATTGCCGAAGTCACCACCGCAGTCGCGGGTGGCGACCTGTCGCGCAAGATCACAGTGGACGTAAAAGGAGAAATTCTTGAGCTGAAAAACACGATCAACACAATGGTCGACCAGCTCAATGCATTTGCCGGCGAAGTTACTCGCGTGGCTCGCGAAGTGGGAACTGAAGGCAAACTTGGCGGTCAGGCGCAGGTACCCGGTGTCGCCGGTACCTGGAAAGATCTCACCGACAACGTCAACTTCATGGCCAGCAACTTGACCGGCCAGGTTCGAAACATCGCCGAAGTGGCTACGGCCGTTGCCCGAGGCGACTTGTCGCGCAAGATCACGGTGGACGTGAAGGGAGAAATTCTCGAACTCAAAGACACCATCAACACGATGGTTGACCAGTTGCGCGCATTTGCTTCCGAAGTCACGCGCGTGGCTCGCGAAGTCGGTACTGACGGCAGGCTTGGCGGACAGGCGCAAGTCCCGGGCGTCGCCGGCACCTGGAAAGATCTCACTGACTCCGTGAACTCGATGGCCAGCAACCTGACCGGCCAGGTCCGTAATATCGCCGAGGTAGCCACCGCGATCGCGAGCGGCAATCTGTCAAAGAAAATCACGGTCAATGTCAGCGGCGAAATCCTGCTGCTGAAGGAAACCATCAACACGATGGTCGATCAGCTGAACGCTTTTGCTGGAGAAGTCACTCGTGTGGCGCGAGAAGTCGGCAGCGAAGGCCGTCTCGGCGGACAAGCCAACGTCCCCGGCGTGGCTGGAACATGGAAAGATCTTACCGACTCGGTAAATTCGATGGCTGGCAACCTGACCGGTCAGGTGCGAAATATTGCCGAGGTCACCACTGCGGTGGCTCGTGGTGATTTGTCGCGCAAGATCACGGTCGACGTGAAAGGCGAAATTCTCGAGCTGAAGAACACGATCAACACAATGGTGGACCAGCTCAATGCCTTTCGCCGGCGAAGTTACTCGCGTGGCTCGCGAAGTCGGAACGGAAGGCAAGCTGGGTGGCCAGGCGCAGGTGCCTGGCGTCGGTGGAACGTGGAAGGATCTCACCGACAACGTGAACTTCATGGCCAGCAACCTGACGGGCCAGGTTCGCAACATCGCTGAAGTTGCTACCGCCATCGCTACCGGCGATCTCTCCAAGAAAATCACGGTCGATGTTCGCGGCGAAATTTTGCAGCTCAAAGAAACGCTTAACACCATGGTCGAGCAGTTGCGATCGTTCGCGGCCGAAGTCACTCGCGTGGCCCGTGAAGTAGGCAGCGAAGGTCGCCTTGGCGGGCAGGCCAACGTGCCGGGCGTGGCCGGTACCTGGAAAGATCTCACCGATTCGGTCAACGCCATGGCTGGAAACCTTACGGCGCAGGTTCGAAACATCGCCGAAGTCACGACGGCTGTGGCCCGCGGCGACTTGTCGCGCAAGATCACGGTCGATGTGAAAGGTGAAATTCTCGAGCTGAAGAACACGATCAACACCATGGTCGATCAGCTCAACGCGTTCGCCGCCGAAGTGACGCGCGTGGCGCGCGAAGTCGGCACGGACGGCAAGCTTGGAGGTCAGGCCAAGGTTCCAGGCGTGGCTGGAACGTGGAAAGATCTGACCGACAACGTCAACGTCATGGCGGCGAACCTGACGGAGCAGGTGCGCGGCATCGTCAAAGTCGTGACTGCCGTCGCGAACGGTGAGCTGACGCAGAAGCTGACGGTGAATGCCAAGGGCGAAGTCGCTGCTCTGGCCGAAACCATCAACAACATGACCGACACGCTGGCCACCTTCGCCGATCAGGTGACCACCGTGGCGCGCGAAGTGGGCGTGGAAGGCCGGCTGGGCGGACAGGCCAACGTGCCCGGCGCTGCCGGTACGTGGAAAGATCTGACCGGCAACGTGAACCTGCTGGCCGACAACCTGACCAACCAGGTGCGCGCCATCGCCGAAGTGGCGACGGCTGTCACCAAGGGCGATTTGACGCGGTCGATTCAGGTGGAAGCCAGCGGCGAAGTGGCCGATCTGAAAGACAACATCAACACCATGATCGACAACCTGCGCCTGACCACCGACCGCAACACCGAGCAGGACTGGCTGAAGACCAACCTGGCGCGCTTTACCGGAATGTTGCAAGGGCAGCGCGATCTGACCAGCGTGGGCCGAATGCTGCTGTCGGAACTGGCGCCGCTGGTGGATGCGCAGCAAGGCGTCATCTATCAGATGGAATCGGAAGAATCCGCCAGCATGGTTCTGCTTTCGGCTTTTGCTTCCGACGGACCGGACGGACAACTGCGGCGGCTGAAAATTGGCGAAGGCCTGGTCGGACAGTGCGCGGCAGAAAAACGGCGCATGTTGATCGGCGACCTGCCGGAGAATACGATTCCGATTCGTTCCGGATTGTTCGAGGCCGTCCCGCGCAATGTGATTGTGCTGCCGGTGCTCTTCGAAGATCGCGTCAAGGCAGTCATTGAACTGGCTTCCCTGAGTACTTTTACCGCTTCGCATCTGGCATTTCTGGAACAACTGACCGCCAGCATCGGCATCGTGCTGAACAGTATTGAAGCCACGATGCAAACCGAAGGCTTGCTGAAGCAGTCGCAGCAGCTGGCCACCGAGCTGCAGACTCAGCAGAAAGAGCTGCAGCAGACCAACGAACAGTTGGCGCAGAAAGCCCAGCAGCTGGCCGAACAGAACGTCGAAGTGGAACGCAAGAACCAGGAAATTGAACAGGCACGGCGCGCTTTGGAAGAGAAAGCGAAAGAGCTGGCTCTGACTTCGAAGTACAAGTCGGAGTTCCTGGCCAACATGTCGCACGAACTGCGCACGCCGCTGAACAGCATCCTGGTGCTGGGCCAGCAACTCACCGACAACCCGGACGGCAATCTGACGCGCGCGACAGGTCGAATTTGCGCGCACCATTCACGGCGCCGGAACCGACTTGCTGAACCTGATCAGCGACATTCTTGATCTCTCGAAGATCGAGTCGGGCACGGTTTCAGTCGATGCCGAGGAAGTCTTCTTCGCCAGCCTGCTCGATATGGTTGGCCGGCCGTTCCGCCACGAAGCAGAAAACCGGCGGCTGAGTTTCGAGGTGCACACCGATCCGCATCTCACGCGCAGCCTGGTCACCGACTCCAAACGTCTGCAGCAGGTGCTCAAGAACCTGCTGTCCAACGCATTCAAGTTCACCGAGCACGGAGGCGTGCAGCTCGCGGTCTCGGTTGCCGCCGGCGGGTGGAGCGAAGACCATCCCGATCCTCAGCAGCGCGGCATCGGTCGTGGCCTTCGAGGTTTCCGATACCGGTATCGGCATTCCGTCGGAGAAGCAGCGCATCATCTTCGAGGCGTTCCAGCAGGCAGATGCCGGCACCAGCCGCAAGTACGGCGGGACCGGACTGGGGCTCGCCATCAGCCGCGAGCTGGCCAGCCTGCTGGGCGGAGAAATTCAGTTGCGCAGCACACCCGGCAAGAGGCAGCACATTCACGCTGTATCTGCCGCAAACCTATGTGGGTCCGTCCGCGCCCGCGGCTGCCCTTGCGGAACGTAGAACGGGTCCGTTGCCACGCCAGCTGTCACCGGCTGTCGGTGGAGCTCTCGATCGAGCGTATCGCGGACGATCGTGACAATCTGCAGCCTGACGACGCGGTCTTGCTGATCGTGGAAGACGATCCGCACTACGCCCGCGTTCTGGTTGATTTGTCGCACGACAAGGGATTCAAAGTACTTGTTGCCATGGGCGGCGCCGAAGCGCTGGCGCTGGCCCGCGAGTTCCATCCCACGGCAGTCTCGCTCGACGTCTTTCTGCCCGACATGCTGGGCTGGACAGTGCTGAACCATCTGAAACAAGATCCCGACACCCGGCACATCCCAGTCCAGATGCTGACTCTCGACGAAGACCGGCATCATGGGCTGACCCGCGGTGCATTTGCTTTCGTGACCAAGCCGACGACGCCGGAAGGTTTGGAGTCGGCGTTGGCTCGGATCAAGGAGTACGCGAAACCGCGCCGCAAACGGCTGCTGGTCGTCGAAGACAACCCCGCAGAGCAGTTGAGTATTCGCGAACTGCTGGGTCACGACGACATCGACATATCGGTCGCGGCCACGGGCGCCGAAGCGCTTGACGCCGTCACAAAGGAACCGTTCGACTGCGTTGTTCTCGATCTGCGTCTGCCCGATATGTCGGGCTTCGAAGTCCTGGAGCGTCTCGGCGAAACGCCGAATCTGAACGACCTGCCGGTCGTCGTGTTCACCGGCAAGGAACTCTCTCCGGAAGAAGATGCCCGGCTGCACACGCTGGCGCGCAGCGTGGTGGTCAAGGGCGTCGAGTCGCCGGAACGATTGCTGGATGAAACTGCATTGTTCCTGCATCGCGTGGTAGCCGATCTTCCGCCGGAAAAGCAGAGGATGCTCGACCGGCTTGCACCGCTCGGACGATGCCCTGGTCGGAAGAAAAGTGCTGGTGGTGGATGACGACGTGCGCAACATCTTTGCGCTCAGCAGCGTGCTGGAGCGGCGCGGAATGACCGTGCTTACCGCCGGTACCGGACGCGAGGCAATTGCCACGCTGGAGTCAACTCCTGAGGTGGCCATCGTGCTGATGGACATCATGATGCCGGAAATGGATGGGTACGAAACCATGCAGGTGATCCGGCAGAATTCGCTGTTCCGCCGCTTGCCCATCATTGCGCTGACCGCAAAGGCGATGAAGGGCGATCGCGAAAAGTGTCTGGAAGCTGGAGCTTCCGAATATCTGGCGAAGCCGGTCAACACCGAGCAACTGCTTTCGGCGCTTCGGGTATGGCTGCACCGGTAAGGGTTCGAAGACAGTAGTCGTCAGTCGTCGGTCGTCAGCCAAGCAGGTTGCAGCCGGATCCGACGATTGAAGACCGGATGCGACAATGACCGCAGAGTGGAGAAGACGGAAAACGAATGAGCGCGAAGAACAAAGTCAACATCCTGATGGTGGATGATCAGCCGGCGAAGCTGCTGAGCTACGAAGTCATACTGGCGGAGCTTGGGCGAAAATCTGATCAAGGCCACCTCTGGGCGGGAGGCGCTGGAGCAGCTTCTGAAAAACGACATCGCCATCGTGCTGATGGACGTCAGCATGCCGGAGCTGGACGGCTTCGAACTGGCGGAGATGATTCGTCAACATCCACGCTGTCAGAAGACGGCTATCATCTTCATCTCCGCCGTTCACCTGACGGAACTCGACCAGCTTAAAGGATACGAGCGCGGGGCGGTGGACTACATCTCTGTGCCCGTCATTCCCGAACTATTGCGTGCCAAGGTCAGCGTCTTCGCCGAATTGCAGCAGAAAGACGCGCCAACTGGAACGGTTGAATCGTGAACTCGAGCAGCGGGTCGCTGAGCGGACCGAACAGGTGGAACAGCGCGCCCAGGCGCTGCAACTTTTGAACGAAGAACTGGCCCACAAGAACCAGGAACTCGATGCCATCGTGAAGACCGCTCCCGACATCATTTTCAGCCGGCAGGCGGACGGGTCGCGGGACTATATCAGCGACCGATTTTATGAATTTACGGGCGCCCCGGCCCGCTCGGGAGACGGTTTTGGCTGGCTGGAATATGTGCATGCGGATGACGTTGAGGAGAGCAGGCAACGCTGGATGCGCTGTGTTCAATCGGGAGAAAATTACGAATCCGAATATCGACTGCGAGGCAAAGACGGCCAGTATCGCTGGTTTCGTGCCCGTGCTGTGCCCATTCGGAATCAGACCGGCGGGGTCAAACGATGGTATGGCACCTGCTCCGATATTCATGACAGCAAACTGCTGGAGCACTCCATGCGCGAAAGTGCGGCAGAGCTGGAAAGACTGGTGGACGAGCGAACGACTGCATTGCGCCGACTTTCCAGCCGCCTGATGACGATGCAGGACGACGAGCGGCGCCGCATTGCACGCGAGCTGCACGACGGACTCGGGCAGGAGATGGTCGCGCTCAAGATGATGTTGAGCAGCCTTACCCGGCAAGGTGGGGAACCGCTGAAAGAAAGAGTGGCGGAAGCCATGGGCGTGATTGATCGCGCCACCCAGCAGATTCGAAGCTTGTCTCATCTGTTGCATCCGCCCCTGCTTGACGAAGTCGGTCTCATGTCAGCGCTGCGCTGGTACCTGGAAGGGCTGACCCGGCGGAGTGGGATTGAAACCTATCTGGAGACGGATCCTCCAGATTATCCACGCCTCTCACTCGAACTGGAGACTGCGATTTTCCGCATCATTCAGGAAGCGCTAACCAACGTCTTCCGCCATTCAGGTGCGCGCAAAGCCTGGATTCAGCTGATTCAGCGAGATGGCCAGGTGGTTGTGAAGGTGCGGGATGACGGCAAAGGCGTAGTGGATGGAATCGTTGAAATGCGAGGCGGAAACACGGGCGTCGGTATCGGAGGAATGAGCGAACGGGCCAAGGAGTTTGGCGGACAGATGCAGGTGTCGAATGCCCATCCCGGTACCATCGTGGAAGTCACGATTCCAATCGCGGCGGTTTCCCCTCCTGCGCCGGAGTCAGAGAATGTTGAGTCGGAGAAGAAGATTCCAGTCTTGAGAACCAGTGAAGAGCCGCCAGTCGGCCAGGCATCAGTGAGCTAAGTCAAAGAGCATTACTTCAGCGCCTTCAAGCACGCAAACGGATACTGTCGTTCGTATCGATCCCGCCCCTCAGAACGTCTTGTACGCAAAACCACGTCGAGTTTCGCTCGGCCAGGGTGGAAGGCGGCGGCCGTCCCTACGCGCTCGGCAGTGAAGGAGCCTCTGGTTTTTCTCCGCGATAGACACGCGCAATGCCGCGCACCAGTCGGCGCAGAGGCAGTCCACCCTTGGCGTCCGCAAAGAAAATTTCTCCCGACTCTGGTGCTGCGGTAGAACCAGCGTTTGAGCAGTGCGAGATGCTCCATGGTTTCGAGCGGCGCTTTTCGGTTCTGCGGGAGGAATCGTGGCCAGTGCCGCTTGTATCCGGCTCTCCATCGATTGAGATTTGGTGTGCTCCGCCGCCTGGATTGAAAAAGTGAGCGGGCCGCTGATCAATCCGCGATCGACAAAGAAAAACACCACCGATTCGGGCACGGCTGACGGCTGCACCATGATTGCGGTCAGCTGATCGATGCGGTGCACGATTTCGGGAAGCTGGCTGAGCACGGGTTTGAGTTTCTCAACTCTGGCGTGCAACGCGGCGGCGTTTTCGAATTCCAGGTCGGACGAAGCCTGCTCGCGCTGCGCGGTTATTTCTCGCACCAGAGAGTCGCCGCCGCTGTCGAAGTACGCCTGCACCCGGGCGACTTCCGCTGCGATAGTCATCGTCAGTGCAGCCTTTGAAGCACGGCGCCAGGCACATCTTCATTTCGGAGTAAATGCAGCCGGGAAATGCGGGATCGGGATGGAGATCGTCCACGCAGCGCCGCATCTTGAAGAAATCGAGCGAATCGTTGGCAAACTTTTCCGCTGCAGTGCGCGATGGGAAAGGCCCGTAGTAAAGAGAACGCCCGCCCAGGCGGCCAAGCCGGGTGGTGATCGAAGCACGCGGATATTCATTCTCCATGTGCAGCTTGATCAGCGGTGCAAAACGAATTCGCAGCCGGTCGGTGTAAGTTTTCGGGAAAGCAGCTGCGCAACACGCGATACAACAGAAATCCAGATTCGAAATCGGAGCCCGTGGCGGTGTACTCGACGGAGCGCACGCGATCGCGCAAATTCAGCCTGCGAGTCTGTTCCGGAGGGCCCGAGCAGGCGCTGCAGCCGGCGGCGCAGGTTGGCGGTCTTGCTGACATAGGGTTCGGCCTGGGGATCGTCGCCGCGCAGCATGAAATACTGCCGGCGCAGCCGGGGCCGCGGCGAACACTTCCGCATCGCGATCGGGGATGAAGTCGAGGCGCTCGGTCAGCACGAGGTCATTCTAGTTTGAATTCACCACGGAGGACGCAGGGGACACGGAGGAACTTCGTGCCACGGATTTCGCGGATCGAACACGGATTCCTGAAGGCCCGATGCAAATCGCAGATTTTTCATAGGATTTCAGATCTTTGATCCGTGCGAATCCGCGAAATCCGTGGCCGCGAATTTTACCGGAAGCTGGCACTGCTTCAATTTCTGGCGGAAGTCTTCGCCTTCCATCTTGATGATGCGGCACATTTCGTGCAGCCGGAACGCATGCGTTCGCCGATGCGGTCGCCCAGAGTTTCCTTCTCCGCGAATATTTCGCGGCCTCCAGGCTCCGGATGCCGGCACTTCGATGGCGCTCGCGTTCACCGAGATCGGGAAGTTGGTCGTAATGATCGTCGTGCGATTGTCATTGTAGCGGGTGTTCAGGATCAGGCTCACCGTGTCCCAAACCCATTCCGTGGGTTTGACCGCGCCGAGTTCGTCGAGCACCAGCACCTCGGTTTCGAAGACCGGGCGCAGGACGTCCAGTTCGGTGGCCTTCACCGAGTCGTTGTAGGAGTTCTGGATCTGCTTCAGCAATTCGCGGTAGTCGTAGAACAGGCAGGCGATGCCTTTGCTGAGCACCAGTTCCTTGATAATGCCGACCGCGAGATGGGTCTTGCCGACGCCGATGCTGCCGATCAGCAGCAGGCCGGTGCTGTCCACGGGATACTCCTCCACAAATTTGCAGGCGGCCAGATGCGAGCTGGAAACCAGTGCCCGGTGCGGACCGTCGAAGTCGAAGTTCGAGAGCTCGCAGTGTTCGTAGCGCTTGGGAATGCGGGCGGCGGCGAGCAGGGTCTGGGTGCGCGCCTGCCGGCGGCAGTCGCAACGGGTTACCCGACGATCGGAGCCGATAGACGACTGATTTCCAGCCCGTACCTTCACACAGAGGACAAACGTCCGCGGACAACTTTCATGACCTGGGTACTTTTCCTTCTCTAAACTGTGCCTCGCGGATTGCGTTTTGCGCAAGTGCCAAAGCCGGTGGGCCTGTGTACATCCTGTGGAGTTGGGGCACGGAGTTGTGGAGAGCTGAGGAAATACAGGCCATGGGCGCGAATGTCCAAGAGTTCGTCGTCATTGAGACTGCTTTAGCGATGGCAGACTCAGCTTCTCCGAGTCTGCCGGGGGGACAGACGTCTCAGTCCGGCACTGCTCGCGACTTCCCAGCCGGTGACTCAAAATCGGCACCGGGCGCGGATTTCCACAGTTGACAATCTCCTCAGACGGTAGCTAAATAAGGCCGTCGGGTTTCCCCACTCAGCGAGTGTTCATTCGTTCCTCCCCTGTGCGCGCTGGGGGACCAACGAAACCTGCCAGGAGAGAAGATGAACAAAGCCGATCTTATTGACCGAATTTCAGCTAGCTGCCACATCAGCAAAGCCACGGCAGCCACGGCTATCGACACCACTGTCGACAGCATCACTTCTGCTCTGAAAAAAGGGGATCGGGTAGCGTTGATTGGTTTTGGCACGTTCTCTGTCTCGCAGAGAAAAGCCCGCAACGGGCGTAACCCGCAGACGGGCGCCACCATCAAGATCGCTGCTCGGAAAGTCGCCAAGTTTTCTTCCGGAGCCGAACTCAAGAAAGCGGTCAACCGCGGTAAGTAGGCCAGATCAATTACGAACTTTCGAGAACGGCAGGAGGTCGGTCCTGCCGTTTTTTCTTTGTGCAGAGGCCGAATGGATTGTGTAGCGACGGCGTCGCCTGACCCTGTCCAGGCCGAGGGACGTCTCGGCTCGATTCATAGTCTCGGATTGACGTCTACGGCTAGCCGAGCCGTGCTCGGCCTAGGACGGCCGTCAGGGACGCCGTCGCGGACGCCGGCGCTACCAAAACCAGGCCCTCCGGGGTTGCTGAATCCTGCACTAATCCTTTAGAATCTAATGTCTCGAACAAGTTTGGAGACCCCATGAAGGCAGCAATTCATCCCACTTACAACGAAATGCGCGTTATGTGCGCCTGCGGCAGCAGCTTTACGACCCGTTCGACCCATAAGGGCGATATCCACGTAGAAATCTGCTCAGCCTGCCATCCTTTCTTCACCGGCAAGCAGAAGCTTATGGATACCGCTGGCCGCGTCGAGCGCTTCCGCCGGAAGTACGCGAAAGCCGAGCCGGCGAAAGCCGAACCGGCGAAGAAGTAACTGCGGCCACGGATTTTCGCGGATCAGCACGGATTTTCGAGCCCCTGCTTTGGCGGGGGCTTTGTTTTTGGGGACAGGTAGAATAGGAAGTCGTCAGTCAGGTCTTCGGCATTCAGGTTCTGCTGACGACTGACGACCGACGACTGACGACTGATTCATGCGCAAGTATTGGGACAATTCGGGGCCAGGCGCGGGCGAGTCGCCCGCGACCACACAGGCCAGGGCCGATCACGCCGGTTCCTTCGTCGCTGACGATCGGGAACGTGCGCATTGCTCCGGCCACCGTGCTGGCTCCCATGGCTGGCGTCACCGACACCGTCTTTCGCCGCTTCATTCGCAACCTGGGCGGATGCGGTCTGATCATGACCGAGTTCACCTCGGCCGACGGCATCCTGCGCTCCAAGGACCAGAAGGCCAAGCTCTACCTGCATTTCTACGAGGACGAGCATCCCATCTCGGCCCAGCTTTTTGGCAGCGATCCCAAGGTGATGGCCGAGGCCGCCCGCATGGTCGAGGGCCTGGGCTTCGACCTGGTCGACCTCAATCTCGGATGTCCGGCGAAGAAAGTCGTGAAGTGCAACGGCGGCTCCGGCCTGCTGAACGACCTGCCGCAATCGGAAAGATCTTCGAGGCGGTGCGGGCCGCGGTCACGATTCCGTTCACGGTGAAGTTCCGCGCCGGCTGGAATGACGACAACATCGTCTGCGTCGAGCTGGCGAAGATGGCGGAAGACTGCGGCTTGTGCGCGGTCGCGCTGCACGCCCGCACTCGCGAACAGGGCTACAGCGGCCAGGCCCGCTGGGAGTGGATTGCCGCGATCAAAGATGCGGTGAAGATTCCGGTGATTGGGAATGGCGACATCCGCACGCCGGAAGACGCCTGCGCCATGGTGGCCCAGACAGGATGCGACGCGGTGATGATCGGCCGCATGGCGCCAGCGAATCCGTGGATCTTCCGCCAGATCGAGCAGTATTGCGTAGGGGCGGGCGCCCTCGCCCGCCCAGCCGACTCGGCAACAGCTCGGCGAACGTCTTGGCGAGCTTGCCGCGCCTCCCCGGACCAGGCGTCCGGGGCTACGTAGACCCGTCCGCAGACCGTGGCTACGACGAGCCCAGCGAAGCTGACCGCTACCAGATGATCCGCACGTACTTTGAGATGTTGATCGAAGAAGAGATGCCGGGCGCCGAAGGCAAGATGAAGCAGTTCGCCTCATGGTTCACGCACGGAGTAGCCGGCGGCTCGGCCCTGCGCAAGGCGATCTACGAATCGAAGAGCCGGGTAGAAATCCTGTCCAGCGTAGAAGCCTTCTTCGAAAACCGTCTCAGCTCGTGTGGCGCGGGCGCCCCCGCCCGCGAGGTTTTGACGTCGATTCTCTGACGTTAGCTTTCTCGCTCGGCTCTTTCGCTTCCGTCCCCGAGCTTCCTCCGCTGACTGCACCTGGTGAGCTTTCACGATCGCCATAATCAATCCGGGAAAACGCTTCTCGATTTCCGCGCAGCGAGATGTGTTCCGCATCTCGACCCCAACCGTTCCCCTCGAATCAGGCCGGCCTCCCGCAGAGCTTTAAAGTGCTGGGAAAGCGTTGATTTCGGTATGGACTTTTCGCTGATCTCTGCAAAAGTCCGAGCAATTCTGCGGACATCCCGAGCCCACGATCTGGGCGAAGATAGCCACCCGCGCCGGATCAGACAGCGCGTGCAGGATGGCTTCCACCGTAACGTCCTCGATCGAGGGATGAAAAAGAGGTCGCATCGGCCTCCATCCTACTCCTGCCTCGGGATATTGTTCAATAGTTCATATGTTCTGAACTAATGAATCTCCATGGGTACCGGCCCACATCTTATCCGGCAGCACTGAATTCGAGACCTGCGCAACTCAAGGCAGGACACATCTTTCCGGCCAACGTATTTTTGAAAGGAATCGATATGAGCAAACTCAAAGGTAAAGTCGCAGTGGTTACGGGCGCATCCAAGGGCATCGGAGCCGCCATCGCCAAGTCGCTCGCCGCCGAAGGCGCATCGGTAGTCGTGAATTACGCTTCCAGCAAGGCTGGCGCGGACAAGGTCGTCGCCGCCATCACCGCAGCCGGTGGCAAGGCTGTCGCCGTAGGTGGCGACGTCTCCAAGGCCGCCGAAGCCCAGGGCATCATCGCCGCAGCCATCAAGAACTACGGACGGCTCGATATCCTGGTCAACAACTCCGGCGTCTACGAGTTTTCTCCCATCGGGGATATCACCGAAGAGTCATTCCACAGGCTGTTCAACATCAACGTGCTTGGCGTTCCTGCTGACCACGCAGGCAGCCGTAAAGCATCTCGGCGAAGGCGCCAGCATCATCAACATTGGGTCCGGCGTCAGCCGCATCACGCCTCCGAACAGCTCGGTGTACACCGGCACCAAGGGCGCGCTCGACGCCATCACGGGTGTGCTTGCCCGCGAGCTCGGACCGAGGAAGATCCGGGTCAACAGCCTCAACCCCGGGATAGTCGAGACCGAAGGCACGCACACCGCGGGGTTCATCGGATCCGATTTCGAGAAGAACATAAACGCCCAGGTTCCGCTCGGCCGCACCGGCCAGGTCGGCGATATCGCCTCCGTCGCTGCCTTTCTGGCTTCGGACGACTCGGCCTGGCTCACCGGGGAGCAGCTGATTGCTTCCGGCGGCCTGCGGTAGGGCAGAGGGTGGAGCACCGCTTCAGCGCTGCATTAAAGGATTTACTTTTGTGCGGCTTCAGCCGCTGAGGTATCTCCGAGGCTAAAGCCCGTCCGGAGGGCTTTTATTGCAGGCCTGAAGGCCTGCTCCACCCAAAAACTCCACCCGCACGGGCGAGGGCGCCCGCGCCTACACTCCGCGGACGTCCTTTCGCCTATGTGGCGCTTCCAGCCTCGCCTCACGCCTGTGACAGGTGTGAGCCGTGCTGGAAGTGGTATTGCAGTATTTTCGCGGCCAGAGTTGGGCTCACGGTACTCGCCTTCAGACCTTGCCGTGCGCACCACCTCGCCGCGGCAAACTACTTCTGCCGCGGCCAGTCCTGCGATCTCCGCCGGCAGCACGAGGTTGATCTCGAGCTGCGCGTTGGGAGCGATTGGTTCTTCCGCCTGGAAGAGCATTCCCGAGCGGCTGATGTTTTCGGTTGTTCCCTCGCGCCATCCACTTTCTCCAACCAGCCGGTATTTCAGCGGCAGGTGAAGATCGAAGCGGGTTGCGCGGAAGGGGGAGGACACTTTGTTACGGCCACGTGCAATTGGAGCTGATTGAGCTAAACGAGCAGACATTTGTATCTCCTGAGGGAGTGGGGTATCGAGCACCTCCCGCACCTTGGCTCTGAGTGCGGAGAGGGTAAAGGGCTTCTGGAGCAGGGTGATGCCCTCGTCCAGCGTGCCGTTGTGGCCAATGTGGTTCTCCGTGTAGCCCGACATGTACAGCACTCTCATCTCGGGACGCGTCGGAGAAAGTTTGTTGGCCAATTCACGCCCGTTCATTCCCGGCATGATGACGTCCGTCAACAGCAGGTGAATGGGGCCTGGGTGTGCCTGGGAAATCTTGATTGCGGCGGCGCCGTCGGGAGCGTCGATCACGTTGTATCCCTGGTTTTCCAGGGACTGACGCGCCAGACGGCGCAGATTCTCTTCGTCTTCCACCAGCAAAATCGTTTCGTGACCGTTGCTCGGCTGTTCGCCCGCAGCCAGCGCCGGCTGCGTGGCCAGGGCTTCTCCGGTGGCGCTGAAGCGGGGCAGATAAATCTTGAATGAAGTGCCTTTGCCGGTTTCGCTGTACAGCCAGATGTAGCCTTCGCTTTGCTTGACGATGCCGTACACCGTGGACAGTCCGAGTCCCGTGCCCTTCAATCCCTTGGTGGTGTAGAAGGGCTCGAAGATGTGGGCCTGGGTCTCGGCGTCCATGCCCATGCCGGTGTCGCTGATGGCGAGCATGACGTAGTCGCCGGGCTTCACCGGGGCGTGGAAGCGGGCGTAGTTGGCGTCGAGGGTGACGTTGGCGGTCTCGATGGTCAGCTTCCCGCCGTTGCGGCATGGCATCGCGGGCGTTGACCGCCAGGTTCATGATGACTTGCTCGATCTGTCCGGGATCGGCTTTGACCGCGCCGATGTCCTGGCCCGGAACCATGACCAGATCGATGTCTTCGCCGATCAGCCGGGTCAGCATTTTCACGTTTTCGGTGACCACGCTATTCAGGTCCACGATCTTGGGAGCGAGCATCTGCTTGCGGCTGAAGGCCAGCAGCTGACGGGTGAGAGAGGTGGCGCGCTCGGCGGCGTTGGCAATCTCCTGCGCATGTCCGCGCAGTGTCCGGATCGTCGCCGATGCGTTCCAGCAGGAACTCGGAGTATCCCGAGATCACCATCAGCAGATTGTTGAAGTCGTGGGCGATGCCGCCGGCCAGCCGGCCGACGGCTTCCATCTTCTGGGCCTGGCGCAGTTGCTGCTCCAGGGCGCGGCGCTCGGTGACGTCCTCGGCGAACAGTTCGAAGAAGATGGTGTTTCGTTCGTCGCGGAAGGCGCGTCCGGAGAGGCGCACGCTGATGATGGTGCGGTCCTTGCGCAGCCAGTCTCCGGCCAGGCCGTGAAATTTTTCCAGGAGAGCGCAGGTAGTCGGCCAGGACGAACCACTGTTGCGAATCGGAATACAGATTGGCCAGATTGCGGCCGACCAGTTCCGCGGCCGAAGCGTATCCCAGCATGGAGACCAGCGCCGGATTTACGTCCAGCAGGATGCCGGCCGAGTCGCAGCGGCACACGCCGTAAGGAGCATGGGTGACCAGCGAGCGAAAGTTGACTTCGGAGCGGCGCAGTCCTTCCTGGGCGGAGCGCAGCGCGGCGTTGAAGGAGCAAATCAGACCGGCCACGAACACGAACAGCGCCAGATGTATGATGGCCCGGCGATAGTCGGCAGGGACTGTGCGCTCCGGCGAACGAGAAATACGCGCTGACGGTCAGGGCGAAAGAGGTAGCGACCAGGCCCGGCTTCCAACCGCCGTACCAGGCGCTGACCATGATGGCGACCGCGAACACGACCAGGCGGCTCTCGACCACGTCGGAGAGCAGGAAGGCTGGAATCAGGGCAAGAATAATGCTGAGAACAGCGACGCCGTATCGGAGGACTGGGGCCCGAGCCGGAGTGATGCTGCGTTTGCGAAGTAGAAGGGGGAGCTTCGCTCGCATGAGTCAAATTTAATTCCCAGAATGGGATAGCGCGAGTTACGGGAGTTCATATAGGGTGTGCTAATCGGCGCAGATCGAACGAAAGATCATGAGCTCGAGGCAACCCTGAGAAGAGTCGTCGAGCAACGCGATTCCGAGAATCTCTTTGCGTCCTTTGCGGAATCCTTTGCGAACTTTGCGGTCAAAGTCTTTGAATCTAACCGCATGGACGCAAGGATCGCAAGGCGCAAGTTCAGACCGCCGAAGGACTTGCGCGCGGTAACGGGAACTTGCGTCTGAGCCGCAGGAAACCGGAAACTATGGGCCCATGAATATCGGCCTCTTGGCGGAACCTTCGATCCCATTCATCACGGACATCTGGCGCTGGCGCGGGCGGCGAAAGAGCGCTTTGATCTGGGACGCATCTACTTTGTGCCGGCCAATGTTCCGCCCCACAAGCAGAAGCCGGCCGATCTCTCCATTTTCCCATCGCTATGCCATGGTGGTGCTGGCCACGGTGGGCGAGAAGGCGTTTGTCCCGTCGCTTCTGGAGGCTCCCGGCGTAGTTAGCTGCCTCCTGCTGCAAAAGGGAAGGCAGCAAAAGAAGACGTCCCGGGCGCGAACTACAGCATCGACACGGTGAAGCGTCTGAAAGAGTCGCTGAAGAAAATCGACCGCGTATTTTTTCTGATCGGCATCGACGCCTTCGCCGAGATCGCGCACTGGCATCAGGCCGAGGCGCTGTTTCGCGAAGTCGAATTCATCGTGGCCAGCCGCCCCGGATATTCGCTGGCAGACGTGGCCAATGCCCTGCCGGAAAAGATTCGCCCTCCTCGAATCCGTAAGCCAGCCTTTCGCCAAACAGCCGGCCAAGGGAGACCTGGTGCTGAGCGGAGCGACCATCCACCTGCTGGAGAACGTGCACCAGCCAGTTTCGGCCACAGCGATCCGGGAAGCGGTGGCAGCAAAGAAGCCGCTGCGCAAGTTCGTGGATGCGCCGGTCGAGGAGTACATAAAGAAGGAAGGACTGTATCTCTAGTCGTCAGTCGTCGGTCGTCAGTCGTCGGCCAATCCATACTTTCGGGGCACGGTGCTGCCTGCTCGAGACCTCAGCTACAATGGATTGGCCAACGACCGACGACCGAAGACTGACGACCAATGACTGAATGATAAAACTACAGGTCTCCGAAGCCATCCGTGCCTGCCTGGAAAAGAAGGCAGAAGAAATCACCATACTGGAACTGGAAAAAGGGTCGGGAGCGTTCACCGACTACTTCGTGGTGTGCAGCGGGACCAATCCCCGGCAAGTCCAGGCCATTGCCGACGAAGTGGAATTGCGCCTGAAAGGGGCCGGACTGCGGCCAACTCACATCGAGGGCTACCAGCAGGCGGAGTGGGTGTTGATCGACTACGTGGACTTCGTGGTCCACATTTTCTCGGAGAAGGCGCGCAAGTTTTACGACCTGGAACGGCTCTGGAAGTCGGCCCGCCGCATGGAGCCAGCCGAACTGGTGGCCATGCCGAAACCAAAACGCACCGCGGCACGCGGCGTGAGAAAGAAGCGGGCGCTAGCCTGGGTCGCATCTGTGTCCTCCGTGTCCTCTGTGGTTAAATCCTACCTGTGAAACTCAAAGTTGCCTGGATCGGCAAGACCAAAGAACCCGCCATCCAGTCGCTGACCGATGAATACCTGAAGCGTCTGTCGCGCTACGTCGAAGTCGAAGGCTCCTCCCTCAAAGACGAGGAAGCGCTGTTGAAGCTCTGCGCCCCGAATGCCCGTCCCCGGCACACGCTGGTGCTGCTCGACGGACGCGGCAAGCAGCTTTCCTCGGAAGAGCTGGCAAAATTTCTAGGCGACTATCAGGACCGGAATCCGCTGCCTCTGCTGTTCGCGGTGGGCGCGGCGGACGGTTTCTCTGACCAGGCGCGGCAGGCGGCCACGCTGGTGCTCTCGCTGGGCAAGATGACGCTGGCGCACGAACTGGCGCGGGTCGTCCTGCTGGAGCAACTCTACCGGGCGTTCACCATCCTAAAGTGTCACCCCTATCACATGGGGCACTGAGGCAAATCCAGGAATTCAGGCGTGTACCTTCGTGACGTTCCCCCGATTACCTCGTAGAGGTTTAGAGTCGGGAAGTCAGCAAACGATCGCTGGGTAGTCAGCCCTCCCCTTAAAGGACTGTCGAGAATGAAGAATCCGTTTGAAGTGTTGAAGACCAAAGAACAGGAAGTCGCCCAGGTCAAGAAAGAGATCAATGCGCTGCGGGTCACGATCCAGCTGATCGGGGACGAGAAATCGGCGATATCCGATCCCAAGGTGGACCTGCGCTCCGTCATCGAAATGCCGTAGGTTCGGTTCTCCTCGTTAAACCCCTGGAAGACAAGAAAGCACGGGCGCAGCGGCCCGTGCTTTTGTTTTCGTAGTCCTCTCGCGCTACCCTGCGCTCCCTGGGCTGAGCCTCGTTTCCCGTTTAGCATCAGCGAGATAACCCCTTCACGAGCGGGACGCTCGCGCCTACATTCGCCAGAACAGGTACAATCAAAGATTCGCCGGTATGTCGGACATCCGCCGTGGTCTCATCATCGTGAATACCGGCCCGGGCAAGGGCAAGACCACTGCCGCCATGGGCACCGGTCTGCGGGCGGTGGGCCAGGGCATGCGCGTCCTGATGCTGCAGTTTTTGAAGGGATCGTGGCACTACGGCGAACTGGACGCCGTGCAGGCCTTTGGCGACAAGTTCGTCATGAAGCAGATGGGCCGCGGCTTCGTGAAAGTCGGCGCCGAAAAGCCCGATCCCGAAGATGTCCGCATGGTGGAAGAGGCCTGGGCGGAGGCGGCCAAGGCGATCCAGTCCGGCGCCTGGGACCTGGTCATCCTGGACGAGATCAATTACGCCATCAGCTACGGCATGCTCGACCCGGCCAAGGTGGTGGAGACTCTGAAGAGCAAACCCGAAATGGTGCACATTATCTTGACCGGCCGGAATGCCCATCCGACAATTGTCGAGGTCGCCGACACCGTGACCGAAATGCGCCAGGTCAAGCACGCCTACGAAAAAGGCGTAATGGCGCAGAGAGGGATCGAGTACTAGAAAACCGTCGTTGGTCATTGGCCCTTGGTCGTTGGCGAATCGCCGCAGACCTGAGCGGCTAAAGGTTTTGGCCAACGACCAACGACCGACGACCAACGACTGATTTATGGCATGGTTCAAACGACAAGCCGGTGAGCTGGATACTTCGGGCGAGCGCAAGGTTCGCACCGAGGGGCTGTGGGTGAAGTGTGACACCTGCCGCCAGATCATCTGGAAGAAAGACCTCGAAGAGAACCTCAACGTTTGTCCCAAGTGCGACCGGCATTTCCGCATCGACGCCCGCACCCGCCTGGCCCAGCTTCTGGATGACAACGAATACGAAGTCTCCGACGCCAACCTGGCTTCGACCGACCCGCTGAAATTTGTGGACCTGAAGGCCTATTCGGCGCGCCTGAAGCAGGCGCAGGCCGACACCGGACTGAAAGACGCGGTGATCAATGCGCGCGGCAAGTTGAATGGGCGCACGGTAATCGTCAGTTCGATGGAGTACGCCTTCATCGGCGGAAGCATGGGAGCGGTGGTCGGCGAGGCCATCACCCGGGCCATCGAGCAGGCCACGGAAACCAAGGTGCCCATCGTGATCGTTTCCGCTTCGGGCGGAGCCCGCATGATGGAAGGCGTGATCAGCCTGATGCAGCTGGCCAAGATCTCAGCCGCGCTGGCGCGTCTGGATGAAGCCAAGGTCCCGTTTATCTCCATCCTGACCGACCCGACCACGGGAGGCGTGACTGCTTCCTTCGCCATGCTGGGCGACCTGAACATCGCCGAACCCGGAGCCCTGATCGGATTTGCCGGCCCGCGAGTGATCGAGCAGACCATCCGCCAGAAGCTTCCCCAGGGCTTCCAGCGCAGCGAATTTCTGCTGGAGCACGGCATGCTGGACGCGGTCGTCCACCGGCGGCAGATGAAGTCGTATATCTCGCGGGCGCTGGATTTCATGGACCAGATCGCTCAGTCGTCGGTCGTCAGACGTCAGCATAGAACAGTCGTCAGTCCTCGGTCGTCAGTCTTCAGCCCATCTCAAGCCCGTCCACAATTGTTCATGTCGGACCTCGTCTCCCCCTTTTCAGCCCTGCAACTATGCATTTCGATGGCGATGGCTCGAAGGCCCAAAGCTGAAGCTGCTAACCTAGGATTGGCTGAAGACCGACGACTGAAGACTGATGACCGTGTCCTACCAAACCGCCATCGCTCGCATGTTCGCCTTGGGCCACGAACTGGCCCAAACGCCTTCGCACAAGTTCGATCTGGCGCACATGCGGGTCTTGCTGGCCGCGCTGGACAATCCCGAGCGGCGTTTTCCCAGCGTGTTGATCGCCGGGACGAACGGCAAGGGATCGACCGCGGCGACCCTGGCGTCGATTCTGCAAGCCTCGGGGTCGCGGACCGGGCTTTATACCTCTCCCCACCTGGTGCGGATCAACGAGCGCATACGGATCGATGGAGCAGCAGATCGGCGACGACGATTTTGCCCTGGTCCACGACCTGGTTGACCGCACCGCCGAGCGCCTGGTGAGCGAGGGCGAATTGCCCTGGCATCCCAGCTTTTTCGAGATGCTGACCGCGATTGCCTTCGAGCATTTCGCGCGCCGGAAGGTGGACATCGCGGTGCTCGAAGTCGGCATGGGCGGGCGGCTGGATGCCACCAACGTGGTCGAGCCGCGAGTCAGCGTCATCACCGATATCTCACTCGACCATCAGAAATATCTGGGCGACACCGTGGCTGAGATCGCGGCCGAGAAGGCGGGGATCATCCGTCCGGGCGGCGTGGTGGTCACGCTGCCGCAGCAGCCGCAGGCCAACGACGTGATCGGAAACACGATTCTGGACCGGGGAGCGCGGGCGGTGAATGCCGTGCCATATGTGCCGCCGGTGAGTCCAGCCAGTAGCGAATACCGCGCAGATAGCGCGACTAAGACACCGGTTTCCCGCTATCCGATGCAGGTGATGGGTGAGCAGATTCTGGTCGAAACTCCGCTGCTCGGGCGGCATCAGTTGAGAAATGTCGCGCTGGCGATTGCGGCCGCGGAAGAACTGAGCCAGCAGGGATTTTCCGGTGACGGCTTCCTCGATCGAACGGGGCATTCGCGAAACCCATTGGCCGGGACGGTTCCAGGTGCTGCCCGCCAAGGATGGCGCGCCCGAATATGTGTTTGATGTGGCCCACAATCCGGCCGGAGCATGGGCGCTGCGTTCGACTCTGTCGGCTGGCTATCCCGATCGTCCGCTGACATTTATTTTTGGCGCGATGCGCGACAAGGCCATCGGCGAGATGGCGGAGATTCTGTTCCCGCTGGCGGACCGAGTGATTGCCACTCGCGCCGACAATCCGCGCTCGGCCAGTCCGGAAGAGATTCGGGAAGCGGCGTCGCGGACCTCGACCCAGATTGAAGAAGCCGCAGACGTGGCTGCCGCCATCGAAATGGCGAAAACCGGAGCCCGGCCGGATAGCGTGGTGGTTATTACCGGATCGATATACATTGTAGGAGAGGCGATGCGACTGCTCGGAGCGCGCATCTAAACAGGCAGTGCCATCCGTGAAAACACCGTTCGAGATGGACAGCCCGACGGAACTGGCGGAGACAGCCAGCCCGGCGCAACCGTTGACTGGGGCCGATTCCCGGCACTACGGTTGGCTCAGCCGCCTGCGTTCCTATTTCATCTTCGATCCTCTCATCTGGATGTACACCGTTGTCCTCGGAATTATTTCCGTTCCGGTATCGCTTTTTGGAAACCAGGGCCGCATCCTGCACGGCTTCGCGCGCTTCTGGTCCTGGCTGATCATGAAGACGATTGCTTCGCCCACGAAAGTGACCGGGCTGGATGCGATCGATACTTCGAAGCCCCACGTCTACGCCGTCAATCACGCTTCCGCGCTCGATATTCCTGTGCTGTACGTGTATCTGCCCTTCGAGTTCCGCATTGCGTTCAAGAAAGAATTGCTGGCGTATCCGATTGTGGGATGGCATCTCAAACGCTCGGGACAGATCTGCGTGGACCAGCAGAACCCGTCGAGATCGATCGGAAGCATCCGCGCTGCCCTGAAGAGTCTGAAAAGCGGCATGCCTCTCGTGATCTTCCCCGAAGGCGGCCGCACGCCCGATGGCGAGATCAAGCCGTTCTTGCCGGGAGCATTATTTCTGGCGATCAAAGCGCAGGTGGATGTCGTGCCGGTCGCGCTGGTGGGAACCTTCGAACTGCTGCCGATGAATACGTATCACATCAAGTGCCGGCCGCTGGAGATGCGTGTGGGCACGCCCATTTCAACGGAAGGCTACACGCTTGCGCAATATGGAAGAGCTTTCGGATAGGGTGCACCAGGCGGTGGAGGAGTTGTACAGCGGGGCGGTCGCCACTGGCTAGGTTTTCGTTGTGCCAGAATCTCTTTTTTGGCACAATCCATCGGCATGGAAGTGACCTACGAACTAACCCAGAGAGATTTCTTTGACTCTCTAATCGCTCACCGGAACCGTTCCGCACTAGCGAAATGGTCCTTTCGGATTATCGTATCCATAGTTTGCCTGCTTGCGGTTTTAGGCCTGCTTCAGCTTGCGTTGCGTCCCACTGCCCAAACCCTTTCAAGCTTTGGTCCCCTGTTCGCGCTGGCGGTGATGTGGGCGGCTTTGCTCTGGGCGTCTCCCTGGTGGTCTTCGCGAAAGCAATTTTCCGAGCAGCCAGGAGCGCAAGGGCCGAGAACTATCGTATTGGACGCTGCTGGTGTTCACTGGCGGTGGAATGGAGGGTCGGCCGATGTGGAGTGGAAGAATTACATTCGATGTTTGGAATGCAAGAATGAATTCCTTCTTTACACGTCGCCAGCTGTTTTCAACATAGTACCGAAACGTGCATTGACGCCCGACCAAACCTCCGAACTGCGTGACCTTTTCGCGCAGAATATTTCGTCCAAGCGATGAAGAAGGATCGAGCGGGATCTCGAACAATTCGTTAGCTGGCAGCTTCGACGGGCTGCATTCGAAGTTCTTCTACTTTTTCCGAGATGGCGTACTTCAGATCATCGATCCCTTTGCCGGTCACGGCTGAGATGGGATACAACTCCAGCTTGTTCTTCTTGCAATAGCGTTTGAGCTTGGCCAGTTTCTCTTTGTTCGCGACGTCGATCTTGGAAGCCACCATGATCACCGGCTTCTCTTCCAGATGAGCTCCGAAGCTGGCCAGTTCTTCAGTGATCACTTCCACATCCTTCACCGGATCAGGCCTTCCGCTGGCGTCGGAGACATCCACCAGGTGCACCAGCAGGCGGTTGCGTTCGATGTGCCGCAGGAACTGCGTGCCCAGTCCGGCGCCGGTGTGCGCGCCTTCGATCAGTCCAGGAATGTCGGCGACCACGAAGCTTTTTTCGTCCGGCGGTTGGCCAACGACCGCCACGCCGAGATTCGGCTGCAGCGTGGTGAACGGATAATCCGCAATCTTCGGCCGCGCCGCCGAGATGACGCGAGATCAGCGTGGACTTGCCGACATTCGGATAGCCGACCAGGCCGACATCGGCCAGAAGCTTCAGTTCCAGGCGGAACACGCGCTCTTCGCCGGGCCGCCCGGGTTCATGCTCGCGCGGAGCCTGGTGAGTCGAGGTCGCGAAGCGTGCATTGCCGCGTCCACCGCGCCCGCCGCAGGCAACGACAATACGATCGTCGGGGCGGGAGAAGTCGTGTATTTTCTCTCCGGTTTCGTCGTCGTACACGATCGTGCCCACCGGAACTTTCAGCAGGACGTCCACGCCCTCGCGGCCGGTGCGGTTCGAGCCTTCGCCGTGACGTCCGCGTTGCGCCTTGTATTCCGGATTGAAGCGGAAGTGCACCAGCGTGTTGTGGCGTTCGCTGGACTCCATGATGACGTCGCCGCCCTTGCCGCCATCGCCGCCCGAAGGTCCGCCGCGCGGGACAAACTTCTCCCGGCGGAAAGCCATGCAGCCATTGCCGCCGTCCCCGGCCTTGACCCGAATTTTTGCCTCGTCGATGAACACAGTCGTCAGTCTTCGGTCGTCAGTCGTCAGCCCACCACGAACCACGTAGGGACGGACGCCTCGTCCGCCCAGCCGAGCAAAGCTCGGCAGAGATGTTGCTGTTCACTGAAAGCTGACAGCTGAGAGCTGACAGCTTAAATAAAAAAGCCTCGGCCCGAAGGCGAGGCTCGTATAGCTTGATCGTCCCGTCTCGATTCCGGAGACACGCTACTTCGCTTCCAGCGGCTCGACCATGACGAACTTGCCCATCGAACCCTTGTCGAGGAACTTGATGCGTCCGCTGATCTTGGCGAAGAGAGTGTCGTCTTTGCCGCGGCCGACGTTCAGGCCCGGCTTTGACCCGCGTGCCGCGCTGCCGCACGATGATGGTGCCGCCCGGGACGATCTGTCCGCCAAAAGCCTTGAAGCCTAACCGCTGCGCGTTGGAGTCGCGTCCGTTTCGTGAACTGCCTAGACCTTTTTTATGTGCCATTGATTTTCAGTTTCCAGTTTCTGGTTTCTAGTTTCAAGTTCGGGCGCTACTTTTTCTTTTTTGGAGCAGCTTTCTTTGGCGCTGCCTTTTTCGCCGCCGCTTTCTTCGCCGAACCCTTCGCTGCTTTCGCCTCGGCCTTGGGAGACTTCTTCTGCCTCCGCCTTTACCTTTTTCGGCTTTGCTACTTTCTTGGGCAGCTCGGGAGCGGTGAATTTCTGCCCATCGAATGCGATCTCGGTGATGCGCACTGCCGTGTATCCCTGGCGATGTCCGCGCAGCTTCTTGTACTGCTTCTTGCGCTTGTAATGGAACACCAGAATTTTCGCGCCGCGGCCCTGCTCCATGACTTCGCCGGTCACGAGCGCCGAGGATTGCGGGCGGCCGATCTGGCCAGCCTCGCCGGAGACAGCCAGCACATCGTTGAACTCGATCTTTCCGTCGGTGCCGTTGCCCTGGTTCTCGAGCCGAATCACATCGCCGGGCGCCACCCGGTACTGTTTTCCACCGGCGCGGATGACCGCGTACATACTTATGCCTCCGTCCAATCTTGTGCCCGTCGCGGCCTGGCGCGATTGCGGGGAACCTGCTGAATTTCCTGTGCTTGCTTTCCGCGTCGGCGCTTTCGGCAACGAATGCGGGGCGGCTCCAGAACGGAACCGTGAGTACAGGCAAACTCAACTATTTTAGCGTGTGCTGTGGAAAAGCGTCAAACCGGCATCTCCGGGATTTGGAGTTCCTTCGTGCACCTTCGTGTCCTTCGTGGTTCATGAAGTTCAGGCCGCTGCCCGTCGGCTCAGCTCAAAAGGGCCGCTGGCTTTGAGCTTTCCCTCGACCTATGCGACAATTCCTCGCCATATTGGAGGAACAGCAATGTACAAGCGCTTCTTACTGACCCTGTTCTGTGTCCTCGCACTGACCCTTTCCAGCTTTGCCGCTCATAAGCCGAAGAAGAAGACCGTCGCGCCGACCGCCCCGGACAAAGCCTATCTGCAGAAGATTCTGGACGGCTGGAGTGCGATGAATGTAGCCAACATGGCCCAGTACTACGACCAGGGCGACTACAACTTCTTCGACATCGCACCGCTGAAATACAGCAATTGGGGCGAGTATCAGAAGGGCGTCACCGAACTATTGAAGACATACAAGAGCCTAAAACTGACACTGAATGACGACACCCAGATCCACACCGACGGCAATCTGACCTGGACGACGAGCACGGTCAAGGAAGATGCCCTCACCGCCGCCGGGAAGCACGAAATGGCGGTCCTGCGCTGGACTTTGATCTTCGAAAAGCAGGCCGGCAAGTGGATGATCGTGCACGAGCACATGTCCGAGCCGTTGCAGTAGCAGAGGAACGAATCCGGACGGGCTAAGCTCGTCCGGATTTACCAGTAAGCCTTGACGCAAAAAGTACACCGTCATCGCCGTTCCCACCAGAATCACAAACCCTCGTATCCACGGCTGGGGCAGTTTCTGCGCGTAGTGTGCGCCGAAGTACCCGCCCACCAACGCGCCAACGATCATGACGACGGCCTGCGGCCAGTAGATCGCACCTTTCACGACGAACACCAGTGCGGCCACGCCGTTGATGGTGATTCCGAGAATGCTTTTGAGAGCGTTCATGGCATGGATATTCGTCATGCCGACGGCCGCCAGCATGGCCAGGTTGACGATGCCGATGCCGCCGCCGAAATAGCCGCCATACACCGCCACACCCAATTCGAAAATTGACGCGCCCACGATGGCCGCTACGGTGGCGTCGTGTCCGACGCTCGACACCCGGTTACCTGCCAGGCGTTTGCCGAAGACGAATAGTAGTGTTGCGCCCAGCATCAGCCAGGGCAGCACGCGCATGAAAGTGTGTGGCGGCGTTCGCAGCAGCAGAACTGCCCCGGCAATTCCACCGATCAGGCTGGTGAGCAGCAGCGGCAACAGCACCCGGCGGGGCACATCCAGATGGTTGCGATACGCGCCTCCGCTGGCGGCTGCGCCGGTCCAGAGGGCCAGGGTATTGGTGGCATTTGCCGGAATCGGAGGCACGCCCATGAACAGAAGCGCAGGAAAAGCCACGAAACTGCCTCCGCCTGCGACCGCATTCTGGGCCCCGCCCAGAATGCCGGCGACAAGCAGGAAGATGGCGTGATTGGGCGTCAAGAATAAAGGTTTATCACAACCGAGAACCGCGTGGAGACGCCTGGAGACAGGCTCCCGACGTGGTTTCACGTGGTCTCTTGCTACCGTTTTGCGTCCAGCGCCGTCTGATCGCAAGCACTTCAGCGGAGATGCCATGACGCGAACCTCGAGAAGCTGCCGGATAATCCTGATCGTCCTCGCCCTCCCCTTCGTCTGGCCGCCGCCCAACAGAACAATGCCGCCCAACCCAAGCCCTGCTCAGAGCCGGAACAGAAGCAGCTCGAATTCTGGGTCGGCGAATGGGATCTTACCTGGCCGGGAAATAATCCGGGCGAAACCGCTCACGGAACGAACAGCATCAAGCGAATCCTCGATGGCTGCATTGTCCAGGAGAATTTCTCGGGTGGCGATGCCATGCACTTACGGGGACAGAGTGTCTCCATCTTTGACATACGCGGCGGCAAGTGGAAGCAAACCTGGGTCGATAACGAAGGCGGCTATCTGGATTTGGTAGGCGAATTCAAAGATGGCCAGATGATTCTGGCCCGCGAGGCAACGCGTCCTGACGGCAGCAAGGGGATGCAACGGATGGTGTTCAAGAACATCACTCCCAACGAGTTTGACTGGAGTTGGGAAGGCTCGAAAGACGGCGGCAAAACCTGGACAGTCCAATGGCCGATTCACTATAAGCGGAAGCTTTAGCGAGGACGTACCTGCCATGGTCCGTGTGGAACCGGGTCCCTTCGACTTTGCTCAGGGCAAGCTCCGACCCGGTCCCACACAAACTGGAAAGGGTCTGCTAAAACTACTCGCCGGCTGCAGCCGCGGCACGTGACGAAACGCGATCGCGGATGTCGCGGGCTTTGCTGGCCAGGTTGCTGCGGGTTTCTTCGCCGCTCGCGGGAGCCAGCAACAAACCTACTCCGATACCGATGCCCAGACCCAGCAATGCGGCTGCGGCGGTTCCCATCACGTTGCTGTCCTCACCCCGGATGACGTCACTGGCCCGGCTAACGCGGTCAGCTGCGGTCTCATAAGTGTCTTGTGCTCTCGAGCGGAGGTCTTCGACCGTGCCGCCCATGCGATTCCGCCACGAATCAAGGAGATATACGCCCGTCCCTAGCAGAATATTTAGAAGAACTTTGTCTTTACGTGATCCCATTTTCACTTCTCCAGACGAGCAATACTCGCCAGTTTCTAGATGCGGAAAGCTGCTTTGCAGTTGGTACCATTTTCGCACAGGATGGGACGCAGATGTTGATGGCCGCGAAGGGTAAGGATTCTTCCGATTCCCTAATCCGAACTTCTCTGGAGGGAACTGGCGAACGAACTTGGTAGCGCCGGCCTCCGGCCGGCTGTCGGGTGGGCGGCCGCACGCCGGCGCTACAAAACGCCGGCGCTACAACTTGATTCACCCGGCCATGGTGTACAACATGCGCATGTCCCAGTCGGCCAGGTCGGTCAGCCGGTAATTGCCCAGCATCCATTTACTGTCTTTCACTTGAGGCGACACCGACTTGACCAGCACACAAGGACAGCCATGCGTCCGCAAATCGAGCTCTGCCGGTTTGAAACCTCGAATGGAAAGAAGATACTTCCTGGTCTCGTCCGACAGGGTTGCAGCCCATGCGAAGAGTTCCTGAAAGCGTCCCAGATCGATAGCGGCGTCGAGCAACCCAGCCCGGACCGAAGCCGAAGTGCCCTCGAGATCGACAATTCTGACTTTGGTGGGATGGTGTGCTCCCGAGTGCTCACACTTGAGAGCCAGATATCCCTCAATGGGGGAGGCTCCCCAATAGAGAAATCGATACACGCTCAGAGGGTCGCGAAAACGCCAGGCCAGAAATTCCCGATCGCGCACGTGCCGGATACGCCCGTCATGACCGAGGCGGCTCACCAACTCGGCCATGGCATCCGGGCGAGGTTCCCGATCGATGGAGATGGCATCCGCCTCTTTGCGAGAGGACATTCGATCAAGGTGAGCGAACGGATCACGCTCTGCTGGCGTGCGAAGAAATCTGCTATCCGCATACCTGTGCACGAACGAGATTCGCTTCAACACCCGCCGACCTTTCCGGGCAAGATTTAATCCTCTCTCCAGACTGATAGGCTCCAGCGGTCCCGCGCTTTTCCATCCCATCGCCAGCGAACTGACGACCGTAACTGGACTGCCACTCAGGTTGAGCACGTACTCGTGACCACTCTTGGCCAGATCCTCAAACGCCGCTCTCATGATCACGGTGGAGAGTCTGCGGTTGCGGTGACTGGGCACGATCACCGCGTCATCGGCCACCAAAATTGAGTGTGTTTGACGCGGCAACCCCAATTCCCATCTGGACTGGTAGAACCCTCGCATACCCACGAGTTTGCTGCCCTGAAAGGCGAGATAGATCACGGGCTCTTTGGCGTAAGGATTTTCTTCATACTTCCACTCGAGATACCGCGTCGCGAGTTTGGGTTCGCTGGTCCAGAGATGAGTTTGCAGCTTTGCCACTTGTGATTTATTCTCCGGGCGATAACGTACGATCTCGTACCCGTCTACCATCCGCGGCGTCGAATCAGCGGCCACGGTTTTTCTCCACAAAGTTCGCGATGCTGGTGACAGTATCCAACTCGTCAGCCAGATCGAACTTCGTCGGATCGACCGGCTTTCCCACTTGCTCCTCGATCCAGAGAATGAGTTGATAGAGCGCCAGAGAATCGATGATGCCAGAGCGCACGAGCGAAGTATCACGATCCCAGTTTTTCGGCAGGGTCAGATTCCAGCTCTCGATCAGCGCGATGACATCATCTCGAGTTGACACCCTAAGCTCCACTCTCTGTGGCAGGATTTGCCACTATTCAAGATGCCAAACTCGCTCAACGCATAAGAGCGCGGAAGTCGACGGACTTGAGACTCGCGCATCGTTCCGCGACAGTACTGCGGTTCACTTTGCCGCGCGAGGTTCGAGGAATTTCGTCCACAATGTACCAGCGCTGCGGCAACTGGTGCTTTCCCAGGTGAAATGTTGCCCAGTCGTAGAGACGCCGCAATGTCGCTTCATCCGTGGAGCGCAATACCACGGCGATACCCACGTCCTCGCCCTGGAGCGGCTCCTCGAATGCAAAAGTGCAAACGTCCGTGGTTTCCTCAAAACGCTCGACTACCGAATCGATATCGCTGGGATATATCTTCATCCCACCTTTGTTAATTTCCTCGCGCTCGCGACCCCTCAGGTAAAGATAGCCGCGATCATCCACCAGACCGATATCGCCGGTCACAAACCATCCCTGGGTCACCACTTCGCGAGTCAGATCGTCGCGGTCGAGGTAGCCGCGCATGAGCGCCGGGGTATTCACCCATACGTAGCCTGACTCTCCCGGCTTGCAGGACTCCGCGAATCCGGGCGCGATGTCTGTGCTTTTACTCTTCAAAACGCTGATCACGCCACCCCACGCCTCACCGATCAGGCCATCTTCCGGCGTGAAATCCGGGACGGTGGTTCCAGCCATCCAGCTTCCGGTTTCCGTGATGCCGTAAGCATTAAAGACCTGCTGGATTCCGCTCCATTCCTGGACTGATTTCCAAAGTGCGGCTGAGAGCGGCGCCGATCCGCAGAAAATCCGTTTCAGCGTTCGCGACTGCGGCGGCTTCGTGGTCTTAAGTGCCAGCTTCCAGACCGGAGGCACGGACGACATGAAGGTGATTTCATGTTGATCGAGAATCGCTCCCAGCCGCATGACCACATCCGGCCGAAAGGGAGGACCGACGAAAAGATGCTGTCCCGAAAGCCAGGGAAAGAGGCAGTTGCAGATAAGTCCGTGACCAAAATGCGTAGGCAGCAGACAAAGCGTGCGGCGATACGAATCCAGGCCAAGGCTCTGGCGCAGGCTCATCCAGCGCGCCCGCAGTGAACGATGCGTGTGCACCACACCTTTTGGTTTTCCGGTCGTGCCTGAAGTGAAGAGAATGAGAGCTTCATCATCGAGCATGAGGCCGACGCCTCGCTGATTCGATTGCGATGTTCTGGAAACGATCTTCTCGTCCCAACCGGTCAGCACTGTAACGCCCAGAGCAGCGAGGGATGCGGAGAGTCCGCTCTCAGGTTCGTCTTTCCATACCGAGAAGCGCGGTTTTGCTGCGCCTGCAAGAGTTTCCACCTCGAAGGCGGTCAACCGCCCGTCGATCGGAATCGCACAGCCTCCCAGTTCCCAGACAGCCAGCAGATCGACGAAAAATTCAAGCGTGTTTCCGTGATGCAGGAAAACCCGATCGGATTGCTTGAAGCCGAGCGCGGCGCACTGTTCAGTGCGCTGTCTGACCAGCGAAAGAATGAAGGAAGCGTCCCAGTTCCGGCCGTCCAGGTCGGACAGAGGCCCGATAATTCGATCCAGAAACATGCAGTCTCCGATCCTTCGAGGTCCGTTCGGGACATCCCATTCACACACCTGCTTTAAGTCTGCGGCCTTGCTGCGACTGATCCCCGAGCCCCGAGCGAGTAGTAGCACAAGCCCTGCAGGCTCGCAAGCATTGCATCTTTATCCCCTTGCTGCCTGCGCACGGATCCGTGCTCGGAAGACCATCAACCACAAGGGACACGAAGGATCACGAAGGCTTTGATCCCGGGCTTTCTTCGTGATCCTTCGTGTCCTTGGTGGTTGATTGGTTTGCGGGCGATGAGCTGTCCTAAACTGGCGTCCGGCTGACGCGGGCATTCCGCGGTTGCGCAATTTTTACGTCAAAATTCAGAACACTGTTGTATAGTTACGATTGCTTTCCTTTCCTTTCGTTATCTTAAGATGACCGCAGGCTAATTTTTAGCGCGTCTGCGGCAGACCGGAGATAGTTATGCACCGGACGGCGAAATTGCTACTGGCGTTCTTTCTCGGCATCTGTACCTCCTGGGCTCAGACCACAGCCCCATCACCCGACCAATCCCAGATCGGCTACAAAGCCGCGGCTGATGCCGACCAAAAGAAGACGCTGCTGCTCAAGGATTTTCATCCTGTCTCCATGCTGCACGTTCCGGTGCACCAGGTGCCGAAAGCGAAGTTTTACGTCATCGACGTGCACAATCACGTCAACGACGCGGCCGGCATCGACGAACACATGGACCCGAAACGCGTGATCGAGATCATGGATGCCACCAACGTGAAAACCGTGATCATCCTGACCGGCATGTGGGGCGACAAGTTGCAGCATGTGATCGACGAGATGGTGAAGCCCTATCCGGGGCGGTTTATCGTCTTCACCCAGATCGACTGGAGCAGGATCGACGAACCCGATTTCGGCCAGGCGATGGTGCGTCAACTCGACGATGCCGTCAGCCGCGGCGCCCGCGGACTGAAAGTGTTGAAAGACCTTGGTCTGGGCGCGCGTGACAAGAACGGCAAACTGGTCGCGATCGACGATCCGCGGATCGATCCCATCTGGCAGGAGTGCGGACGTCTGGGCATTCCGGTTTCGATTCACAGTGGCGATCCTGAAGCCTTCTTCCGTCCCACCGATGGCACCAATGAACGCTACGAGGAATTGAACGAGCATCCCGACTGGAGCTTCGCCGCTGCGGAGTATCCCAAGCTTGATCAATTGCTGGAGGCGCGCAATCGCGTCTTTGCCCGGCATCCCGAGACCCGTTTCGTTTCCTTGCATATGGGCTGGCCGGAAAACCTGCCGTGGGTGGCGCGCATGCTCGACGAGCATCCCAATGTGATGGTGGAGTTCGGAGCGCGTGAAGCGGAACTGGGACGTCAGCCGCGGCAGACTCGCGAATTGTTTTTGAAATATCAGGACCGTGTCATGTTCGGCACCGACAACGGCATGGACGAGGCGATGTATCGCAATCTCTTCCGCTGGCTGGAAACTGCCGACGAATCCTTCGACCCGTGGGGATATCCCGGGCAGGGGCGCTGGGAGATTTACGGGCTGGCGTTGCCGGATTCCGTGCTTGAAAAGATCTATCACCTGAATGCGGAACGCATGTTCAAACAGTTCAAAGGATTGTCCAAGTGATCATCCGAGGGAGCGAAACAATGAAACCGGGATTCAGCAGAAAATCGTGGTTCGGCACTATTCAAGTCGGCAAAATGTTGTCCTTGTTCGCGCCGCTGCTTTTCCTGAGCGCAAGCTGCAGCCGTCCACCGGCGAAAACGGAAACTCCGGCGCCGGAGCCCTCACAGATCAAGGTAGAAGTGAAGCCTGGCGGACCGATCGTCCTGACGACGAGTTCTGCCGAGTTCCAGATATTGCCTTCGGGATACATTCAGGCATCATTGCTCAAGGGCGATCAGAAGCTCACCCTCGACCAGCCAGGCACCGCAGCGAGCGACGTTCTGATGCAGGACGGCAAGCCTGTGCAGTTTGCTCTCGACCTCTCGGCTGCCAAAGTTGTGGACAGCCCAGGCAAACTGGGCCGCGGCAAGCGTCTGGAAATTCCAGCGCACGCGCAGGATTCCAATATTCAGCGAACGCTTCAAGTCGAAGTGTACGATGCCTTCCCCAATCTTTTGCTTTCGAGCGCGGAGTACAAGAACGCCGGCACGCGCGGATGTTCACATCGATCGCGTAATCGAGCAGCAGCACAAATTCAACGCCAGCCTGGCAGACAAGAAAGTCCAGCCCTACGACATGTGGAGCTTTCCACGGCGCCAGCTACGACTGGGGCAAAGACGATGTCATAAAGCTCGGTCGCACCTTCGCGCAGCCAAACGCGATGGGCGCCGACGTGAAAGGCGGCTATGGTGGCGGCATTCCCGTGGTTGCGGTCTGGACCGGATCAGTTGGCGAGGCGGTCGGCCACGTGGAAACCTTGCCGCTCACATTGTCGATTCCTGTCAAAGTAGAAAAAGACGGCGTCAACGCCAGCATTGACATTGCTGCTGACACCACGCTCAAGGCTGGCGAAACATATTCCACGCCGCGCAGTTTTATTTCCGTCTACTCCGGCGATTTCTACGAACCGCTGCACCAGTGGTCGAGCGTGCTGCAGAAAGAAGGATGGGAAATTCCCAAGCCTTCGAACGAAGCCTACAACGTGAGCTGGTGCGGATGGGGTTACGAATTCAACGTCACTCCGGCGCAGATGCTTGGCACAGTCCCGAAGCTGAAGGAATTTGGCATCAAGTGGGCGACGCTCGACGATCGCTGGTTCGATACCTACGGCGACTGGAATCCGCGCAACGAGACTTTCCCCGGCGATTCCATCAAAAAGATGAACGACGACTTCCATAAACAGGGAATCCTGGTGCAGCTCTGGTGGCTGCCACTGGGCGTGGAAGACGGACAGGGCAAATGGGAGTCGCACAAGTACATCGTGTCCAAGATTGTGAAGGAGCACCCGGAGTGGCTGATCCTCGACAAAGAGGGAAAGCACGCCCGCATGACACGCGACCTGGCGACGCTGTGTCCGGCGGTGCCGGAAGTGCAGGCCTATTACAAGAAGCTGACCGAGAAATTTATCGGCGAGTGGGGCTTCGACGGCTCCAAGCTGGACAACATTTACAGCACACCGATGTGCTACAACCCGGCGCACCATCACAAGTCGCCGCAAGATTCGGTCAACGCCATGGCCGATGTCTACAAGACAATCTTCCAGACCAGTCGTGCTCTCAAGCCCGAGAGTGTGACCCAGAGTTGTCCCTGCGGAACTCCCCCGTCACTGGCCTGGCTACCTTTCCTCGATCAGGCAGTAACGGCTGATCCCGTGGGAGCGATGCAGGTTCGCCGCCGCATAAAGATGTACAAAGCATTGCTCGGACCCGAATCGGCGGTTTATGGCGATCACGTCGAACTCTCCACCATGGATCGGATCGGCAACAACTGGCGCGAACACGGCGAAGATTTTGCCTCAACCATCGGTGTCGGCGGCGTCGTGGGCACGAAATTCGTGTGGCCCGATCCCGGCCCGAAATTCAAGGCCGTGGCCCTCACTCCGGAAAAGGACGCGCACTGGAAGAAGTGGATCGATATCTACAACCAGAAGATGCTGTCCAAAGGCACGTTCCGCAATCTATACGTCTACGGATACGACTCACCGGAAGCCTACGCTATCGAAAAAGACGGCAAGATGTACTACGCCTTCTTCGCTCCTGCGAACGGCCCATGGAAGGGCGAAATCGAGCTGCGCGGGCTTACTCCCGGCAGCTATCACGTGCGTGATTACACTGACGGCAAAGACCTGGGAACGGTAGACGCGACTGCGGACACGGCCCCCAAGCTTAAAACCGACTTTAAAGACCACCTGTTATTGGAGGTCGCAAAGTAGCAGCGATTCTCTTAATCCAAAATACCGTGAGGGTGGAGCAGGCCTTCAGGCCTGCACATTCCGCTTCTTTTGTGTTGGGCTTTAACCTCTGAGGTACATCAGCGGCTAAAGCCTTTGCCCAACACTGCACTTTATGCAGCGCTAAAGCGCTGCTCCACCCAGACCGGTGCTGCACCACCACGAACCGGTGACCGACAGTCACCCGCCCCTGATGCCGGATTGAAGTTTCTAATCCAAGCCGCCGATAAAGGCGTGCGATCATGGGCACTCAAGCACAAGCCGCTTCCAGCCAAAAGTCCATTCCTTACGTAGCCCGGCAGCCAATTCTGGCCTCGGATGAAAAGGTACTGGGCTACGAGTTGCTGTTCCACCAGGGCCCCGAAGACGATAGCCGCGTTGCCTCCGATGTCGAAGGCGTGACCAGCGCCATCATTGACACCCTGAACGTAATCGGGCTGGGCGTACTGTGCGATGGACACCGCGCTTTCATCGACTGCAGCCACCAGATGCTGTTGATGGAATATTTTTCCCTGTTGCCTCCAGAGGTTGTAGTTGAAATTCAGGAAAACGTTCCTGCCGATGAAGCCGTAGTCGCGGTTTGCCGGCGCCTCAAAGACGGCGGATACCAGATCGCGCTGGACGACTTCGTCCCCAGCGATAATCGGCAGGCGCTCGTCCCTTACGCAGATTTCATCAAAGTCGATATCAAGAAAGTTTCGGTCGAGGACAGCACCGCAATGGTCGCCCGTTACGCCAGCAGGGATTGCCGCATGCTGGCGCAAAGAGTCGAGTCCCGGCAGGATTTTGCCACCGCCAAGAAGAGTGGCTTCACGGAATTTCAAGGCTATTTTTTCCACCAGATCGAACATCTGCGCGCCCGTCAGATTCCGGCAAGCCAGGCAACTTATTTGCGCCTGCTGCGGGCCATCTCAAAGTCCGATGTGGATTTTTCCGAGATCGAAGACCTGATCAAGCGCGAGCCGTCGCTCTGCTATCGGCTGTTGCGCTATATGAACTCGCCCTTGCTCGGTCTGTCGACCCCGGTTCTCTCCATCCGGCACGGTTTGAATCTCCTGGGGGAACGGGAGCTGGTGCGCTGGATACGAATGGCCACCGCTATGGTCATGGGTCAGGACAAGTCTTCCGACCTGGTTTTGTCATCGCTGGTGCGGGCGCGTTTCTGCGAGCTCATCGCCCCCAAGCTGAAAAATGTTAAGTCGGATCTTTACCTGATGGGCCTGCTTTCCTTAATGGGAGCCATTCTGGAAGCGCCGATGGGAGTTATCCTCGAGCAATTGCCATTGGATCCCGACACCAGGGCACAACTGCTGATTGGTAAGACCGGCGGCAAGACTCCACTATCGCCCGTCTACGATCTGATGGTAGCTAGAGAAGCGGGCAACTGGGAGCTGGTGACCAAGCTGGGCAAAGACCTCAACCTGTCGCTGTACTTTATGTCCGAGAGCTACAACGAAGCCATGCGCTGGGCCCATCAGGCGACCAGCGTGGTTCGTCCCTCGTAGCCTTTAGGCGGATCGTTTCTGCCATATTTATCCAGCATGTTCGCGCATAAAGAGCTCCCGATATTGCTTGTCCCGAAAAGCTTCCGTTCCTCCGGGACGGGTCACTGAAAGCGCGCCTGCGCGGTTGCCGCTAGCCAGGCAAGTGGGCAAGTCCGAACCTCGTAGATATTCGTGCAGAAAGCCGGCGTCAAAACTGTCCCCGGCGCCAACCGCGTCCACCGCAGTGACCTTCAGTGAGGGACTGGTGAAACGTTCTTTGCCGCGCTGCGCCAGCGCGCCTTCTTTTCCGAGTTTCACCACTACCAATGGGACCATCTCAGACAGTTGCCGAATGGCAGTTTCCGGATCATCCGTTCCAGTGATTCTGGTGGCTTCCCGCTCGTTCGGGAGCAGCACGTCAACATATTTCAACAAATCCTTTAAGACGCCGCCCCAGAGATCTTGCGGATCGTCATTGGTATCGAGCGAGATGGTCAGTCCGGCCGCCTTGAGCCGGCGAAACAGTTCGACCAGATCGGGCTGCAGCCCTTGCTGAAGATAGAGTGACGAAAGATGAAAATGTCGAGAATTCGAAAGATAGTCGAAGTCGAGATCCTTCAACGAAAGCTCGGCGATGGTGCCGGAATAAGTCAGTATGTTGCGCCAGCCAGCGTGATGCAGAATGACGGTCAGTCCCGTCGTGGTGGGCCCTTGTTTGCGCCTTACCTGCGAAACGTCTACGCCCCCTTCGGACAAACGGTCGAGAGCGGTCTGCCCAAACGAGTCTTCCCCAATCAGCGACTGGAAACCGACGCGGCTTCCCAAGGCAGCCAGATTGTGAGCAACAATGGCTGAAGAACTGCCTAAAGTGAGCATCATGCGGTCAGCCAGCAACTCCCGCTCGGGCGCAAGCTCGTCAGGCAGACCATAGAGGATGAGGTCGAGGTTCAGTTCTCCAGCGACGGTAACGTCAAATCGGGGCATGCAGGCCTTTGATCAGAATTTGTGAACGCAGAGTCGGCGGTCATTATAGACGGAAGAAAGAATCAACGATAAACCGGGTACACCGTTCGAGCTCCGCTTGGGCGGGGATTTTCGGCAGTGCTACCTCGTTGAGGAAACCCATCGGCGTTCGACAGCGCCAAAGGGAAATTAAGCATCGAAGTGCCATGCCATTCGATAATCTCTACCAATTTCTCGCTCCCTCCTCTCCGCCAATTGATGAACCGCCGGCTGGCCCTGACAATGTGCCGGTGCGCGAACCGAATCCGATTGAGAGTCCGGATGTGCCGGTGCGTGAGCCGGATCCAGCCGAACCAAATCAGATTTGAAGTGAGGATGAGAAACGCCTGAGAGTGGTGGACCCGGAGAGACTTGAACTCCCAACCCCTGCGTTCGAAGCGCAGTGCTCTATCCAGTTGAGCTACGGGTCCGTGCCGTGGCCAGCGCCGCTAACATTGTAGTGCATGTCCCCACTCGGTTCGTGAATCCTCGACAGGATTAAAATTGATCCGAGGTAGCTGGCATGCCCGAACCCTGGCTGCGAGGTACGTTGCAGGATATCCCCCCGTTTCAGCGGGCCGTCATCCACGCGTTGGAACTGGCTGCCGAGGATCTGGAGCGCTGGTGCGGAGGCTTGAGCGATCAACAGATCGATGCGCGTCCATTCGGAGTGCAGCCGGTCGCGTTCCATCTGCGCCATATCGCCAGAAGTCTGGACCGGTTGCTCACTTACGCCGAAGGACAGAGCTTAACCGATGAACAACTGGCCGCGTTGAAAGCAGAGCTGGATCCGGGTGCGCAGCGAGCTCTGGTTTTCGAAGAGCTGCGTTAAGCGTTACTGCGCAGTATGAGCCGGGTGCGAGCGCTTGACGTTGCTGCGCTGGAGCAAAGCCGCGCCGTAGGCAAGAGGGGACTGCCTACGACGGTTGCAGGCTTGCTGGTGCATATTGCCGACCACACCCAGCGTCACGTCGGCCAGGCCATCACCACGGCCAAAATTCTGCAGGCGCAGACCGCTTAAGAAGTGAGTGTGAGGAAAGACAGGCACAAGCTACGTGCCCTGGTCTGTCTTTACAGCATCACGTGGGGAACGCTCGCGCCCACATCCACGATGTGTCGATGCGGCAGTAAGTGATATCCTTCCCGACCATGGCTGTCACCATGCAGGACATCGCGAAGGACGTAGGAGTTTCGGTCGTTACCGTCTCCAAGGTCCTGCGTAATAAGGGCGAGATCAGCGCCGCCACGCGGGCCCGGGTCTTGCGGCGGGCCAAGGCCCTGAACTATCAGACCAACTGGATTGCACGCAGTCTGGTGACACGGCGCACTTTTACCATCGGACTGCTGCTGCCCGACTTCACTCATCCTTTTTTCGCGGAAATCGCCAAAGCAGTAGCCGAGACTGTCCGCCCTCACGGATATCACGTCATCATTTCGTATTTCGAGGAAAGTCCCGAGTTGGAAAGAAACGAAGCGGAGTCTCTGCTGGCCCGGCAGGTTGACGGGCTGATTCTGGCCTCGGCTCAGACCAGTGCACGGGCTTTCGCTGATATGCAAAAGAGAAAAGTTCCGTTTGTTCTGATCGATCGTCCCATCGCCGGCGTGCAAGCCAGTTTCGTAGGGGTGGACAATCAAGCCATCGGGCAGTTGGCGACAGCTCATCTGATCAATCAAGGTTGTCGTCGCATCGCGCATTTGCGCGGCCCGGGGATCGGCATTGCTTCAGGACGAATGCAGGGCTACCGCAACGCACTATCAAAACGCGGGCTGAGGTTCTATCCAGGCTACGTCGTCGATGCCGGCTACCACGACGACTCCGGGCACGAGGCAATGCGCACGCTGCTCAAAAGAAAACCTGTTCCGGACGGCGTTTTTTGCTACAACGATCCAGTCGCGATTGGTGCCATGCGGGCCATTTCCGAAGCAGGACTCAAAGTTCCCGACGACATTGCCGTGGTTGGGGCGGGCAATGTTCACTACTCGGATTTTCTCGCGATTCCCCTCACCACAGTTGACCAGGGAACATCCGAGATCGGGAAGCGCGCCGCCAATCTTCTGCTCGAACGCATCGCATCCAAGCGATCTCTGCGTCCCCGCAAAGTGTTGATCGTGCCGAAGCTTGTGATAAGGCAATCGACGAGGCGTCCGAATTCCCTTTTGCCTAAAGCGAAATAAGCCATGAAAAATCCGCGAGGCCGCAGAGTCATGAAAGACAAAACCAGAATTCTCATCGTGATGTTGGGCCTGCTCGTCGCACCATCTTTCCTTTCCGCGCAGGAAAGCTCGCTGGCCGCTACTCCGCCGATGGGATGGAACAGCTGGAACAAATTCGGCTGCAACGTCAGCGAAGACCTGATCCGCCAAATGGCCGACGCCATGGTCAAGTCCGGTATGAAAGACGCCGGCTACCAATACGTGGTGATCGACGATTGCTGGCAGGTGGATCGCGACGCCGCGGGCAACATTGTTCCCGACGCCAAGCATTTTCCTTCAGGGATCAAGGCGCTGGCGGACTACGTGCATTCCCTCGGCCTGAAGTTTGGGATCTACTCAGACGCCGGGGTCAAGACTTGCGCCAAGCGCCCCGGCAGCCTGGGCCACGAGTATCAGGATGCGTTGCAGTATGCCGCATGGGGTGTCGATTACCTGAAGTACGACTGGTGCAACACTTCTACTCAGGATGCTCAGGCTGCATACGCGCTTATCCGAAATGCGCTGAACTCGACAGGCCGGCCTATTGTGTTGAGCATTTGCGAATGGGGTACCGCCAAGCCCTGGCTCTGGGGCAAAGCTGTAGGCGGAAATCTTTGGCGCACTACCGGCGACATCCGTGACCAATGGGAGAGTAAGGACCACCACCATCTCGGCATGCTAGACATCCTCGATTTACAGGATGGGCTCGACAGTTTTGCCGGACCCGGCCACTGGAACGATCCCGACATGCTTGAGGTCGGCAATGGCGGCATGACCACGGAAGAGTATCGCGCTCACTTCAGCCTGTGGTCCATTCTCGCCGCGCCGCTGATCGCGGGCAACGATTTGCGCGATATGAAACCGGAAATTCACGACATCCTGACCAACAAAGAAGTGATTGCGGTGAATCAGGACGCTCTCGGAAGTGAAGGTCGGCGAGTTATGAAGAACGGCGACCTCGAAGTCTGGGCCAAGCAGATGCAGGACGGCAGCCGCGCAGTCGTGTTGCTCAATCGGGCGGTCACGGAAAAAGAGATTGGTTTCTCGTGGGAAAATCTGGGCTATCCCAATCATCTGAGCGCGAGCGTCCGCGATTTGTGGAAATCGAAAGACCTGGGGCAGTCCAAAGGAAAATTCTCCGCAATCGTCGCCCCGCATTCCGTAGTGATGCTGAAAGTTGCGCCGTAAGAAAGCTTCAGCTCCAGCTGTCACGAACCGAGAACTGAGAACAATCTGACAACTGATTTTCCACCTACAGTACCTTCCCCATCGCTCTACAGACTCTCTCCGATATAGCTGCCGCTCGTAATCGGTCTACCGTTAGTGTTGTCGTCAAATAATCGTGATGGAGGAATCATATGGATAAGGACCGAGTCGAAGGAAAAGTTAAAGACATTGCAGGTCGCGTCGAGCGCCAGGTCGGCGAATGGACCGGCGACAAAGAAGCTCAGGTCAAGGGCGCAGCCAAACAGGTGGAAGGCAAAGTTCAAAACGCCTGGGGCAAAACGAAAGACGCGGTAAAGAAGCCCAGCACTAATCAAACCGATGTTGACGATCAGGCCGCGCAGGAAGAAGCAGAACGTCGGCAACGGGATCGCGCAGTCAACGAGTAAACTCGGTAGACGTGGAAATACGGGGGAGCCATAGGGCTCCCCTTAATTATTGTTTCGAGCTTGTTTCGCAGGCTCCAGCGTGCGGACCAGCGCCGCGCTCAACTCGTCCGGAAGAAAACCAAACGGGCCGGGCTTGCTTTTGTACGCAATGCGTCCCTGCGCGTCGATCAGATAAATGCGATCGGGCCAGCCGGTGTAAGCCTGCTCGGTTGAGTTGCCAAACTCATCGAGCACGCTGGGGAACTTGATGCCCAGTTTGCGCACACAAGCCCCCGCAATAAACGCCCGCTCTTCTTCATTCTTGGGACTGGCAAACACCACCTGATCTTTAATGTTGCTCTGCATCTGCCAGACGTCGCTGGGATGCGCTTCCGTGATGTACACCACCAGAAACGCAACGCGATTCTGATACTGCTCGTAGAGTTTGTTGAGGGCAGGAACCTCCCGCCGGAATGGCGGTCAGGTATAACTTCCGAAGACCAGCACGACGGGCTGCTGTTTATTCAAAGCGGATAGCTGTACACGTTCGGTTTTATCCAGCTTGAGCAGAGAGAAATCCGGTGCCGGATCGCCGACTCGCAGATGTCCCGCCCGCGCCCGCGTCCAGAATGTCTCAAAGGGAAAAAGAAGAAAGGGGACCGGTCCAGGCATTTTCGCCATGACCCGTCCGAACTTCTCCGGCGGCTGGTTCATGGCCCACCAGATGTAGGTTCCGAATGCCAGGTACGCGACAACCAGGACGATAGCGGCGATTAACATTCGTTTACGGGCGATGGGGCCGGGTTTCAAGCGCGACTTCAACGTGTCCCATCGCATGGCAGCGAACACTTTAGGGGGCGGTGGCGGTCACGGCAATAGTACAGAAATACTAGCTTTGATCGTAAACGAGCCCGGGAACGCGATTTACCGGAAACGGTAAGGTTCTTGGCGGAGTGTAATGGCGATCTACGCCGACTATTGCGGCTGGGCCGAAATCTGAGGAAGAATCTTGGACTGGTCAGGATTGAGCGGGTCGTAAGCCACCGTCACGCGCTCTCCTTCTGAATACGGAAGCACATCTTGTGATTTGACTGTTGCGGAGCCTCCGAAAGTATCGTGACCAAGTTCGAAACTGTAACTGACGACAGAGTGCGAACTGTCCAGTGCAGAAGATGATTCCACCCGGCCTTCGGTTATCGGCCAGTCTACGAAAAAGTTTGTTAGGTGATAACCAAGATTAGGCCAGCAAAGGAAGCAAATACCGGCGACTCCGGGCAAAAGGCGCAGTAGGGCGGGCCCCGGGAGTGCAGCCAGAGTGTAGCCGATCCCAACAACACCCCATCGGACCCCCTTGGCAGTGCCACTGAGCTTGTAGTCCCAGTCGGCCTTGTAACGTATCGCCCAGAGAGACAGCCAGATACCAACTGACTTCTGGAAAAGAAAATAACGTTGGAAACCAAAGTTTGGATTCCCATACTTGCCAGACAATGCCACTGAATGTCTCAACTGTCGAGAACAGGCATCTACACAAACGGTCATGACTAAACAGCGATGCTTCGTCGACAAAAAGATTCGCAATGACGTCACGCCCAAGCTGCGTACTAGTTTCTGGCAGTGAAGAATGCGACTTCGATCTCCCATTCCCTCTTCGCGTTTGCAAACTGCGGAATGTCCGGTAGTTCCCCGAAATCTGCCGCCTTCACGTAGTCCTTGGCATCGTTGACAAAAACCTGATCCCCCGACAGCACCTTAATATGATCCACTTTGCCCGTGCGTCCAACGCTGACTTTCAGTTGAACGATGCCGTCGATACCGGCTCCCACTTGATCCTTTCGGAACGCGATGCCCTGAACAGTTCTGCCGTGGATTACCGACGGAGGGATCGACATGGGTCCACGCAACCCTGTTAGTCTCTCCGCCCAAAAAGGATACGTTCCGCCAACGAATCGAAATCGCCCCTCGATATAGACGAAAGAACTCACCCACGATGGCGGCCCGTGTTTTGGATCTTGGGAGATGGAAGTGAATCGGTAATTCTCGATCTTGAGTGTGCCTACCGGTCTGGGCAAAAGTGATTCGAAGCCAGAATCTGCCAAAGGGGTTGGCATTTCCGAAGGTTGAACCTTCAGGCCGAAATCATTGAATTTCGTGAAATTCGCCCCGACCCAAGATATGTGAGACTGGTACGCCTTCAGTGCGTCGGCGTAGTCTCGCGAAAGTTGCGCGCCGAAACGCTGATCGAAATGAGTCTGGAACCATTTGTCGGCGTTAGGCACACCAAGAGAATTCAGTGCCGCCATCGCTGCCTGATCGTCAGAATGCGCAGCAAGTATGATGTCTACGACTTGTGCCTGAAGGCCATCGCTCGAATCTGGATAGGACCGTTCGGGGGAAGGTACTGCAATATTTTGCGCTTGGGCTGCGACTATCACAACCGAGAGGAAACAAAACAGAAGTAGCGGAGTAGATCTAATCGATCGGATGCAGACCATCATCACCTCCGAATGATAGCTCGCAAAGTTTACATTCGTTGCTCACAGTTCGTAAACCAAGTTGATGCATCGAGATTGCCAGTAAAGCTTAGCAAACAGTGTTCATTCTCGTAACCTGGCGTTTGCACCGATTCAGCAGCCGCCCCGAAGAAGTAGATCACCTCTAGTACTCAGACCTGCAGCATGTGCATCTTCAGTAAATCAGCTTCAGCGAAAACTGTATCTGCCGCGAAGGTCCCGCAGTCTTGCTGATAACGCCGAACCCGCTGCCACGCAGAATGTTGGACGGCAACCCGAAATTCACCAGGTTAAAAACATTGAAGAACTCGGCGCGAAATTCCAGTGTGCCCAGCTCCGAATTTCCGCGACGGCCGAAGGGCGTGTCCTTGATCAGCGCAATGTCGTATTGCTGAAAACCGGGTCCGCGGAAAGTGTTGCGTCCCAATGTGCCGAAGCGGCCGTGGTTGGGGCCGGTGCCGCCGGGAACGTTGATCGGAATCGAGAAAAATGACGCGTTGTCCGGGCCGCGGCCAAAATAGTCTTCACGCATCGCGCCAGCTGGTGGAGAAATGCGGCTGCTCCACCAGGTCGGGACGGTCAGTTCCGCCTGCTCCGACTCCGGTTTGCTGCACTCCGGAATACACCGTGAAGGGCGACGCCGCTGGTCAGCGTGGTGATATTCAGGAATTGCCAGCCGCGAGTTAGCGTTCGGCCCAGGGGCCGCAGAAAACTTACATGGTCGAGCGGCAGCACCTGGATCACGCTCAAGCTGAATGAGTGAGTGGCATCGAACGTGGACGGTCCTTTTTCCGCTCCGGGATTCCATGGATTCTGAGGCAAAGTCTGCAGCACAACACCAGCGCCCGCGATCGACCTCCCAGCACCGCGCTGGTGTCGTCGAGAGATTTGGAATAGGTGTAGCTGGCCTGCACTCCCAAGCCCGCTCGCGCAGAGTTCTTGCTGACGCTGCTTTGCAGCGCATGATAGGTGGAGTGCGAACGGCTGCTCATCAGACTCTCCGGACCAAAACCTCCGATCGCTCTTCCCGTAGAGTCGAACTGAGTGAATGGCGCGAACTGAGGATCGGCGCCGCCATAGCTGTTGGGCGAATAGACGCTGGCCAGGTGAACTCCGGCCGTGGCGACATACGCAGCGCTGAACTTGAAATCCTTGAAATCGTGGTCGAGCCCGGCCGTGTAACTCTCGATGTAACCGTTGCGGAAATTCTTCGCCAAGCCAGTCATGTTCAGCAACTGGACCTGGTTCCCCGGAGTCAGCGCTTTCAAGTCATCCTGATAACGCTGCAGATCGACCTCTGTGTTCGGCGCAACGTGAGTGGCGTCTCCGTTGGGAAACAGGAGCTTGCCCGCCGTGGTATACGGAGGCGGAAGATTTACCGGCACGACTGAATTCTGGAAGGGCAACGGAACCCCAGGCAGCGCGCTGGCATACAGGCTGGTGGCGAGAGGAATCGCGCCGGTAAGAAAATTATCCTGCCACAGGTTGGGCACAATGCTGGTAATCGCGCCACCCGCGTGCAATACGGTGTGACTGGTGACGGCGTAGTCGACCGATGCGCGCGGCCCCAGGCCGCCCCAATCCATGTCATACGGAGGCTGCGGGTTGTAGAAGAAAGGCTGCTTCGCATTGTGGTCCCAGTAGGGAACGTCTTTTCCACTTGCGTCGACAAATCTTGGAATCGACGTGCGATGCTCGGCTTCATGAATGCGGCTGTTCACTTCGTAGCGCAATCCGTAGTTCAGAGTCAGGCGCGACGTGGCTTTCCATGTGTCCTGGAAGTAGAAGTTGTAGGCCTCGCGCCGGACTGCAGCTTCATCGAACTTGTCGCCCTTGGGCGTGACGTCTGCGGCCGCAATAACCCCATATGAATATGGCGTAGCGGTCAGCAGGCCGGTGAGCGAATCTGGCAACGGATCTCCGGGCTGGATATCGTGAGTGCCACTTGCCGAGGTGATCAGCACGGGTGAATACGCCGTTCCTCCTCCAAAGCTGTAAATCCCGTTCGGATTGGTCCCGAAGATCGTCGCGTCGCGATTGAACCGGATTTCCACTCCAAACTTGAAAACGTGGTTGGAGTGCACATAGCTCATGTCGTGTTTCAGCTGGTAAAGATTCCCGTACGATCCGAAGATCGATCCGCCGGCGGAGTTGAAGCCCTGAAACAACCCATCGCCGAAAGTGATTGCCGGCTGGGTGTGATTGATGGCGGGAAAGAACGGCGTGCTGCGAATGTAGCTGAACGCAGTATCGGAAATAAGATGCGGAGAAATTGTCCGCGAGTATTTCACCCCGGCATTGCGTTGATGATCGAAGAACTGCACCGCAAAGCTGGGATCAATCGCCGTCTGATCGGGATTGGTCAGCGGCCCGGTCACCTGGTTGAGGCTGAACCGGGTCAACAGCGAAGCTTTGTCTGAAATGCGGTGATCGACGCGCACCGAAAACTGGTCGGTGCGGGTGTAAATCTTTGATGACGCGGCGTAAGTGCGATCGCCGTAAGCCCCTGTCGGATCGTTCGGCAAAGGATAATGATCGAGCACCGGCACGATGGCCGAGTTCACCGGGACCGTCAGCGTGTCTCCGGGAAAAGTCAGAGTGTCGATGCCCTGGCGCTCGGCAGCGGTCGGGACGGGAAATACCTGCGTGGTCCCCAGCACCTGGCGAAAGCCCTGATACTGGCCGAAATAGAACGTGCGATCGCGTCCATCGTAAATTCCCGGAAGCACCACCGGTCCGCCATTGGTAAATCCGAATTCGTTGCGCACAAAAGGCGGGATCCGGCGCTCGTCGGCAACGCTCTTGTGATCGAAATAATTGCGGGCGTCGAAGGCAGCGTTACGGGCGAATTCGAAAAAACTGCCGTGAACCTGGTTGGTGCCCGACTTGGTAATCACGTTGGTGAAGCTGGCGGCACCGTGTCCGATCTCCGCCGACATCACTCCGGTATTCGACTGCACTTCCTGAATCGCGTCCACGTTGAAGTTCGAAAACGTCGCGCCGCCCATCTCCGGATCGGTGGTGTCGAATCCATCGACCGCGAATACGGTTGCCGTGCCCCGCTGTCCATTGACCGCGAATTGCTGGGTGAAGTTGGCGGCGCCGTTGGCGTCGGTCATGGTGCCGGCGGCCAGCAGCAGCAACTTGCTGAAATCGCGGGCGTTGAGGGGAAGACTCGAAACTTCTCCGCTGGAAAGCCGCTCGCCGCCGCTGGCTTGCGCTGAAGCTCCCTCGCCAGCCGGGACGACTCGAACTTCCGCTGTCCGGGAGGACAACTGCAGGGAACCGTTGGACGGAATTCCGTCCACAATCATGATCGCGGTGTGAGAATTCCAGGTCTTACCGCCGCTCTCTACGGAAATCTCGTACTCGCCAGCCACGATTTCAGAGAGGATGAAATCGCCGTCTTTCGAGGTAGTGTTTGTGTAGCGATGGTCCCCGGCCTTCGAAGTCAGTTCTATGTGGGCCGCGGCTACCGGTTTCCCTGCATCGTCTCGCAGCACGCCACGCCACGATGCGCGGGCGAAAGCCCCGGCAGTTGGCGCTGCCCCAAGCGCCAGAATTAGCAGGAGAACACGCAGAATTTCCCCAAGACGGATGATCATTGCAAAGGATTATAGCCGGGTTGCAGACGCTCCCTTGGGCCTTAGAGGTGTTGCAGAAGTTGTTCGGATTCGCGATAGCCGAATTGCAGCACGAGAGTGGCGGCAGTGTTCTTCAATTTTCCGTAAGCCGGTAGCCCGCTAATTCCGGCGCACTTGCGGCAGTCGGTGACCATCGAAGTCGGCAACCATCGCGACGGCCCCAGGCGAAGAATAGCCCAGAGGTTCAACCACATCCGGGCGGACAGAGCGTAGATTCGAACATATACGGCGTCACGATGAAGCTCCGAGGCCAGTTCCTCCGTGGCCGCGTTCCTGCTCATTTCGCGGTCAGCCCACTCCGCCAGAACGGCTGCGTTGTGCGCCATCCTCCGGAGATACTCTCTGGCCAGATCCAGACGCTTGTTTTGCAAAGCGCTGAATTCGGCATCGGAAAAATTCGAGCGGAGGAAAGACGCCTCGCCGGGATCGAAGAGGAGTTCGATCTCATCCAGATTGATGGGTTCAAGTAGCGGAATCAGGTCCTGAATGGTTCGTTTGGGCCCCCGTCGCACCACCCGGAAAACTACCACCGAAACCGAAAATACGATCGCGGCGACAAAGGCGTAAACGATGAAATCGGCGATCATAATTTTCGAATTCTCCTCACCACCGCCGCATGCCGGGCCAGGTCTTCCCGGCTCATGGGTGGAACTCCATCTCTTTCAGGCTCCTGGAACTGTGGGCTGGCAAAAAACCATAACCAAAGCACCAAGGTAAAAATATATGCCCTGGGAATGCCCCAGGTGATCAAGTCATTCAGTTTTGTTCCGATTTCAGAACGCAGCAGGCTGGCCACCAGAACGTAAGAGGCGTAAAGCCCGAATCCAGTGACAATCCCCAACGCGGGTTGACGCCAACGCGCTCCTGTAAGCCAGACCAATAGCCACATGCATACAAAGCAAGCGCCCTGAACGAGACGCACTCCGAACGTAATTGCCAGGGCAGCCACAGTTATTGGCTGATCCTGAGCTGAATTGCTGGTTGGCCGTCGTATGCAGAACAGCTACTGCAATCGTAATCAGCACGGCCAACGGAAACAAGGGCCGGAACCACCAAAAACGAAGGTAGTTACGGAACGTGGAACGGACCACTTCATAGAGCGACATCAGGGCGAGTCCTGCATATACGATCTCGCCGCCCCAATACAGATAGAAGTAGTAAAGACTGGAAGCTTGCAGCGTAGCCAGTCTGGCCACCGTAGTAGTGACTGAAAACGCGGTGTAAACCACAAACCACGGATAGCTGCGGCTCACCCGCTTGCGGACAAGCAGGAACAGCAAGACCGATTGCAGAGCAATCGGCAGTCCGAAATAGAGGAGAAATCCGCTCTGCGACATGGCCTGTGAGCAGCCAGCTTAACCCAGGCCGCTCACAAGCCGACAGTCGCCAATCAGTTTCCGATCAAATGACGTCCTGGGTTTTAGTGCCCGCCCGTGCAGCTTCTCTGCGGGCAGAGAGGAACTGGACCGCCGCCGTCTGCCAGCACTGGTGTGGCAAAGCTTCCCAGCAGGAGGAACAGGGTGAACGCGATTCGAAGAGCAGTTGCTTTTTGCATGGTGAATCTCCTTATTTGATTTGAGTTTTTTGGTCGAGGCTGTGGCTTGCGCATGCCCCGATTTGCAGGAGCAGGATAATAGTTACGGGGATTTCGTGAGGAAAAAGCTGCTGGCTGTCCGGAAAGCCGACGTAGCCCAGTGAAGGATGGGCGTCCTCGCTCGCCGCCTTTGACCTGGGATCTGGCGGACCCGAGCCTTACAGGGCTATGCGAAACGATGCAAATGGCTGATTTAAAAGGGGAAACTTGAGATCCAAAGCCAGAACCTGCAGCGGAGGGCCTTCGATAGGGTCGGCCTGAGTGAAACTCTTTACGACTATGGGTTGAAAAGTTGGGGGCGCGAGTGCGCCCCCCAGGTAAAGGGCTAACTTCTGCTTCGCCGACCTCAGGCCAGGTCGTAGCGATCGTTGTTCATCACCTTGGTCCACGCCGCCGCGAAGTCTTTCACAAACGACTCCTTCGAGTCGTTCGACGCATAGACTTCTGCGAGTGCCCGCAGCTGCGAGTGCGAACCGAAGATCAGATCGACACGCGTGGCGGTCCACTTGACCTCATCGGTCTTCCGGTCGCGCCCTTCGTAGACGTCTCCAGAGCCGTTGGAGTGATTGGACGGCTGCCATTTCGTATTCATGTCGAGCAGGTTGACGAAGAAGTCGTTGGTCAGCGTGCTCCGGCCGCTTGGTGAAGACGCCGTACTTGGAGTTGCCGGCATTGGCGCCCAGCACGCGCAGGCCGCCGACGAGGACGGTCATCTCGGGCGCGGTCAGCTTCAGCAACTGCGCCTGATCGACCAGCAACTCCTCAGCCGACTGGCGCTGCTTGCCGCGCAGAATAATTGCGGAATCCATCTGCTCTGGGTTCGAGCGGCTCGAAGGATTCAACATCAGTTTGCTCCTGCGACGCGTCCATGCGTCCCGGTTTGAAGGGGATCTTCACCTCGGTTCCGGCGTCTTTCGCGGCTTTCTCGATCGCCGCATCGCCGCCGAGAACGATCAAGTCCGCCAGCGAGACTTTCTTTCCGCCAGACGCGGAAGCGTTGAACTCGTTCTGGATTGCTTCCAGCTTCGCCAGCACCTTCTCCAATTCCGTTGACTGGTTCACCTCCCAGAACTTTTGCGGCACCAGACGAATGCGCGCACCGTTCGCTCCGCCGCGCTTGTCAGAGCCGCGGAAGGTCGACGCCGACGCCCATGCCGTCGAGACCAGCTGGGAAATCGACAAGCCAGACGCGAGGATCTTCGCCTTGAGCGCAGCAACGTCCTGCTCGTTGACCAGCGGATGATTTACCGCCGGGATCGGATCCTGCCAGGGCAGCGTCTCTTTCGGAACGAGCGGCCCGAGATAACGCACAATCGGACCCATGTCGCGGTGCGTCAGCTTGTACCATGCCCGCGCGAACGCGTCCGCGAACTGGTCCGGATGCTCGTAGAAGCGCCGCGAAATCTTTTCGTAAGCCGGATCGAAGCGCAAAGCCAGGTCCGTGGTGAGCATGGATGGCGCGTGCTTCTTCGACGGATCATGCGCATCCGGCACCGTGCCGTTGCCGGCGCCATTCTTCGGCGTCCATTGATTCGCACCGGCCGGACTCTTGGTCAGTTCCCAGTCGTATTTGAAAAGGTTTTCGAAGAAGTTGTTGCTCCACTTGGTCGGCGTCGTGGTCCAGGTGACTTCGAGACCGCTGCCGATGGTGTCAGCACCAAAACCTTTACCGAATTTATTCTTCCACCCGAAGCCCTGGTCCTCGATGTGCGGCGCCTTCCGGTTCGGCGCCCACGTAGTCAGCGGGAACAGCAGCGCCGTGGGTCTTGCCGAAGGTATGCCCGCCGGCAATCAGTGCGACTGTTTCTTCGTCGTTCATGGCCATGCGCTTGAAGGTTTCGCGAATGTCCCTGCCCGCCGCAATGGGATCGGGCTTTCCGTTGGGCCCTTCCGGGTTCACGTAAATCAGACCCATCTGCACCGCAGCCGAGAGGATTCTGAAGATCACGATCGCCGCTGTAGCGTTCGTCTGCCAGCCACGTGCCTTCAGGTCCCCAGTTCAGCTCTTCGGGCTCCCACACATCGGCGCGTCCGCCGCCGAAACCGAACGTCTTGAATCCCATATCCTCGAGAGCGACGTTGCCTGCGAGGATCATCAGATCGGCCCAGGAAATCTTGCGGCCATATTTCTGCTTGATCGGCCAGAGCAGCCGGCGCGCCTTGTCGAGGTTCACGTTGTCGGGCCAGCTATTGAGCGGCGCAAAACGCTGCTGCCCGGCTCCGGCGCCGCCGCGGCCATCGCCGATGCGGTAGGTGCCGGCACTGTGCCACGCCATGCGGATGAACAGTCCTCCGTAGTGTCCGAAGTCGGCCGGCCACCAATCCTGCGAGTCGGTCATCAAGGCATGAAGATCTTTGATCACGGCATTCAGATCGAGACTCTTGAATTCCTTGGCGTAATCGAACTCCTTCGCCCATCGGATCAGACAGCGGAGAGTGTTGATGCAGGACCTTCAGGTTCACCTGATTCGGCCACCAGTCGCGGTTCGTGGGCGCGGAGGCTCCGTGGTTGAACGGGCACTTGGATTCGGGTTTGGTGCTTTTGTCTTTAGTTTCGGGGGAAACGCTTCCCGATGAAGTCGCGAGTGTATTTTCCATAAGTTTTCCGTCCTTCGAATCTTTGAATGAGTACTGCGTGAAAAAATTACTTTTTGGCGCTGCAGCGGCGGCAGAGGCCAAAGACCTCGACCAGCGGCTGCGTCAGATCAAAGCCATCCGGCAGATGCCGGGATAGCCGTTTGAAATCGATGAACTCTCCTTCAATGTCCTGCACCGATTTGCAGCGGGAGCAAACCAGGTGGTGATGAGGTTTGAGATTGCCGTCCACGCGCAGCGTGGTCGCATGAGGAGTGACCTCCCGCAGCAATCCACACTCGATGAAAAGCCGCAGATTGTTGTAGACCGTAGCCAGAGAAATGGATGGAATGCGACGCCGAACCGCGGCGTAGATGTCTTCCGGAGAATAGTGTCCGTCGGAAGCAATGACGGCCTCATAGACCACCTGCCGCTGGTGCGTGACCGCCAATCCGTGCTTCTCGGCCAGCTCACGGAACTGTTCATGGGGGAGACGCATGATTATCGGATAAGAATGATTATAAAACGATAGAGAACAGTGTCAACCGTAATCACCCGAAGGTGGCCACTCAAGCCCGATTTTGTAAAGGATGTCTGGGGACATTCTGTAAAGGATGTCATGAGACTGAACACTAACCCCGGCTTGAGTGGGCTACCTTCTTCTGTCCCACACACGCACCCGCTCAAAGCCATTTACTACGGCCATTCGGCGCGGACGCAACCTTCATCCTGCGGTATGATTAGCCATTCCAAGTTTCTCCTGCCGGCTGGGCCCTACGAATGTCGCAACGTCTCAAGACCGTATTGGCTGCACCTTCGGACGCTGTTCCGGCGAAGCCGGTGTCTGTCCGCCGCTATTTCGTCTACGGGATGACGGTGCACAGCGAAATCGCTTTGTCCCTTCCGGAACGAGGGTATGGCGGATTGGGACAAATTGAACTTCGTATCGCTCCTGCCTCTTATTTTTCGGCGGCGGCACGCGGCTTGGCCCGTCATCCGGATTCGGATTCCTTTTATCAGTCAATCTCGCTGCGCGATGGTTCTACCTACGTGCGCTGGCAAGGCGTCGGGGAATTTCTGATTTCCGCTGATGGTGGCCGAATCGTTGGCCGGCGGCACAATCGTGCTCACGCGGAGTCCTTTCAGGTGTACTTGCTCGGACAGGCCCTTTCCTATGCGCTGGTCAAGCGAGGTTTTGAACCTTTGCACGCGACCGGAATCGTGGTCAACGGGGCAGCGGCGATTCTGCTGGGCAATAGTGGTTTCGGGAAGTCCAGTCTGGCGGCGTGTTTTCTCGAAGCCGGTCACCAGCTTCTGACTGACGACCTGCTGGTCCTGCGCCCCAGCGCCGGAGGTTTCATGGCCTACCCGGGTCCTCCAAGGATCAAACTTTTTCCCCGGCAAGCCCTACGATTTCTGCCCGAGGAAACCAGCGGCATTGCATTCAATTCAGGCACAAAAAAGCTGATTCTCCCTCTGGACGCCACGCGAAGCGCTTCTGGGCCGGTGCCGCTGCGGGCGATCTATGCGCTGCTTCCCCCTGGCTCCAGGACGCGTAGCCATGAGATCCGCATCGCGGCTTTGCCTCCTCGCCAGAGTTTTCTGGCTCTGGTTAGAAACACCTTCAACTATCGCATCGTGAATCCGGCGCGGTTGGAGCGGCAGTTTGAAGAGGCTTCCCGGCTGGCGGGCATGGTATCGGTAAGGAAAGTGTCGTATCCGCGAGTTCTCTCTCGTATTTCGGCGCTCCGGGACGCCCTTCTGGCAGACCTGGACTCTATCGCCGCCGAGCAGGCAGCATGAGGCGACTCAAGCGGTTCTTCCAACTTACCGGGGCCGAAAGATGCATGCTGCTCCGGGTCGGGTTCGTGCTCGGAGTAACCCGAGGCGCGCTTTGGTTTCTCCCGGTCGATACGGTGCGAAAGATTTCAGCCAAAGTCGCGGGTGGCGCTGCCAGTTCTGTAAAGCAACTGGTGTGGGCGGTAGAGATTATGAGCCGGTATCTGCCACACGCGACCTGCCTGACTCAGGCGTTGGCTGCACAGGCACTCCTGTTCCGTTCGGGTTTTCCCGCCCAGGTGGAGATTGGCGTGGCAAAGGATGACGATCGCCGTCTTAGTGCCCATGCCTGGGTGGTCTGCTATGGCCAAGTGGTGTTAGGTGGGCAGCAGTCGGATCGCTACAATTCCGTGATGATCTGGAACCCACAGGAGTAATCCGAATGCAGCGCTCGTTTTCGTCCCGAGTTAATATCGCGCCCGACGTGATGCTGCGCATCATTGGCGAAGAAGCAGTCATCCTGAATCTGAAAAGCGAGCTCTACCTCGGTCTGGACCCGGTCGGCACCCGTATGTGGACGGTTTTACATGGTGCTCCTTCTATTCAGGCCGCCTATGAGTTGTTGCTTGCTGAGTTCGAGGTCGAGCCCGAGCGTCTGCGCCGCGACCTGGATAAGCTTCTCGAACAGATGCTCGAGCAGGGCCTGATCGAACTGCAGCCCGTCGAAGCTGCTTAAAAGCCGAAAGACTTCTGAACTTTGAGTCCCTACGAAAGGGTTTCACGGGAAAAATGAAAACGCTCTCCGAAAATGGGAAGCCCCGAAAATGGGAAGGTTCGAAAGCGGAAGATTCTGAAAATGGGAGGTTCTGGAAACGGGAGGTTCTGGAACTGGGGTCCTGGAAATGGGAAGGGCTGGAAAAAGGGGAAGGGCACGAGTTCACTCGTGCCGCCGGATCGCGGATAGGGGTCGCGCTTTAGCGCCTGAGGTTTGCTTTCCGCGGCAGTGAAAGTCTTTCTCGCAAAAACTCGAAGCTTCAATCGCATCCAACCATTAACCGTCATAACTGCAAGTCCCCGGGAAATCCTGAATGAGCGGAATCGTCGGCATCGTACATTTCGATGGAGCTTTAATTGACCGCCGTCTGCTGGGACAGATGACCGGCTCCCTGGCCTTCCGCGGCCCCGATGCCCAGGAGGTTTGGATCGACCGCAACGTCGGTTTCGGCCATACGCTGCTGAAAACAACCGAAGAATCCGAGCATGAACGCCAGCCCTTCACCCTCGACGGCCAGAGTACTGGATCGTCGCCGATGCCCGCGTCGATGCGCGCCGCGATCTGGTCCCGCGACTGCGAGCCCAGGGCCACGAAAATCTCTCTCCGGATGCGACCGATGTCGAACTGATCCTGCGCGCCTACCTGACCTGGGGCGAGAGTTGTGTCGACCACCTGCTCGGCGATTTTGCCTTCGCCATCTGGGACAGCCCCGGCAGCGCCTCTTCTGTGCTCGCGATCATCTGGGAGTCAAGCCGTTCTTCTACGCTCGTATCGGGCAGAGACCTTCATATTCAGCAATACTCTCGATTGCATTCGCCAGCATGCCGCAGTCTCGGACCGGCTGAACGACCTCGCCATTGCCGATTTTCTGCTTTTCGACGCAAATCAGGATCCAGCCACCACGAGTTTTGCTGACATCCAGCGGCTCCCCCCTGCCCACTCGGCTACCTTTGTCCGCCGAAGCCACGGAGCTGCACCGCTACTGGACCCTTCCTATCGACGAACCGATTTATTTCCGCAACGGGCGACGACTACGTCGGCCGCTTCAAGGAGTTGCTGGATCAAGCCGTCGATGACCGGCTTCGTACTAAAAAAATCAGCATCTTCATGAGTGGTGGCCTCGACTCCCCGACTCTCGCTGCCACAGCCTCCAGCTTCTTGCATGGGCAGTCTGCCGATGCCGGGGTGCGCGCTTTCACCACCGTGATCGATGGATTCGACGGAAACGAGCGCCACTACGCAGGGCTGGTAGCCAGGCACCTCGGTATTCCGATTGAGTTCCGCGATTTGACTGGAAAAGCCTTCGATCCCGATTGGGAAGAAACCACTTTCCACACTCCGGAACCAGTTGCCAGTCCCGTGAATCTGTTCTCCGACCAGAACCAGCATCGGGCCATGGCCCGGCACAGCCGGGTCTGGTTCTACGGCGAAGGTCCCGACAATGCGCTCCGGCACGAATGGCGCTTTCATTTCTCCGATCTGATCCGCCGAAAGCAGTTTGCCCGGCTGGCGACGGCTTTGCGGCACTCAGTCGTACGCTCGCAGCGCATTCCGTTCATTTCCCGGCTTTCGCGCCAACTCCGGACTCTATGGAACGGGCAATCTCAATCGCCGAACTTCCCCGCTTGGCTTAATCCGGATTTGAGCCAGCATTTAGGCTTGCGAGAAAGGTGGAAGGAATACGAGCCGGTATCATCTGCCCCTCATCCCCATCGCCCAGAGGCCTACCGATATGTCGAAGGCCAGCCCTGGCATGACTTGTTTGCACGCTTCGATCCGGAAGTCACAGGGGTCGCTTCCGAGACACGGCACCCATTTTTAGACCTGCGACTGCTGCGCTACATGCTGGCCGTTCCTGTAATCCCCTGGTGCAGGGAAAAATACCTGGTTCGGCGTGCCATGCAGGGAGTACTGCCTGAAAAGGTCCTGCGTCGTCCCAAATCCCCTTTGCGTGGTGACAGCCAGTGGGAAAAGGCACGACGGCTTGGCATGAATAAACTCGATCCCGCGCTTGGCCTGGAGGCCTACGTCGATATCAGGAGCAGTGCCGGATAGGGCGAGTCAGGATATGATTGGTTTCTGGGTCGATTTCCGCCCTCGCGCCCTGAACTACTGGCTGCGAAACCTGCGGTCCAAGGCGCTTGCGGCAGCCTCTGAAAGGTTAACCACGCCACTCGTTGCTGGACTGGAAGCTGAATCAAACAGCAGGAAAATACTTAGGGCTGCAAGCTAGCATTTGCCAGGTTTTCCGCCAGACTGAATTGGACGATTTCTGGTCTACGGTCGAACCAAGCCGGAGGTTGAGGAATGAAGGACAAAGGCAACCATTACGACAACAAGGAACAAAAATTGGCCAAAACCAAGCAATCAAAAAAGACCTACCAGAAGCCCCAGCTACAGGTGTACGGCGACCTGAGAGAGATTACCCAGACCTTCGCAATGGCTGGCAAAATGGACGGCGGAGCTGGCCAGATGGACAAGACCCACGCCTGAGGATCTCAGCTTGTACTCTCTCACCGGGCATGGGCACATGGTTACGGACAAGCTCCGGACCGACGCATATGCCCAGGCACTCGAACAGGACATAAAAACCGGAGACGTAGTCGCTGAAATCGGCACTGGGACAGGAATCTTCGCCCTACTGGCGTGCCGTTTCGGCGCCCGCCGCGTTTACGCTTTTGAGCCCTCCGCCATCATCGAACTGGCACGCGAGATTGCTGCCGCCAACGGCTTTGCCGACCGCATCGAATTCATTCCCAAACTGTCCTTTGAAAGTGCGCTGCCCGAGCGCGCCGATGTCATCGTTTCAGACGTCCACGGCGTCTTGCCATTCTTCAATCGTGGTTTAGTGTCCCTCATCGACGCCCGGCAATCGTTTTCTGGCCCCAGCCGGACGCATGATCCCCCGCTCCGATTCGCTCTGGATAGCGGGGGTGAAATCAGAGGAACTCCACCAGGCACACTTAGGCCCGTGGAATGACAAGCCCTACGACTTCGAGATGTCCGCAGCACTTCCGAGACGGGTCAATTCGATGGATCAGTGCTACCTGACTGACGACCAGCTCTTTCTCGAGCCTCGGTGCCTGGCGACGATCGACTACCAGACCATCCAGCAGCCAGACCTTGATGCCTCGGCGTCATGGACCATCGATCACGAATCTCAAGGCCACGGCATCGTTCTGTGGTTTGATTCAGTGCTCGCTGACGGAATTACGCTGACCAACCGGCCAGGCGCGCCGCGTCTCATTTACAAGCAGCAGTTCTGTCCCTGGCCGGCTCCCCTCGACACTCGTCCCGGCGACACGGTGACTGTCAAAGTTTCCGCCCGGTTGGTAGGGAACGACTACGTCTGGCGCTGGGACACTCAACGTGTCAGCCAAAACTCCACCCAGAGCGCGCCGCTACAGTTCCGGCAGTCCACTTTCTTCGGCTCCGATTTTTCCCTGAACGAGTTGCGACGCTCGGCATCACAATTTCAGCCTCAACTCAATGAAGAAGGACTGGTCCATCGTAAGGTCTTGTCGTTGATGGAAGGCAATATGTCGCTCGATGCCATTGCACGCGAACTGGCCAAGGATTTCCCCAAACGATTTCCCCGCCCGCAGGATGCGTTCAACCTGGTGGCCTCAGTCTCGCGAACTTTCGCCAGATAAGCCTGCCAGCCTTCCTACCCCCATCCTCAGAAATCGCCAGCTCCATTTACAGCTTAGGCGCAGTGGCCGGAGAACGTAATAAAGGAAGGTCATTGACGACGGCAGGCCGATAAATCGATAGTCCGACAGCCGGGGAACAAAAAATGTTTGGGCGTACCAGCGAAACCTCTCCGACCGGCGTTTAAGCAGGCGGGGATAAAACAGCGTTGCCTTCCAGAATTCCGACGGCTCTTCCGAATCAGGAAAGAGGCGCACATCCTTGGGAAACGAAGAGGAACTGAATTCCACCGGGATCGGCGTTCCGAACAGCCGCGAGCAGGCTGCCAGTGTTGGTTCAGCGACGGCGTCAAGTTCGTAGTCAACGGCGTATTTTTTGACCTGTTTCCAATCTACCGAGATCGAGACGCAAAGTTCGTGAACGTCAGCCAGCCATTTGAGCGTGTTCCATTTGTGATAGGAGGCGTGAAACGACAGGTAGAGGAACTGCCACTCCGGAGTAAGCTGCAGAGCGCGGACTCCGAAGAAATCCGCCGGCCGGGATTGACTCCACAATTCAGCCACCGCCGCACTGTCTTTCGCTGAGTCCTGCATCAGCGTCCAATGAAGTTCCACCAGATAGGTCAAGGGCTTCTTTTCCGCAACCAGCGCGCATTCCGCCATGGTGTGAAGCTGGTGTCTGGCGAAAAAGTCCTCGCTGAACCGGCTGGAGTATCCGTTAGTCAGGATGATGCGGCGTGCCCGCACGACTTCCTCGGCTGGAACCAGAATGTCGATGTCAGAACAGACTCGCGCCGCCGGATCTCCGAATAGTAATTGCGCCAGAGCGACGCCCTTCAGCGGAATCACTCCGATTCCAGCCGCTTCGAGAAGTCCAAGCAGTCGCGCCAATTCTTCCGCCAGCAACTGATTGCGTAGGGCGTTGGCGAGATACAGCCCTTTCAGTTCGGACTGTACTGCTTCGGGTACGTTTGGGAAGCCGAGATCAAGCAGGTTGCGATACAACAGCGGATAAATCTGGTGACTGTAAGCGCGCTCCAGAATCCGGGGCCAGTGCAACGGGGTCGCGAGCAGCTCCAGAATGCGTGTCCGCCCCTCGGGGATCAGCTCTCCGCGGGCCAGCAGTAAACAAAGTTGGTCCTCGTTCGTCATGGAGCCGGAAGTCATGGAGGGAACCGTGGTGAGTGTCATGACTTGCCGCCTGATCTCGGATGGGCTGCGCGTCGCCATGACCCGGTCATCGTACACTCAGGGTATACGATAAAACATGGCAGCCAGCGCCTTGGCGGTTGAAGATCTCGTGAAGTATTTCCCGGTTCCGCAAACGGGAGTGCGGGCATTTCTCAATCCGTTTTCGCCGCTGACCCATCCTGCGCTGCTCGGAGTCTCTTTCCAGGTCGAGTCCGGCGAAGTAGCTGCTTTGATCGGCGCCAACGGTTCCGGCAAGTCCACGTTGCTGCGCATTCTGGCAACGCTTCTGGTGCCGACACGCGGCAGCGCCTGCGTCTCCGGATACGACGTCGAACGCCAAGGCCCGCAAGTCCGCGCCCAGCTTGGGTTTCACTCCGCTACCGACGGCGGCTTCTACGAGAGGCTTACGGCGCGAGAAAATCTGCAATTCTTCGCTGCCATGAACAATCGCTTCGACTCGGACGCGGCCCGTCGTCTGGAAGAATTGACCGATCTGATGGGTATGGGCGCGTTCATCGACAGCCAGGTACGGACCCTTTCCACCGGACAGGTACATCGTGTGGCTCTGGCGCGCGCCATGATTCATGGTCCCAGCCTGCTGCTGCTGGACGAGCCAACCCGCAGCCTCGATCCTATTGCCGCCGCCGAGTTCCGCAGGTTCCTGAAAACTGAACTGGTGGAACGCCAGGGCACGACGATTCTTTTCGCATCGCACACGCTGGCGGAAGTCGAGCAACTGGCTGATCGCGTTGTTCTGATGGACCAAGGGAAAATGCTGGCCTGTGATTCGCCGGGCGGCATACGTGCCTCTACGAATACAGCTTCTCTCGAACAAGCACTGGAAAAGCTGACTCCGCCGGGCCCCATGGCCGAGGTGTCGTCGTGAACTCACGGCACACGCTGCGTAAGGTGCTGGCATTCTTCCGGCGCGATGTGGCTATCGCCCGCAGTTACCGGATGGCCTTCGCGCTCGAAATTCTCGAGGCCTTCTTCGGCGTCGCGACTTTTTACTATCTTTCCCGCTTTGTCTCGAATGACGAACTCGCACACTCGTTTCCCGCAGGCACTGATTACTTCGGCTTCGCCCTGGTTGGCTTCGCCTTCTTTGACTATCTCACCGTCTCCATGAGCGCCTTCGACAACAGCATCATGGAGGCGCAGCAGAACGGAACGCTGGAAGCCATGCTGGTCACTGAAACGCCGCTGACCATGATTCTGATTGCGTCAACCGCGTATCCCTTTGTACTGCTGGCCATGCGAACCGTGATTTATCTAGCCTGGGGAGTGTTGCTCTTTCACTTTCCGATTCACGAAGCCAACTGGCTCGGCGCAGTGACGATTCTGATCGCTTCAATTCTCGCGTTCGCGGGCCTGGGAATAATTTCGACCAGCTATCTTCTGTTATTCAAGCGCGGCAATCCAGCGAGGTGGCTGATTGTTGGAGCATCAAGTCTTCTTGGCGGGATGATGTATCCAGTGTCGGTGCTGCCCGCGTCGCTCCAGTGGCTGGCACGCCTGCTTCCGGTCACATATTCGCTGGAAGGCATGCGTGATGCGCTGTTGGCCGGGGCCAGCTTCGCGCAACTCTGGCCGGCAGTGCGAGCGCTTGCTGCTTTTTGCAGTGGTCTTGCTGCCACTTTCGTCGTTCGTCTTTGCCTGGGCGCTGCGCCGCACGAAAATCACCGGCACGCTAACTCACATGTAAATAGTTTCCGAGATGGTCTCGAGGGTGCCCTGTCCAAGCTCCGCTTGGGCGGGGATTTGCTACCTACCATTTCGAAAGATCGAATACTGGTGAGTGCCTCCAATTTTGTTGAATGCCGGACGATCCGCCAGAACATGCTCCAACAAGGGATTGTGATAGAGGACATACACCGTCCGTGGAAACTGGTTCAGCGAACGGTCAAGATTGGCCATCAGATCAATTAAGCCAGATTCAGGCAGAGGGTTGAACAGATAAAGAACGATCGGTTCATTCGGAAAAACAAACTCGCGGGCATCGCCGCACACCGCCTCAACTGCAAAGCATCGCTGCGAATCACTCTTGTAAGCATTCAAGTTTTCCTGCGCCACGTGATGCAGAGCTGGCAGCAACTCAACTCCAAGAACGCGGCGAAACGGATAATCCGCAGCCATCAACAGCACGCGTCCTTTCCCCGAGCCCACATCGATGAAGGTGAACTCCCGGAAATCAATGTTCAGATTCGCCATGATCTCCGCGAAAAGAGAAGGTTCGGTGGGCTGGTAGGGAGAATGAAAGTGCCCCAGCAAGCGGTCGCGCCAGCCTACGGTTGCGCCAGTGGTATTTACGTGGTGGTCCCAGTCGTATTCCGCATCTCCGTAACGACTACGCTGTTGCGCCGGCGTTGATTCGCGCACAAAATCCCAAAACTTGCCGGCAAAACTCCGGGTGGTTTTCGAGAATCCATGACGCGATCGAGTCTCCTTCCATGACCGCCTCATGGCGGAAAGCAGGCCCGGATTTGGAGGAGCAGACATAGCTCAGAGTAGAAGTCAGTTGGAGTGGGCGAGGTACCGGCAGCCCAGCCCATGCATTCAGCAAGCCGAGGCTTTCGCGCACCACGGACAACACGTCCCGGGTGTTTCTCCACCAGTGATCGGGATCAAATGGATCGTCATGGGCCGCATGAAGGATGGCCTTGGGATTGTTTTTCGCGAGCTTTTGCCAGATGGTCCAAACCCGCCGCGTGTGCTGCGGTGAGGTAACGAAGATGACGCTGGTCTTTCCCTCGCGCCGCAATTCGCCTGCTGCTTCCTGCAACTCCTGCTCGGTGTTTACGACAGGACCAGGCAGAATGTGAATCGCGCTTTCGGGAACGCCGGCATGAATCAGGATCTGGCGGTTGTACTCTTCTTCTCCCACAAAGCGTATTCCGAGTTTTGCCAATTCGGCCGAGGATTGTCCGGGCGGCTTAACCAGACTTCCGGGGCATAGCCGCCGGCATAAACCTTGGCCGCTTCCGCTGCGCGCTGCGGCATCCCTCCGCCGAGGACGAAGATCACATCCGCATGCGCCAGGGGATCTTCACGGTTGAGCCACCGGCCCGCCCCGCGAAACACAAGCAGGCCAGCAATCAGAACTATCAGGATAAAGACGCCGAGCCGAGCTCGCTTCATGCGAACATCTTAACCCGAGGCCACGTAGAGACCGCCAGAGGACGCACATCCCCGCATGGCCGTCCTAGAAGTGAAAGCCCAACTCCGCTGTCAGCGCCCGCGGCGTAACGTAGTGCGTCCCGCTGAACGTGGACAGGAAGTTATACAGCGCCACTTTGTTGGTCAGATTGATCGCCGTCAGGCTCAGACTCCACTTGTAGCGCTCGCCGTGGAAAAGATTGTCGTCACCCACGGCCAGGTCGAACAAATTTCGCGGAGCCACTCGCGGCGGATTGGTGTCGTCGTTCTCCGTCCCCGGCGCCGGAAGCTTGATCAGAGTCGAGCCATACTGTCCCGCAGGACAGCTCGCAGGCAGAGCGCGACCGTCGGCGTCGCGTGCAGGCTTCCGCAGAACAGTCCTGCCTGGAATTGCTGATCGGCAGTAAGTCCGCTCAGATCGACCGAGGTCGCGTCAGAGACGGGCACTTCGCCCGCGACCAGTCCGCTGTCGTAGCGCCAGTTGAAGCCCACCCACGGCCCCGTCTTCCACGGCTGATATTGCACGTGCGTAGTCTGGTTGAACTTCTCGTCGTGGTCGATGCGGAACGCAGTGAACGCCTCGCCCACCGTTCCCGAAGGAACCGCGCCGGCTCCACCGATCTGAGGCGTGAAGAAGCGCGCTGCCACGCTGGAGAAGACCATCAGCGCCGATACTCCATGGAAGTCAGGCACGCTCACGCGTCCGGCGAATCCGGGAATCTTCGAGTTGTGCCATTCAATCGGGAACGTAATCGGAGTGCTTCCCAGCACGCTGAAGTCGTAGGCGTTGTGCGTGTATTTCCAGATATATTCGCCGGAGAACACCACATACTTCCCAAACGCCTGCTGCAGACCGGCATGAAACTCATTGCGCCAGCCCGGAGCAAATGGAGTTGCCACGCCCGGTGTTGCGCAACCCAGCAGCGAAGAGAGGACGAGCGAATCGCATCCCGTACTGGCCAGCACCAGGTTTTCGTTGAACGGAGTTTCCAGCACGCGCGCGTAGGAAACGCGAAGCACGGTATTGGTCTTCTTCACGTTGTAAGCCACGCCGAGTCGCGGTTCGGCTTCCCGATGAGTCGTGAGTCCGTTGTAGATATCGCCACGCAACCCGAGGTTGAGCGACCAGCTTCCCTTGGTGATCGTGTCCTGCACATACAGAGCAAGTTGTTTGACGTCGGTGTGTCCGTTGAAGCGGAACAGGCCGGACGTAGAACCGGCGCACCCATCAGCGCTCGCGGGCGTCGGCCGAGTCAGGTCGAAGCAGCCGAGCGAGTTGAAGAAGTCAGCGTTAGAAGTAAACGGCGCCGGATAGAGAACCGGATTCGTCGAAACTGCCGACCCGCAATTCGCAGGATCGTTCAATCCCGGGCTGCCGATCCAAGGTACGGCATTTCCATTGGCGTCAAAGCACGGAGCGTTGAGCGCAGGATCAACAATGCCGAATCTGGTGTTCTCATCCAGAAATGTTTGCTGATACGTAGCTCCCGCCTTCAGGTTATGAATTCCCTTTACATAAGAGAGATCCGAACGCAGCCCGGCGTTGGCCAGAGTTCGGTCCTGAGTGACACTCTCCTGTTGAATGGGACCGAAGTCCGAAAACGGATTATCGCTGGGATAGTAGTGGTACTGGTCGCGCCGCACGAATGCGCCCAGCGTAAACACGGTATTGGGATTGATCAGACGCGTCCACGACGGAGCGATATTGAAAGTCTTGATCTGCGAGCGCTGGTCGGTCTGCGCGACCGGATTTCCCACGACTGGATCAGTGACGCCGGTATTGAGATTGTCGAACGAATTTGGAGTCTGGAACCACGAGCGCGTGAATCCCAGGTTGATGTGGACCGAATCCACTTTCGAAACTTGAAAGTCTAACCGGTCAAACACGTTCTCTTCGTTGCCCTTGTCGTGAAATACGGCAAACTCCGGCGGATCAAGAAAGCGCCCGCTATTCAATCCGCTGGCCGAAATAAAGTTTCCCCATTTCGCTCCGCCGTAGCCCAGATTGATGCCGACGTCTGCGGTGCCAAAGCTGCCGTAGGAAGTCGTAATGCTGCCCTTGGGCGAAGTCATGCCCTGCCCCGAACGCGTCGTCACATTGATCACAACGCTGGTCTTCTCTCCGAACTCCGCCGGCGGCGCGCCGGAAATCACTTCCATCGATTCAATCGAGTCCAACGGAATCTGGTTGGAAAAGACTTTGCTCTGCTGATCGGTAATGGGCTGGCCATCGACCGAGAACGAATTTTCGGCATGGTCCCCCAGTCCATGAAAGAGCCCGTTGGAATCGGCCGCGATTCCGGGCGACGATAACGTGACCAGCGAACTTACCGACGAAGAACGGCTCTCCAGCGGCATCTTGTCGAACAATCCGCGATCCACGTCAGTGTGGAACGTCGAAGTTTTCTCCAGCAGGTCCTCGCCGGCGCCTTCCACAGTCACGGTTTCGTTGGAACCCTTGATCTCCAGAGTGATGCTGACAGTCACCGGCACAATCGAACGAACGTCCACATCCTGAGAGTAGGGACTGAATCCCGGTCCAGTAACCGTGAGGTGATAAGGATTGAACGGAATATTCGGAATACTGAATTTCCCCGCGCTGTCGGTCGTAGCCGTGCGCTCGAAACCGCTCACCGGATTGCGAATTTCCACGACCGCATTCGGGACCGACGGCGCCAGTCGGATCCACGACTGTGCCCGTGACGGAAGTCGAGCTTCCGCCGGATTGTGCGTAGGCGTGAAAGCTGAAAGCCAAAAAGAAAAACGGCGATATAAGTCGCGAAACGCGACTTCAGATATGAAGCCAGCATGATTCCTCCAAAAGTCTAAAGAAAATGGAAAGAGGTGCGCTGTTGGGCGCACTGGTGTCTCGATCAGCTCTTTGGATTTTCTAGACTGCGGGAGGCGGGCGAACGCTAAGAGCGAACCCGATCAGGCGCTGCTTGGAAGAAACCGGTCCAGACTGTGAAATCGATGCCCGGACAAACGTGCGGTTGGGTAGAACCGATGTCGTACTAGGGGATGCCGAATGCGCAGTCGCGCAGACAGTACATTTCACCGCATCGTTTGCGCTCGAGTGATGGTGCGCAACCATTGCCACTGCTGAAGTCAAAGTCAGCAGCAGGCACAGAAGCGCAACTCGTTTCGAGAATGACCGCATAAACGAGACAGCCTATAAAAATCTACACTGAAATCAGAGACAGACGCAAACGATCACCGAAACGGAGGTAACTACAAGGACAAATGTAGGCGCGAGCGCCTCGCTCGCGCCCACATTGTGAGTGGTCTGTTATGGCCGCTTGAGGTGAATCTTGCCGCGGAACGAACGCAACTCGAAGCGTGATCCTGTTACCATCCCCGGTTTCAGCAGAAGATTCCCAGTTCCACCCGAAGTAAAACTATTGGCCACGGGGAAATCCGGATCGGACTGACCCTGCACGGAACGTGCCTTGATATTGACCCAGGCGTTGGCTGGAATCGAGATGTTCAGATCGCCGGAATGGCTGGTGAGCAGGTATTCTCCCATCCGGCCGGGATCGCCATCGTAGGAAATTTGGCCGCTGCCTGAGTTCACTTCGACCGACGGTCCGGTAACATTCCGCATCTTGACGTCGCCGCTTATCGAGTGAATATCCAGATGGGTGTTACGAATATCGGTCAAAGTAATCGGCCCGGTAAGAGTTCGGACGTGCAGGTGAGCATCGCTGATGTCCGTCACTTCAACTGAGGCCGCAGCGGCTTCCAGAATCACGTCGCCCCGCAATCCCTGTGCCCGCAAAGTTCCATCAGACGATCGCAGGCTGACGAACGCATCGACCGGCACCAGGACTGTGTAATCGACCTGGTTTGTGCCCGAACGCGTCGACGCCGAGCGCAACTCGATGCGATTTTCGTGTTGCTCGTTCACCAGGCTGACTGCGTCTGAATGCGAAACCGCTTCGACCAGAACTTGCCGGCTTCCCGATGGCTTGACCGTGATCGGCCCGTAGTTATTGGTGATCGAAACCACCGCCTTGGGCCCGACTGTGTAGGTAAATTCCTTTTTGTCCTGTGCCGTGGCGGAGAGCGCCAGCAGGGAGATGACAATCACCACCCCCGTTTGAACTTCAATCACGTTGCGAAGACTCATACGCCCCCCATCCGCCTCAGGACACACCAAGCCGAACCAGTGCAGTTATAACCGTCATGATGGATGCTCTGCAAGGTGGTCCTAATTGGCTAGATGCATACCGGGGCCTCTCAAGAGGCCTGCCGGAAGACAAAATTCAGGCTCAGCCAAGGGTGCGGTCTCGATACTTCGGGTGCGTCATGACGGAACGGGCCAAGCCTAATTTTGGCCGCCGATCCTGCTAACATCGCTGGGATGCTGGAGTTGTCTACCTCGGTCCAATACATCAAGGGCATCGGCCCTCGCCTGGCCGAAGTGTTGGGAGCAAAGGGCATCCACACTGTCGACGACCTGCTCCATTACCTGCCTTTTCGCTACGAAGACCGCGTAAATCCCCGCGGCATCTCCGAACTTCGAGTAGGCGAGATGGCCACGGTCATCGCCGAAGTCCGGACATCGGGCCTGTTTCGAACCCGCCGCATGCCCATCTTCCAGATGACGGCCGGCCAGGGCCGGACCCGCCTGAAGTGCATCTGGTTCAACGGCACTTACCTGCGCGACCGCTTCAAACCGGGCCAACTGGTCGCTCTCTACGGCAAGGTGGAAGAGGAACGCGGCGGAGAACTGCAACTCGTACAACCTCAGTTTGAGATCCTAGGAGACTCTTCTGAAGAGGGTGAAGGGGGGGAGCAGAAAGCTGCTACCTCTCTCGAAGTCGGCAGGATCGTCCCCATCTACGAGTCCGCCGGACAGGGCCGCCTGACCCCACGCTGGTTTCGCCGCATCATCCACGGCTTGCTGGAGAATATCCCTCCCCGAGCTTACCGACCCAATTCCAGCCGTGGTTCGCGAACGCATGAGCCTGATCCCGGCTCAGGATGCGCTGCGGCAAGTTCACTGGCCCGATCCCGGCGAGAGCTTTCCGGACCTGCAAGCCTCCCGCACTCCAGCCCACATCCGGCTGATCTTCGAAGAACTCTTCTTTCTTGAACTGGGACTCGAACTCAAACGCCGTGAGCAAAAGGCGCAGACCGGAATCGCTTTCAAGCTGGACAGTCGCGTCCGCGAGGCGATCAAGAAGATTCTGCCTTTCCATCCCACCGCCGCACAGAAGCGGGTGCTCAAGGAAATCGCCTCCGACATGGAGAAGCCTTTTCCTATGCGGCGCTTGCTGCAAGGCGATGTCGGATCGGGCAAGACCATCGTGGCCTTCGAGGCTGCCATCATCGCCATGGAAAACGGGTACCAGGTCGCGCTCATGGCGCCCACGGAAATCCTGGCCCAGCAGCACTATTTTTCCGCCCGCCGAATTCTGGAGAACGCCGGATACCGTATCGTCCTGCTGACCGGCTCGGTCGAAGAAGATCGCAAACGCGAAATCCGCCGCCACATCGCCCAGGGCAACGCGCATCTGGTCATCGGAACGCATGCCCTGATCGAACAAAAAGTCGAATTCGCCAAACTGGGCTTGGTCATCGTCGACGAACAACACCGCTTCGGCGTAATGCAACGCTTCAAGCTGATGAAGAAATCCGCAGACGATGGAGGCAGCAACGCCCACGTAGGGGCGGACGCCCCCGTCCGCCCAACCGGGCAAAGCTCGGCAGTTCCTGCCGAACCCGACGTCCTGGTCATGACGGCGACTCCGATCCCGCGCACGCTCGCCCTGACGATCTATGGCGATCTGGACATCAGCGTCCTCGACGAAATGCCCCCGGGCCGCACCCCGATCGTCACCCGCCGCATCTCCGACGACCGTGCCGACGAGGTCTGGCAATTCGTAGGCAAACAAGTCGCTGCCGGCCACCAGGCATATGTCGTCTATCCGGTCATCGAAGAAAACGAAGAAACTGAACTCAAGGCTGCGCTCAAAATGCATAAAGAGCTCAGCAAGAAGATATTCCCCGAACGACGGGTAGAACTCCTGCACGGACGCCTGCATCCTGACCAGAAAGAAGACGTCATGCGACGCTTCCAAAAAGGCGAAGTGGACATTCTGGTCTCCACGACGGTAATCGAAGTCGGCGTAGATGTAGCCAACGCCACTGTCATGGTCATCGAGCACGCCGAGCGCTTCGGCCTCTCCCAGCTACACCAGCTCCGCGGACGCATCGGTCGTGGTGCCGCCAAGTCTTTCTGCATTCTCATGACCGGCGGGAAAATCTCCGAAGACGGCGAACGCCGCCTCGACGCCATGGTCCGCACGACGGACGGCTTCAAGATCGCCGAACTCGATCTGGAACTGCGCGGCCCCGGCGAATTCTTCGGCACTCGCCAGGCCGGTATGCCCAGCTTCCAGGTCGCGAACTTGATCCGAGACCGCCAACTCCTCGAAGCAGCCAAGCGCGAAGCAGCCGCCGTCCTCGCCGGCCCGAACGAGGAAGTCTCAAAAGAAGAAATCGACCGCGCCCTCCGGCACATGCGCACCCACTGGCAAAAAACCTACGGCTTGGTCGAAGTGGGATAAGACGTGGTTTGTGGTCGTTGGCGACTGCCAAGCAAATACATAAGACCACGACAGGACGCGACAGGATCACGAAGGGCGTCCTTTCACTCGGCCGCAGGGTTCCTTCGTGGTCCTTCGCCTGTCGCTTCGCGGTTTACGCCTTGACCTTTGGTTTCCGCGCACCGAATGGGATAATCGTTCTCGGTGCCGGCTTCTTCCAAGACCGATCTTTACCGCAAACTTCCATCTGTCGATGAGTTGCTGCGCCGTGCCGATCTGGCCGCTATCGTCGCCAGCGAAGGCCCGGCCGCCGTGACCGACGCCGCCCGCGCCGTCTTAGCTCGCGTGCGCGCCGAAATTGCAGGCGCGAAATTGGACGCTGCCGCAGTCGATCTCGCTCTATCCGGAATCTCCGATGCAGTCGAGCGCCAGGTGCGACAGTCGCTGACTTATTCGCTGCGACCGGTCATCAATGCCACCGGAGTCATCCTGCACACCAACCTGGGTCGCGCTCCGCTTGCAGAATCGGCACTGAAGCACGTTCAGGATGCAGCATCTGGATATTCGAACCTCGAGTTCGACGTCGAAACTGGCGAACGAGGCAAACGCGATGTCCACGTGGATCGCCTGTTCCGCAAGCTGTTGAATGAAGGCTTCACGGGCGCAACACCGCCAGACATCTCCACCATCGTCGTTAACAACAACGCTGCCGCCGTCCTGCTGGCTCTGAACACTTTTGCCGAAGGTGGAGAAGTCATCGTCTCGCGGGGAGAGCTGGTCGAGATCGGCGGATCGTTCCGCATCCCGGACGTGATGTCGAAATCGAATGCCATCCTGCGCGAAGTAGGCACCACCAACCGCACTCGCGTTGCCGACTACGAACGTGCGATCAACGAAAAGACCCGCCTGTTGCTGCGTGTACACCGCTCGAACTTTGAGATCACAGGATTCACCGAACAGCCGGCAATCGAAGAGCTGGCGGCGCTGGCTCGCAAGAAAAACATTCCGCTGATGGAAGATCTGGGCAGTGGCGCGCTCTTCGATTTGCGTTCCATAGGGATCAGTGGCGAACCCAGCGTGCTCGACAGTCTGCTCGCAGGCGTCGACGTGGTCAGCTACAGCGGCGACAAGTTGCTGGGCGGTCCGCAGGCAGGCATCCTCAGCGGCCGCGCCGATCTCATTTCCCGCATGCGAGCAAATTCCCTGTTCCGCGCCCTTCGCGTGGACAAGCTGACCTACGCGGCGCTCGAAGCTACGCTCCTGGCCTACGTGAAGCACAACCACGACGCCATTCCCGCGTTGCGCATGATGCATTTGTCCAAAGAAAATATTAACCAGCGCGCGGAAGCTGTTGCCGGAAATGTCCGCTCATCGGTGTTGAAGGTTGAGATCATCGACGGCGAATCCGTGATTGGCGGCGGCGCGGCGCCTTCGGCAGTCCTGCCCACCCGGTTGCTGGCCGTGTCCCGCGAAGGTCTGACTGCGGATGAAATCTCCGCCCGCCTGCGAGCGTCGGAGCCACCGGTCATCGCTCGCGTCGAAGAAGGCCGAGTGCTGCTCGATCTGCGAACAGTGTTCCCCGAGCAGGACGAGAAGGTGATGGCTGCATTACGGGCGCTCTGAGAATGATTTCAGATTGTAGATGTTAGGTTTCAGATTGAAGACCTGCAACCCGTGCGGCGACAACGCAAATCTAAAATCTCCAATCTAAAATCTGAAATCGCTTTGTCGACTCTCTACACCATCGGCCACTCCACCCGCTCCATCGACGAATTGATCGAAGCTCTGCACGCGCATTCGATCGCCACGCTCGTAGATATCCGTTCTTTCCCGGTCTCGCGCCGCCTGCCTCACTTCAATCGTGAAGCACTGGAGAAGTTCGTTGCCCGCCGCTGGAATTCGGTATGTCTGGATGAAGGAACTGGGCGGACGGCGCAAGAAGATTCGCGACGATTCTCCGCACATCGCGCTGCGCAACTCCAGCTTTCGCAATTACGCGGACTACATGCTCACCGACCAATTCCAGAATGCCGCCGAGGCGCTGGTGAAGATGGCCGAACAATCGCCCACTGCCTACATGTGCGCCGAGCGCGTCTATTTTCATTGCCACCGCATGCTGGTTTCGGACTGGCTGACCGCCCACGGCCATCAGGTTCTTCACATCGACGGCACAGGCTCCGGCAAAGCCGCACAAGTTGCTGCGCCGAAGCCCGCGTAATCGATGGCGAGTTGATCTATCGTGGAGATCTCCTGCTCTAGAAAGTTACGGATTCAAGTGGACCATCGTTCCTAACGGGGCGATCTTCGCTTGCCCAGCTTCTTCCGAAGTTATGCTGCCTCGTTCAGACATTGCGTCGATCACTTCATTTCGCCGTGCCAATGCCTTGTCGGGGTGGGTTTGAGGCGAAAACCAGCGCGGACTTTTAATGAGACCAATAAGTAGTGCCGCGTCCGGCAATGAAAGCTGGTTGGCTGGTTTTGCTAGGTAGTGCTCCGAGGCGTTCTCGATACCGTAAGCATCCGTCCCGAAGAATGCCCGATTGAGATAGATATCCAGTAACTGGCTCTTGGTGAAATGGCGCTCCAGTTGGATTGAAGTGCGAATCTCGAAAAGGTTTCGCCTCCACGCTTTGCGATGGTCATCACAGAAGAGCTGGCGAGATAGCTGTAGAGAATAATGCCCGTAATGTTTACGGACCTCAATTTCAAGATTTACGTCGTCGTAAAGACGATGGAAGAGCCCGCCTTCATCGATTTCGCCTTCTGCCGCAAATAGGGCATCGCGCACGTAAGTCATTTCATGTGTCGGAACGGCCTGCACCGTTGTTTTCTCGCCGCAGATATAGATGTCCGCAATAGTGGTTGGAGTGTCCGGGGCAAACGAGTTCATCGCACGGATATCGGGCAGATCGGATGTGTAAAGGAACAACCATCCTGTCGCGACTGCGACGAGCAAGATTGCGAGTAAGGCAAGATAAACAACAACCCGGGTTGTTGTCAGCACGACATGTCTGAGCACAAATTCAATTCTAGAGTGCCCTCCACATTCAGCCAACAATGATTGTCTCTTTAAGAGGACTGGGTGCGGATGCCACTTTCCTGGCGGCAAATGTGAATGCCACCTGCTGATTGGCTACAATCATCCCATGCCCCCGCGCATTGCTATTCCATTTCCGCACTCCGAAGATGCGGAGTATGCCAACCGCGCTTTCCCGCAGTACGCGAAAGCCGTCGAGATGACGGGCGGAGAGCCAGTTCGTATCCCGCTCGATCAGTCTCTCGCGGACGTCATGAAATTGATAGCAAACTGCAATGCGGTGCTCCTCCCCGGAAGCAAAGCCGACATCGATCCAGCGAAGTACAAGGCCGCAACCGACCCCAAGACCGCTCCCGCCGATCTCCGGCGCGACGCCGTAGACGAGCTCCTTCTGCAAGACGCCTACAAGAAGCGCAAGCCTATTCTCGGGATCTGCTACGGATTACAAATTCTGAACGTGTATCGCGGCGGAACACTTCTGCAGCACATCGAATCGTCGGTCAATCATGAAGCAGGAAAGGATGTCCGGATTGCGCACGAAGTCGATCTGGACCCCGGCTCGAAGCTGGGCAAAATTATCGTTCCGCACCCGAGCGGGAAAGATGTTTCCGTCGCGGTCAACTCAAGTCATCATCAGTCGGCGGAGGTCGTCGGTGACGGACTTCGCATCGTGGCCCGCTGTCCGCAGGACGGAATCATTGAAGCGTTAGAGGGCACCGCTCCGGATCATTTCGTCGTAGCCGTGCAATGGCACCCGGAACGTTCAGTGGAAGAAGACGAAGGTTCGCGGGCAATCTTTCGGGCACTGGTCGAAGCGGCTGAGTAAGAATGTGGGCCGAGCCGTCGTGACGCTCACGCCTACACGATCAAACCCGTTTCCTGCATGGCGCACGCTTCGACCGACTTTTTCTCTCCAGCAGGACCACGGCATGCGCGATTGCGGCATTGTCCGTCCCCATGCCTTCCGGAGTCTTCGCTTTCACTCCAACGCAATCGGCGGGAACTCCCAAAAGTTTGGCCACATGAGTTCGAATCGCAATCGCATGCGGACCAATCTTCGGCGCTGCCAGAATCAGGGTCGAATCCAGATTGATCACAGCATAGCCGGCTGCATGCACACGCTTGACTGCCTCCGCAAGAAAAAGCGCAGAGTCAGCTCCCTTCCAGCGCGGATCCGACGGCGAAAAAAGAGAACCAATATCGGGAGCGGCAACCGCGCCTAGCAATGCATCCGTGATGGCGTGCAACAGAACGTCTCCGTCAGAGTGTCCACCCAAACCTTTCGGATAAGGCAGCGTGAGGCCGCCAATCTTCAGCGGAATGCCACGCTTGAATTCATGAGAATCCCAACCGTAGCCGATACGAGTTTCAGGTTTCAAAGTTTCCGGTTTCCAGTCTGGTCAATAGTCTTTAGTCGTTGCTTGATTTTCGCGTGTGATCCGTGAAAATCCGTGGCCGCTTTACCGTTTCAGGAAAAACTCCGCCAACTCCATATCAGCCGGCGTCGTGATCTTGATGTTTCGTGGCGAACCCATGACCACCGCAACTTCATGTCCCGACCGCTCCACCAGCGACGCCTCGTCGGTGCCGAGAAAGCCGTCAGCAGCGGCTTCATCAAATGCTTTTTTCAGGACGTCATAGCGAAAGCCCTGTGGTGTTTGTGCCATAACGACGCGCTCGCGCGGAACTGTTGCCGTAATCACAGCGCCTTCGGAAGTACGTTGCACTTCCTTGATCGTATCCATGGCCGGCATTCCCGCGATGGCTGCGCCATATTTCCGCGCGCCCTCGATTACATCGTGGATGATTTCGGTTGTCACGAAGGGACGCACCGCATCGTGCACCAGAACAATATCGTCCGCATTCGCGGCGACTGCTCGGATCGCATTGGCGACCGACTGCTGTCGATGCTCGCCGCCTTCTACAAGTTCGACTTTCTTACCCGACAGATCTTTGTCGGCCTGCAATCGGGCCCGAAACCCGGCGATCTCGTTGGCTCGCAGAGCCACATAAATTGCCGACACTTCCGGGCTGGACGCAAACTTGCGCAACGTGTGAATAAGGATCGGCGTTCCCCCGATCTCGGAGAACTGTTTCGACGCCGCTGGCTTCTTGCTTTTGGCATCGGAGGCCTGCGCCATACGTGTCCCCAGGCCTGCCGCCGGAATAATGACCAAGACTTTCATCGCGGGCTGTAAGTATACGGGCTGGGGAGAGTGGGTTCAAATACCGCGTCGGGACTGGCGCGAAGCGAATTGCTCGAACTTGAACGAACCGTGTTCTCCATTCGAATTGAAGCTTATGTATAATCCGCCGATGCAAGCAATACCCTGGAGCAAAATTGCGCTCGCGTCGTTATTGCTCATCTCGGTCTACTCAACGGGAGGACAGAAAGTGCAATCTCCGGAACCTGAAAAGTCGAAGCCGCCTGCGAAAGTGGAGCAGCGCGGGCGCATCCTTGGAATCGGCGGTGTCTTTTTCAAATCCGCTAATCGTGATCAGATGCGCGAATGGTATTCGAAGCATCTTGGACTCGCTGACACGGGCCAAGGCGCAATGCTTCCGTGGCGCGAACACGACGACCCGCAAAAGGAACACATTACTGTTTGGACCGTTTTTCCCGCCTCCACCAAGTATTTCGATCCCAGCCCCGCACCGTTCATGATCAACTACATCGTGGACGATATGGATGCTTTGCTGGATCGCCTAAAGCAGGAGGGAGTAAAGATTGACGCCAAGCGAATGGATGAATCCTACGGGCGCTTTGCCTGGATCTATGACTCGGATGGCAACAAGATTGAGCTCTGGCAGCCGCTGCCCGCGAAGCCCTAACGCTTTCCACTGAACTTTAGTACGGTCCCGTAGTCGTAGAACGTCCGGGGAATACTCTCGGCCATAAGTACCTTGGCTGAATACCTCGGGGGCCCATTTTCACAATGGGTGCCCCATTTCTCGCGTCTTTTGCGAGAAGTGGTGACTTCGCCAGCGCTCCGGAATCTTCGCATCCGTCCACTTTCAAGACACTCTTCCGGCTTCCTTCTATTCGGTGTGCCCGAAAACACTTTTGCCGCCAACTTTCCACTGGCCCACTTCTCGCAAAAGACGCGGAGGCACCCACTTGGGTTTGCGCCCCCGCACCCGACGCCGAGGACTTTCATCCGCTGGCTAGGGTGTTCACGGTATGACATTTTGCTCGTATTCGTGAACTTTTTGCCGGTACAGATCTTCCGGCTAATTGCGGCCTTGCAATCTGCTCACTTAGTACAACCACAAGAGGCGATTACGGCACCTAAGCTGCGGTCAGATCGGCCCTGGAAATGCTAACAACCGGAGAGGGCGACCCTTGGGGACATCATGAGAAAACATCAACGGTCATGGCTGTCGTTAGTAACCTTCTGTGCGGTCACGGTGCTGATTGTGGCATTCGGCTCGGCGGTGTTGCTGGCCGGGGCTTCGATGGCTTTCGCTGTTGCCCGTCCTGCTGCGGTTGAGAATGCCAATGACGACCCTGAGCTGCTGCCCGAGAGTGCGCAGCCGCCCACAGCGCCGGCTATCGATAGCGAAGGGAATGCTGCGCGCACAACTTTTCCCGGCATGATTACAGACTCCCGGTGCGGTGCTCGACATCGGAGGAACTCCGGAAAAACGTCCGCGGAGTGTGCGCGCGCCTGCGTGCGCAATGGCGCGCGCTATGTTCTGGTTGACGGGGAGAAAATCTATGCCCTCGCGGGCGATTCGCCGCAGCTGGAAAAGCTGGCGGGTGAGAGAGTGAATCTATCAGGAACTCTCAAGGACGACACCATTACGGTAACCGGAGTCACATCGGAATCGGCCCAGTAATCTGTGGCTCTAGCGTCTAAGATTCGCCACCTTACTCAGCCGGACGTTCCACCATTATTCCCTGCGACTTCTTCTGATCGATGCTGGGCACGCCAGCTACCGCCTGCACCGGGGGAGCAGCGGCAACCACATTGACTCCAGAACGAGAATCAGTGCGGCTCCCCGGCCGCTCATCCCATTTGCCAAAAATCATCTTGCCAGCCGTGGTTTGAAGTACCGACGTCACCGAAATGTCGATAGTCTTGCCGATCATCTTCCGCGCATTGTCTACAACCACCATGGTTCCATCGTCGAGATAGGCGACGCCCTGGTTGTATTCCTTGCCTTCTTTCAGGATGAAGACCTTCATCGTTTCGCCGGGCAGCACGATCGGCTTCAGCGAGTTGGCCAGTTCGTTGATGTTCAGAACCGCCACGCCCTGAAGTTGAGCAACCTTGTTCAGGTTGAAGTCGTTGGTGATGATCTTGCCTTCGTACAGCTTGGCTAGTTCGATCAGCTTCAAATCGACTTCGCGGACCGCGGGAAAATCATCCTCGACAATTTGAATCTGTAGAGTCGGCACTTTTTGCAGCCGTTGCAGGATATCGAGACCGCGACGTCCGCGATTCCTCTTGAGCGAGTCGGCCGAGTCCGCCACCAGTTGCAATTCGCGCAGCACGAACTGCGGCGCTACGATGATGCCGTCGAGAAATCCGGTCTCGGCAATGTCAGCGATGCGGCCATCGATGATGACGCTGGTGTCGAGGATCTTGTAGCTTTTCTTACCTTGCTTCTCGCCGCCGAAGACGCCGCCTAAAGCCGCAAGATTCAGCAGGTCGCCTTTGTTGGCTCCTACCACCAGACCAACGTAGGACATCAACAGCATCACCAGGATTTGCAGAAAACTCTGGGTGTGCCCCGGAACAATACTGTTGCGGATGACCAGCGAGAAAAGGTATGCCCCGAGGATGCCGAGCACGCTGCCGACGGCCGCCCCAATCAGGCGCGTCAGGCTGACTCGACGCAGGCGTGATTCAAACAAAACGACAGCAAGTCCGATGACTGCGCCGACCGCAGCATCCAGCCTTGAGGGCAAAGCAAATGGTTCAATCAGGTAGCAGGTAACAGTAATGATTAGGACAAATAGAAAACGTACCAAAACCAAGTCCACCGAAGGACCTCCCCGGAACCCGCTGGCAGACGCCTCCGCAAACGAGTCTCCCCACTGGTTACCCGGTGTTTCTCGAAATCGGTACCAGTGATCTTAAACGGAGCCTAAAAATTAAATATGAAGAGCGCTCCGACTCTTCCGTTCCATCCTTCACAAGTCCATCCGGTCAGGAACGGAAATCCCCAACTATGTTACGCAGAGTATATACCTGCCACCCGAGTGTGGTCATCGCCCTAGTATGCGGTCCAAACCTCCCCAAAGATTGTCATTTCGAAGCGCGAAAGGCGTCAGAAAATCCGATGTCGTTCCCCTGGCACAAAGCTGATTCCCGCCGGTAAGTCAGGCTTCGGAATGACGAGGAATGGTCGAACCAAAGCCAGGCCGGCTGCTACACTTTCCCTCATGAAAGCCCTTGTCATCAGCCGTTTAGGCGGCCCAGACGTGCTTGAGGTGCGCTCCGTGCCAGAACCGGTGCCTGTTTCCGGCCAGGAATTGGTCGAGGTGGAAGCGGGTGGAATCAACTTCGCTGACATCATGAGTGCGCAAGGGGGATATCCCGGAACTCCGAAACCGCCCCTGGTCGCGGGACGCGAATTCTGCGGAACTCGGATCGCTGACGGCCAACGCGTCATGGGATACGCGCAGTGGGGCGCGTTTGCCGAACAAGTCGCCGCATCTTCGCAATTGCTATGGCCCGTTCCCGAAGGTTGGACCGCGGAAGAGGGCGCCGCATTTCCCGTCAACTATTTCACTGCCTACTTCGCTTACTGGAAAGCCGGACTGCTTGATTCCGCCGTCGGCAAGACCTCGCCGCGCGTTCTCATCCATGCCGTGGCCGGAGGAGTGGGAACCGCTGCAGTACAAATCGGAAAACTGCTCGGCATCGAGATGTACGGAACTTCTTCATCAGAAGAAAAACTGGCACGAGTAAAAGAGCTCGGACTGCAACATGGGATCAACTACAAACAGCGCGATTACACAGAAGCAATCAAAGAGCTGACAAACGGCGAAGGCGTTGATGCAGTTTTTGAAATGCTGGGCGGTGAGCACACCGCGAAGAGCGTGCGCTGCCTGCGTGATTTCGGCCGAGTCATTGTGTATGGTGCCGCGACCGGACAACCCGCCGTAGTTGACGCGCGCATTCTCTATGCAAAAGGCGCGAGCGTGCATGGTTTGTGGCTGACTTATTTATCGGCGAAAACTGAATTGATGAATCAAGCCTGGAAACAGCTCTCCGCGTGGACAGAGCAAGGCCACCTGCGGCCGATCGTCGGCCACATTGTTCCGCTGGAAAAAGCCGAGGAAGCTTACAGGTTGCTGATGGAGCGAAAGAATTTCGGGAAAGTTGTAATCACGCTAACCTAAAGTCGCGGATCTTTCAGATGGGCTCCCCTCCCGCTTTTGGTTCTAATTGTGCCCAATGAAATCGCCTCAATGATTTTTCTCCCACACTCTAGACAAGACAAACCTCTGTTCTGTTAAGAGATCGTAAAGAGTGCTAACAACCTTGCGAGCACCTCGTCCAAAGATGTGCAGACGAAATCCAGTGCGATGGAACTTTTCAAAGATGCGCTGCGTATATCTGCCAGTGATTGAAACCGGGGCCTGAGGAACAACAACGGATCCGGTTTTAGAAGGAAAAAGTTCAGGGGTTAAAGGGACTGGCTCACACTCGGTTTGGCGGCCCAGGTGAGAACAATCCCCACAGCAGAAAGCGCACGGTCTTGCGGCCGGGCTCTTTTCGCTTAACCCCGAGGCAGCATTTTAGGCCTTCGACGGCAAAACGCAAGGTTTTCCTGCCCCAGGCAAATCCAGCCGCCCGAACCGGTTCCCGACGTAAATCGGGAAAGAAAAAAGGAGTGACATGTCCGTATCGAAAATCTCCAAGGGCTTGCTGCTGGGCTTGGCTCTACTGCTGGCGACAAGCGTGTTTGCGGCCAACAACAAGGGTTCCATGCAGGTAACCGATTCGGTTACCGTAAACGGAAAACAGCTGCCTGCCGGCGAGTACACCATTAAGTGGGATGGTGCGGGACCGAACGTCGAACTGAATATTCTGCGTGGCAAGAATGTCGTGGCAACCGTCCCCGCCCGCATGGTTGACCTCGAGCAATCTCCCAACCGCGATTCAGCTCATTACGAATGTCAACAGCGATGGACGCAAGTCGCTGAACGAAATTCGCTTCAGCGGGAAAAAATTCGCCCTCGCGATCAACGCTGAATCCGCCAAAGCAGAATCGAACGGAACCAACAAGTAAAGTTGAAAGTTCATTGCAAGAAAATGGGCGGAAGCCGAAAAGCTTCCGCCCTTTTGTTCTGAAGACTGACGACTGAAGACCGACGACTGCCCTTCAGTATTTCGGCATCTTCGGATCCACCCGATCCGCCCAGGCCAGAATCCCGCCAGCCAGGTTGTGCACTTTCTTGAATCCCGCCTGGCGCAGGAAGTCCACGGCCTTGGCGCTGCGCACGCCGGAACGGCAGTGCGCCACAATCTCCTGGCTGGAATCGAGTTCGTTCACGCGCTTCGGCAGGTCGCCCAGCGGAATCAGATGTCCACCGATGTTGCAGATCTGATATTCGTGCGGCTCGCGCACGTCGAGGATGAATAGATTTTCGCCCGCATCCAGCCGCTTGCTTCAAATCTTCTACTTGCACATCTGACGCTAAAGTCTCCACTGGTTTCTCCTCACCGCGAATTCCGCAAAACTCGTTGTAGTCGATCAACTTCGTGATCGTCGGATGAGTTCCGCACGCCGGGCAATCAGGATTCTTGCGCAGCTTGAGTTCGCGAAACTTCATGTCCAGAGCATCGATCAGCAGCAGCCGTCCGATCAGCGACTCGCCCTTGCCCAGAATCAGCTTGATGACTTCGGTGGCCTGCATCACGCCGACCAGTCCCGGCAGAATTCCCAGCACTCCACCCTCGGCGCAGGAAGGCACCAGTCCCGGCGGTGGCGGCTCGGGATACAGGCAGCGATAGCACGGACCTTCCTTGGTGGCGAAGACGCTGGCCTGTCCTTCGAAGCGGAAAATCGACCCATACACGTTCGGTTTGCCGGTCAGCACGCAGGCATCGTTTACCAGATAGCGGGTAGGAAAGTTGTCGGTGCCGTCGGCGATGATGTCGAACTCGCGAAACAGTTCCAGCGCGTTGTCGCTGGAAAGCCGGGTGTCGAACTTCCGGATATTCAGAAACGGATTGATCGCCTTCAGCTTCTCTGCCGCCGAATCCAGTTTCTTGCGTCCCACATCAGCGGTGGAGTGAATGATCTGCCGCTGCAGGTTGGTGTAGTCCACCACATCGAAGTCCACAATGCCGAGCGTGCCGACGCCCGCCGCGCCCAGATACAACGCCAGCGGCGACCCCAGGCCGCCCGCGCCGATGCACAGCACCCGCGCCGCTTTCAGCTTAAGCTGCCCCTCCATGCCGACTTCGGGCATGATCAGGTGGCGCGAGTAGCGCTGAATCTCGTCGTTGCTCAGGGTAACGGCTTCGGGTTTGACTTCAAGTGTTGTGGCCATAAAAACCTCTAAATTTGATGAATTGTCAGATTTACGAAATTGACGGACAGCGGACTGCTATCGACAGGAGGGACAACAACAGCGGCGTACTGTGGTCTTGGTTTTCAATCCGAAAGTCCTGAAATCAGGCAATTCGACAATCAATTCCGGCCCCCGGCGATCGAAGGCACTATCGAAATACTATCACCGTCCTTGACCGCCGTGGCGTCCTTCTGCAGGTAGCGGACGTCCTCGTCATTGAGGTAGACATTCACAAAGGCACGCAGTTTGCCTTCGTCCGTATAAAGATGCCGGCGCAGCTCCGGATGCTGCGACACGAGATCAGACAGCGCGTCACCGATGGTGCCAGCCTTCACATCAACCGCAGGCTGCTTGCCAGCATACTGCCGCAAAGGGGTAGGTATGTGGATCTTGGGCATAGGCTATACATGATGCCACAGGAAGGCCCGGAGATTCATGGGACTGTGTGGGGCGGACAGGAGCGTCCGCACCACACGAAATCAAGCTACTTCAATCTTCTCGCCCACAAGCTTCTTATCGTTCTCATCCATGCCAGTCAGCTCAAACGAATTGGTAAGCACGGCCTTGCCCTTTTCCACGCTAGTAATCACGTAAGAACAGCCAAACCAGTGTGCCTCGGCCAAATCAGTCGATGACCACTGTGCCGGATGATCGGGATGCGAATGATAGAAACCGATAATGTCCTCGCCGCGCTCACGCCCCTCGCGCTGAATGCGGATCAGGTCCTTGGGATCGATGTTGTAACGGTTGTGCGCCGAATCGGTCCGCGTGTTTCCGGCCCGCGCCACCGAAGTCACGGTCCGCACACCGTCGTCATCCATCTGCCCCAGCAGCACGCCGCAGCACTCATGAGGATAAGTTTCCTCGCCATGCTGGCGAAGGGCGTCGTACTCTTTGTCGCGAGATCTTTAACATGAAGAACTCAGATCACCACAGAGACACAGAGTCACGGAGAACCCCAAGGTTTTTCTCTGTGACTCTGTGCCTCCGTGGTGAAGCTTTTCACTCCTGTTCCCAGAATCTCTCACTCAAATACTTGTCGCCCGAATCGCACAGAATCGTGACGAACACGGCGTGCTCGTCTTTCTTCAGTTTGCGCGCCACCTGGAGACATCCCACCACCGCCGCAGCCGCCGAAATTCCCACCAGCAGTCCTTCTTCGCGGGCCAGTCTCTTGGCCATGGCGTAGGACTCTTCGGTCGAGATGCCAATGTCCTCATCGGCGAGTGTCGCGTCGTAAATCTTCGGGATGATCGCGCTGGCCATGTGCTTGGCGCCTTCGATTCCGTGAAACGGAGAGTCCGGTTGCAGCGAGATGCAGCGAATCGCCGGATTCAGTTCCTTCAATCGCCGCGTATTGCCGACGAAGGTTCCACTGGTTCCCATCATGGAAACGAAATGGGTTACGCGGCCTTCTGTCTGTTGCCAGATTTCGTTGGCTGTGCCATGGTAGTGAGCTTGCCAGTTGGCATCGTTGGAATACTGGTCGGCGTAAAAATATTTTTCGGGATCTTTGGCGAAGAGTTCGCGGGCGGTACGAATCGCGCCGTCGGATCCATCAGCCGGATCGGTATAAATAATGTTGGCGCCGTAAGCATGCAGGATGTGCTTGCGCTCGATGGAAACATTTTCCGGCATGCACAGCGTCACCGGAAAACCTTCGGCGGCGGCGATCATGGCGTAAGCGATACCGGTATTTCCGCTGGTGGAATCGAGCAGAGTTTTGCCGGGGCCGAATTTTCCGCTGGCGCGGGCCTGGGCGACGATGTTCGAAGCGGCGCGGTCTTTTACCGATCCGCCGGGGTTGTACCACTCGGCTTTGCCCAGCAATTCGATTCCGGGCAAGATCGCGAGTGAGCCGTTCGAGTCGCAGCAGTGGAGTATTGCCAATCAGTTCGAGGCTGCGCCGGCCGAGCAAGCGCGGATTCGCGCGCTCGCAGCAGGTGCAGTGGTCGAAGAATCAGGCACTTCCGTCGATTTGGCAGAAACTGGCTGCATTGGAGTCGGGACAACGCCGTGACCATCGTAACGTATCAGAATCGCGATTTAACGTTTGTAACGGTTGATTGGATTATAAAAGAGGCTGCTTCGATCCAGCCAGAAGACGGAATTGCACTCTTTCTCGCAAATCCGCATCTGATGGATTGACTGGCAGAGCTAAAAAGGGATTGGGAATCCAAAGAATGGCAACCAAGGTAGAGCAGCGAAGTTACGAAGAGTGCTTTGAGTTGGCTGCGTGAGCACGGTTTTGATCTGATCGAGGCTCCCGGAACCCAGGGACGTGTGTTCCTGCGAAAGTACAACGTGTCGGCCGCCATCCAGAAAGATGGTGACGACGGCGTAAAAATCTTCGCCTATCCCGGATACCTGATCGGCAGCGAGATCTCCAAACTGGTGAACCGCGGCTACCAGCAATTTCTGAAAACCGCCAAGACCGAAGTTCCTGCTACTGCCGACCACCTGAAAGCGCTGCAGCAATTCACCGAAGAATTAAAAGAAGGCCTCGGACTGCCAGTTCTGTACAACGAATCTCTGGGCACGGTGAGCGAGTCGTATCAATACGACCGCATCAAAGACCGCGACAAACCAGCGGCCGACCGCCCCAAGCGTCCCTGGGAAAAAGCTGGGAAGTTGAACGCAGCCGCCGCTAAAAAAGGCCGCGCGTACCCGGCATCCTGCGCAGTCGAACTATCCCCTCAGCTCTCTGCCGTGATTTCCTGTGCGAAACTACCGCGCAGGAGATCCGCATGCGAATCGTCTTCCTGCTGTTAGCTCTCAGCGTTCCCCTCACTGCGCAAAGTTCGCCTGTCCTGCAGGTCCTCAATCAACAACAGGCTGACTGGAACCGTCACGATCTGCGAAGCCTTCATGTCAGGCTACTGGAACTCTCCGTCGCTAACGTTCTTCGGCGCAAAGAAAACGTCCGGCTGGCAGGCAACACTCGATCGCTACCGCAAGACCTACCAGAGCGACGGCCATGAGATGGGAAAGCTGGAGTTCTCCGATCTGCAAATCGAGGAACTTGCTCCGAATGCAGCATTCGTCCGAGGCAGTTGGAAGCTAACGCTGTCCGATGGCAAGACGCCCCACGGGCTTTTCACTCTGATATTCCGCAAATTCCCCGACGGATGGAAAATCATCCACGACCACTCATCAGCCGAAGAATAAGCAGATCTAAATAAGACCTGTCATCCCGAGCGCCGCTCCGAGCCGCGCTAGCGCGGTGAGGACAAGTCGAGGGACCTTGTGTTTGCCGGTGCAGCCGGACGCCGCTATCATATCTATTTCTTCACCCGCACCTGCACCCGCGTCCCATCCGGCAACTGTCCGCCCAGTAACTTGATCATCCCACCCTGCACTACTCCCTCAAATTCCTGCGGCGATGCCGGAACAGCCGCGGGCGAAGGCGCCCGCGCCACGCGGCCCATGCCTTTGTCCATGGCTGCATTCGCCAACTCATCCGCTTCGCGATTATGTTCGCGCAGCGCATGATCGATGGAGAACCACTCCAACTGCGCGATCAACTCCTTGGCGCGGCCATGAAGTTCCTGCAAGCGTAGAGTTCTTCACTTTGTAGATGCCTTTGATCTGCCGCACCAGCAACTCGGAATCGCTCACCAACTTGAGGGCTTTGGGTCCATGCTCGACGGCATACTCCAGCGCCGCAATCAGACCCTGATACTCCGCGAAATTATTGGTCTGATGGCCGAGGTACTCGCTGAGTGCTGCAACCTTTCGCCCGGCCTGATCCTGAATGACGACACCATAGCCCGCAGGCCCAGGATTGCCGCGCGCTCCGCCGTCGCTATGAGCGATCAGGTAGTGCTCGGGTGTTTTGGAGTGTGACGAAGAAAATAAATTACGAGAAGGATAAGAGGGCATTAAGAGAGTTTACAGCGGCTGAGCTTTCTCGCTGTAGCGCCGCCGTCCCGGCGGCTGTCCGGTGGGCGTCCCGCCCACCGCGCGGGAGCAAGATGCTCCCGCAGACAGCCGGCGAGACGCCGGCGCTACAAGAATCGAGGACCAGTGAGAATGACTGTGAAGAGCGGACTGGCTATCTGACCCGCTGCCAGCCGCGTAGCCAATCTCTGTGGCAGATTGGCAGCCATGATGCGGTCCTGCGCTTGCTTCAGGTTGTAAGGCACGCGACAGAAGGTCACGATGCGGGCGTCAGAATCGAACACTGCAAAAGCGGCGCGCCAGTCTCCATCCCGAGGCTGCCCTACGGAACCTGGGTTGACCATATAGCGCATGCCTTCTTTCAGGGGGAACTGCGAGCGTCTCGCTCTGCCCGACCGTGTTATACAGCGGACGAAAATAATCGCTGGCCACATTGTTGGTATTAAAACTTCCCTGCAGATGGGTGTGTCCAAAAAATGTCAGAGGCGTGTTCGAAGTGAGCAGCGGCTCGATGGCGTCCCGCAGCGTGACCACGTATTCGTCTTCATCCACTGGAGAGCCGTGGACAAACTGTATATTCGGCAATTCCCCAGTCTGGATTGGACCATGAGGCAGCCCCTGCAGCCATTTCAGATTTTGTGGAGTGAGTTGCTCGCGGGTCCATAGCGCCGCGAGTCCGGCGATGGGATTGAAGTCCTTCAAGTCCATGGCGCCGCTGGTCGCCTTGTCATGGTTGCCGCGGACAAAAATGTGCCCCAACTCACGCACCCGATCGATCACTTCGTTGGGGCTGGCGCCGTAGCCGACCACGTCACCGAGGTTGACCACCATGTCATACGGCGGAGCCGCCGCCAGGCATGCTTCCAGTGCTTCGAGGTTGCTATGAATATCGCTTAAGAGAAGGACGCGCACAGTTCACCGAACAAACTGGCGATTATAGACCTGTCTAGCCGAACTGTGGGCCGAAATGAAATGTGTGAGGGCGCGGGCGAGGGCGCCTGCTCCACACGTACCTAGATCAAAGCATTCACCACCGGACACCTGGCCCAATGCCCGACCTGAAACCTCCACCAACGGCGGCAAACCGCGCCTGCACTCCTCCACCCGAAACTCGCATCGCGGCTCAAACGGACATCCCGGCGGAACCGCATGCAGCGGTGGCACCGTCCCTTCGATTGTCTGAAGCGGCCGGTCGCGGTCCGTCTTCAGCGTGGGGACGGCATTCAGCAATCCCTGAGTATAAGGATGCGCCGGCGCCTGAAATATGTCGCGCTTCGCTCCCAACTCCACCAGGTTGCCGGCATACATCACCGCCACCCGGTCGGCGACCTGCGAAACCACGGCCAGGTCGTGCGAAATAAACAGCATGGTCAGGCCAAACTTGGCCCGCAACTCAGCCAGCAATTCAAGAATCTGCGCCTGAATGGTGACATCGAGCGCGGTGGTAGGCTCGTCGGCGATCAGCATCTGAGGATGGTTGACGATCGCCATGGCAATCATCACCCGCTGCCGCATTCCGCCCGAGAGCTGATGCGGATAATCCCGCGCCCGTCGTTCAGCATCGGTAATCCCCACTTCGTTCATCGCGACTACTGCCCGCTTCCAGGCTTCGTCTTTCCCAACCTGGTGATGGGCCAGCACTGCCTCGGCGATTTGATCGCCCACGCGCATGACGGGGTTCAGCGCCGTCATCGGCTCCTGAAAAATCATCGCCAGTTGCGATCCGCGCAAAGGACGAATCGCCGCATCGGACATTTGCAGCAAGTCGTGCGTCCCCGAGCCATTGCCGAATCGAATCTCACCGCGAACCCGCGCGTTCGGAGGCAACAGTCGCATCAACGCGAGCGAAGTAACAGACTTTCCGGAACCGGACTCGCCCACCAGTCCCAGCACTTCACCCGCGGCAATCGAAAAGCTGAGATCGCGAACCGCCACCAGCGCGCCGCTTCCGCCGGCCGTGGGATGAGCGGGGAAATTCGACGAAAAGATTCCGCACCTCAAGAAGATCAGCCATGAAAAAGTAGCGCCGGCGTCCCGCCGGCTGTCCGGAGGGCGTCCCGCCCTCCGCGTTTTAAAGATTTATTGTCCCAAGATCAGCGGCAGTCCGTTCTTGGGGTTCCCGATCACGACCACCTTGGCATTGGCGCTCTTGGCCAGAGTCTCGGTCGCCTCAATGCCCTTCCACTCCAGCAACTGCGGACTGATCCCCTGCGCCACGATCTGCTGAAAGTCCCGAATACCAGCAGCTTCAATGCGCTTGCGTTGCGCTTCCTGCGTTTCCTTCTGTAGCCGGAAGCTCATGGCCAAAGCTTCCTGCTCGGCCTGCTGCTTAGATTCGATCGACGACTTCAGCGTCGCTGGCAACTGGATGTCGCGCAGCAGCACACTCTCCACCAGGACTCCACGCTGCCCGAGTTTGTCGGTGAGCTGGTCATGAATCTGCTTGGCCACCATCTCCCGCTCTCCGGTGTACAGCGCATTGGCCGAGTGGGACGCGGTCGCCTCCCGAATGGCTGCCCGCAAATTTGGTTCGATCAGCACAGTCATGTAATTGGGCCCAATCTTCTGATAAACCTCGGCGGCTTTCTCGGGATTGAGGTGGTAGATGAGCGACGTGTCCAGATTCATCACAAGCCCTTCACTCGACGGCACGCTGGCCGATTCCTTGAGCTCCTGGGTGCGAATCGAGAGCTCATGACTGGCTTTGAAGGGATTGATCAGGTGCACTCCCTCCGGCAGCACTTCTCCGGTCACCCGCCCAAACAAGGTGAGCACTCCAACATGCCCGGAGTCGACGCGGGCCACGGCGGCGAACAGCATGATCACCAGGACAAACGCCGCCGCTGCAATCCCAAGCAGCCGCAACACCGAGCCGGAGTTCGCATCAATCACGCGGCCGTGAGGTTCATTGAAGATCGTCATAGGAATCCCTCCCCGCGGCGATTGTACTGCCAAGTCATCAGCAGGCTAAGTAGCCGCCACGACACACACGGCGGCGACCACCACTACCCACGTAGGGGCAGAGCCTGTCCTGAGCGAAGTCGAAGGATGTCCTCACCTGCCCAGTCGGGCAAAGCTCGGCAAGGGTTTGTTTCAACGCATCGAGCAATCTCCAGAAAAATCAAAACCCTTGCCCCACCTGATTTCTCTAGAAATTTACACAACAGCAATCTTCGCAAGGTCTAAAGTCAAGCGCCTTACGCATCTCGAAATTCCCAAGGAAATCGCGATATCCGCGGAATCGCAACGAGCTGATGTCGAGAGCGCAATGCACCAATTCCGGTCACCCCCTTGTGGAGGCGCTGCACTCGCTTGCATACAAACGAGATAAATCCGCTCATTTTTAATTGACTATAAAAATAGAAGGCGTAAAAACAAACTCGTTCTTTGACACGTTCTGAAGTTTACCCGGTTGGTGCGGCGTCCGGGGCTCAAGCGAGGTCACTCTGAAGCATCGCAAGATGAAGTCAGAGAGGGTCAGCAAGGGTCTATAGCCAAGCGCTGGTCGAGGCGAACAGGAACACCACGTCAAAGGCAAGATAGAGTCCCGAGGCGTTGAACAGTTTTTCCGGTTGGCGGTAAGCCCGGAGCCCAAGCAAGATCGCGCGCCGTCGTCTTCGCAAGGAGAGCCACGAATGCAGGTCAGCAAGGGTCTAAAGCGAGCTACTGGCCGAGACGAACAGTTTCAACACCACCTCGGGACTCTTAATTTTTGCTGGCGAACCTGCAATTCCACTCGCCACTCCTAAAGCACTCTCGGACGGATTTAAGAGAATCGTTCGAAGAAGGCCGCTTCCATCTCTGTCGTGGCCCGTTTCCTTCGCCTCGCCAATTCAGAATTTTGTGGTTTCGCGCCAAACGATTGACGTGCCGCCACATGCTCTGCAAGCATCGAATAAAGTGCTTATACGTATGCTATAATCGCTCCATGATTGATGTTCTCCAAGACATCCATTCCCTGACGACATTCAAGCGCAATTCTTCCGGCTCTGATGAAGCGTATGAAGAAGACGGGGCGTCCCTTGGTGCTGACGGTGAACGGAAAAGCCGAAGCCGTGGTGCTCGATGCCGCCGCATATCAGGAGGTCGCCGATCATCTCGACGCAATCGCCAGCGATTCGCCGCGGCTTCATCCAAGCCAAAAAAGGCGCTTGGGCCGCAACGCCGATGAAGTTATTCGACGAACTGGAGCAGGAAGACTCGAACTCGGTAAATGATCTTCCGCGTCGTCATCACTCCCGCAGGGCTGAAAACGATCTCTGAACCGTCCACCGCTATATCCGCTGCTTACGCGCCGCAACGCCGCCCGCGACTGGATTCGACGCGCGCGGCTCGGACCGTCAAGAGTCTTGCGCCAGCCGTCCCGAGCGATGCCCGCTCGCTCCCGAGAGTGCTTCTTTCGATAAGCCCATTCGTCGAACTGTTTGTTCGGCACGGGCAATCGGGGTACTTATCGCGTTCCTCTTTGTCGTGATTGATCGGTCAGTTTATGTTGTGCACGTCCGGCATGGGTCGATGCTGCCGCTCTCCCCGCTCGGGCGAGTGAAAGCCTCCGATAGCTTGGCTGGCCCTCTCTCCTCCATTGCTTTGGCCGGGAGGTAACAGATTTGGATAATCCGCCCCCTACAGCGGTATATTCCCATGCTTCTTCGGCGGATTCTTATCCCGCTTGTTCTCCAGCATGTCCAGTGCCTGAATCAGCTTCTTGCGCGTCTCTCGCGGATGGATGACCGCATCCACATATCCCCGTTCGGCCGCGACGTAAGGGATTGGCGAACCGCTCGCGGAATTCCTCGATCTTTTTTTGGCGGACCGCTTCGCGATTGTCGGCCTTCTCCAACTCACGCTTGTAGACGATGTCCACCGCGCCTTCGGGTCCCATGACGGCGATCTCGGCCGTCGGCCAGGCATAGTTCACGTCCGTGCGGATATGCTTTGACGCCATCACGCAATACGCTCCGCCGTAGGCCTTGCGCGTAATCACCGTGATCTTCGGCACCGTTGCTTCGGCGAAGGCAAACAGCAGCTTGGCGCCATGCTTGATGATTCCGCCATACTCCTGCGTGATGCCGGGCAGAAATCCGGGCACGTCCTCGAATGTAATCAGCGGAATGTTGAAGCAGTCGCAGAAGCGCACGAAGCGCGCGCCTTTAGTGGACGCATTGATATCGAGCGTCCCCGCCAGAAACGCCGGCTGGTTGGCCACGATTCCCACCGGTCGTCCCATTCAGCCGGGCAAAACCGATGACGATGTTCTTCGCGTAGTGCTCCTGCACTTCGAAGAAATAGCCGTCGTCAACGACCGAATGAATCACGTCCTTGATGTCATAGGGCTGGTTCGACTCGTTCGGAACGATGTGGTCCAGAGCCGCATCGGCGCGATCGATGGGATCGGTACACGCCCGCCGCGGCGGATCGTCGAGATTGTTGGACGGAATAAAGCTCAGCAGCTCGCGCACCATCGAAAGGCATTCGGCGTCGTCGTGCGCCATGAAGTGCGCCACGCCGGAAGTCTCGTTGTGCGTGAGCGCGCCGCCCAGCTGGTCCTTGGTGACTTCTTCGTGCGTCACCGTCTTGATCACGTCCGGCCCGGTGATGAACATGTACGAAGTCTTCTCCACCATCAGGATGAAATCGGTGATGGCCGGCGAGTACACCGCGCCGCCGGCGCACGGCCCCATGATGGCGGAGATCTGCGGCACCACTCCGCTGTAAAGCGTGTTGCGCAGAAAAATGTCGGCGTAGCCCGCCAGCGACACCACGCCTTCCTGAATGCGCGCGCCGCCGGAATCGTTCAGGCCGATCACCGGCGCGCCCATCTTGCGGCCAGGTCCATGATCTTGACGATCTTGGCGGCGTTGGTTTCGGAGAGCGATCCGCCGAAGACGGTGAAGTCCTGGGCGAAGACAAACACCAGCCGTCCTTCGATCCGGCCGTAGCCCGTGATGAAGCCGTCGCCGTAATACTTCTGCTCGGCCATGCCGAAGTCGGTCGAGCGGTGCGTGACCAGCTTGTCGGTCTCTTCGAACGTGCCTTCGTCGAGCAGAAACTCGACCCGCTCGCGGGCCGACATCTTGCCTTCCTTATGCTGGCGTTCGCGGCGCTCCTCGCCGCCGCCCTCCGCCGCCAGGCGATCGCGCTTTTTCAGTTCTTCCAGTTTCTGTTCCAGATTCATTCAGTCTCGGACCTCGGACTTCAGACGTCGGACCTCGGACTTCAGCATCGTGGACTTTGCTGACGTCCGAGCGCCCGAGGTCCGTTCTAATCTCCCATGCTGGAGCCAATCGGCTGGTAGCGATACTTTTTGCCATCCCAGAAAGTTGCCGAGGTCATCCGGTCGGCGCCCGTCTCTTCCGCATAGATAGCCATCACCGACTTCTTTCTGACTTTCAATTTCTTCACCGCGATCTGCTTGAACGGGAGATTCATGATCACGAATTTCGCCTTCGGCGTAGCCGCCCGCCAGGCTTCTTCACCAGTCCCGTGGATAACCAGCAGCACCAGTCCGCGCATGGCGGGATCCTCAGAGGCAAACTGGCTGGTGATCTTGGTGTTTCCATACCCGAAAAAGCTGTTGTACGGATCGACCACCGTGAAATTGTCTTCCGCCTGGTCAGCCATCGGGTTGGTGCATCGAGCAGCCACGACCAGGTCTTCTACGCCATCACCGTCGAGGTCAGCTTTCAGCTGCGGCGGTCCCGCCATCAGCTTGCAGGTCGATCCAAACTGTTTCTGGATGAAGTCATCGTCGACAGGAGCGGAAGACGGTGGTTTGGTCTGCTGAGCCAGTGCGATGAATGACAATACGAAGCAAACAAGAATCAGCCGTAAACACATACGAGAACTGCATGGTTCTACTGTATTCCTGTTCGGAAGGCGAGAGTAGAGACACAGTAGGTGACCGGACGAAACCAAGGGACGGGCACGGACCCGCTATTTCCTGAAGTGTTCCCAGCCTTGCGGCCTCAATTCTTGCTTGAGCCCATCTTTGTCTCGCATCCATACCTTCCGTCCCCGCGTTACTACACCAATCTGACGAACCTCAACTCCCGCAATCCGGGACGGCACCTTCTTCCCAGCCGCTGCTGTAAACAGCAGTTCGTAATCTTCTCCGCCGTGCAAGGCAAACCGAAGATCAGCCTTTCTGGCCACCGGAATAGCGTTGGTCTCGATTTCGGCACCCACACCGCTCTCTTCGCAAATGTGGCCGAGATCGGTGGAGAGCCCGTCGCTGATATCGATCATGGCCGACGCCAATCCCTTTTCACGGAGAAAGCGTCCGACCTCAATTCGCGGCATCGGGATGGAAATGCCGCGGAAAGTACCCAGGTCGAATCTTCTTGCCGCGGGAGAGTAAATCGATCGCGGCGGCGGAAGCTCCGAGTTCTCCAGTCACGTAAATACGGTCCCCCGGACGCGCGCCTGAACGCAACACCGCCTTTCCTTTCGGCACCGAACCCAGAACCACGATGTCGGCCAGCACGCCGCCTGGAGATTGAGCCGTGTCGCCGCCTGCCAGACTCACTTTGAACTTGCCAGCTAGCTTCAACAGGCCGCGAAGGAAGCCGTCTACCCAACTCTGTGGCAAGTCTCGAGGTAGGGCCAGCGAAAGAAACACCGCCAGCGGTTCACCTCCCATGGCAGCGATGTCGCTGAGTCCGCGCGCCAGGCATCGATGACCCGACGCTCTCCGCGGGGTGCCATGCCCGTTTGAAATGGACGTTCTCCAGACTGAAATCAGTGGTAATCAGGGCTTGGTGACCGCGAGGAATTGGCACCACCGCACAGTCGTCCCCAATTCCAATTCCGCCGCGAAGTGCGGCCGCCTTTGACCTGGCGGCTTGTGTGCGAAGACGGCGGATCAGGGCTTTTTCAGGCAGGGGCACGAGGCAATCAATATACAAGTTTCAATGTAGGCGCGAGCGTCCACGCGCGTTCACGGCAGTGCATCTAATGTTGAGGGACAGAATAGCGCCCTGGAAAGGCGTACAATAAAGGCAAGGCAGGGTACACGTTACCCTCCCACCCAAAGTCACCACCGAGTAACAGGTCCCTAAGGGCAGGGTCCCCTACCCGTCGTTGGTAAGCCCCAAAACGTTGACACGGGGGAACCTACTTTGTTACCGTTGCCAAGCTGATTAAACAGACAGGGCCGAACTAAGTGCTGCATCCAGTAGGGATTGCAGACAAAGCACTTTTGGCCAACCCGGTTCCGGTAGGTTTCGGGCGCGTAAACAGCTTCAGTTCCAACATGGGAAGCTGGCCCGAATTCAGGAATGGTGTTAGGGCTCTCGTAACCGCGAGCCGTCCTCATCGAGCCGTTCCTGATTGCTAACGGAAAGGAATAAATTGCAAAAACGCTTTTACATTCTTTTTGTGGCACGCGGTGACGACGGTCAGATCCGTAAGATCCCCATCCCTGTTCACTACCTGTACGTCTTTCTGGTAGGTGCGTCGATTGTGGGTCTGAGCCTGACCGGCATTGCCAGTTCGTATTTGCGCATGCTGCTGAAGGTGTCGCATTACAACGAGCTTCGCACCGAACGCGAAGACCTCAGGAACCGCTACTCGCGGCTGGAACAGGTCGCCAAGGAGCGTGACATCCAGGTAGCGTCGTTGGGCTCGCTGGCAGGTGAAGTTTCGTCTCTGTACGGTTTGAAAGCTGATCCGAATCTGGTCACCGCGTCTTCTGAAAACGTCGGCGGCGCGCAAGTCGTCTCGTCGCTCGACCAGCTCTATGCGCTCAAGACCTCGGCGCTGACCGGTGCAACCATGACCGGCCTGTCGCTGGGACTTACTCGCAACGTCACCACGGCCGACTGGCTGAGAGCGAATTCAGCTCCGAATCTCTGGCCGGTTGAAGGTCCGGTAACCGGTTCTTTCGGTGAACGCATCGATCCGTTCAACGGTGAAGGCGCGTTCCATAGCGGCATCGACATCGGTTCGACAGACGGAGTGCCGGTCGTCGCACCCGCCGACGGCGTCGTCACCTTCGCCGACTTCATGGGTGGCTACGGTCGCGCGGTCATGATCGACCACGGCCACGGCATCACCACTCGCTACGGCCACCTGGCCAGCTTTGCTGTCATGACAGGCCAGCACGTCCATCGCGGGGACACCATCGCCTTCGTCGGAGAAAGCGGACGCAGCACCGGTCCTCACCTTCACTACGAAGTCCGCATCAACGACACCCCGGTAAATCCTCACAAATACCTTCGCCTCACGGTCGCAAACGTAGGCGGATTCTCAGCCGGAAGCTAGCTAGGAGGTTTCAAGTTTCCGGTTTCTGGTGTCTTAGCAACTGGAAACCAGAAACTGGAAACTGTTTCAAAGCTACTCTCGGGCGGCGCGCTCGAGACGCGGCCGGTCTACGATCCGGATACGCTTGCGTTCGATTTCAATAATCCCTGCCTTCTTCAGTTCTCCGAGAGCTGCGGTCGCTGATTCTCGATAGACCCGCAAGTGCTCGGCAAGTTCCTTGTGAGTGAGATCGCGAACGAACCCCTCTTCAGCTCTTTCTAATAGCAAGGTCGCCAGTCGTGGAATCAAGGACCGGAACGAGGTGGCGTCCAGGTCCATCAAAACGTGAACAAAGCGTTCACTCACCAGATCGAGAAGCTGTCGCATGATCGTGGGATGTTGCTCCAGAAGAATATCCACGTCGGATCGAGAAAAAATCCGGATCCGGGAAGGTTCAGTCGCTTGCGCGTCGCAGTGATAGAAGCGGCCCCCGATGCATCCCATTTCCCCAAAGATTGCCGGCGGCTTCAATTCGGCGACAATCAGCTTCTTCGGTCCTGATGTCCGGAAGGTTTGCACTGTGCCGTTTTCGAGTAGAAACAGGGAATGGCCAGCCTCACCAGCCTTGAAGAAGACATGCCCGGCGCGAAAATCCCGGACTTTACTGTTTTTCAGAATTGCCTGCAAAGACAAATCGGGAATGCCTCTGAATAGATCCACGGAGGCGAGCGCAACTGGCTCCGTAGGCTGACTGTTTTGCCTTGTGTGTTTTGGGTTCACGCCTGCGCCCTTCCACTTCTAGCTACGGCTGTCTCGGCCGGAGTGTAAGCCACCTTACACCTTTTCAGAGTATCCCTTCGGGGATGAGTTCATCCAACGGAGGAAGACAAACAGCACTCGAGAGGAAGAATCTATGAGTACAAATGGGTCCCACAAGGTCTCGCCGAATATCGTAAAGCACGAAACAATAACTGTTGACGGACTGAATATCGCCTATCGCGAAGCCGGCGATCCAGGCAATCCGAAACTAGTGTTATTGCACGGTTTCCCAGCCTCGTCACACCAGTATCGCAATCTCATTCCCGCTCTGGCCGATCGCTTCCACGTCATTTCGCCAGACTATCCCGGCTTCGGCAACAGCGACATGCCCGACCCCAAGAACTTCGCCTATACCTTCGACCGGCTGTCCCAGGTCACCGAGCATTTCTTGCAGGCGAAAGGCTTTAATCATTACGGCCTCTTCGTTCAGGACTACGGCGGGCCCGTCGGGTTCCGGATCGTCGGACGCAACCCTGGCGCACTGGAATGGCTGATCATTCAAAACACCAATGCATACGAGGTTGGTTTCACGGATGCCTGGGCCGGGCTGCGCAACTTCCTCTGGAAAAACCGCTCGCCGGAAAGTGAAGCGGGCGTCGCCGGCTTGCTTGAATTCGATACCATCAAGGCCGTCTATTTGCATGGGCACAAGCGCCCTGAGTTGATCAGCCCGGACAACTGGAATATGGACTTCCGCTTTATGGAACGTCCCAATGCCCGTCGTGTCCAGCTCGACCTCTTCTACGACTATCGGACGAACGTCGCTCTGTACCCTGACTGGCAGAAGTTTCTGCGGGAGAAACAGCCGGAGACCCTGATCTTCTGGGGACAGGACGACATTTTCTTCACCCGAGAAGGCGGAGAAGCATATCTACGCGACCTGCCGAACGCAGAAATGCATCGTCTGGAGTCCGGTCACTTTGCCGTGGAAGACAGTCTTGAAGAGATCGCAAGAAATATCGGAAAGTTTTATGAAGAGAAGGTCGCCACCAGGTCACGTTCCCGACAGAAAACAGCCTAATCACGTCACGCATCGTGTCAGGGTGGCTGCTTCGAGCCACCCTGATGTGAACTCGCCGGCGTCAGCGGAGCAACGAATGGTCCGCCCCGCCTAAAATGCAAACGTGAGGATAAAGAAAGAAGATAAGGAAAAAGGAAGAAGCACCCATCTGGAGAAAGAGCGCCTTCGAAGAAGTTACCGCCCCGCCCATGTGCGGATACTCTTCGTCGGCGAGTCTCCGCCGGCATCAGGGCGGTTCTTCTACCAGGCTGACTCAGGACTGTACCGAGCCATCCGCAACACATTTCGCGCGGCGTTTCCTGCTCTCCCCGAGGACGACTTTCTGCACTCGTTTCAGAACCTCGGCTGCTACCTGGTCGACCTGTGTGGCAAACCCGTCGACCACCTGACGCCGGAAAAGAGGAAGCAGGCCTGCCGCGATGGTGAAGTCCGCCTCGCCAGAACGCTCAAGGAGCTTCAACCCGAAATCGTGATTACTGTGCTTCGATCGATTTCAGCCAATGTCAGACGCGCTCAAGCAAGCGCAAATTGGAAGGGACTGCTTGTGGAACTTCCATATCCCGGCAGATGGAAGGAACATCGGCTGGCGTTCGAGGATGCGCTGAAGCCCATCCTGCGTAAAGAGCTGGCTCGCCCTAAGTCGAGAAAAAAGTAGAGCCATCCTCCGGAAACTAGAAACCAGAAACCAGGTAGCTACCCCGTGCTATGGCCCGGTAAAACAAACCACGCTGGCAGTCATGTTGCCCGTCACAAGGGCCCCGGACGACGATACGTTGCCGATACTGTGGTTCGTTGTGACTGTTGCTGAAATCAGCGTGTCACCGCACGCCAGTCCGGTAACGGTGATCAAGCCCGTCGCTGCATCGACCGTCACCATCTGGGTGTATTCGAATTCCACACAACCTGGTTCGTGATGTCCTTGGAAACAGGCGGGTGTATGTAGTTGCCAATGGCTCGAAGCTGCACGGTTGCGCCTGCGCTTGCGCTCACGGGGATGTTTGAGGCGCCAAAAATCTCAGTCTGGGGTTGGATAGATATGGAGACCAACTGTTGCTCGTGCCCGCAACTGGTCAGGCCTACCAGAAAAACCACGGTTGCGAGCGCAAGGCAGAATCTGGACATCAGGTAATTCATTCACTTCTCCTGATCGATGTGATGGGTGCCCCACTCGTCTCTCGTTTTTTGGAGAGACAGGGTGGGTCTTTTGATCTCGACAAACTGTAAATCAAAAACCGGAAACCAGAAACCGGAAACTGCTAACTGCCCTTCAACATTTCCACCACGCGGTCAAAGTCCTCCAGGTTGGCGTATTCGATCACAATCTTCCCCTTACCCTTGCGGTCGCGGATCCGCACGCGCATTCCCAGCACCCGCTCCATCTCAGTCTGCGCCGCGCGCACGTTCGGATCGACCCATCGTGCCCGCTGCGGCGTTTCTTCTTTGACCATCGGAATGTTGGTGCGGTCGACCAGTTCTTCCAGCTGCGTCGACCGACAGATGCTTCTTGATTGCCTCGTCGGCAATCGTCGCAATCAGGCTGGGATCGAGCAGTTGCAACAGCACCCGGGCTTCGCTGAATCCCAGACGTCCTTCCTGCAAGTGCTGCAGCACCGCCGGCGGCAGCTTCAGCAGCCGCATGTAATTCGAAACCGACTCGCGCGAGACGCCCACGCGCTGGCCAATCTGTTCCTGGGTCAATCCGAAATCGCGGCTCAATTTGGAAAACGCCGCTGCCTGCTCGACACAATTCAGGTCTTGCCGCTGCAGGTTTTCGACGACGGTCATCTCCGCGGCTTGCTGATCGGAAACGCGGCGCACAATCGCCGGAATCGTCGTCTTCCCTGCCAGTTTCGATGCCCGGCAGCGTCGTTCGCCGAGAATCAGAACGAAGCGCCCATCGGCGCCGGGACGCACCACCACCGGCTGGACCACTCCAGTCGCACGAATAGAATTCGCCAACTCTTCAAGCGCTTCAGCACTGAAGTGAGCGCGCGTCTGGTAAGGATTCTCGTCGATCAGTTCAATCGCAACCTGAACCACAGCATCCCGAGCTTCGGACAGAGGCGCCGGTGACGGCATGTGTGGCGCGGGCGCCCCGCCCGCGAGTGGAGCGGCAGACGCGCCAGCCGTGGAAGACGAAACCACCCGCGGCCCGCCCGGCAGCAGCGATTCCAGTCCCCTGCCCAAAGCTTTACGCTTCTCGGGAGCAGCTTTTTCCGCGTCCACCACAACTTTCTCCGCTGTCGTTGTCATGTTCCCTCGTTGTGTTTCGTTCGCCACGGCCCACGTAGGGGCAGACGCCTCGTACGCCCAGCCGAGCAAAGCTCGGCTAAAGAATATAGATGTCAATCGATACTATACATAGACGTATATCTATCTATGCCGTCTTATCCATCTCCGTCACCGGTGCCTCTGTTTCCACCGGCAAGTGATGCGCAATAATCTCTTTGGCCAGCCGTATATAGCTCTCCGCCCCCTTCGAGCGCGGATCGTAGAGCAACGCCGGACGTCCGTGGCTCGGCGCCTCTGCCAGGCGAATATTCCGCGGAATCGTCGTCTCGCAGAGTTTCTCGCCGAAGAACCGCTTCAACTCCGCCATTACCTGCTGGGCCAGGTTGGTGCGCTCATCCAGCATGGTGAGCACCACGCCTTCGATTGAAAGCTCAGGATTGAAGCTGGCGCGAATGCGTTCCACCGTATCCATCAGCTCGCTGATGCCCTCCAGTGCGAAATACTCAGCCTGCATAGGGATCAGAACCGCATCCGCCGCCACCAGGGCATTGAGCGTCAACAGATCAAGCGCGGGAGGACAATCAAGCACAATGAACTGAAAGCGGTCCCGCAGAACGGAGAGGGCGTCGCGCAGCCGATATTCGCGTCGCTCTGCCTCCACCAGTTCGATATTCGCGCCGATCAGATTCTTGTGAGCCGGCACAACCCATAGCTGCTCGAGTTCAGTCGGCTGCACGGATTGCTCAGGACTGGCCGCCCCCATAAGCAGATGGTAGGTAGAAATCCGCTCCGGATCTCTGACCAGGCCCAAGCCGCTGCTGGCATTTGACTGCGGATCGCAGTCCACAAGGAGTGTGTTGACTTCAGCGGCCGCAAAAGACGCGGCCAGATTGATAGCGGTCGTAGTCTTGCCCACGCCGCCCTTTTGGTTGGCTACCGCAATGATGCGTCCCATTTAATTGTAGGAAGAACCCAGAGATGTTCGCAGAATAGGCCGAAGGCGTCTGTGATTGCAACGACGTATTTTGGTGCAACGGAAAAATCGCGCTATTTGTTGAAGTGATTGAGGATCGCACGTGTAAAGGCACGAGTTTCCACAGAAGTGTTCCACGTGGAACAAAGAATCGAGAGTGAATGTTCCACGTGGAACATGGGGACCGGTGACGGACCAGCGCGGTTCACTCGGTGCCGTTGCGATGTCACCACGACTGATGGCGAGGCATTCGCTCCTGGAGAATTTGCAGAGCCAGGCAGATTTGGCAAAACAAAAAGGTGTCGAACGGTAGATTCTAAGGTGGCGAAATTACGAATGGCTTACCATGCCGATGCTGCGTATCCCGACCGATCCCATTTCAACGTCGCCGGGAATGCGAAATTGTGGGGACGGTCCATGGCTCGCCGGACCGAGCGAAGCTCGGCGAATATCTCTCAGAGCACATGGTCGTGCCATTTGATCTCGGCAAAATCGAATGGATGGGAGGAATGCCACGCCGAAATGTTCCACGTGGAACACACTCATGACTAAAGATCATTGTGCCGTCAGAAATAGCCAAAGTTAATAGGTTTCATCCCACTAATATGACATTATTAGCCATCTAATAGCTTGTATGTTGGATAAGTGACTAACATTTACCACTTATTACGATATTGGTTCTAGATGATTGCAACCAAGATTCGTAGCGCTCCGGAGACCTCGGTGGCTAAACGCTTGAGCTCCAAGAGATAGTACATTCTAATGGCGCTAATGCAGTTCATCCCACAAGCCGCATCTACAATCACGATAACCGATCATCCAAGCTGGTTAAAACGCCTGTCTTTCCCACTTTAAACTAACGTGTTAACCGCCTTGGTTCTTAACTCCGATGATGACGCGCCGCTCTGATGATAGGGGTAGTGCGATCGGAGTGCCCCAGAGCAAGGCAGGCGCAAGCTCTCGCACTTTCCCAACCTGGCCCGCACCAACCAGAACGGCAAGCCGTCCCTGAGTAGCGACCAACCCAGCACCCACCGGCAGAATTGCCTCAAACCGCTCTACAGCTCGCAACGTGACGACGTCCGCCCTGGGTCCGGAAAACGACTCAGCGCGTCCGGTGAAGACATCAACATTCTCCAGTCCAAGTTTGCGAACCGTCTCTCGCAGAAATGTTGCTTTCTTCCGATTTGATTCGATGAGGGTCAGGCGAATCTGCGGTGCCCAGATCCTGATCGGGAAGCCAGGGAAGCCGGCGCCTGACCCAACGTCGATCACATGGAGAGTCTTTCGCAAAGAATCATCGGTGGAAGGAAACAAATGCCGTGCGGCAAAAATTGACTCTCCGAAGTGACGCGTGACTATTTCTTCGGGCTCGCGCACCGCAGTGAGATTGATGCGCTCATTCCAGTGCAACAATATATCGATATACATCGATATATATTTAAGCTGGCCCGCGGACAGTAAATCCGGCGTCCGCGCGCCATCCGCCAGGAATGGCTTGAGCAACTCCGCGATGCGGGCTTCATTCAACTGCATGCGAGTGGAGATTGTAGATGCCGGCTGGGAAATCTTAAACTCGGGAATTAGCTCAGCGGAGCAGGAGATTAATATTTAGTTCCCAGTAAATCCAGTTCTCGGTTCTCAGCGGACGACTTTCTCGATGGCTGCGCGCAGTTCGTCGTAAGGCATCGCCCCGGGATGGTAGAGAGACACGCGGCCGGCGCGATCGAGTAACACCAGAGTCGGCGTGGTGCTGGCGCCGTACAGATTGAAGTTCTCTTTGCTGACCGGGACGGGAACGCCTTGCAGTCCTGGATAGAAGTGCTGCCACACCCGCTCGATGTAGGGCAATTCATCCTTCGGCGTAGCATCTTCTCCTTGAGCGCCGTAGCCGTAGAGTTGGGTTGGGGCCAGCAGCATCAGTCCACGAGTACCGAACTCGGAGTTCAGCCGCGTAATAATTGGCCCTTCAGCCTTGCAATCGCTACACCAGTGCGCCCAGAAGAAAAGCAGAACCGGCGAACCGTTGAGCTGTGCCAGCGACACAGGCTTGGGACCTAGATATTCTGCGATCTTGAGCGGAGGCGCGGGCTGTCCTGCGAGCCCCAGCAGATTCAGGTTCTTTCGCAAACGTGTCTGAATGGAAGTATTCCGGTAAGTCACCAGGCTGCTGCGAAGAAGCGCGACTGCTTCGGCCTGGTTCCCGCGGGCAGCCAGCACCTGGGCTTGTACTTCCAGAGCTGCTCCCAGCGCAGTCGGCAAGTGCGGTTCGGCGTCCAGCGGACGTTTGGCCAGCAACTGGCGTGACAGGCTTTCTAGCCTGTTTGGCGTAAGTCTCCGCGCGGTCCAGTTGTTGCGACTGAAGACTGGCTCGTGCCATCCATGAAACGGCTTCTACATAGTCGGGCGTTACGCCCTGCTGTGCGCGATAGCTCTTCAGCGCGGCTTCGGCTGAGGAAACACTGCCGCGCGCCAGCGCCTCGTGTACATCGTCTGAAATTCCGGCGAATCCTACGGAGGATAAAACAAGAAGAATGGCAAACCAGCGGGCAAGCATAGCCTGATGATAAACCCTGCTACCGAGCCGTTGCGAAACCTCAGAAGATGATCTGAGCGAATCCAGTGGTCGGCTAGACCTTGATCGATTGCTCCGCAGCATCGACCGAGTCAACAAATTGGAAGAACTTCTCCACGTGAGTGACCTTCAACGCATTCTGGACGCGTTCGTTCACTCCGATCAAGAAACAAACTGCGGCCATCCTTCTGGTGAGTGACGTACGCGCCTACCATGGCGCCAATACCCGCCGAATCCACATACGGGACATTGCTGAAATCCAGCATCAATACCCGCGAAGTATTGGTGCGAACTTTCGCCTGAAACTCGAACAGGCTACTCATGGTGAGAGGCCCGGAGAGGCGCAGAATGCGCTGTCCATCTTTTGGGCCTGCAATATCTTCGATGACGAGAGGGTCTTGTGGCATCGGGAAATATTAGTCTTGAGTCCCTCGGGAAGTGTTAAAGCAATGTTAATTTTGGACAAGCTTGGCAAAGCCACGTAGGCCCGGACGCCTCGTCCGGGCAGGCGAGCAGGGCTCGCCGGGATTTCCGCGGTGATGGGATCGTCGGAACATTACCCGGCCTGCGGGTGCTCCTCCCTACGCAGGCCGCGACATGCAAAGTCAGTTAACATAGAAGAAGTTAGGAGAACGCCATGCCCCTGAAGGTCGGAGACGCAGCCCCGGATTTCGAGTTGCCCGCTGTCGAAGGCGAACGCCATCTCAAGATCAAGCTGAGTGACTTCGCCGGCAAAAAGAACGTAGTCGTAAGCTTCCATCCGCTGGACTGGACGCCCACCTGCGCCGCCCAGGTCCCGAAATTTGACGCGGACCGCGACAAATTCGCCGGCCTCGACGCCCAGGTTGTGGACATCAGCGTCGATTCGATTCCCAGCAAGATTGCCTGGCAGAAAAAAGAAATCGGGATGATGCACATGCCCATGTGCGCGGATTTTTATCCCCACGGCCAAGTCTCCGAACAATTCGGGATCTTGCGCAAAGAACAGCCGTTCCCCGGCATCTGCGAACGCGCCGTTTTCATCGTCGACAAAAAAGGGAAGATCGCCTTCGCGAAGGTTTATCCGTTGGATCAGGCGCCGAATAACGAAGAGTTGCTGGCAGCGCTGAAGAAGATTGATGCATAAGGGCTAGAGCTAACCGCAAAGGTCGCCAAGGATTCCGCAAAGGACGCAAAGAAAAACCAGCGGGTTCGTTGTGCGTCCTCAGTGTCCTCCGTGGTTCAAGCTCTCATCCGCCGCCACACCACAGTCCCCAGAACCAGCAGACTGAAAACAGAAATCACGCCCAGCGATGCCACGCAGTAGATGCACCACACTCCGAGCAGGTCCTTCTCGATGTGAGCAAGATAGAGAGAGAAGGCAAGAGCGCCTAACGACAGTGGCAACAAAGCCAGATACCGCCTCCTGAAAGCCAAAAATCCCAAGCAGCGAATAACCCACCATCCCGATCACTGCCACCGGCACTCCGAATAGCACCGCATAGGGACTGTGATTCACAATCCCACAGTCCCATCTTTCGTTGATGCTGCAAGGCGAAGTGTCGGTCCGGTAATGCTCACGCAGCGCCAGGGTGGAAGCCGCAATACCGATCACCGCCAACAACAACTAGAACGAATCTCATCCGCTTCACATCCTCCAAATTGTCTCCCGTGCTGATGTCCGAGGTCCGACGCCCGCTCCTAAAAGTGGAATCGATACTTCACCTGCACCGAAATCTCGCGCGGGTTCACATAGTGCGTTCCGCCGAAGGTGTTGCTGTTGTCGAGCAGGTAACGATGATTGGACAAGTTAAGGCCGGTCAAGCGCACGTCCCAGTTTTCGCCGCAACGATTTTCCCAGCGACAGATCAAAGCTCTCATGCGAAGGCAGATGCTCCGGCCCTTCGCCATCGACGAAGCCCGAACCGTAATTCGCATTGAAGTCAGTCCATACTCGCCAGGGTAGAGAAAGATTCACGCCAGCGGAAAGTGTATTGCGCTGGTCATGATCGAGAAAGAAATAACCTTCGTCAGGAGGTTCGAAATCGGTGAGCCCTCCAGTGACGCCGCCAGCGCCCTCCGCGTACTGGTGAGAATAGACAGCGTGAAACTGGGCGCGTCCCGCGATACGGGGCGAATTCGCAGTGGCTTCCCAGCCGCGGATGCGGGCGCGATCGATGGTGAGCGGAAAGAAAATATTGGAACTTCCGAGAACGTCGTGGTCGAAGAAGTTCTTGGCGCCGGTGCGGAAGTTGGAAACGTCAAACGTCCAGCCTGCCAGAGGAATGGTCAAACCGAATTCGTGCTGTTCGTCACGCTCGCCGCGTAGCGGGAGAAAACCAAAGCCTTGCTGTGCTGCCTGCTCGAGCAGCGGGCCATTCACCGTGAGCAGAGGCGGGGCCTGGTAGTAGCGTCCGTAGAATCCGCGCAGCACCCAATTGAGTTTCGGGATGCGGAGAGCTGCGCCGATTCGTGGATCGACCGCATTCTCGCTGATGGTCGAGCCGAAATGAGTCAGCCGCACTCCGCCGTTGATGGTCAGCCAACTGGTGAGTTTGAATTGATCTTCCAGAAACAGCGCTTCGACATTTCCCCAAACCATCTCGCGCTGGCTTAGCGGCGGATTGCTGCCGTCGCTGGTGACAATTCCGAAGAGCTGATTGTCGCGCGCCCCGAAAACCTGGAACCCGGCTCGCGCATTGTGTTTGCCATGGTTGACGGCGAGAGAAACGACGCCGCCGAAGTAGTTCGAACCGCGGTCATCTTCAGGGATCACGACGTCGGGATCGGGCTGCCCCACATATCCGCCGACATAGTGAGCGCGGTTGAAGTGGTAGAAGGGCGAGACCGTCAACACGGCTCCCGGATCGAGAGTGTGCAGCCAGGAAAAATTGATCAGGTCATCGCGCTCGTCTTCCACGTCGCGAATGCCCAGTGCCTGCTGATCAGGATCGTTGGGCACCTGATAGTGATCGCCCCGCGCGGACGCGACCAGGCGCAGCTGGTCATTCGGTGTTTTATTGAATGTCAGGGAAGTGAATCCGCTGAGACCGGCGCCGAGATCGTGCAGCACGTCAGTGCTTCCTGTTTCCAGTCCGAGATCGGTGCGGTTGCCGGAAATGCTGCCGTAGTAAGCGAAGCGATCGGTGTGATCGCCGATGCTGAACTGATCCTCGGTACGATTGAAGCTGCCGTAGCTGGTGACCAGTTCGGCCTGGCGGTCGCGTTCAAATCCCGAGCGCGTAACTACGTTGAACACGCCGTAGGTGCGGTCGCCGTATTCGGCGGAGAAGCCGCCGCGCTGCACTTCGAGGTAGTCGATGTCCTTGGGATCGAATTGCGGCCCGACGTTGGAAGCAATATTCGTGTTGGGGACAGGCACGCCGTCAATCAGCCACGAGACCTGATGTCCGCCGCGAATGTGGAGCTGATCGTGGACCATGTACGCGCCGGGCACGTAGTTGGTGATCATGCTCAGACTGTTGGTCTGATCCGCGCCAGGAGTTTGCGTAATCTCCCGCCGGCTCACGAGAGTGGTGGTCGAAGAAGATTCGGTGTTGACTGCCGTGGAGGTTTCCTTGACTTCAACCGTCTCTTTGGCTTGGGCGACCTTAAGGGAAAAGTGTATTCGGGCATCGCGGCCTGAACCGAGAACAAGTTTCTGCTCTTCCGTGGCGAAACCTGCCAATTGAACGGTAACCGCGTACTCGCCCAGCGGGACGGCGTCGAAATGAAATTCGCCGGCGGCATCGCTGGTCACCGATTTCGTCCACGCGGAGTTCGCCGCGCGCAGTGTGACCTCCGCTCCCTGCACCGGACGATGCTGCGGGTCGTGAATAAGACCGTTGACCGTGCCAAAGATGGTGGCAGACGCGGTCAAGCTTCCCAGCAGCAGTCCGATGAAAAGCAACGCTCTCTTGTAGAGCATATGTTTCTCCGATGCTCCCTGGGCTAGTGCTGGCTTGAACCAGCCTCCGTGCCGATCTTGACCTCTGCCGCATGCAAAGCGTTGTCATGGCTGTGAGCGTGAATCACCACGCGGCTTCCCACCTGAACGTCTTTGATCGTGGCCGATGCGTCACCTTTGACGAACTTGGTTTCACCATCAAACTCCACGGTCTTGATCGCGCCATCGCGGGTTTTTACCGAAATAGAGTGTTCGGCTACGGCCGTGACCGTGCCCAGCACGTGTTCCATGCCGCCGTGAGCGAAGGCCAAGGTGCTTACGATCAATGTGCAAATAAAAACTGCAGTCAGAATCGACAAGTGCTTTTTCATTACTGTCTCCTTAAATTGATTCATCGCGGTTTCTTGGCCGCATCTCCAGCCGGCCCGCCGTTCAGAAATTCCTGTTCTTCTTTTTCTTCTTCACGCTCGCGAATCGCTCCTGGGATTGAAGCGCTCCATCTCTCGAATTTCTCCGGCCGAGAGATTTGGCAGATGGCGGATGAACAACACCAGCTTCCAGCTGTCCTGATCGTTGTCATTGGCGGCCTCGCCCCATGCCGGCATACCCGTCCACCGAACCCCGTTGTGAATGATGTAGTAGAGCTCTCCGTCGCTGAGCTTCTGCGTATCCGCCAGCCGCATGTCGGGAGCCCGCGGATACAAATTCCGTCCCATCTCGGTGTTACCGCTGCCGTCGTTGCCGTGACACGAGGCACAGTGATCGGCAAAGTGCCGCGCCGATTCCTGTAGCAGCTCGGGCGAACTGGTGAATGGATTCGTGCGTTGTTTGGCGTTCGATGGCACAGACAACGACCGGAAACTCCGGGCCAGCACAGCTTCCACTCTGCTCGGAGCCTCGCGCGCACCGCAGCAATGCGGAATCAGGCCGGAGAACCACAGGCCCGCTGCCAGCAGGAGAAGAACAATCGACACAACGTAACGCACACGAAACATGCGAAGCACCCGACGATTCTCGTAGCGCCGGCGTCCTGCCGGCTGTCGGGAGGGCATCCTGCCCTCCCAGTGTGGGCGAGACGCCCACACGACAGCCGCCGGGACGGCGGCGCTACTCCGCGAAATGCGAGCTCGATTCAGAAAAAATGTAAGAGAAGGTTAGTTAGCCGAGCGGAGGGCCGCGGACGGGCTGGAGAGAGTTCGCTGTAATCGCTATGCAGGACCGTATGCGAAACCGGCGCCAGATAGGCCAGAGGCGGGTGGATGTTGGAGTCGATTCCCGACTCCAGGTCGGCCCAGTGCGCCGTCGTCACCGGAGGGCAGCAACTGCGATGTCTCGCTGCCAACCGCCTGCAAATCGCGGCTGCTGGAGCCGTGATTGTGCATTGGCTTCCGCATACAGCAGGCATGCGGCAGAGGCGCAGTGACCGCCATGGCCACAGGGACGAAGATCCCCGCAAGCAACAGCACAAGCAACAATCTGGCGGTCAGGCGATGCATGGTCAGAAGAGACGCTCGTCCAGAGCATAGATGACGCAAGGTCACCGCGCAAGTCAGCGAATGTAAGAAGTGAGCGCAGCCCGCGCGCCTACCGGAATAGCACCCAATGCTCGCCGGCCGTGAAAAGCGATACCACTGGAAATCATACCGCCATCTAAGGCAGCATATCGACCATGACCACGATCGTCCTGCTCACTATCTCAAACATCTTCATGACCTTCGCCTGGTACGGTCATCTGAAGTATCGTCAGGCGCCGTTGTTCAAAGTCATCCTCGTCAGTTGGGGGATCGCATTCTTCGAATACTGCTTTCAGGTCCCCGCCAACCGCATCGGCTCGTACGAATTTACCGCCGTCCAACTCAAGACGATTCAGGAAGTAATTACGCTGACAGTCTTCTCGGTTTTTTCGGTCTGGTACCTCGATCAGCCCATTAAGTGGAACTACATTCTGGGATTTCTGCTGATCGTGGCGGCGGTGTTTGTAATTTTCAAGAAGTGGTAAAGAAGCTTAGCAATTTATCTTAGCTGCGTGGGACACGATCGCGTGGAGTCGGATCCAGTTGACAGGCACGCGAAACGCAGTAGCGGTTTCTGGCGAACCATCGATAGCGGTATGAATGAGCCAGTTGAATCCCGGAAGACTGAAAACTGTGAAGAAGGGCCGCGCCCACCAGATTCGTCTGGTCACTTGTAGATAGACATCAGCTCCGGAAGCCAGTTCGCCATCGCGAGTGAGCAAGCGAATGTCGTACAGAAGTTGGTCGGCCGGTACCTTAAGGCGCTCTGCTACCCATGGTTCCTGCAAGGGGACGCTGTGGAATCCGTGTTTTGCCAGCGTTCTCTGCCAGAACTGCAGCCAGCGCGAACAAAAGCCGCAGTCACCGTCGTAAAGTACCCAACCATTCACGGGTTCTGCAGGCGAACCAGACGCGGGCATCCGGATTACAACCTCCTCCCCCTGTATACCGTGACCTCAGAACCCTCGGCAAGAAATGCGGAACTCGGTTTCGCTTTAATCACCGCGCCTAGATCCTTGCCGTAAAGTTCGTCCATGTCACCTTCGAAACTTGCGTCCGGAGTCCTCCAAACTCGCCATGGCGGATGGGCGACCTGATATTCGGTGCAGCCGCCATCCAGTTGTCGCGAGTATCCCCAGTAGTGCTCCGTGATGAATTGTTCGGCTGAGTCCGGGACCGGAATAGTAGGGGCGCCCTTTGCCGTGAGATTAATTCTGTTCCAGTGATCTCCGTTCTTCCACTGAAAGCCAACGGAAAGCCCATCATCGCTACGTGATATTTGATGCGACATCGGGAGTGAGATGTAGTTTTCGTTATAAAGTGCGCGAGCGAGAGTCGCGATGGCCCAGCGCGGAACAATCTCGCGGATGAAAACCACGCCACGCTTGATGAGAGGGCCATCCAGACGTCGAACGTAGAGTCGAAGGTTAACTTCCTCGAAGTTGGAATGAAAAGGGACAGAAATTCCTAATACCTTGCGTATTCAGGAAACGAAATCCGACGAGGCTGATGAATGCGCGCCCCTTCCAAAGATCCAGCTCGGTTCCGGACGGGAACAAATCTTTGGAGCAGAGAAGGATCCACGTCATAGTTCAGCATGGCGAGTTCGCGCCATTGTGCCGTGAGGAACGCCTTGGCAGCAGCTGCATCTATCACGGCGTTAATTTTACGATTCTGTCAGTCAGAAGTCTTGGGAAACAGCTCTAGGGCCAGACGCTGGGAGCCAATTTGTAACCGCGTAGAATCGCCGCGGAAATCTCCTTCAGAAACTTGCAACAGACCATGGCGGTCTGACCATGCACATCGCGCGTCGGGTTGTACTCGACGATGTCAGCGCCGACGACTGGAACCTTCAATCCCTGAATGCAGCGCAACACCTCACGCACCGACATCCCTCCCGGCTCGTAGTGCGAGATTCCCGGCGCGAATGCCGGATCGAGCACGTCCACGTCCAGCGAAATAAAGAGTGGGCCCTCGAACTTCACTTCGGCAAAGCGTTCGAGATTCCGCATGGTGATTACTTCCACGCCAAACTTTGACGCCTGCGCCAGTTGATGGCTGTTGATGGTGCGCACGCCCACCTGCACCAGACGCCGCGCCAGGCGCTCTTCCATGATCCGCGCAAACGGACAGGCATGAGACAGCCGATTGCCATCGAGTTCGTCGTAGAGATCTGGGTGCGCGTCGAAATGCAGAATTGTCAGGTCAGGATATTTCGAGTGAAACGCCTTGATCGTCGGATACGTCACCGAATGATCGCCACTCAAACAAATCAGCGGATGGCCCAGGTCGAGCGTTTCTTTAACGGCGGACTTCAATCGCCGCGAAAGCCGCACCGTCGTCATCCGGGATTGCGACATCACCAGCGTCGTGAAACGAACCTTTGCGTCCCAGGTCGATGCCGTCCTCGGTCCACAAATTGCTCGAGCCGGAGTAAAGCTCCTCGCGAATAATTTTCGGCGCCTGCGCCGGACCGCGCAGGTACGAAGAATTCGCGTCAAACGGAATTCCCAGGAGAGAAATCGTCTTGACCGGGATGGCGGCGTCGTTCGGTGAGGGCATAAGTGATCCAGTCTAGTGGTTGAGTATTCTCTTTTGCCACAGTGTCGGCAGTGCCTCGCAGATTCAGAGTACGCCGCGTCCGCGAGACGCCGGCGCTACGAAGATCCGATCGCTTCCCGCTGAATGTATACTTCCGTAAATTTGTGATCTGCCATGTCGCAACAAAAGGGGCGTAATCAACGAATGACCGAATCCAAAACCAACGAACCGGGAATAGAAGCCATCATGCAGGTCGGCCTGGGATTCTGGGCCTCGAAGACTCTGCTCAGCGCAATCGAGATGGAAGTCTTCACCGAACTTGCCGGCCATGCCGAAGATCTCAACTCGCTGCAGGGCCGATTAGGACTGCATCCCAGATCGGCGCATGACTTTTTGGATGCGCTGGTCGCGCTCGGTTTTCTGCAGCGGGCCAACGGCAAATATTCCAATACTCCCGCCACCGAGAAATTTCTCGACAAACACAAGCCGACCTATGTCGGCGGCATACTCGAGATGGCAAATCGCCGGCTCTATCCATTCTGGGGAAATCTCACGGCCGCGCTCCGCACCGGAGAACCGCAGAATGAAGGCAAGGGCGGTGGGCCAAATTTCTTTGCGGCTCTCTACGCCGATCCGGAAAACCTCAAAGGGTTTCTGAAGGCCATGACCGGCATCAGCACAGCAGCGAACCGCCTCATCGCCAGCAAGTTTCCCTGGAAGAAATACAAGACGGCCGTGGATGTGGGCACTGCCCAGGGAGATCTCATCGTGCAGGTCGCACTGGCGAATCCGCATATTTCGGGCATCGGTTTCGATCTGCCGGAAGTGGCTCCAACCTTCGAAGAGTACGTCGCTGCCAACGGACTCGGCGGACGAGTCGTATTTCAAGGCGGCAGTTTCCTTGACCGCGACCTGCCCAAGGCCGATGTCGTGATGATGGGACACATCCTTCACGACTGGAATCTGGACGAAAAGAAAATGCTGCTCCGCAAGAGTTTCGCGGCGATTCCGGAAGGCGGCGCAGTGATCGTCTACGAGAGCATCATCGACGACGACCGCTCCAAGAATGTCTTTGGCTTGCTCATGAGCCTGAACATGCTGATCGAAACCCCCGGCGGCTTCGACTACACCGGCGCCGATTGTATGGGCTGGATGAAAGAAGCCGGCTTCCGCGAGACTCGCGTCGAGCACCTGCTAGGCCCGGACTCGATGGTGATCGGAATCAAGTGAGGCGAAATGGATAGAAGCCAGACCTGCGGAAGCCATCTCGGGCAGAGCCACGGGAGTTCTATTCTTCGCCGGATTCGGAACTCTCTGGTTCTGCACTGGCCTTGCCGCGATGCATCGTCTCAACGTTGGAACAGGCGCGGTTGCAGCGGTCATTCTGGCCGTGCTTGTTGATCCCGCATTTTGGGTTTTAAAGCGAGCGTCGGGCCTACCCAAACAAACCGTGGATCCGGAAGTCGAAGCTCAAATCAGCCGTACCTTCAACCGTGCCAACACTGCCCAGTGGATCGCGATTCCGGTTGCTGTCGTTCTTCTGAACGTGGTGCATCAGACGGCGTACATTGTGCCGGCCATCGCCACCATTGTCGGCCTGCATCTCTTTCCCCTGGCTCGTGCCTTCCGGTATCCGATGCACTATGTGACAGGTACGCTGCTGGTTCTCTGGTCGGCCGCCAGCGTATTTCTGTTACCTCGTGAGAACGTTGCGTCAATCGGTGCGTTGGGGACGTCAGCCATTCTGCTGCTCAGCGCTGCCTACACCTTGACCAACGCCGCCCGTGCGGCCGCAAGTGTTTCGAAAAACGCCACGGAAGCCGCGCCAGTCGGTCGTTAGGGCACTTTCAAAGAATTCCTCTGTGACTCTGTGTCTCTGTGGTTAAAGAATTTCCCCGTCCCTTGAGCCCCCAAATTCCGCTGTGGTAGCATCCAAACGCTTTGACAGGCCGCCGGGCTTCGGTCTATAAGTTGTCCTCTTCTTTGAGTGTCGTATGAGCCCCCTTCTTTCTCAAGGAGCGAACCCGTGAAGGTTTACGAAGGCGCGAACATCCGCAACGTTGCGGTCATCGGACACGGACACGCAGGCAAGACTTCCCTGGTATCAGCCATGTTGTACGCGGCGGGCGCGAACCAGCGCCAGGGCCGTGTGGACGACGGCACCTCGACCACCGATTACGACGAGGAAGAAATCGCCCGCAAAATGTCGATCTCTGCCAGCCTCGCCCACGTGGAGTGGGGCAAAACGAAAATCAACATCGTGGATACGCCGGGCTTCAACATGTTCGTCCACGAAGCCAAGCTGGTGCTGCCGGTCGTCGACGCCGCGATCGTCGTCGTCGATGGCGTGGCCGGCGTCGAAGTCGTGACCCAGCGTGTTTGGAACTACTGCGAGGAATATCAGACCCCGCGCCTGATCGTGGCCAGCCGCATGGACCGCGACCGCGCCGACGCCGACCGCGTTCTGGAATCCCTCACCAACGCCTTCGGCCGGTCGGTGATTCCTCTCGAGTTACCCATCGGCAAAGAGAAAAACTTTCGCGGCGTAGTCGATCTGGTCACGCTGAAGGCCTACAGCTACGAACTGGGCGGCAACGGCAAAGGCAAAGAAATCGAGATTCCCGCCGACATGAAAGACGAAGCCCAGGCCCAGCACGAAAAACTCGTCGAACTGGTAGCCGAAGGCAACGACGCGCTGCTGGAAGAATTCTTCGAAAAGGGAACCATCCCCGAAGAAGACCTGATTCCAGCGCTGCACAACGCCATTCGCGAAGACAAAATCTTCCCCGTCATCTTTGGGTCCGGCCTGGGCAACATCGGTGCCGACCGCGTCATGGATTTCATCGTCGACTACACGCCCGCGCCTTCAGAACACGAATGGGTGCAGGGAGATCCCGCATCGTCGAGCAACGGCGAGCCTCCCCGGCGGCACGAGACCGACGCCGAGCCCGTGTCGCTCTACGTTTTCAAAACAGTGTCCGATCCGTTCGCCGGACGCATCTCCTATTTCAAAGTCTTCTCCGGCGTTCTGAAAAACGACGCGACCCTGGTGAATTACAGCCGCAGCTCCCAGGAAAAGTTCGCGCACATTTCCATCCTGCAGGGAAAGAACCGCGGTGCCGGTAACCGAGTTGCACGCCGGAGACATTGGAGCGGTCGCCAAACTGAAAGACACGCTCACCGGCGACACTCTCGGCGACAAGTCAGCGCCCATCCTGTATCCGCGAGTGAAGCTGCCCGAGCCCGCCATCACTTTCGCCATCGAACCCAAGAGCCGCGCCGACGAAGACAAACTCGGCCCCGGCATCCACAAGCTCATGGAAGAAGACGCCATGCTGCGCTTCTTCCGCGATGCCCAGACCAAGGAATTCCTGATCGCCGGCACCGGCCAGCAGCACATCGAGGTCGTCGTCTCCAAGATGAAGAAGCGCTACCACACCGAGGTCGTGCTGAAAGCCCCCAAGGTTCCGTACCGCGAGACCATTCGAGGCAAGGCCGACGTGCAAGGCAAACACAAAAAGCAGACCGGCGGACACGGCCAGTACGGCGACTGCAAAATCAAGATGGAACCGCTGCCGCGCGGTGGCGAATTCGAATTCGTCAACGACATTTTCGGCGGCGCGATTCCCAAGAACTACATTCCCGCCATCGAAAAGGGAATCAAAGACGCAGCCGCCCGCGGATACCTCGCAGGATTTCCGGTCGTGGATTTCCGAGTGATCTTGTACGACGGCTCCTATCACGATGTGGATTCAAACGACATGTCCTTCCAGATGGCCGGCCGCATCGCCTTCAAGAAAGCCATGGAAGTAGCGAAGCCCACGCTGCTCGAACCGGTGATGGCAGTCGAGATCACGGTCCCCGACGATTTTGCCGGCAGCATCATGGGCGACCTGAACAGCCGTCGCGGACGCATCCAGGGCATGGACAACAAAGGCGGCAACACGGTCGTAAAAGCCGAAGTGCCGATGTCCGAAATGCTCACCTACGGCGTCGATCTCACGTCAATGACGCAAGGCCGCGGCAGCTTCAACATGGAAATGCATCACTACGACGCGGTACCGGGCATGCTGCAGGAAAAGATTGTCGAAAAAGCCAAAGCCGCACGCGGCGATGTGAAGGAAGAAGAAGAGTAGGATTTGCTCGTGTGGGGCGGACAAGAATCCGCCCTACACGTTCATGGCCCTACCGAAGTGCAAACTTCGATGTCCGTCAGAGCAAAGTCATTGCTCTTCGCCAATAGCGACTCGCCCGACGCCTTGGCCAGAGCGTAAGCGAAGCAATCTCCAAAATTGAGCCCCGCCGGATGATGGCCTTTGCCGATATTTCCGCCACGCAGACCGCGCGATCTCAGCTTGTTCGCCATCGACGGGGACAATCTGTAGACTTGCCCGCACCACGAAGAGATCAAATTCCCGGCCTGCGGACTCGCCGCGCTTAGTCTCCAGCACAATCCCGGTTTCGAGCACGGTCGCGGCGGAGATCATCCGCGTTTCAGCCTGAAAGATAGATTCAAGAAAGGATTTGCGTTCGGGTTCAGCAAGAAAGATTGCCAGCAGGGCTGACGTATCGACAACCATCAGCGTGGCATCCCGTGTTCGTCGTAACCCAGGATCTCATCTTCAGACCGGGAGTCGAGCGTAGGAAGAGCGTCCACGCGGCGCAAGAGATCCTCGACCTGTCCAGCCAAAGCCCGGTTGGGCCGCCTCGCTTTCAGTCTCTCCCAACGCTCCTCCAGCGCCTTCTGAATGGCCTCGGTCAGGGACTCTCCGGTTTCGCCAGCGACCTGCCGAGCTAAACGTTCGGTGTGGTCGTTTTTGATACTGAGTGCCATAAAGCTGATTGTATACCATGGATGAATAGAGTATATACTTATTTCTTTATATCTATATATATGATAATTAATGGCTTATATAGGTATCAGAATGAGATTGGCGGTTATGTCGCCGCGAACGCATTACCCACATGTTCCTGCAGCAAATACCAGACGATCATCGTCCTGACGATCACTCCCAGCCCACCCAAAGCCAGCTTTGCGATACGAAAATCGAAGACGGCGCTGGAGACGCTGGGAACCAGCATCACCAGGCCGATCAAGGCGAGAAGAATCGCCGCCCAGCGGGCCCAACGGTGCAGCCGCCAGAGTCCAAGGGCGACGGCCATTCCGACCCCAGCCAAAAGGAGAAACATGTACGGACCGGCCAGCTCCAGCCCGCCCATTAACGCCGCGCCCGCGGACATCCCGATGATTCCGGGTCGGATCAGCATCGTGAGGCCCACTATCAGCAAATACGCCGCAGCCAGAAAAAAGGCAGCCGCAACCGCATTGACTCCAGCGGGGCGCTCGACGGCCACTATTTCTTTTCTTCCGGCTTCTTCTGCGCCGATGGCGGTGTCAGGCCGTTCAGTCGTAGATACATCGCGGCCGCTCCGTAGTGATCAGCCCAACTGCTGGCGAGAGCCAGCGCGGCCCAGGCACGTGGCTTCGGCTTGCCGGTGAAATCCTGAATGGAATCGCCGAGCTTCGCGTCTTCAGCTTTGGCCAGAGCAGTTCCGCAGAAATCAAAAGACGCCTTTACCGCAGCTACAAGTTTGTCCTTGGAATCAGCTTCCGTGACCTTCTCAGCCTTGGGATCGGCCACGTCGCCGACTTTCGCGCAGAAGAAATAGTTGGCGTCGGCGATGTGCGCAGCCAGATGCGCGAAAGACATTTGATCAGGCGTAGGCTTGGCGCTGAACTTGTCTGCCGGCATTTCTTCGATAGCGGCCACAGTATTTTTCTGGCGGCCCGCCAGAGCGTCGCGCAATACATCCGTGACAGGATTCTTGGATTGTTGAGCGAAAGCTATTGTGGATAGCAGGACCACCGCAAACATCAATTTCATTGTTGCCTCCGAAAAGCGGAATCAAGAATAACCCAAATAAGTAGCGCCGGCGTCCCGCCGTCCCGATAGGCGGGCAGAATGCCCGCCAGACAACTGCAGAACAAACCAAGAAGTCTCGGAAATCCCGCGTGTGATGCGACTATTCGAAATCGGCGAGGCAAGAAGCCTGTCCAGGCGGCGGGACGCCAGCGCTACACAGTAATTTCCGGTGTTGCCCCCAGCAAAGTGCGCGTGTACGGATGCTGCGGCTGCTCCGTAATCTGCCGCGCGTCGCCGACCTCCACCATCTTTCCGCGATACATCACCGCAATCCGCGTCGCGAGATAGCGAACCACCGGCATGGAATGCGAAATAAAAAGATAAGTCAGTCCAAACTCACGTTGCAATTGAGCGAGTAAATTTACAATCTGCGCGCCGACGCTGACGTCGAGCGCCGACACCGGCTCATCCGCCACAATAAATTTCGGACGCAGAGCCAACGCCCGGGCGATTCCGATGCGCTGGCGCTGCCCTCCGCTGAATTCATGTGGAAACCGAGGCAGAACGGACGGATCCAGGCCGACCGCGCCGAGCAGTTCTGCCACACGAACGCGACGGGCGGTCAGTCCCATCGACTCATGGATCACCAGCGGTTCGCTGATGATGTCTTCCACATTCATGCGAGGATCGAGTGATCCGAACGGGTCCTGAAAGATGATCTGCATGTCGCGCCGCAGGCGGCGCATCTCGCCATGGCTGGCGGCCAGCAGATCGCGACCCTCAAAGCGAACGCTTCCAGAACTCGGTTCAATCAACCGCAGAACCAGGCGTCCCAGCGTACTCTTTCCCGATCCCGATTCGCCTACCAGTCCAAGAGTCTCCCCGGCATGAATGTCGAGTGAGACATCATCGACAGCGCGAACCTCTCCTTGTGGACGCGCGCCAAACATCGATGCGCCCGTGGAGAAGACTTTCGTCAGATTGCGAATTTCAACGAGAGGCATAAGAGACGAAGATCATGTCGATTTAAATCGCGATCGCCATGAATGCTCGCGATAACGAAACGGGAAGGGCGCGAGTTCACGAAACTCGTCCCTTCCCCGAAATCGGTCACGCTAACACCCGGCTGTGCTGATTCCCATCGTTCAAGCGTGCACTGGCGCTGCCTTGCTCGCAATCAACTGCCGCAGCACAAACTGCAGAATGCCGCCATTGGCGTAATATTGCGCCTCCTGCGGAGTATCGATGCGCACCAGCGCACTAAACTCTTTTTGACCTGCGCGCACTTTCAACTGCCTGCCCGGAGCGAACTTCCCCACCAGATCTTTTATGCCCAGAATCTCAAAGAATTCTTCGCCGGTCAGGCCCAACGACTGCGCACTCTCTCCCGCCAGAAACTGCAACGGCAGAATTCCCATGCCGACCAGGTTCGAACGATGAATGCGTTCGTAGCTCTCTGCAATCACCGCGCGCACGCCGAGCAGGCGTGGCCCTTTAGCCGCCCAGTCACGTGACGAGCCGGAGCCATATTCTTTTCCGGCAAGAATCACCAGCGGCACGCCTTCAGCAATGTATTTCTCGGACGCCTCGAAGATCGACATCTCCGCACCGCCCGGCAGATGGCGAGTAAATCCGCCTTCGAGAGTAGGAACCATCTTGTTGCGCAACCGCACGTTGGCGAACGTTCCGCGCACCATGACTTCATGATTGCCGCGCCGCGATCCATAAGAGTTGAAGTCGGCAGGCTTGACGCCATGTTCGATCAGATATTTTCCGGCCGGGCTGTCTTTCTTGATCGAGCCAGCAGGAGAAATGTGGTCAGTAGTAACGCTGTCGCCGAGCACGGCCAGCACGCGTGCACTCTTGATGTCCTCGACCGGCGCGGGTTGCAGCGTCATGCCGTCGAAGTAAGGCGCGCGGCGAATGTAGGTGGAATCTTTTTCCCAGGCGTAGGTTTCGCCTTTGGGCACCGGCAATCCACGCCACTGGGGGTCGCCTTCGTAGACTTCGCCGTAGCTCTTGGTAAACATGTCGGAAGAAATCGATTTCCGAATTGTGTCTTCCACTTCCTGCTGCGGCGGCCACAAATCCGCGAGATAAACCTCCCGGCCATCTTTCCCCTTGCCGATCGGATCTTTGCGCAAGTCAAGATCAATGCGCCCTGCCAAAGCGAAAGCCACCACCAGCGGCGGTGACATCAGATAATTTGCGCGCACTTCGGAGTTGATCCGGCCTTCAAAATTCCGGTTCCCCGAAAGCACCGACGCCACTACGAGATCTTTTTCGTCAATTGCCTCAGAAACTTCTTTCGGCAACGGCCCTGAGTTCCCGATGCAGGTCGTGCATCCGTAGCCAACGATGTGAAATTTAATTTTTTCGAGATAAGGCAGCAGCCCGGCCTTCTCCAGATAGTCGCGGACAACTTTTGATCCCGGAGCCAGCGAAGTCTTCACCCACGGTGGAACAGTCAAACCTTTCTCCACTGCCTTTTTCGCCACCAGGCCAGCCGCCACCATGACTGACGGATTCGAAGTGTTGGTGCAGGATGTAATCGCGGCGATCACCACGCTGCCGTGCTGAAGCGATTTCTTCACATTGGCGGTGACATGTTCCTCGTGCAGAGTGTCCTGAGTTCCGACAGCAGTAGGACTCCCGCCTTCCTGTTCCCAGCGGTCTACCTGCTTGGGAACGCTTCCCGAAGGCGCGCTTCCGGAAGCCACCGCCGCAGGCGCCGCCACTTTTGCCGACGACTTCGGCTTGATCAACGAAGGCAATGCAACCCTGAACGATTCCCCGGCCTGCGAGAGCGTCACGCGATCCTGCGGACGCTTCGGCCCCGCCAGACTCGATTCCACCGTGTTCAGATCGAGCGTGAGCAGTTCGGAATATTCTGCCTCGGGCGTTTTCTCGTCATGAAACATGCCCTGCTCACGGCAGTAGGCTTCAACCAGCGCGATTTGTTCTTCGGAGCGGCCGGTCAGGCGCAAGTAGTTGAGACTTTCTTTATCGACCGGGAAGATGCCGCAAGTCGCGCCATATTCCGGCGACATGTTGCCGATCGTGGCGCGGTCCGCCAGAGAAAGTTCGGGCAGCCCCGGCCCAAAGTATTCGACAAACTTTCCCACCACGCCATGCTTGCGCAGCATCTCGGTAATGGTGAGCACGAGATCGGTGGCAGTTGCGCCTTCCGTAGCGTGCCGGTCAGCTTCACTCCCACCACTTGCGGGATCAGCATGGACACGGGCTGTCCCAGCATGGCAGCCTCGGCTTCGATTCCGCCGACGCCCCACCCAAGCACGCCCAGGCCGTTGATCATGGTGGTGTGCGAATCAGTTCCAACCAGCGTGTCGGGATAAGCGGTGCGCTTACCGTTCGCCTCTTGCACGAAGACGACGCGAGCCAGAAATTCCAGATTCACCTGATGCACGATGCCGGTATCGGGCGGCACAATGGCGAGATTGCGGAAAGCAGTCTGCCCCCATCGTAGAAACGCGTAACGCTCTTTGTTGCGGACAAATTCAAGCTCGGCATTGAGTGCGAAAGACTGCGCCGTACCGAATTCGTCAACCTGCACCGAGTGATCAATCACCAACTCCGCCGGCTGTAGCGGATTGATCGAAGTCGGATCTCCCGAAAGCCGCGTCATGGCATCGCGCATCGCGGCCAAATCGACGACGGCGGGAACGCCAGTAAAGTCCTGCAGCAGAACCCGGCTGGGGGTGAAAGCAATTTCCTTGTCCGGCTTCGATTTGCTGTTCCACGCGGCTAAGGCCTTGATGTCTTCCGCCGTCACGTTGCGGCCGTCTTCGGTACGCAGCAAATTTTCCAGAAGAATACGGAGAGAGTAGGGAAGATGCTTGGTAGAAACGCCTTTTTCGTCGAGCGCCTTGAGACGGTAAATCTCGTATTCCTTGCTGCCCACTTTCAGGACCGACCGGCTGCCAAAACTATTCATGGATGATTGCCTTCCTCATCTCTAGTTTAATCCTTGCACGGAAGATTTGCGCCGTCGGGAACCACCAGACCCACGTAGGGGCAGAGCCTGTCCTGAGCGAAGTCGAAGGATGTCCCACCTGCCCAGTCCGAGCGAAGCTCGGCAAAGGTTTCTCTCGCCTCAAGCACAAACTCACGGCAAGCGTTGCTCGCCCGCCAGATGAGGACATCCTAGGCCGATGTGGGTCGTGCCTCTACCCACGTCCCCGCGCCGCTTCCACCGCGCGCAACACTGCCTGGGCTTTGTTCATGCACTCGGCGAACTCTTTCTCAGGATCGGAATCCGCCACAATCCCCGCCCCCGCTTGCAGAAACGCTTTCTTCCCCTGCATCATCATGGTGCGGATCGCGATGCATGAATCCAGGTTGCCGTCGAAATCCGCGTAGAGCACCGCACCGCCATAAACGCCGCGCCGCGTCGGTTCCAGTTCTTCGATAATCTGCATGGCGCGAACTTTCGGCGCTCCACTCAGCGTGCCCGGCGGGAAAGCAAGCAGCGAATGCGTCGAGCGCATCCAGATCGCCGCGCAGTTTGCCTTCGAGTGCCGAGACGATGTGCATCACGTGCGAATAGCGTTCCACGTACATCAGGTCTTTCACTTTCACCGAACCGTATTCGCTGACGCGTCCCAGATCGTTGCGTCCCAGGTCGACCAGCATCACGTGCTCGGCGCGCTCTTTCTCGTCATGCAGCATCTTCTGCGCCAGTTGCTGGTCTTCGGCTTCGTCGCGGCCGCGCGGATGTGTCCCTGCAATCGGACGATATTCCAGCTTCGGTCCCGTCACTCGCACCAGCATCTCCGGGGACGAGCCCAGCACGTGCGTGTCCCCCATCCGCAAGAAATATAAATAAGGAGAAGGATTCACCGTGCGCAAGGCGCGATATACATCGAAGGGCGCGACCGACGGCGTGAAATCAAGCCGCTGCGAAAGCACGACCTGGAAAATGTCTCCCGCGGCGATGTATTCCTTGGCTCGCTCCACGGACTTGATAAACCGCTGCCGGCTGGTCCCGGCATGCACTTTCAGCTTGCCCTTCGCCGGACGCCCAGCTTTGTTCCAGTGGGCGGGGCGCAATCCCGCCGCCAGTTTCTTTTCCAACACGGCAATGTCGGCTGCCGCCCGGTCATAAGCTCGGCGCGGACTCTCACGCGAAACATCGGCAGTTGCGATGATATGAATTTGGTGCCGCAGGTGATCGAAGGCCAGCAGGCGATCGAAGAACATCAGGATGCAATCAGGCAGACGAAAAATCATCCTTGGCGTGCTCGCCAATATTTTCCAGTTGCCGCACCGCGTCGTAAGCGAAGTAGCCGACCGCGCCGGCCGTGAACGGCGGCAACCCAGGCACGGTCGCCGAACGATGCTGCCGCAGCAACTCCTTGATGACCTGAATCGCGCTGCCCTGCCGCTTCTCTTTCTTCTTGCCGCGCAGGACTTCGATGTCGCCGCCGCGCGCCCGCACCTGCATATAAGGACGCGCGCCTAAAAACGTGTAGCGTCCAATCTGCTCACCGCGTTCCACCGACTCAAGGAGAAAGGCATCGGGCTCATTCGCCGCGATCGCGAGAAAGGCGGAAACCGGCGTCAACAAGTCTGCCGCGACCGATTTCACCACCGGCACTAGCGTGGCGTTCTCGGCGAGCCGGGAAAATTCCTTATAGTCGGGACGAAGTGTGGATTGAGTCATTCTGAGTTCATTCATTATAGACAAGGCATTCTCAGGATCGAGTGGATGAGCCTGTAGAATCGAGTGGAGGATGGGTCTTTCGTAGCGCCGGCGTCTCGCCGGCTGTCTGGCGGGCGTCCCGCCCGCCCATCGGGCCGGCCGGAGGCCGGCGCTACCAGGACCGCGTCCTCCATCAAGAGCCTGAGATCATCCGGATTTCTTATGTCTGTCGCCCTACGCCGTCCCCCCGGTCCGCCAATCCGACGCCTCATCGGGAATTTCCCGCTGTTCAGTCCCGATCCTCTGGCTGTCTTTACCGGGTGGGCTCGCGAATTCGGCGACATCTTTTATTACCGCGCCGGATGGATTCACGTGTATTTCCTGAACCATCCCAGCCTCATCGAGTCCGTCCTGGTCTCGCAGTCGCAGAATTTCGCAAAAGATAAAGTGATCCAGAACAGCCGCTGGTTTCTGGGCGAAGGCCTGTTGACCAACGAAGGCTCCGGATGGCTACGGCAGCGTCGCCTGTGCCAGCCCGCCTTCCATCGCGAACGTATGGCGTCGTACGGCCATACGATGTCCGCTTTCACCGAAGAAATGCTGGCCACGTGGAAGGATGGCGAAGTCCGCGACGTCCATCAGGAAATGATGCAACTGACCATGCGGATCGTGGCCAAAGTGCTTTTCGGCGTCGAAGTAAAAGCCGACACAGAACGAGTCGCGGCCGCGCTCAACGCCCTGATGCGCCACACCTCCGGCGGCCGCATGATTCTGCCTCCCGTCGTGCGGCATGTTCCGATCCCGGCCATGATTCGCGTGAAGCGAGCGGTCCGCGAACTCGACGAAATTGTGAACCGCATCATTCGCGAGCGCCGCGCCAGCGGACAGGACACCGGCGACCTACTCTCCATGCTGATGGCCGCCCGCGACGAAGATGGCAGCGGCATGACCGACCGCCAGCTCCGCGACGAAATCCTCACGTTCCTGCTGGCCGGACACGAAACCACCGCAGTTTCGCTCTCGTGGACGTGGTATTTGCTCAGCGAGCATCCGGAAATCGGAGAGAAACTTCGCCAGGAACTAAACCAGGTCCTGGGCGGACGCACCCCGCAACTGGAAGACTTGCCACGTCTTCCCTACACCGACAAAGTGGTGAAGGAATCCATGCGCCTGTATCCGCCAGCCTGGAGCCTGGCCCGTACAACCATCAAAGAGCTCGATCTCTCTGGCTATCGCATCCCCGTAGGATCCAACGTAGTCATGAGTCCATGGATCATGCACCGCGATCCCCGCTTCTTCGAACAACCGGAAAAATTCAATCCCGACCGCTGGACTCCCGAGTCGACCCAGCGCCTTCCCCGCTTCGCCTACTTCCCCTTCGGAGGCGGTCCGCGCCTCTGCATCGGAGCGTCTTTCGCCATGATGGAAGCCGCTCTACTAACGGCGGCGATTGCACAACGCTTTCAGTTGCGCCTCGTCCCCGGACATCCCGTCGCTGCCCTGCCCAGCATCACGCTTCGTCCCAAGCACGGAATGATGATGTCGTTGGCAAAAAAATGACGAACCGCTATTCCGAAAGTAACTACCCCGAGTAACCAGCGAATGAATTGACGGATGCACGCAACCGTTGGAAGATGGCGAGACAGCTCAAATACTTAACGGGGACGTATGCGTATCAAGTTCTGGGGCGTACGCGGATCCACGCCAACTCCCCAGTCCGACAACCTGCGGTACGGCGGCAACACCTCCTGCGTGGAAGTTCTCGCGGGCGAAAACCGCTACGTCTTCGATTGTGGCACCGGACTTCGCGCTCTTGGGCAGCAACTCCAGCGCGACTCCGAAGGCAAACCAGTTCGCGCCCACATCTTCGTCTCCCACTTTCACTGGGACCATATTCAAGGCATCCCCTTCTTCGGGCCGCTCTACGAGAACCCCGAAAGCTGTTTCTCATTCCACTCCTCCAGCCGCTCCCGCACTCTGAAGCGGGTGATGGAAGAGCAGATGGCCGCCCCATATTTTCCGGTCGATATGACAGAGATGAAATCGCAGCGCGGCTTCTACAACCTTGAACAGGGACGAGTCCCGCTCGAAGATGTGATGGTCGAAGCCATGTGGCTCAACCATCCTCAGGGCTGCATGGGTTATCGCCTTGAGACGAAAGAAGGCGTGCTCGTTTACGCCACCGACAACGAACCCGGCGATCCGCTGTTCGATAAAAACGTACGCAAACTGGCCGCCGGCGCCGACGTGCTGATCTACGACGCCCAGTACTTGCCGGAAGAATACGAAGCCCGCAAACGCGGCTGGGGACACAGCCACTGGCGCGAAGCCATCAACGTAGTCCTGGAAAGCGGCGCGAAAGAATTGGTACTTTTCCACCACGACCCAGACCATGACGATGCCTGCATCGACAAAGTTGTGGAAGAAGCCCGCAACCACTACCCCAAAGTCCGCGCCGCCGCCGAAGGTTTAGAAATTAAGATCTGAGCCACTGCGCTGGAAACCACGAACAAGCTGGTCCAACCTCCTTGGCTTCCCGGCGGAGCAACGCTCCGATAGGTTCGTTGCAGAATTGGCCGAATGCTGCTGTCCCACATGGTTCCCGGTAACTTGCCTCGCCGCCCCGCCACTGCATATACTTTGAACGTTTGCCCGCCCTCTCCGGGATGTATCGCCCGGCGCCGGCCAGCATCTCAATGTCTGACCGCACCATCGGAGACCAGTCATGGCCATAAAGACCATATCCCTCGAACAGGAAATTAATCCGTGGGAGGCACAAGCCGCCCGTTTCGACTTTGCCGCCCAGAAGTTGAACCTGGATGAGGGTTTAACCAAGGTCTTGCGCTATCCCACACGGGAAATCATCCTGCACATCCCGGTCATGATGGATAACGGTCACCTCGAGGTCTTTACCGGCTTTCGCGTACAACATTCCATCGCCCGAGGCCCCGCCAAGGGTGGCCTCCGCTACTCGCCCGATGTCACTCTCGACGAAGTTCGCGCCCTGGCCAGCTGGATGACCTGGAAGTGCGCCGTAGTCAACATTCCGTTCGGTGGCGCTAAAGGTGGAGTGATCTGCGATCCCCACAAGATGTCGCAGGGTGAACTTGAGCGCATGACCCGCCGCTACACCGCGGAACTGATCGAGTTCATCGGGCCCGAAAAAGACGTTCCCGCCCCCGACATGAACACCAACGAACAAACCATGGCCTGGATGATGGATACATACTCCATGCACATGCGGCAGACCGTGACTGCCTGCGTCACCGGCAAGCCGATCAACATCGGCGGTTCCCGCGGACGCCGCGAAGCCACCGGACGCGGCATCATGATCGTCTGCGACGAGGCCGTCAAGAAGCTGAACCTCAATCCGGAGACCACCCGGGTGATCGTTCAGGGTTTCGGCAACGTCGGATCGAACGCTGCCCGCCTCATGGCGGAAGCCGGCTACAAAGTGATTGGAATCGTCGAAGTCGACGGCGGCCTGGTCAATCGAGACGGTATCGACGTGGAAGCGCTGTGGGAGCACCGCCAGCGTAATGGCAGCATTCATGGTTTCAAGGGAGCTTCACAGGAAGACCCAGCCGAGCTGTTGGTGTCCGAGTGCGAAATCCTGATTCCGGCTGCCACCGAGAACCAGATCACCAGCCGCAATGCCGACCGCGTGAAGTGCAGAATTCTGGCTGAAGGCGCGAACGGTCCCACCACCGCCACCGCTGACGAGATCCTTGCCGACAAACGCGTCTTCGTGATCCCCGACATTCTCTGCAATGCCGGCGGCGTCACCACGTCGTATTTCGAGTGGGTGCAGGACCGCCAGGGATATTTCTGGAAAGAGTCCGTCGTCAACGAGCAGCTCGAACACATCATGAAGGGCGCATTCGAGGATGTGGTGCGCTTCTCCGAGACCCACAACGTCAACAATCGCATCGCCGCTTACATGCTGGCGATCGATCGCGTCGCCTACACCATCCGCCAGCGCGGCATCTACGCGTAAGCCTTGGATTGTGTGGGGCGGACACTCCTGTCCGCCGCCTTTGAAGTTGACTTTAGCTTTTTGCGAAATCAAAGACAAAAGCAAAAGCGGCGGACAAGAGTGTCCGCCCCACACGGCTTTTCCTCAGGTTGACCCCTACTAGTCGAAATGTCATTATGGTCGCCGCTCCGGCCCGGCCGGGAAGCACCCAGCGCCCCTGGAAATAGCTTCCGCAGCGAGTTATGGCCAGTCCGGAGGAAAGAGGAAATCCATGAGCAGACTGCACACCAGGCTCGGTACGTGGACAATCACGCTCTGCATGTTCTTCGTGCTGACTGGGATTTCCGCTCTGGCTAAACCCCAGGCGGCTTCCCCCGACGATCAAACTTCCACCACCACAACCAAGAAGAAAAAGAAGAAAGCCAAGACCGACGCAAGCGCCACCGCGGACCCCACCGCAGCGGCATCGGACACTCCAACCACGCCAACCAAGAAATCACGCAAGAGCAAGAAAGCCGATGCTGCAGCCACTGACTCGGCCAGCGCGGCTTCGACTGACGCCACGCCAACCAAGAAGACCCGCAAGAAGAAGGCAGCTGCAGATACCTCTGCCGCAACTCCTGCCGCCGACGCAGGTACTGCTTCCAGCGACGCCACTCCTGCGAAGAAGACGCGCAAGAGCAAGAAGGCCGTCGCCGCGGACAGCAACGCTGCTGCAGCGCCAGCCGCTACGCCAGCTGCTGCGCCTGCAGCCGACGCCTCGGCCACTCCTGCGAAGAAGACCCGTAAGAGCAAAAAGTCGGAGATGGCTGCCGGGACTCCTGCCGCTTCCACTCCCGCCGCGCCCGCATCTCAACCTGCCGCGCCAGCTGCAGCTCCCGCCAGCTCCATGGCCCCTTCAAAGCCGGCGCCGGCCAACTCGATGGCGGCTCCCGCGACCAAAACGACCGCGAAGATGGCCACCCCAGCCGCTTCCGATCCGCAGATCGCGTCAGCCAAGTCGAGCGGCATGGTCTGGGTCAATACCGATAGCGGCGTCTACCACAAGGGTGGCCGCTGGTACGGCAAAACTAAAACCGGAAAATTCATGAGCGAGGCGGATGCCAAAGCCGCCGGCTTCAAAGCATCCGAGAAAGACTAACGACTTAAGGAGAAACTATGAAGAGCAAGCACCTGATTACTCGCATTCTGTTTTCACTTTTCGCCATCGCCCTCCTCACCACCGTAGCAACGGCTCAGGCCACGGCGCCGGCAAAAACTTCCAAGCCGGCCAAAACCAGTTCCGCCATGGCGGCTCCCGCAGACGCCGATCTGCTGGACATCAATTCAGCCACCAAAGACCAGCTGGACGCGCTCCCCGGCATCGGCGAGAAGTACTCGCAGAAGATCATCGACGGCCGTCCCTACGCCAAGAAGACGGACCTGACCCGGAAGAAAATCATCCCGTCCGCTACCTACGCGAAGATTAAAGACAAGATCATCGCCAAGCAGAAGTAGTCGGCGTCTCATACCGCGCCGGGAGCTCAGGCTTCCGGCGCAATTTTTCAGCAGTCAGCATTAGGAGGCATTATGAGTTTCCTGGAAGATATGGCAGGCAAGGAAGTCAGCAGCATGCTGGCCAACAGCTCGAATCCGCTCGCAGCGTCAGTCATGCAAATGATCAACAGCCAGCCCGGCGGACTTTCCGGCCTGGTACAGCAATTTCACGACAAAGGCCTGGGAGGCCTGGTGAGTTCATGGGTCGGCACCGGCCAGAACCTGCCGGTTTCCGCCGATCAGCTGCAGCATGTCCTCGGCAGCGAACAGGTAAAGGAAATCGCGGCGAAGGCAGGGATTTCGCCCGATATGGTGACCTCACACCTGTCCCAGTTACTCCCCATGTTGATCGACAAAATGACACCCAATGGACAGGTTCCACAGGGCGGCTCCTCCATCCTCGAGGAGGGAATGGGAATGCTGAAAAATCTGGGCCTCGGCAAGACCGGCACCGACTCCTAGAACAAGAGCCAGAATGGCCAGAGATTCCTTTGCGTCCTTTGCGGTACCTTAGCGCACTTTGCGGTTAAAAGCTTTCACCGTAAAGGCCACGAAGGAAACCGCAAAGAGCGCAAAGACCTGTTTTTGGGGGTTTCCTTCGTGAACCTTCGAGTCCTTCGTGGTTAATGGTTTTGCCAGCCACCCGTCACTCCGTTTTGCTTCATTGATTCCCCATGCCGGGTAGAGGATAATGAACTCCTGTCAGCCTTTGTGAGCCTGCTGCCAGCCCGTGCCCGCGGTGAATCTGCCCAACTCCATCACGCTGACCCGCATCCTCAGCATTCCACTGCTGATCTGGCTTCTGTCCACCAACCACTTTCACACGTTCGATGGCGAGCAGGAACTGCTGGCTTCCGCCCTGTTCATCGCCGCCTCAATCACCGACGGCATCGACGGATACCTGGCGCGCCGCCGCGGCCAGATTACGACCATGGGCATCCTGCTCGATCCCCTGGCCGACAAGCTGCTGATCGCCGCAGCCTTCATCTGCCTGGTGCAATACAATCCCAGCCTGGTTCCCGCCTGGATCGCCGTCGTGATCATTGCGCGCGAATTTTTGGTGAGCGGCCTGCGCTCGATTGCCGCCACCGAAGGCTTCACCATCGAAGCCAGCGATCTGGGTAAGTTCAAAATGCTGGTGCAGATTGTTTCCGTGGTCGCCGTCATTCTCGATCATCATTGGAAAGAGTGGCCGGTTGGTCCGTACATTTTTCCCGGTGCACTGGATTGCGATCGTCGCTATCTGGTTCATGGTCTTTTTGTCGCTGATCTCGGCCTTCGATTATTTTGTTGCCTTCTGGTCGAAGATCGATCGCCAGGTGGTAAAAAGCCGTCGCCGTGCTTTCGTCCTGAGCCGGCGGAGAAAACGTGATGTGCCCGCCACCTGATGATCCCTCCACCCGAATAATCAGTTCTAGCACCGCACAGCCCAACGAATTTTCTTCCGAAGAGCGCGTTTTGCTGTTGCAGTTGGCTCACGAATCCATCGCCGCAACGTTCGATCGGCGTGAAATATCACTGATCCCGCCGACGGCGCACCTGGCCGAGCCTCGCGGCGCTTTCACCACTCTTTATTATCGGAATGCTTTGCGGGGATGCGTGGGCTACGTGCTTCCGGCAAGCCGCTCTACGTCACCGTAGCGGAAACCGCGCGCGGCGCGGCTTTCGATGATTCGCGGTTTTCTCCCGTTACTCTTGACGAGGCCCGTGAACTTCAGGTCTCGCTCAGTGTGCTATCGCCGCCTCAGCTCATTCAACCGGACCAGATTGAAATCGGGCGCCATGGCTTGCTCATCACTCTCGGTCCATATCGCGGTCTTCTGCTACCTCAGGTGCCGGTCGAACACGAATGGGATCGCAACACGTTCCTCGAACAAACCTGCAGAAAAGCCGGCTTGCCGCCCACCGCTTGGCAAATGGGCGCCAAGCTGGAAGCCTTCACCGCTGAAGTCTTCGCCGATACCGATTGAGACGCCCAAAAAAATCAGGGAGGCCGAAGCCTCCCTGAGAATGTTCCCTGACGAAGAACTATTGCTGATCGAGTTCGACGTGATCGCCGACGTGTACGTCTTCCAGCGCAAACACAATCATGCCGGTTGCAGTCGTCGGAGTGGTGTTGATGACCACGATCTCTCCCACCGCCCGCCGCGGCATATCCGCTACGCGGATGGAAGGTCCCTTGGTCTTGCTGAACATGTGCCCTTCAATCGAAGGTGGGTTTCTTTGTGTGTCATCGGTAGTGGACGCCTTGAACGAAAGCGAGTCCACGGGATCCCGCAGGTCGGCTTCATACGTCCGCACCGCGCGGAAGTAGTCGCCCACTTTCACGCCCTGGTTGCCGCCAACGTTCATGTAGATTTTTGATCCGGTGCCCAGCAGCAGATCGAAATCCTTGGCCAGCACAATACGTCCACTGGCTTTTCCGTTGCTCGGCATGAAGCGGTCAAAACGTTCCGGCAGATGGAATGAGACCGCCGGCTTTTCCGCGTACGGAATTGCGAAATCTCCGGGAACGATGGTCTCGCAGCTGAATTCAACTCGTGCGATCGCCATCTTGCCGCGGGTGTCTACGATTCGGACCCGGCCCAGTTCAGAATAGGGCTGGCCCATCGCCTTCAGCATGGCATGCTGTCCGGCAAACAATTCGTATTTGTTAGGATCGACCAGCTCACGCACGATCTCGTACTGCTGGCCCGTCTGGTAGCCTTCGCCAGCCAGAAAAATGGTGTCGTTGGTGGCAAACTTGGTGGTGTTGGGGCTTTCCAGTCCGCCTGCGATAAATTTGGTGTTTGGCTGCAGATCTTTGCTGACGAACCCGCCGCAATAGACATCCGCGTTAGTCGGGGTCTGCACCCGTTCGATGGGAAAGGTGCCCGTCGTAATCTCTGTGTTCTGAGGAGCAGCCTGATCAGCCGAAGTGGGATCGGCTTGCTGCGCAGCTGCCGCCACCGCCATGCACAGTAACAGCAACAGTCCTGTTTTCTTCATGTTACCTCCAAAATCAAGGCCGGGCCCCGCCGGCTTTCTCCCGCTAACTCCAGGCAGTAAAAGGGCTTTCAAGTCGCACAGTAACAAGGGGATAGGGGTCGGTCAAGGTTACGCTGGTGTTATCGTGGGTACGTTAAAAAGTTTGTGTTCAAGCCCTTTTCCCATAATCCGTTGTTGCATCTGCAATTACGCGCCTGTAATATCCCCAGTCGTTCTCCGATCATGACTGCTGCCCCCAACAGCTACATCGCCCGGCTCCTGCCCTTGCGGTTGCCCAGGGTCTGTGTGGCCGTAACCGACTCCGATCCCACCGCCCTGGTTGACAAAGCGGAAGCCCTGATTCGCGATAACACCTTTCTGGAGTTCAGGTTAGATTACCTGGCCAAGCCTTCGCTGGGTCTTCCCAAGATCAAGCGTTTCATGGAGTACCATCCCCACGTCACTGCCATCGCCACCTGCCGGCGTGCGGCCAGCGGAGGAAAGTTCAAAGGTTCTCTACCGGCCCAGCTGGACATTCTGGCGAAAGCCAGCACCTCCGGGTGTCAGTTGCTCGATCTCGAGTTGCAGAGCGCGGTGAAATGCAAGCCCGAACAGGTACAGCGTCTGCGCGCAAAGTCAGCGCTGATCCTTTCGTATCACGACTTCCGCGCTACCAAGAACCTGGAACTGACACTGGAAAAGATGGTGAAGTTCCCCGCCGACTTCTACAAGATTGTCAGCACGGCCACGACGCTCTACGACAACGTGACCATGATGAAATTCCTGGAGAAATTCGGAGACCAGCATTCTCTCATCGGACTTTGCATGGGAGAGCAGGGCATCATCAGCCGCCTGCTGGGCGTGCGAGCGGGCAGCGTGTTCACTTTTGCCGCAGTCAGTCCGGATGAAAAGACTGCGCCCGGCCAGACCACCGCCCAGGAATTGCGCAACACCTATCGCATCGAGCAGATGGATGCAGCCACGAGAATTTATGGCGTCGCCGGCGATCCCGTCGCGCATTCTCTTTCGCCGGTCATCATGAATGCCGCGCTGCGCCGCGAGAATGTGAACGGCGTTTATCTGGCGCTTCATGCCAAGACACTGAAAGACCTGCTGGGCTGCGTGCGCGACATTCCGATTCACGGCCTCTCCATCACCATGCCGTACAAGGAAGCCGTGCTCAAACATCTGGACAACACCGATTCGCACACCACCAAGATCGGCGCGTGCAACACGGTGGTGCGCGCGCAGGACGGAAAGCTTTACGGCTTCAACACCGACGCCGCCGGAGTCGTGCGTCCGCTCGAACAGCGCATCACTCTGGAAAAGGCGAAGATCCTGGTGTTGGGCGCAGGCGGTGCAGCGCGGGCCGCAGTCTTCGGACTCAAGGAACGAGGCGCCGAAGTTTACATCTTGAATCGCACCGCGGGGCCCGGCGCAAAAGCTCGCTCATCAGGCGAGAGCAAGAATCGCCAAGCGCGCCGACATGAAGAAGCTCACCTTCGACGTCATCATCAACGCCACGCCTGTCGGCATGGGCAACACCAAAGAGTCTCCGCTGCACGAGAACGAGATCAACGCCCGCTACGTCTTCGACATGGTCTACGATCCCGCCGAGACGCGCCTGATGAAGATGGCCAAAGAGCGGGGCGCAGAAGTAATCCCAGGCATCGAGATGTTCGTCCACCAGGCCGCCCGCCAATTCGAAATCTGGACCGGCAAGCCCGCCCCCTGGGACGACATGCTGCGCGTAGTCATGCTGGCCCTGAACGAACGCACCGCCGCCCGCCAAGCCCCAAAGACCACATAAGCAGGCGCCACCACAGCCCTGTAGGGGCTGGTCTGTCCTCCGCTGACCGATTTTAGTCCGGGTGGAGCCCCGCTTTAAGCGCTGCATTTCGCAGGAGTGGTCGGGCGGCTTTCAGCCGCTGAGGTACCTCAGCGAAGCTGAAGTCTCGCCCCATGCCCAGACGAGGCAGGCCTGAGGCCTACTTTCCCCTCAGACCTGCTGACCAAAAAAATGCCCGCCCCTTGAAGGGCGGGCACCGTTCACGCGAAGGTTAGTAAGGTTTGAAATCCTGCCAGTACGTCAGGTTGACTACGTCCTGCAACATCGGAGTGCCTGGAGGCAGCTTCGTCGGATCCAGGAACGCGGTGTCGAAGTAGTAATACCGCGGCGGGGGACCGTAAACCAGGGTGCAGCACTTGAAAGTACCCGTAGCGTACTGCGAGTAATAGAGGCTGACCAGCGATCCCCGATAATACAGTCCGCCGGACCCGCCCCAAGACTCGATGTAACGCAGGAAGTTATGCACTCCGCCGTCGGTACCGAAGTCCTGCCCTGTGCCCGCCGGTTGCGGGAAGTTGATGTTCTTTCCGCCTGCAATAGCCAGCCGATAGTACGTAGGAGTGTTAGGCGCGCGTCCTCCCAGGTTCAGAGGGTTCAGCATGCTGTTGGTCATCGGACCAGTTATTCGACAGCACGGTCACTGCGTCCGCGATCACGGCAGCGGCCGAGTGATTGATGTCCGCAGGCGTGGCTGGAGGAGGATTGTTCCAGAAAGGATCGGTGTTGTCGGAATTGTAATTTCCCTGAATGTATACCGGGTTTTCAGATGCGACCGTAAAGCCGCCCAGGCCTGTGTCCGGGCGCACCGGCAGGTTGCCCAGTCCGCCATCCACCAGCTTCAATACATGGCGCGCTCCGGTCACGATGTTCTGCCGGCCGCGAGTCGAACAATCTACGTTGACGATAAGGATTAGGCGTATCAGCCGCAACCGTTGCGACGCGCTGGCCATTATCCAACATTGGACTGCGCCCCAGTTGTCCTTACAACGTTGTTCTGGTCCACATCCTCAGAGGCTTCCAATACATTCTCGGGAGTTCCGGTGGGCGAAGCCGAGTTGATCACGTCCTCGAAGCCGTACTCGCCAGTGGTGACGTTCGGACCGACGTTCAGATCCGGCAGCATTCCACGGCGGTCGGAGAAATACACCAGGTAGCCGTTCTGGCTGCTGTACGACACTAACGGCCGCTTCCTCCGGGGACGGTACCCTGCAACCATTTCCTGAAGTTGCCTACATCGAACTCAACCGCGTTCATGATGCCGTTGACGTAGCAAGCCGGATTCGCCATGCCCGCCGGAATTGCGGATCGCGGGGAAAGCCCTCGCGTGGATCGTAGAGATTGATCGGATACCAACTGTATTGAGAGTTGGCGTCAGCGGCCTCGAAAATGTTGCTTGGGATCATCAGCGGTGGTTAAACTCCGTTCCGCATCGCATCCCGGTCAGCTTGTTGCTGGAAAATCAGGATCGCATTGGGATGCACCGGGTTTGATCCTGCTCCGCCTCCCACCGGCTGGGTGGGAGAAAGGAGTCCGCGGGCGAATCCAAGCTGTAACCACTCCGTCGTGACCCCGACCCACGCGCCGGCCGCGTTCTGATATTCCACTCGCAACCAGCCGTCGACAAGGTTCCATGGTCCAGCAGCAGGACACGGAGACAAGGTCGGAGGTCCGACCCATGCCGCGTCCGATGCCGTATTCGCCATGGCGAGCCTCGTGGTTCCCAGAGCAGCGCCTCCAACGCCCTTTACCGCAACCGCCAAACCATTGGGTGACGCCGTACAGCCGTCGGCGGTCAAATCGATGTCTTCCGGCAGAAAGCCTGGTCGGTCGGGATGCAAATCTGCTTGAGTGCTGGCCAGCAGGATGCGAAGGGTGGCTTTGTTGTACTCGCGCGACGATCCCGTTGCCGATGTCGCTACTTCTCCCAACGGAGCTTTCCGAACAATCGCAATCTGCTGCGCCGAGCCGTTGGCGCCTTGCACGAACGGAAGCGTCAGCGGTTGCACTGCCATCGAGGTGTTGTTGCCGATCCATCCGCCGAAGGTAGTAGGCGAAACCGTTGTGGAAGTGTTCGTCCAGGTCGCGACGTTGGTCTGCGTGCCTGCGGCAGGGATACCGCCACTCCAACTGGCCAGAGGCACGCTGAATTTCAGACAGTAGGCACTCGCAATTGCGGTGGCGACGTTGCCATCGCAGCCATGGTTCTTGTTCAGCACATAAACTTCACCGGTGTAGTTGGCATTGGTGAGAAAGTTGTTGGCCAGCCGGTCGCGTAGGATCTCTTTCACCGCGGTAACCTTGTCATCGAGAATGAGGTTGTTGCCGTTGCCCTCAGCCAGGAACAGGTTGCCATTGGTGTGCACCCGCCCCGCGAAGTTGAAATTGGGGCCGGCAAAATAACTTAAGTCGCTGTCAGAAAAAACACCAAACTGGAATACCGGGATGAGCGCCACTTCCACGCCCCGCGTCATATTGACCGATGCACCGCCCGGCCGGGTAGCGCTGACCTTCAGGGTCAACGGAATGATTTCCGCCGTGAGTCCCGCGTTGGTTCCGGAGCTGATGACGCTGACGCTGGCTTTCGGGTTGCCATTGGCATCGGGCGTCCAGGTCACGCTCTCCTGGTAATTCATGGAGCTGATCATGCTGTTGGTGGGCGGATTATTGGCCAGCGCCGTGAGCTGTGCCGGCGTCGGGGACTGCGATTGCTGGTAGAGCGCCGCCAGATTCGCCGTCAGCAGTTCCATGCCCGATTCGGCGCCATAGTACGCGCGGTTGGTTTCCAGATCGTTGTTTCCAACCTGACCGGCGCCCTGGACCATAAACAGCAGACTGATAGCGATGCCGGACAACAGCGCAAGCACCAACAGACTGGCGATTAGAGTGAATCCCCGTGATCGGCCCTTAATGCTACGCATATTGATGATCTCCTGAAGCTACAGCCCTCTCTCCTCGATTACGATTTCTCAGTTGTACCGGTCCTTGAACGACAGGCTGCGCGTGCTCACGGACGTAGTCAAAATTGTGCTTCTCGACTTGTTGCCGAAAGAATTGAGCGTCTGTCCCATTACCTGAAGGTTCACTTTGTTGATCTGGCTGGGGGAGAAAGGAGCTACCAACGGATTGGCGATACCAGAGCAGTTCGGACCGTTAGTGCCATCACAGACGTCATACGTGACTTTCAGGTTGATAATGTTGTCGGCTACCGGCACTGGTTTCTGGCCGTTGACCTGGCGCATCAGGCGCGGGGGCTGGCTGGTCGCCGCAGCCGGAACTTCGATGAAATAAGTGACTGCCCAAATGCGGGTACCGATCGTAGCTCCACCACCGATGATGGATTTGATGTTTCCGGTGGCCGCACCTGTCTGGTTGATCTTCAGCGGGTCTCCATTGGCGAAACTGATGTCGGTGCTGGTACCTGCTGTGGGGGCGATACCCGTGACTTCGCCCACCGCGCTACCCAGATTGTTCGTGAACAGGATCAGATCTCCCACCTGAATTCCCGTAGGAGACTGGATGGCTGGAAACCCCACTGGCAAAGGCACTGGTGACGTGAACGTGACTTTATCTCCGAGCGGGTTCGCGGCTGGGATCGCGGTCGTGTACTGGTTGAGCGGAAACGCGTAATCAGCATAGACGGTTGTGATCGCATCCGACGCGGTTCCCGTGGCCGCAATGACGGCCGGTCCGCCGAGTTCGATACCGTTGCCCGCTCCCGGAGTAATGCCGAACATGTACTTGTTCGGATAGCCATTGTTGGCCAGCCATGCCTGGCTGGGATCCACGGCGAAGAACGAAGCTGTCGAGCCCGCTCCGGCAGGCAACGACAAACCTCCAGAGGGCAGTCCGGAACCGGCCATGCTCACGTCCTTAGCAATCAGGTTCACGGTGGCGCGGACGCTTTGCTGCATTTCCGACGACTGCGTTACCATGCGCGTCGCATCCATCCCGTTCTTGAAAAGCTGCGTCGTGGCGGCCAGAACGATGAGGCCCAGCGCCATGGCGATCAGCAACTCGACCAGACTGAAGCCGCGAATTTTTGTTTCGGTGGATCTCATCTCTCTCCTCAGCGGAACGAAGCAATCAAGGCCTGTACCTGATAAGTCTTGAGCCACCCCTGTGGCACCGGGTAACGGACGCTGACCGTGATCTGTCGCACGTTGGGGTTTCCCGGCACATTTGCAATCTGCACCTGCCGGCTGAAATTGCCCAGGTCAACCAGCACGTCAGCGCTCGTATTCGTGATCACTCCGCTCGCTCCCGGTAAACGCACGGGGGTGGCAGTAACGTCGTCGCCAGTGTTATCCAAACCGTCCGGACCAGGGTCCATCATCGGCGTGAATCCCACCTTGAATATCCCATTGCCCGCGCCCACGTTCTGGATCTTGTCGAAGGTGATCTGGCCGGTCTGGCGTGCCGTGTAAATACTTTCCACCGCCTCTGTCGCTTTCTGGCGTGCGATGCTGTCGTTCTGCACCGACGTAGTGTTGCCGATCGCCATGGCAAAAGTTGCCAGGACGGCCAGCAGGCCAATCATCAGCACCACGATGGCGATCAGAGTTTCAAGCAGGGCAAATCCCTGTTGCCTGGGACTATTTGAAACCGCCGCGTGCTTACTCTTGCTCATTGTTGAAACCATTTTGGCCCTCCCGCACTGGCCAGAAGGCGCCATCCTCGGATTCTTCCTGTTGCTCCGTACAGAGTGACTGCGCGAGAGCTGTACAGGTCTCCGGGCCGCGCCACGTAAACTATTCCGCTGTTCCAGCTTCCGTTGACGTCATGCGCTGAACCATCGGGCATGAATAAGACCTGGTTCTTGATTGCGCCGGCCACTCCTTGGTCGAAATCAATGGCGACGGTGGCATTGCCAAAACCATCCGGTACGGTCGCCGCACCATTCGGCATCCCAGTGATCACCGTCATCTGCATGTCCGAGGGCAATCGGTTAATGGAAATTTGAGCTGCCGCGGAGAGGGCCGTGCCTGCATCCCAGCGAAAAATCTGGATGCTCTGTGCCGTCGGTGCGCCGAGGGGCGTCAGAGCGCCGGTAGGTGTGGTCAGGCCGAAGCACACGATGTATTGCTTGCGTTCCGCGATGGCGCGCTGACGAGCTATTCGAAGCGGCATCAGCACATCTTGATAAGCTTGATTAACCCGGGCGTCCTTCAAGGCTGGTTGTATCGCCATGAAACCGATTCCGGCCACAATCATCATGATGCAGCAGACGATCATCATCTCGAGCAGACTGAATCCGCTCTCCCCGCGTGATCTGCCGCGCAAAGACTTCCTTTTATGATCGTGTTTCATTCCGGGCACAGCCTCCATTTACCGCCCTGCTCGGCGGACACCCTAAACCACTTTTATCGGGAGAGAATGGCCGGAAGCGGGGAACTCCGGTGCCGCAATCATCGTAAGATCAACCCACAAGGTGGTCAAAGCACGAGAGTCACACGCCGAATGGTCGCAGCGACACACCTTCGTAAGTAACCATCCCACGGTTACTTAAGTTCCCAGCATGCATTCGGAAAACCCTCAGGCGTCCCAGCAACTCAAGAGACGGCGCGGGAGTGGTGCATGGAGTCCTCGACATAGCGGGATGAAGTTTGAAGATGAAGCGCCGCCGGAAGTGGCAATTTCGCAGATTCGTCGATGTGAACTCCTGCCGCCTCCATCAACTCCCAGATATCAATGCAATAGACGATGCAGAGACTCAGGATTTTAGCGATGTGTCTGGGCACTTTTCCCATGACTTCATAATCCGAAAGCATGCCGAGCGCGATCTCATAATCGCTGTTGCCCATAATGCGGGCGATGCTACGCGTCAGTTCGTGGGCCGACCTGAACGTTACACCGGTTCGCCGGCGAGAGAGGCGGAGCAGTTCCGAGAGAGTCATTTTCTTTTTTCTGCACTCTGCTGTGATGTACCGAGCCTCGCCGTCCGTGTCCACCACTCCGAGCACCCGGGCCTCCGTCGGAAGGCGGAGAGGCCAGCATCCCCACGGAGCGCGGTTCGGCAGCAGCACAATCTGCTGGCGATCGACCCATTGCAGGCGGCAGCATGTGAGTCCGTCAGGCAACTCGACCAGCCAGAGACGGTCCCCTATCGACGCCTCATCATTCCGCAAGCGTTCACCGTAGAAACGCTCGCTATCGAAATGATCGCTATCCGAACAATCAATCCGCACGATGCTGCCCGAGAAAAGCCTGGGATAGATCTCTGCATCCCGTGAGCCGATTTTGGCGAACACATAGCGATTCCCCCGGTATGAAGATGATCCGTAAAAGTTTTCGCCGGGATAACACCGTGGCAGGAAAAAATCGCAGCCGTTCTCGACAGGAGTAACCAGGACCGTGCGACTGCTATGCAGAAGCATCTGCAAACGGGGAATCTGGCGCAGGTCGAAGCCGAAAAATCGCAGCCAGTCGACGAAGCGGTAGCCCGTACTGTCTCCCAACGCTATGACCTGGCATACATGGGGTGTTATGCCATTTCGTACTTTGCTCAGGAACGTCGGAGGGATGAAATAGGACGAGCCGATTCCAAATCGTTCGCGCGTCACGGTTGAAAGGCGAGAGATGTTGTGCCCGCTGTGGCACAGGATATTCCGGAGGCTGTCGGCACGCGCGTGCCAGACCCATCGCACTGGGCCCACATCGACGGCCTCAGTTCCGACAAAATCGGGTCCGGCGAGAGGTATCCGTGAAAAGCCGCGAGCCGCTGCTGTAGCGCCCATCCATCGATACTAGCTCGACTTTTGCGCCGCCGAATCAGGGTCCCTGCTACCTTGTTTGATGCCCCAGGCATCCCGCAATTTTTCTCAGGCGCCCTGCGAAGTAATTTGAAGTCGTCGGTATACCGACCTGTTTTGGCGGTTTTGCGCTGCCGCCAGTTTTATTCAGGTCGGCGAATAAAAAGGTACCGCACTGCCCGAGCCGCATGAATGGCTGCTGAAACACGTCCCGCACGCTACAGGCGCCAATTAGGAAGTCGTCGGTATACCGACGAAAAATAAATTACGGCGCGCGTTTTTCGAACACTTCAGTTTTCCTCCGTCCCAAAAAATATGGTTGCCTCAGCGGGGAAGTTCTATCCCCTGGGAGATCTTTATCATGAAAAATATCGCTCGTCTGATGCTGGCAACACTCGTGTTACTGGGCGCAATGTCAACCGCGTCATTCGCCGACGGCGGCGCTCCGGCGCCGATGTGTTCGCCAGGACATTGCCCGGGAAAATAATCTTCGATCGTAAAAAGAGCTGAGTCCAAAATTGCTTGTGGGTCGTCTGGTTTGCGCGTAGCCTGCGAAGGCGGCCCATGAATTTCTTTCACCTGCTGACGTCTGCTCTTTGGTTCCTGCCCCTGGCTTTGCAGTTGGCAATTGCCGTGAGTATGCTTTATCGCGGGTTGGCCCGGCAATTCCCTTTTTTTTTCACCTACAACCTAACTTTACCCGTGCGCGATCTGATTCTCGCGTCCCTCCCATACGGAGGAAATCTCTATTCCACTGTGTATTGGTGGGGAGACGGCGTAGCGATTTTGTTGGCCCTGGTGGTGATTGTCGAGGTTGCCTTTCACCTGGTTCGGCGTTATCCATTCCTTCGATTTCTTTTCAAAGTGCTGCTAAGTATCGCCGCCATCGCGGCTGTGGCGGGGCTGGCTTCGCTTATTTGGAGTAGAGGCCCGGCAGGTGCGGACATTGTTCTTGAATGGACCATCTATATCGAGCGCTCAGTCCGCTTTCTGCAAGTCTGTTTGCTGATTTTGATGCTGGCGCTCATGTCCCGCCTGGGCCTTAGCTGGCGAAACTATCCGCTGGGGATTGCCGCCGGCTTCGGTTTATATGCAGCCTTCGATCTTCTGCTTTTGGAGCTTCGCGCCCACCTGCACGCTTTAACAGACAACTCTTTTGTGTTGTTAAGGTCCACGGCATATAATCTCGGCGTCCTGATCTGGGCCGCCTATTTTCTTCTTCCCTTGGGGGAAGGCCCCATCAATCGATTGCCGCCCAATGACTTGGGCCAGTGGAATGACGAATTGAATCAGAAAGTTGATAAATGGTATCGACGTTAACAATTCTGTTGGTCAGTGTGATGTCGCTGTTTCTGGTCTGGAAAGTCCTTCGTCCCAGCTTCCCCCAGGTGAAAAGTCTGGAAGACTGGGAGGCCAGGAAACACGAAGTCGATCCCGATATATTCCGGCTGCTTCTCGATCCCGCGGAAGAACAATATCTTCGCCGTTCATTTTCTCCCGGTGAATTCCGTGCCCTGCAACGCCGGCGTATGGCTCTGGCGTTGCATGCGATTCGGATGGTAGGAGACAATGCCGCGATGTTAATGAAGCTGGGGCAATTGGCGAAGTTGGAAGCGAATCCTGCGCTTACCAAAGAAGCAGAGGATTTGATTTATGGCGCACTCCGCCTTCGTGTAAACTTGTTGCGCGTTCAGCCATATCTGTTTTTGAAATGGCTGTTGCCCGGTTGGACAGGGAAGTTTCCGGCAGTCGAAGTACCGTATGAGGAGTTGCTCTCTTACCTCAACAGGATTCGACAACAGCGGCAGCTGGAGCTGAAACAAGCTTTGATGGCAAGCTGACTGTAATGCCGGGTGTTGATTTTCTGCGGTTTTCGTTCAGAGTCAGCTGTAGCAGTAGATACAAAAGCTATAGTGTCATCTGGCATCTCCGCGGAAACATGGGGCGCCACTTCATGAAGCCGCGAATACCGGTTGAGACGGGAAATCACGGCCACTAACATGGACTCGGGTAAATGGATCAGGGAACTGCGCGACGAGCGTTTTGTTAAGTCCAGTGACATCGAACGCATCAGTCGTTCGATTGCCGACATCAAGGGCAACGCTGACTTTTACGTTTCACACTCCACCCTTGCCGATATCGAAACCGGCTCGGTCCCCAGCATTCACAAACTTTTTAGTCTCGCGGCTTGTCTCAAAGTCTCTCTCGAAGAACTGCTGCAGGTTTTCGGGATCGATTGCAATGAGGTTCGCCAATACACCGGCGAAGTTGAAGCCGGCTCACCCCGGTTCGAAACTTCGGAGTTGCGCGAACCCAACTTTCGCTTTCAACTCAACTTTGACACCAGCTTCAACAGTCACGAAACCAGCCTGCTGAAACTGAATCCCCAGGAACTGGCAACGCTTCCGCCGGCTCTGCGCAAGCGCCTTGACCCGAGACGTTATCGCTACGCCGTCGTCGGTTTGAAGGACGACACCATGGGCGAGCTGATTCCTCCCGGATCCCTGGTTGAAGTGGATGTCATGCAGAACGCCGTACAGGTATTCGACTGGAAGACGATTCGAGAACGTCCGGTGTATCTGGTGTGGCACACCGACGGTCACAGTTGCTGCTGGTGCCAGTTGGAAGGGAAAGAACTGACTCTGCTGCCTTACCCGCTCTCCCGCCAGCCGGTCAGGCGATTCAAAGTGCCGCGAGAGGCTTCCGTGATCGGCCGCGTAGTCAATGCCTGGCTACCGTTTGAGCAACTGCCGAACAGCGGAGCGACCCATTAGAGCTACTCCGGCTCCGCTATTTCCTTGCCCACAACATCCAGGGCGATCCCAATATTAAGGAAGTAGAGTTCCGAAGACGCGGCCAGTGCCCCGACTGGAACTGTCGCCCGGTACGCCTGCAGCGACCGCCACGTCTTCAGCACGGTCATGATCTCGCTCCGGGTGTAGCGGATATATTCCTGCAACTGCGTGACATATTCCGGAAGCCGCGTGGTAAGCAGACGTCGAAACACCTGCTCATGGCACGTCCGCAAGGCTTTGTCCGCAGCGTGCATTCCTCTCTGGTGCGACAGCTCGGGATGCAGATACATACCGCTGTTGCAGTCCCGCAGCGACGCCAGATAGATCATTCTGGTCAGGTCGTTAGGCAGGGCCTCAAGCACCGACTCGCGGATATAATCCGCGAGTTTGTCGGGAAACCGCGCATCGGGGAAATCAGTGAACTGTGAAGGTGCTGGAGGTAAGAACTCGGGAGACAGTAATTCAACAGACGTTTCGGGATCAAGGCGATGCTGCTCGGGCGGAGTGGCCATTCGATTTATCCAGATATCAATGAAGCAATAAACTTCAAGCGCCGAAGCCTGACCAGTCCCTGTCAGAAGTGGTTGCTTGTCTGACCGGCCAGTGCCGTGGTTCAAACTGTTGGAGCCAATTGTACTCCCGCGGCAAATGCTTTCAAGCTAGATTCGTAGATCCCGGTACTACAAATGGACGTGGGGACTTTGCCCAGGATTCTTGCGATGCGGTGGCGGTCCCTTGATGACCTGAATCTCAAACTGGACCGGAAGTTTCTTCGGAGGATAACAGGCAGCCTTGTCGCAAGCCTGGTATCTGAGCTCTCCCCGAATCATGTACTTGGCGGGAATCACTTCGGCAAGTGGACGTACTTCCACCACCACCGGGAACTCCCCTGAGTAAACGCTCAACTTATCGTCTGGCGCGAAGGTAAAGCTCATCTCGGTCCCCGCGGGATAGGTGACTCTCCCGATCACAATGTCGGTTGGAGCACTGAGCTTCAGCACAGTCGGTATCAGGAACTCAGATTTGGGCTGGTTGGAATTTACATGAAAGCCCGATCCCACCCGAAAACGCAGATTCACTGGATTCGGCTTTCCCCGTGTGACCGTCGTCACCGAGACGGGCGCCATCGTGACCGAGGGCGATTTTCTACCCGGAAGGTCCTCACCTCCCGCTGGATTCTCCTGCGCCGCAGCCAGCGCGGCCAGCAGGACCAAACCAGGAGCGAGCTTTCGCAGCGTAAACATCAATAGATGATAGAAGTGTTACTCGTCCTGCGATACGTTACTTTTGCGCCTGTACGGCCTGGCCTTCGGCCAGCGCCTTCTTGATGCTGTCCTCGATTTCGCCACGCCCTTTCAGGCCAAAAACCTTGTCGACAATCTTGCCATCCCGCCCGATGTAGAAAGTCGCAGGCAGGAATTGCACTCCGCCGTAGGCGTTTCCAACTTCTTCCTTCCCACCAGGATGGGATAGTTCACGCCCAGGTCGTGCGCGAACTCGCCGATTTCCTTGGGACTGGCATCGTCCATGGCAACGCCCACAATCTGCAATCCCTGAGGACCGTACTGTTTCTGCAATTCGGCGAACCATGGCATCTCAATCTTGCAGGGCTGGCACCAGGTCGCCCAGAAGTTCAGCAGAACGCCCTTGCCCTTGAAATCGGAGAGATGCATGGTCTTTCCGTCCAGCGTCTCCAACGTGAAATCCGGCGCCGCCTGGCCATTCATGCTGGCCGCAACTGGCGTGCCATGGCCGGAATTCCGCCGCGCCACCTGAAATCCCACTACAAGCATTACGGTCACCACCATGGCGACCACGATGATGACCACTGGATCGCGTTTCACGACAGACTCCTTCATTACAGAGCGAACCGGTTCAGAAACGATAAATAGTTAGAAATGATCGTGAAGCGCCCAAACACCAGCAACAATCCCAGCACGATCAGCAATCCCCCGCTGGCCACTTCCAGAGCATGCATGTGCATGCGAAAACGCTTATAAAACTTGAGAAACCGTTCAATGCCCAGAGAAGTCAGCAAAAACGGTACCGCTAATCCCATCGAGTAAACCGCGAGCAACAGAATTCCCTTGGCCACCGAATCCTGAGTCGCCGCGAAACCCAGAATCACAGCCAGAATCGGTCCCACACAAGGCGTCCATCCAAAGGCAAAAGCGAAGCCAATCAGAAAAGCTCCCCACGGTGTGCTGCCGCCTTTTACGCTATGCAGTCGCGCATCCGTGTACAGCGCCTTGATCTTGAACAGCCCGGTCAGGTGCAATCCGAATACGATAATGACCACGCCAGCTACTTGCGCCAGTACCGATTTGTAGCGCGCCAGCAACTGCCCGACTTCAGTAGAAATCGCTCCCAGCGAAATGAATACAACGCTGAACCCCAGAATGAAGCCAATGGAATTCAGCATCACCCTGCCCAGCAGGCGGGATTCCTGCGCCTTCAGCTCTTCAACTCCAGCTCCCGAGATCAATGAAACATAGCCCGGAACCAGGGGCAATACGCACGGAGACAGGAACGAAACCAGTCCTGCAACGAACGCGGCCAGAGGAAGAGGAAGGTTAGACATCTGTAATTATTGTACCTGTTGCTCCGAGCCAGCCCTAGTCAAACTCGGACCACCACTAGGTTACGTGGGTAGTGGGTCGTTTTGAACGCTCGTATCCTATTTGAACGCTTCTAAAACGGCCGTCATCGATCAAGGGTGGAGCAGGCCTTCAGGCCTGCATAAAGTTCTGTCGCGACGGGCTTCAGCCCCTGAGGTACCTCAGCGGCTGAAGCCGCACTTTTACCGCCTTTGCGCAGCGCTGAAGCGCTGCTCCACCCAAACAATCGCTGCCTACACAGATGCGCGGGCCCACTCAGAGTTACAGCTATTTACTTTTGCTTGCTGGAGGCGCCGGCTCCGGTGATGCGATTGCCTTTCGGATAAATCCCGGCGGAATGGCTGCGGTCAGTACGGCGCGATCGTCTTTCTGTTCGATCTTCAGATTGTTAAAAAACGCTTTCATATCGGCATCGCTGTTCGGCACCGACACCGTTCCCTCGGCCGTATGGAATAGCTGGAGAAAAGTTCCCAACTGTTCCGTCAACCGGTGCGCTTCGTCCGCACTTCCGGTGAAAGCCTCTGCCCGGAAGTTCACCCGTCCTAAATAACGTGCCGACGCAACAATGGTCGCTGGTTGGGTAAACAGCGCCGAAAGCGGACTCCGGCTGGGCAGGTTGTTTGCCGGGTCCACCTGGAAAATGGCCCAGCCGAGACTCACCAGCGGAACGTATTTGTAGTAACGCCGCAACAGTGCCGGACCGCCGAATGGCGAAGCCACTTTCCGCGATCGGTCCACGATGCCGCGAATCACCATGGGATCGTCGTGGTTTGACGCGGCCACGGTATCAAATCCCAGCACTGCCACCCGCAATGTCCGGCCTTCGAGAGGGATGTTGTAAATGTCCACCGAGCGGTAGTTGTCAACCGACCCGGCGATCTTGCCCAGATATGACCGCAGCCGTGCCCCCTCGATTCTGCCCACAAATACTTCTGAAAACCGCGGCGGCTCCGGAGGCACCGCATTGGCCTTCTTTTTCGAAGGATAGTGAATGGCAAAAGCTGCCTGGTCTAGGTCACGCTCAAACTGGAATCCGGTTGCCTGAATAAACTGCTCGTACTCCGCCTCATGCGGAACGTCCGGCAACTGACCCGCCATGTTGGCGCGCCGTGCGCGCTTTAGATTGACGTAAAGGTATCCGTCCGCGCCGGGAAGCAGGCGGGCAGGTTCAGGCGGGGCATGCTTGCGCAGAACGACGGCGAGGGCGATGGCCGCACCGACCAGCACAACGCCGAACAAGATGGGAAGTCTGCGTCGTATCCGCACAGGGAGCGACAATCATATCAGGTCAGAATGTGTGGGGCGGACACTCCTGTCCGCCCCACACAAACTATTGCAGTTTGGCGTATTCGTCCTTTGCTTCCTTAAGGATAGGCACATCCGGGTCAGCATCTTTCCAGGCCGCGAAAAAATCTTGATACGCCGCTTTAGCCTTTAACTTGTCTCCTTGCGCCGCGTATGCCCGTCCCAGCCCCAAACGTGCCAACGTATAAAGTGGCATGGACGGGGCAATGCCACCGTGATCCAGAATCTTCTGATACTCCGCCGCAGCTTTAGCCCCATCATGCAGGCTCAGATACGCTTCCCCGCGCACGTACATCGGCCAATAGATAGCGCCGTTCGGCGGCCCGCCCAGCTCATATGGAATCGCAGCTTCGAGCGTGCTCACCGCCTGCGCAGCCTGGTTGGCCTTGATCTGATTACTCGCCCGTGCCACCGGCAGCCAGACCGAGTTCAGCAAGGTGTCGGTGGGAAATTCCTTGGCCAGCCCGTCCATCAGCTTCTGCGATCCCGAGGCATCGCCAACCCGTGCGAGTCCGTAAGTACCGGCGATTCGTGTGTCGCGATCATTCGAAGCGGCGAGAGCCTCTACTGCCGCCTGCCGGGCAAGAGCCGTGTAGCCCACCTCGGCAAGGCAAGACGAATCCGTCTGGCGAAGTCCCGCGGCGAGTTCCTTAAGTCCGGAGCTTTGAGCCAACGTGATTCCCTGGGCGAAACTTTGCCTGGCACTCTGAATCTTGCCCAAAGAGCATTGCCCCATACCCGCGATCACCAGCATGATCGGCTCAACCGACGGTCCCTTGGCCAGGTCCAGCGCTCGCTGCATTCCAGCCTTGTCGCCACGAGCGAATGCCATCGTGTAGATCGAAAAGGCATCCGTTGGGGATCCCAAACCCTGGGCAGTGGCTTGGTCGATAATCGCTCTGGCTTCGTCGTAGCGACCGAGACTCTGGTAGGCGTCCGAGAGGTTGGATAAAGCGAACTTATCCTTCGGGTCGAGGCGCATCGCCTCGCTGGCATTGGCCAGCGCCTTTTCCGGCTGCCCTGCGATTCGGTACAGCAGCGCGAGATTGTCCCAGGGCACGGTTTCCCGCGGATAGGTCTGCTTCCACTGCTCGTACATCGCCACCGCTTTGTCGATCTCACCCGTGCCTTCACTGTAGTAGTGAGCCGAGATATAAAGCTTTTCCCGCTCGCTGGCGCGGTCTTTCAACTCGAAGGCCTTCCTCAGGTTCTCCTGCTGCTGTTTGGTCCGGCTCAGGTTGCCGTAGACCACGCCCAGCGTGGCGTAAGCCATGGCGAAGTTCGGATCCAGTTCAATCGCGCGCTGCAGATGCGGAATCGCTTTCTCGTCTTCCAGCTTCTGATGCTCTGCCTGCCCCAGGGTGAAAGCTTGCAGCGCCTCTAAAGAAGATGTCGTAGCCTGTTGCAAAGGCGTAGTGAATTTCTGCACCGACCCGATTGACTCTCCCAACTTCTGCCGCAAGTCAGACGCCGCCTTATCGAGCGACTTCAGCACCTGCTCCTTGCTGTCGGCCTCGACCTGCGCCCGTGCCAGCGAATCGCCGTTCTCCGCGTTCACCGCGTTCAGGTCAATCACGTAGTGGCTGCCCAGTCCTGAAATCGATCCGGTCAGCATTGCCTTCACGCCCTCGCGCACGCAGATCTCCCGCGCCACATCATTAGTGATGCGCTCGTCCGGAGACCTTCCCATAAAGCGCAGGCCTTCCTGAATCCGCGATTGCGGCAGCACGTTCAGATAGGGTGACTGCTCCAGTTGCACTGCCAGCGCCTGCTTCAACGATCCGTCGAAGACGCTGTCGCCAGTGGTGTTGACGAAGTCGGTGAGCAGGATTGAATCTTTCTCGGTCAGGGCGCGGTTCCGTCGCGCATAGAAGAAGTATCCCGCCGCAATCACAGCCAGCAGTGTCACCACTGGGACGGCCGTCTTCCACCATTTCTTATTCGCAGGAATTTCGGCGGCCGCCGCGGGCGCGGAAATATGTGCGGCTGACACGCTGCCAGAAGAAGGCGCACGCCGCAGATCCGGACGAAGATCTCGAGCCCGCCGCTGGCGCAACCGCAGAAGAAGAAACTGGAGGATCCTGCACCGCCGGAATGCTTCCCGAACTGGCGGCCGCGACGGCTCGGCTCGTGTCCGTGTCTCGCTTCAGCCGCTGCAGATCGGCGCGCATGTCGGCCGCATGCTGATAACGAAGATTGCGGTCTTTTTCGAGCGCCTTATTAAGGATGCGCTCGAGCTCCGACGGCAGATCAGGATTCAGCCGGATAGGAGGCGTAGGCAGCCGCTCCAGAATCGCATTGAAGATCAACGCCGAAGTGTCGCCGCGGAAGGGCAATGTGCCGGTCGACATTTCATACAACACCGAGCCAAACGAAAACAGGTCGGTACGCGCGTCCAACTCTTTGCCCTTGGCCTGCTCGGGAGACATGTAAGCCACTGTCCCCATCGTCGATCCCGGACTGGTCAGGTGGTCCTCGCTCACGGCCGTCGCCTGGGAAAATCCCGCCGCAGCCTCACTGCTGGCCACCGTCGTTACCTTGGCCAATCCGAAGTCGAGAATCTTGGCGTGGCCGCGCTCGGTCACAAAAAGATTGGCCGGTTTTATATCGCGATGAATGATGCCCTTGGCGTGCGCCGCGTCCAGCGCATCGGCAATCTCGATGGCCAGTGCCAGCAACGTGTCCAGTTCCATGGGACGCCCGGCGATCATGTGCTTCAGCGTTACGCCATCCAGGTACTCCATGGCGATAAACGCCTTGCCGTTCTCCTCGCCAATGTCGTAAATGGTGCAGATGTTGGGATGGTTCAACGCCGAAGCCGCCTGCGCCTCCCGCTGAAACCGGCTGAGCGCCTGCGCATTCCTGGCCACTTCATCAGGCAGAAACTTGAGTGCGACGAAACGATGCAGCCGCGTGTCTTCCGCCTTGTAAACCACACCCATCCCGCCGCCGCCGAGGCGGTCAACAATGCGGTAATGCGAAATGGTCTGCCCGATCATGGCTGTGGTCAGATTGCGTCTGGCGAAGCAATACAGATGAGGCTGCCATGTTAGGTAAGGCGCGAGAGCAAGTCAACGTGAGGGGGGATAGGAGATAGAGAGGTCCAAAGTTGCACCCCCCTTCCGTTCGGTTTCCGATCGCGGGCTGCGCACCGGACCAAGCCACCCCGAAGGTCAATGAGTGTAATCGCCTGATTTCAACACCATCGCGTAGATTCCTGTCAGGCGAGAATTTGAGTTAGGGGAAGCAGGTATGGTCCACCAGCGTCGCCGGATGGGTCCCCTGGCGGTAACACATACGACTCGCTTCAATGGGGAGCCGACGCGAAAGTTCTATATGCCGCCGACACTGAGAACGAGACCACCGGTTTTAATTTCTTCACGCTGGCTGTGAACTCCTCCGGAGTAGTTCTCAGCGAGAACTATCCGGCGGTGTTCTGGAATCCAGGTCGGATTCACTACAATCGCACAAATGGTCTCGTTTATTCTGATGATGGCTTCCACGTTATTGATCCCCTGACAGGGCTTCCGTCCGGTATTTTTGAGGTGGGCGGTGGCTGGCCGATGGCCGCTGACTCAGTTCTGAATACCGTGTTCATTCCTGCAAAATACGCATGGCAGAATAACAGCAGCTATACGCTCGTCATATTCGACTTGACCCATTTCATCGCGGTGAACAGAATTCCTTTTTCCACCACTCAAAATGGCATCGGCCGGATTGGCCGGTTTATTCGATGGGGAACCAACGGACTCGCATTGAACGACAAGACGGGCAATGTGTACGTGATTTCTGCGCCGTTCGTGAACGCGCATCGCAACTCCAGGCTGCCGACAGCAGATTCGGCCTATGTTTCGGGCACTGAGCAATGAAGGCCGGGGCAAACTCCTAAAGCCCGGTGCCCCATACATCGCGCAGTTGGTGATATATGCCTGCGTACAGCTCCCATCACCAATGTTGGTCAGAATCGTATCCCTTCGATGAACTCTGGAGTGCAGTCGCTGTTTACAAGAACAATGGGATGACCATGGCAGATCTCTTTGTCAACAAACTCCACGATGCATTCGGTAGCTGGCCAATCGCCTACATTCCTTACGGTGGTGCGGACTTCGGGGAAATTCAAGCCGTCGCAGCCGCCGTGGGCGATGGAGATGACTCGGCGTTCTACGACGCGTGGAACGCTGCTGCTGACCGGATGGTAGACGAGGCGGACATTGCTTTAGCCCGGCATCACAAAGATAGTGCTCGGGATTTATTGCTTCGTGCCAGCGTCTTTTATGCGGCTTCTTACCATCCTCTTTATGGCAAGCCGGTTGATGCCCGACTGTTGAACGCATTCCGCAAGCAATCGAACGCGCTTGACCGCGGGTTGTCGCTCTTCAATGAACCGATCCGATCAGTACGCATTCCATTCGAGGAAACAGGCATGCCCGCGTACCTGGTTCCTGCCGTCGGCCATGAAAACGAAGTTCGGCCGCTCATTATCTTCACCAACGGTTATGACGGAACGATGACGGACATGTATTTCGCTTCGGTGGTAGCGGCGACCCGACGCGGCTATCATTGCCTCCTTTTTGATGGGCCGGGACAGGGAGGAATGCTGTATGAGCAAAACATCTACCTCCGCCCGGACTGGGATAGCGTAATAACCGCAGTTGTCGATTTCGCTCTTGGTCAGCGCATCGTGGATGCCCGGAAGATCGCTCTTAACGGATGGAGCCTCGGAGGTTTTCTGGCTCCACGTGCGGCCTCGGGCGAACATCGAATTGCTGCATTGATCGCCGATCCCGGAACATGGAGCATAGCCGACGGATTTCGAGAATTCGTCATTCACAATCTGAAAGTCCCTCGGGAAGAGGCCGCGGATCTCGGACAACTCGATGACCGCATTCTAGCCAGGATGGATGCGATCGTTCGTAACGATGCTGCCCTCAAGTGGAAGGTGATTCAGCGTGGATTCTGGGTCCACGGAGTTGACAATCTTCGGGACTACCTGAGTTCAGCAGAGCAGTTCACGATGAAGGGCCATGCCGAATCGATCAAGTGCCCCACACTTTTGACCATGGCGGAAAATGATTCGCTGGGAACCTCCGCACCCTCATTCTATGAAGCATTGACGTGCGAGAAAACGCTGCTGCGGTTCACGGCTGCTGAAGGCGCCGCAGGACACTGCGAAATGCAGAATCGTTCGTTGGTGAATCGACGAACCCTGGATTGGCTGGACGAGGTCTTCGACAGCCGTGTGCCCCATACATAGCGCGCAGTTTGCGATGTGTCGGCACGTAAGCTCTCATCACCAATGTCGGTAGAATTGTGTCCCGTGGATAACTTCTAAGCTATCGAACCCGTCGGGCTTTATGTGTGTCTTTGCGCCCTGCACAATGGGCCGACTCCCACACATCCGCCAAAAGCGCGAATGTGTGGGGCACCCGGCAAGAGCACGTAGTAACTTCGTTATCATCCGTTGCGGACAAGTGAACAAACCCTTGTTCTGATTTCAGAACAGACGAAACCTAATAGCTTGACATCCACAGAAAGATGGCACCGTCAGCTGCAATAGGTCTCGATCCTGTTGTTGGGGCGGGGTCACAACCTTGGTTATCTCACGAGGACAAAAAGATGAAGCTTATCGCGGCCGTTTTTTGGTTCACAGCACTGCTGTCTGCCCAGACTCCGATTCGTGATGTCTCCGTGGCCGGCAGTCCCTTGCTTTTCCCCTCAGCCATGACCGCGGACAAGTACTGGGCAAATAATGTCACTGCACAAAACGTATCGACCAAGGAGATACTCGCCTACGTCATCGAGTACAACGGCAAAGTTGGTGACCAACATGATTTGTATTTCGGTCAGGGCGGATTCACGCCGGGGGTCACTCAGGTCATTACCGAATGGCCGAGCGACACTCCTAAGCTACCCGACACATTACAGGCCAAGGTTCTCTATGTGCAGTTCGTAGACGGCACCGAATGGGGCGATCATTCTGCGGGCGAGAAACTGCTCCAGTCACGGCAGGGGTCGCTCCAATTCATGACAAATTTGATCGCTGCCTACAACAAGGGCGGCGAGGCAGCTTTCATGACGCTGCTGAACCAGACGCACGGAAACAGCACTGACATGGTCTGGGGCATGTCTGCTCATTTCCTCAAGATGAAAGCAGAAATGGGCATGGCGGGCGCGCTCCAGCACATCCAGATGAAACTGGCGTCTGCTGCTAAACACGACAAGACACTAAATCCGTGAAATCTGAGTTGGACGGAGAACCTGTACTGCTCTCATCACCCATGGCGGGCAGAATCGTGTCCCGCGGATGAACCTCGGTTAGCGAACCCGTGGTGTGTTCTTGCGCCTCCAACGATGCTGTCGGCACCCACACATTCGCCAAAAGCGCGAATGTGTGGGGCACCCGGCAGAAAATGGGTGAACCTCCCGGGACGTTCACCAATTTTGTCTGAGACGTGAGCGAAAAAACTGTTGGCCGTAGAAACTAGGGTACGCCCCGTCTGTCCCCACGTTGTAAGCAAACGCAGGCTTCCCGAAGTCGTCAGCCGACCAAAGGCCCGCTGTCCGCCATGGTGCGGTTCAGGTCAGAGGGAACCGGCGTGCGCCGGAATGTTGATGCCGAAGCTCCAGACCCAGGTGTCTCCGCGCCTGACGTAGAACGATGATGTCCAGACCGGAATCACGGGTTGGCCGAAACAGGTTCCATCCACAGTCGCATACAAGGTGAGGATTCCAAAGTTCGGAGTAAACATAGTCGTCTTCGCATCGGCAAGCTGGAAATTCTTGACATCGCAGCCTTGCCCGGACCAGGCACTGAGCGTCTCGGCCCGCGTACCGATGTGCGTGCCGAAGATATCGATAAACTGAATCTGCGACGGCACCAGCGCGTCGAGTCGTTTCGCATCCCTGTCCTTCCACGCATCCCAGATCGCCTCTTCGCGGTTCAGCATTGCGTCGGTGTTGGCATCATGGCTGGCTGGCAGACTCGCTGCGATCATGTCCGCAGTTTGCTTGGGTAGTTTTGCCGGATTAACGATTGCCGATGCGGCGCGGAATACGGCCTTCCACTCAGCGCCTTCGAGAACGTAGGCTGTGGCCGTCCAACTCGCGTTCGGGAGACGGTTCCCGCCGCAGGAGCCGTCCACGGTTGTCTTATGCGTGATGACGGCCACCTCGCGGGTTAGCTGGCTCACCTGTGAATCAGAGATTTGGTAGCTGACAATGTTGCAATCCGCGCCGCTCCATTCACGGGCGGCGGCCGCTTTGTCAATTCGACCAGACGAGCCCCAGCTGACGAACCCTTCGGATAGAAAGGTAGACGAGAACTTAGTGTTCTTCGACTGCCGCGCGCGATAGGACTCATCCTCTAGCCTGTTGAGTATTCGGGGCAGATCTTCTGTACTGCCGCCTTCACCGCCGGCTTTCGTGGCCTGTGCCTTGAGGTAAGAAGAGGATGCCGAGCCAAAGCCGAGCACGAATATCACCAGCGTAATCATTCTGAACCGCTAAGCATCTGCCAAGCCTCGCACTTGGGACGTGTTTGCTCCATGAGGCTACATCGGCAACAGCTGCTCACGCAATGGGACCGGGCGCGCCGGGTGCCTCACACATGGCGCAGTTTGCGATGTGTAGGCGCGTTCGCTCCCATTACCAATGGCGGGTAGAATCGTGTCCCGCGGATGAACCCTTAGGTATCGGAATCCATAGGGCGTTGAGTGTGTCCTTGCCCGCGGCATTTCTATACCGCCGAGACTAAAAACCTACTCTCCATCCTCATGCAGTGGAATGCGGGATCGAATGGCCAAAATGTAGGCCTTGGCGCCCGGTTTGTTCTGGTTGTAAAAGCCCACCGTGCAATTGGGACGAAAGTAGTAGGCGTCGCCTGCCTTGGCGGCATGGCGGCCTTCGACGCCGTCTGTCCCACCGCCGGCCACGATTTCGCCCTGGCCGTCCATTACCAGGTAGATTTCTTCCGCGGCCTGGTGGTGGTGAGGCCAGTTCGTGCCTCCGGGCGCAAAATCCATCCAGAAAAAGCTGTTCATCACGTACGCCTCATCAATCAAGTCTCGCTTTCCGGTGTGCAGTCCGATCAGAAGTTTGTACAGAACTGAGTTCGGGTGACCGCTGACAGTCTCCTCCCTGGCATCCTCCAGGTTCGCGACTTTCGGATGTGGCATCGGCGCCCCGATTGAAATCGATGACGGGATCTTGAACCCCATCACCAGCACGCGCAGCGGCTCCATCCGAGCTGGTTTGCAATCGAATGCTTCACGCCTGGAGGCAAGTAGGTGAAGTCATGCTTGCGCAACGCTTGAACCTGGTCCTGGTAATGCAGCATGCCCGCACCTTCGACGACGAAATAGATCTCTTCCTGGCGGTCGTAAAGTACGGTCTGGCAATCGCCATGTGGATCCAACAGAGACTTCGCCGAAGCGAGCGACGCTTTGAAAGGATCGGTTCTCTTTGTCTCCCTCGCCGAAAATAGCCCGGTAGTGGCAAGTTGGAGAGGTAAGATCCGCCTTGGTCTCCGAGAGCTCCGGAACGTAGCGGTGCAGCCATGTTGGGTCTGTCTGCCGCTCTTGCGCTCGGACTCCGTGTGCCAGCAATAACAAAAACAGTAGAAGTTTTTTCACGTTCGCTGCTCCCAGGCTTGCGTTGGATTTCGTTTCCCTCAGCCCCCTCGCCCACCTTCTCCTTACTGAACTTCAGGAAAGCGCCAACAGCTATTACGGTTTTCGGGGGCGCGCAGCCGATGCCAGTGTTTCCAGAGCGGGAAAGGAATGCGGCGACACGAGAGTCATCTCCTGAGGAACGGTGTGGACCTCCAGGGCATGGGACATCATTTCCAGGGCCTGGCCGGCAAGCGGAGGAGCGACTACGGTCGCGGCCAGAACTCCGTTTCGTACCCAGGCTTGTCCGGTTTTCGGAAGGCCGTCGCAACCCAGGAATGGAATCGCCAGCCAGCGTTCGCGAGCGGCAGCATCCAAAGCAAACACTTCAAGCGCCTTCCTTGCCCCATAGGCCATCGCGTCATTTTGGGCGGCCACGGCGTCAATGTGTGTGCTTCGCGAAGTGGAGAGGCGCAGCCAGCTCGTGACCGCCTTGCAGGCGCTGGCCTCGGTCCAGCTTCCTTTCATGGCTTTCAGGTGAACATCCGGCGGTTTAGTTTGCTGCGTCCCCTGAGTGCGGAACTTGGCGGCGTCGGCTTCCGACGGGCCTTGAATGTGCAAGACCGCCCCACCTTTGGGAAGCAAAGCAGCCAGTTGATTTCCTTGAATGCGTCCAACTTCCAGGTTGTCCGTGGAAACCGCAAACATGCACGCGTTGTGTGATCGGCGCAGTTCGCGGACGTACTCCAGTTCGCGATTCATGACCGCCCAGCTAATGCCGTTGACGGCCGCGGCGCGGGCGACTTGCGGCAGGCCAGTACCGCCGGCGGGCTCGAGAATGATTCCGTCGGGACGTGACTCGCGTTCGGCCTGCACGAACTTCAGTATCTGCTGGCTCTGCTGGATGGCGTCGCCGTCAGCGTAGAGAACTTCTACGTCGATCCCGAGGCGCCGGGCAGCGTCCTCTGCCGCCGCAGCCTGTTCGACCTGGTAATCGTTTTCTCGTGTGATGAGCGAGACTACAACGCGGAGTCTCTTCATTGCGGAAGAATCATACGCCAAAGCTGGCTCCGGTATGAAGTACGAGGGTAACCGGGTGGGTCAGCTTGAATGTTTCCGTCTTCCACACGCTGAATTTTGGGTGGAGCAGCGTTTTAAGCGCTGCCATGAAGGCGGCAGGGGTGGGGCGGCTTTCAGCCGCCGAGGTACTTCAGGGTCTGAAGGCCTGCTCCACCCTCGGACAGATGATGTCACACAGGTTTGATTGCCCGCACGGGGATTATTTAATTTCCCGCAACCGGCCGGTGCTCACGTCGTAAATAAATCCCCGCGCCGAAAGCTCTTTGGGAATCCAGGGATGTGTACGCAGCTTCTCCAGTTGGTGACGCACGTTCTCCTCGATATTCTGAAACGCAAAGAAGAATGCCGGAGCGATTGCTGCGGTCCCTGCGCGGTTCTGGATTCTCTTGCGCAAATCCTCCTCGCTGGTGTGCATCAGGCCGCAATCGGTGTGATTAATGACCATGATTTCTTCCGTTTCCAGCAGGTAGTGCGACACCAGCAGCGAGCGCAAGCTGTCGTCCGTCACAATGCCGCCGGCATTGCGGATGATGTGCGCATCCCCGGTAGACAGCCCCAGCGTGCGGATGGAAAGCCGCGTGTCCATGCAAGTAAGAATCGCAAGCTTGCGTGCGGGACGCGGAGTAAGGCGGCGCAACTCGTGGGTGCGCGAGTAGATTTCGTTTGCTTCCAGTACTTCGTCAATCACACTCATGGCCAGCCCAGTCTAGCAAAGCCTGAGACTGCTCACGCTTTTCATAAAACGATTGCAGATTTTAGATTGGCGATTTCAGATTGAAAACCGGAGGGCGTTTCAATCTGAAATCTGAAATCCGCAATCTAAAATCGCCTGTCTCGTCCCCAGGCCTCCACCTCGATAAAGCTGCACCACTTGGCCGGGTCCGCGGCCACAAGATTGGTGATCCGTAGCCAGGAGACACGGCGCTTCTTGAACGAGAAGTCCTGAAATGCGGCAGACGATCCGATCTGGACGGATACGTGGCTGCCATCGGAAAATTCAATGTCTGCACTCTTCCAGTAGCTGTCGTGCGGAAAATCGGCCCGCACCATCAGGCGGACCTTATCCAACTCGACGGTCCGGCCAAAGTCGAGCTTCCACCAGAGGTCGTTGCGCAGTTGCGGTCCCCATGACTGGTAAGGCCACACGCCGTGATGTCCGTTTTGCGTGACTCCGTCAATCGCATTTCGCGATTCGAAATCAAACGCGTTTCGTGAAGCGCTGTTCGTGGTGGAGTGCGGAAAGGTCTGAGGCGGCGCATGCTCGGTTCCGCGCACATCGCACGGATTCAGCGCCAGGTTGCGATAGCCTTTTAGTTCGTTCTTCGTTAAGGCGCGAACCGCCACGCGATGAGATTTGCCGGCAAAACTCTCGGGCGCATAGGCGCTCCCCGTCTGCTGCTCGTCCGTGCCGTACGGAATCTCGAAAGTCACATTTCCCGCGTCGGACGCCAGATAGACCAGACACTCCGGCATGTGCGCGTCCAGTCGCACCGCCATCCGCTGCGGACCGCTGAAAATAATGCGATCGCCGGGCTTATACTCGCGTTCCACATCCAGCACGGCCGACCGTTCTTTCCCCGCAGTCGCACGGATTTCCGGGCCTGCGATTCGAGCTCCCTTGCGCGTCCTGTACCTCAATGTGAAATGACGCTTTGCCATGGCCCGGAACTTTCGGCGACTCTTGACCGAAAACAAGTGCCGTCGGACAGAAGCGATCCAAGCAGAGAGATGATAAGAACTGCAATCAGTTTTGCGTTTAGATACAAATGAAACCTCGATGTCAGCCAAAGCTGACTGCACCAGCGATGCCGTACGGGCACGTATTATACGGTCCCCAGGACGAGTGATCGGGTTTCTTTGCGACCTTCGCAGAATCCTTTGCGAACTTTGCGGTTTAAGATTTTGACTTCGCATCCACCTGAGAAGACAAAACCCTAAACCGCAAAGGTCGCCAAGGATTCCGCAAAGGTCGCAAAGAAACCCGTCGTGAAATCGAGAGACGAAACGGCTATCTCAAGCGGATTCCGCCACCTAAATTGACTTGCCCCTACTCACGGCCTAACATTGTCGCCACATGCTGGGCCAGACAATCTCTCATTACCGCATCGTCGAGAAGCTGGGCGGCGGCGGAATGGGCGTGGTTTACGAGGCGGAAGACCAGCGTCTTGGCCGCCGCGTGGCCCTGAAGTTTCTTCCTGAAGACCTGGCACAGGACCCGCAGGCGCGCGAGCGTTTTCAGCGCGAAGCGCGTGCCGCATCTGCTCTGAATCATCCCAACATCTGCACCATTTACGACATCGGCGAGTACTCCGACCGGCTGTTCATCGTCATGGAATGCCTGGAAGGCACGACGCTGAAGCAGCGCATCGAGGGTAAGCCGATCTCTCTCGAAAATTTCCTGGACTTCGCGGTACAGGTCGCGGACGCGCTCGAAGTAGCGCACGCAGCCGGCATTGTCCATCGCGATCTGAAGCCGGCCAACTTGTTTCTGACCAGGCGCGGACAAGCCAAAGTGCTGGATTTCGGTCTGGCCAAAGTATCCGCCGGGCAGCTGCCTCCGGTGCAAACCGGCGGCGCATCGATGGCAACGCTCGCCGTAGATGGCGCTAATCTCACCAGCCCCGGCAGCGCGGTTGGCACCGTGGCGTACATGTCTCCGGAACAGGCTCGCGGCGAAGAATTGGACGCCCGCACCGACCTCTTTTCTTTCGGCGCCGTGCTCTACGAGATGGCCACCGGCCGACAGCCCTTCACCGGCAACACCTCGGCGATCATCTTCGACGCCATCCTTAATAAGCCGCCGACTGCGCCGGTTCGTATCAATCCCGACTTTCCGGTGCAACTCGAAGCTGTAATCAACAAGTGTCTGGAGAAGGACCGCAGCCTGCGTTACCAGACGGCTTCCGATCTCCGCGCCGACTTGCAGCGTTTCAAGCGCGACACCCAGTCTTCTAAGATCGCGGCAGTTTCAGTTGCGGCCTCGTCATCAGTAGCGCCTGCTTCCAAATCAAGCCGCTGGCCCCTGCTCGCGGGGATGGCTGCTGCAGTCGTGATCGCGGCAGTGCTGGCCGTCGGTTATTTTGCCGGGATGGTTCACCTCGGCGCATCCTTATTCACAGGCCGAGCTGAAGCCGCAGCAATTGACCGCCAACTCGATCGAAGATCCGGTCGCCACGACTTCGATCTCGCCCGACGGAAAGTATCTTCTTTATGCCGATCTCGAAGGCATGCACCTCCGGCTGATCGCCACCGGAGAGACGCAGTCGCTTCCCATTCCAGATTCGTTCTGTTTTCGTTGAGCGCGCATCGAATGGTCCCAGGATGGGACCAAATTGCTGGTCAGCGGCCCCGTCGCGCAGGAGAAGCAAGGCATCTGGGTGATCTCGGTCATCGGCGCCACGCTGAAGAAATTGCGTGACGACGCCTACGACGCGTCCCTCTCTCGCGATGGCTCGCAGATCGTCTTCCGCGATTCGGTCACGCGCGACATCTGGCTCATGAGCGCCGATGGCGGGCAGGCCAAAGTCCTGATCAAGCGCGAAGAAGGCTACCATCTGTTCGCGCCCTACCTGGTTTCCCGAACGGCAATCGGATCGCCGTATGCGAAGTTTCGGATTACGAACGGCGAGACCACGCTCGCGCTCGAGAGTCGCGATCTCAAGGGCGGCGATCCCGTTGTCCTTCTCTCGAATCCGCGACTCACCGATTTCACCTGGGGACAGAGCGGACGGCTGATCTACTCCGTCCGTGAGCTGCCGCCCAACCAGTACGATTCCAATCTCTGGGAAATGCGCTACGACGAGGACACCGGCAAGCCGAAGGGGAACTCCGCGGCGTCTCACCGACTGGACCGGTTTCTACTTTGGCAATCCGCAATTGACCGCCGATGGAAAACGCTTCGTCTTCCTGAACGGCAGATCGCAAAGCGATGTCTACATCGGTGAACTGGCCAACGGCGGAACCGAGCTGAAAACGCCCCAACGTGTGACTCTCGATGACCGCGTTGATTGGCCCGGTGGATGGTCCGCCGACAGCAAGACGATGTTCCTCTACTCCGATCGCAACGGAGATTTCGATATCTACAAGCAGGGTGTGAGCGACCGCAATGCCGACCCCGTCATCACCGGACCGGAAGAAAAGTGGGCGCCGCAGATCAGTCCGGATGGCAAGTGGGTGCTCTACATGCAATGGCCCAAGCCGGTCGACGGCAAACCGGTAGCCACAGGAAAACTGATGCGCATTCCGCTCGCGGGCGGTCCTGCGGAAGCGGTCATGGATGTCACCGGACATCCCGTGATCCTGACCGGTACCGATCCGACGAATTCCGTGGGAGGCTATCCCAGCTTCCGCTGTCCGGTGCACGCCGGCACCTGTGTGCTCGCGGAATCCGGAGAGAACCAGATCGCGTTCACCGCTTTTGACCCCGTGCAGGGACGAAAAGCGGAACTCACGAAAGTTGCGATTGATCCCGACGCCGCCAGTTGGGACCTTTCTCCCGACGGCACCCGGGTTGTGATTTCGTTGTTCGATTACAAAGCCGGAGACCTGCAGATCGTTCCGCTCAACGGAGGAGCCACGCAGAAGATGTCCGCCATGCCCTGGACGGAGCTGGTCGCAACTGCCTGGGCGGCAGACGGCAAGAGCCTTTTTCTGGCCAGCTATTCTTCGCGCGGAACCGTCGATTGTGCGCATGCCTCTCACCGGCGAACCCAAACTGATGTTCAAGCAACCCAGCTGGGATATTTTCTCGCTGGCGCCGTCTCCCGACGGTCGCTACCTGGCTTTCGGTCCACTCAACTCCAACTCCAACGCCTGGACAATCGCCGCCTTCCCCGCGAAATAACTGAGAACTGAGAACCGACAACTAACAACTGGGGATAAATCCGGGAACGCTACCAGTTGGTAATCGACCCATCCGGACGGAAGTAGGTTTGAGCCCGAGCCGTCACAGGCTCAGTGATTTCAGCAATCTTCGTCAGCTGTTTGAAATCCAGCTCAACGCCCAAGCCCGGGCCGCTCGTTGGGATAGAGCTTCCCATTCTTGAAGTCGAGACACACCGGCAAGTGGGGCAAGGTGCGTCCTTCGTAGTTGTATTCCATCAGCACTGGCCCCGGAAAAGTTCCCAGGCTGTTGACCAGCGCCGCAGTCGCGATCGGTCCGGTGAAGTGCGGAACGATTCCGACGAAATGCGTTTCGCAGATGGCGGCAATCTTCATCATCTCGGTAATGCCGCCGACGTTCGGCAGCGTCGCGCGAACAAAATCGATGTCGTGATCTTCGACGAGCTTGTTGAAGTCCCACCGGTTGCCCCACTCCTCGCCTGCTGCCAGCGGAACGTTGACCTTCTTGCGCATGATGGGCAGGTCTTGCAGGAACGCTTCCGTGCGCACCGGGTCTTCGACGAAAAACGGAGCCAGGTCCTCGATCAGATTGCAGCCGCGAATTGCGTCGGAGAGATCGAAGCGCTGGTGGAAGTCGATGACCCAGTCGCCATCTTTTCCGACGCCGTCCCTCGCCTGTGCACATTCGTCGTGCAGATGGGTAAGCCGCTCGCTCGTGTTGTAAGTGGTGTTGGCCGGAGTATCGATAGCTCCGAAGCGGAAGGCGCGATAGCCCGCCGCGATCGTGGCGTGAGCACGCTCCTTGATGCTCATACCCTCAGTGATGCCGGGAAGAATGCCGGCCGTGTTGTAGCACTCGCAATAATTGCGCACCATGCCGCCGAGCAGTTCGTGCACCGGCAGGTTTTGTACTTTGCCCTTGATGTCCCACAAGGCAAGATCGAGCGCGCCGATAGCGTGCGTCTTCTCGCGTCCCGCCGGATAGAAAAACGCCCGGTTCATGTCCTGCCAGAGCAGTTCGATGTGCTGCGGATCGCGCCCAATCAATCTGCCCGCGGATTGGGACAGCATGTCCTTCGATCCGCCTTCGCCGATGCCGGTGATTCCCGCGTCGGTTTCGATCGTGACCACCACATCGCTCTGATTGAACAGCGGGTTCGGATTAGGCGGCAGGTAGGCTCGCACCCGCGTGATCTTCATCTTGGGAAGACTGGCAAAAGCGGGCAGCGCTGCCGACTGCGCCCACAATTGCGGCGCCAGCCAACGACTTGATGAAAGTGCGTCGTTTCATGCGGGAAGTCGTTTCAAGCCAGAACAGCGGCAGTGTACACCACCCAACTAAAGTCAGCCGTCCCGTAGGGCGGCTGAAAAGATGCACGAACGTCGCAGGCTCAAACGCATGTTGTAACATCCCATTCGATCTTTAATTTCTGAATCATTCTGGGAGACACTCCTTCATGAACCGCGCCCTCGATCCCGCCAAGACTCGCCGATCATTTCTGCGCATGCTGGCCGCGAGTCCGCTTCTGGCCGCTCCGCATCTCTTTGCCGGTTCTCTCAAACCTCTGCTGGCCTCGCCCGAGATCACCCAGTCGGCATTCCTAGGCTGGCTCGACGCCTTCCAGCAAACTGACGACATCATCACGTCTCCTGACCAGGCCTTCAACGTCATGGACTTCGAACCTGCCGCCCGCAAGGCGCTGCCTCCGGCTCATTGGGGTTATCTCTCCACTGGCGTGGACGACGACGCCACGGTGCGGGCCAATCACGAAGCCTACTCGCGGATAGAGATTCGCCCTCGACGTCTGGTGAACACTTCGAAGCTCGATATGTCGGTGCGACTTTTCGGCACAACCTGGAGCAGTCCCATCGTGATCTGCCCGGTCAGCGGCCTGAAGGCATTCAATCCCGAGGGAGACGTTGCCGTGGCCCGCGCTGCCCGTGCTCAGGACCATCTCCAGATGCTCTCCACCGTCGCTACCTCTTCTATAGAAGATGTAATGGCCGCCCGCGGCGCTCCGGTGTGGCAGCAGCTTTACCCCACCAACGTCTGGGAAGTCGGACGCGCCATCGTGAAACGTGCCGAAGCCGCCGGGTCTCCCGCCATCGTCTTTACTGTCGATCTCCAGGAAGGATCGAACCGCGAGACCCAGTTTCGCGGCCAGCATATCGACAAGCGCGAGTGTCCCGCTTGCCACCAGAGCACCTATACCGGCTCCGCCCGCGGCAGGCAGGGCGGCGCGTCAGGGGCCTTCGCGGGATACGTAGCGCACAAACCGATGTTCGATGGCCTCGACGTCTCCAAGCTCACCAGCGTGTGGCCCAATCCCATGGATTGGGATCTCCTGAAACGCCTTCGCGACACAGTCACGGTCAAGTTGCTGGTCAAAGGGATCGTCAACGGCGAGGACGCGAAGATCGCGCTCGAACACGGCGTCGATGGCCTGATCGTGTCGAACCACGGCGGACGGGCGGAAGAAACTCTGCGCTCCACCATTGAATGCCTGCCCGATGTGGTTCAAGCGGTCGACGGGAAAGTTCCGGTGATCGTCGATGGAGGCGTCCGCCGCGGCACCGACATCTTCAAAGCGCTGGCACTGGGCGCAACCGCAGTCGGCATCGGCAGACCAAGCGCCTGGGGACTGGCCGCTTTCGGTCAACCCGGCGTCGAAGCGGTCCTTACTATGCTGCGTCGTGAAGTTAAGACGATCATGCAGCAGGCGGGAACAGTGTCGGTCGACAAGATTACGCGCAGCTACATCGCGCCCCGGCCGGCGTAAACAACCAGGGGCAACGCTGCCGCCGAAAAGCCGCGAAGCGGCGCAAGAATAAAGCCCCGGGCGCAAGCCCGGGGTTGAGATGGACGAGTGACGCCAGCCCCGAAGGGGCGAAAGAGGTTTTCGAAAATTACTTCTCGGCGGCCGCCGAGCACTTGTGCGCATTGAACTGCTGCTGAATCACTGCCTGCGCTCGTGACTGCTGCCCCGCCGGCTGGTGCTCCGCCTGAAATTGCACCTTGCAACTCTCGCAAATTCCAATCACCGGAACGTTCTTAACGCGTTTGATGATGCGAAGATTGCGTTTGGGCATAAACCAGTCTTTCACAGATCGCACAAGTGTGGGGCAGACATCCTGCCGCGCTGACTTTCAAAAATGAACACATGGACCAAAATTTAGCTCAAGGGCGACGGGCGGGGCGCTCACCCTACCCGAATCCTGCCTGCCCCTTGCACGCAAAATGCCGTTATGGTAACTTTTAGAATTGTCCCGGACATCAGGAAGGGATCAGAGGGTGTCTTGTCCCCAAAAAGGGACAGGCACGATCCAAGACCTTGCTGGCGTAGCTCAGTTGGTAGAGCATCTGATTTGTAATCAGAGGGTCAGGGGTTCAAATCCCTTCGCCAGCTCCAGCATCGGTTCCGGAAGGCAGGATACGCTAGGGCAGGACACGCGGCGCGGCGGCTTGACAGATTTTTCCAACGGCACTCCATAAGGGAATTTTCCAAATGTGGTGTTTGCGTGCGAGGGCATATTCGCGCGCATTTCTGTTCTTCATCTTTTCGATGGTTTCGAATCGAAGAGTCCGTGTGCAACGATCTTCCGTAGCGGTGAATGTCTGCGAGGAATGCCGGATGAGCAGGTAAGGCCGAACTGTTCTGCAGTTCTGCACAGGTGGGTGAGTGGTTAAAGCCAGCAGACTGTAAATCTGCCCCTCCTCGGAGGTACGAAGGTTCGAATCCTTCCCTGTGCACCAGAGACTTGAAATGAATCGTCTCTACTTGGCGCTGGCCGCCTTCGTCGTCCTGGGAGTGCTAGCCTGGACGACTTTGAGCGATCCGCGAATGCGTTTCGCCACGCTGGCAGTTCTGGCGATGTTCGCCCTGAAGACCTGGATACGTCGTAATGACGTGATGCATCCGGATGGCGAGAGCGAAGTGGAGTAATGAGCGTCGGCTGACCCCAAGCCAGGGAATTGCTGAGGGCTGACGGCTGATAGCTGAGGGCTGGTTTAAGCCGATGTAGCTCAGTTGGTAGAGCACTCCCTTGGTAAGGGAGAGGTCACCAGTTCAATCCTGGTCATCGGCTCCATGGTTTGAGTTGTGAAGATTTTGAGCGAATGGAAATCGGCAGCCGGGGCCATGGATTTAGTTGAGGGCCGACGGCTGATAGCTGATGGCTGGGTTTAGAAGCGGGAGTAACTCAGTGGTAGAGTCACAGCCTTCCAAGCTGTTGGTCGCGGGTTCGATTCCCGTCTCCCGCTCCAGATATTTCTGACGCAAGGTGCGCATTGATGGTGAGTTTTCAACCAACCGTCATAAGAGTTGAGAAGGAACAGGAATTTGAGGAACTGAGAGGCGCGATTAGTCGCGCACTAGCCCCCGACAGGGTCGAGAAGTTCCTCAAGCGGGTGCGTAGAAGTGGCGCCCGAATACGCGATCTGGAAGTGATAGTGGCCAGGGGCGTATTTGAAAAAGTTGATGACACGCTGGCGAAACTGGGAGCGCAGAAGGCGTACCAGGCACTGACCGTTTCAGACCAGGCGCAGATGCGGGAGTTCTACTTGTCGCAAGTAGAAGAAGTCGAACCCGCGATGCGGACCAAGTTTCAGCAGCTTTATCGCTATTACTGAAGGAAGGAAACAGCGAGCGAGATATGGCGAAAGAGAAATTTGAGCGCAATAAGCCGCACTGCAACGTAGGGACGATTGGTCACATTGACCATGGCAAGACCACGTTGACGGCGGCCATCACCAAGGTGTTGTCCAAGCACAACCCGAAGATCCTGTTCCGGTCGTTTGATTCGATCGATAACGCGCCGGAAGAAAAGGCGCGCGGGATAACTATTGCCACGGCGCACGTGGAATACGAGACGGCGAATCGGCACTATGCGCACGTTGATTGTCCCGGCCACGCCGACTACATCAAGAACATGATCACGGGCGCAGCCCAGATGGATGGCGCAATTCTCGTGGTCGCCGCGACTGACGGTCCGATGCCGCAGACGCGCGAACACGTTCTGCTGGCCCGTCAGGTCGGTGTGCCCTACATCGTAGTCGCGCTCAATAAATGTGACGCTGTTGATGATCCCGAACTGCTGGACCTGGTCGAACTCGAAGTGCGTGAATTGCTGAAGACGTATCAGTTCCCTGGAGACGATGTTCCGGTAGTACGCCTCTCGGCTTTGGGTGCGTTGAATGGCGAAGCCAAGTGGGAAAAGCAGATTGACGAGTTGATGGAAGCGGTGGACAAGAGTGTGCCGCAACCGGCGCGTGAACTGGACAAGCCGTTCCTGATGCCGATCGAAGATATCTTCTCGATCTCGGGCCGTGGCACGGTTGTGACCGGCAGAATCGAGCGCGGCAAGGTGAAGGTTGGCGAAGAAGTAGAAATCGTTGGCTTCCGCGATACCCGCAAGACGGTCGTAACCGGCGTTGAAATGTTCAAGAAGCAGTTGGACGAAGGTCTGGCTGGCGACAACGCCGGACTGCTGCTGCGCGGCATCGCGAAAGAAGATGTCGAGCGCGGCATGGTGCTGGCCAAGGGTGGATCGATCACCCCGCACACCAAGTTCAAGGCTGAGGTCTACATTCTGACCAAAGAAGAAGGTGGACGGCATACGCCATTCTTCAAAGGCTACCGCCCGCAGTTCTACTTGCGGACGACGGATGTAACCGGAGTGGCGGAGTTGCCGGCGGCAACCGAAATGGTGATGCCGGGCGACAATGTGCAGCTGGTGATTGAGCTGATCACGCCGGTGGCGATGGAAAAGGGTTTGCGCTTTGCCATCCGCGAAGGTGGGCACACGGTAGGCGCTGGAACCATCAGCGAGATTATTCAGTAGGCAAGAAAGAGCGGACTGAGAATTAAAAACCAGTAATCAGTTGTCGGTTCTCAGTTGGATTGAGCTAGAAGCTAAGAGCCAGAAGTCAGGAGCTGTGTTATGCCCCGAGAGATCATTACCTTGCAGTGCGGCGATTGCAAAGAGCGGAACTATTCGACCACCAAGAACCGGAAGACGATGACCGAGCGTCTGGAGCTGAAAAAGTTCTGCCGCATCTGCCGCAAGCACACGCCGCACAAGGAAGTGAAATAATTGAGTAATTGGGAAATTTGTAATTGCGCAATTGAAAGGCGTTCGACTTTGACTTTCAATTACCAAATTACACAATTACCAAATTACTCAATGGTTACAGGGGCGTAAGCTCAACGGTTAAACTGTCGGTCTCCAAAACCGAACTTGGGGGTTCGAATCCCTCCGCCCCTGCCAGTTTTTGAGGGAAGAGAAGGTCAGGACGTGATGGGAGTCGAGACGAAGAAGATGGGGAATTCAATCGTAGCAGCCGGTGGTAGTTTCGGCGATCGCCTCAAGTCCTGGCCGGAGCGTATCAAGACTTTTTATAACGACGTCCGCACCGAAATGAAGAAGGTGACCGCCCCCTCCCTCAAGGAAGTGCAGTCCACGACAGCAGTGGTAATCGTCACCGTTTTCCTGTTCGCAGCCTATTTCTGGGCAGTGGATTTTGTGATTGGGCGAGGGATTGACTCGGTGTTCCGCTATTTCGGACATCACTGAGTTCAGGAAGGAACAAAGTGCTGCAACAAACCAGTACAGAACCCTCTATGCAGGACGAAGAAAAAAACGAAGCCGGAGCAAGCGGAGAGGGTGTTGCACCCGACGCTGCCGGCGCCGAGTCTCCTCGCAATCCCAATATGAAGTGGTACATCATCCACTCCTATTCGGGTTTTGAGCGCAAAGTGAAAGAGTCGCTGGAGTCGCGGGTCCAGGCTTTCGGACTGCAGGACAAAATCGGCAAAGTGCTGATTCCGACTGAAGCCGTCACCGAAGTCCGCAACGGCAAGAAGTACACAGTCGAGCGCATGTTCTATCCCGGCTACGTGCTGGTTGAAATGGACATGAACGACCACGTCTGGCATGTGGTGAAATCCACGCCGCGGGTCACGGGATTCGTAGGCACCGGGCAGCAGCCGACGCCGCTCTCGGAAGAAGAAGTTCAGCACATCGTCTATCGCGTAGGCGAGGCCAAGGACAAGCCCAAGCTTAAGGTCAAGTTTGAAAAGGGCGAGACCGTACGGGTCACCGAAGGTCCGTTCGCCAGCTTTGCCGGAGTTGTAGACGACGTCAACGAAGACCGCGAGACCCTGAAAGTGATGGTCACGATCTTCGGACGGTCAACGCCGGTGGAGTTGGAATTCAATCAGGTTGAGAAAGTGGCATAGATCGAGTGATTGCGTAATTTGGTAATTGCGTAATTTCGTAATTGGGAAGATCGAGGTGGTTTGAGGTTTTCAATTACCCAATTACCAGATTTCCCGATTACTCAATTTTCCAGGATCTGAGAGAGAGTCTAGATGGCAAAAAAAGCAACAGGTTACGTAAAGCTTCAGATTGCGGCGGGCAAAGCTACGCCCGCGCCTCCGGTAGGACCGGCTTTGGGCCAGGCGCAGATCAACATCATGGAGTTCTGCAAACAGTTCAACGCCCGCACCGGTGCGAAGGAACTCGAAGGCTTGATCATCCCGGTCGTGGTGACGGTTTACAGCGATCGTTCGTTCACCTTCATCACGAAAACGCCTCCGGCGTCGATCCTGCTCAAGCGCGCAGCTGGCATCGCCAAGGGGTCGGGCGCTCCAAACAAGGACAAAGTCGGCAAAGTTACCGTCAAGCAGATCGAAGACATCGCGCGCCAGAAGATGCCAGACTTAAATGCGGCATCAGTCGAGTCGGCGATGAAAAGCGTTCGCGGAACCGCGCGGTCCATGGGCATTGAAGTGGTTGGCTAGAAATTGAGTAATTGGGAAATCTGGTAATTGAGTAATTGAAAAAGCTTCATCGATAGGATTTTCAATTACAAAATTACTCAATTACCCAATTACCGAATTAATCGTCGTTCACCACGGCCGATCGGAGCATTGTTCGGCGGTGGGAGACAGGAATAGAAAATGAAAAAAGCAGGAAAGAACATCACCAAGGCGCGCGCGGCTGTAGAGGCGCGTCCTTACCTACTGAAAGACGCGGTACCGCTGCTCCAGAAGGTCAAGTTCTCAAAATTTGACGAGACCGTGGAAATCACCATGCGGCTGGGAGTCGATCCCAAGCATGCTGACCAGATGGTGCGCGGGACCGTCGTCCTGCCGCACGGACTGGGAAAATCCAAGAAGGTCCTCGTGATCGCCAGCGGAGACAAAATCAAAGAAGCACAGGACGCGGGCGCGGATTACGTTGGCGGCGAAGAGATGGTCGAGAAGATCAACAAAGAGAACTGGACCGACTTCGACGCCCTGATCGCCACTCCTGACGTGATGAAGTCCGTTGGGCGGCTGGGTAAAGTCCTCGGCCCCAAAGGCCTGATGCCGAATCCGAAGACTGGCACCGTCACCTTTGACGTGGGCAAGGCAGTGCAGGAAGTAAAAGCCGGTAAAGTCGAATTCCGTACCGACAAGACTGCTTTGGTTCACGTGCCTGTAGGCAAGATTTCCTTTACGCCCGACAAGCTGGTCGAGAACGCTACCGTGGTTATCAGCAGCGTGATCAAAGCCAAGCCGACCGTGGCCAAGGGCAAGTACATCAAGGGCTGCTACCTGAGTTCGACCATGGGGCCGGGAATTTCGATTGATACGGCCCAGGTGGAAGCGGCGGCGAAAGCTTAACTGTCGACCTTGTGGTCGGCCTGACCGGGTCACTGACTCGGTCCCACACACAGACATCCAAGAGGGATTGAATCATGGCGGTTAGCAGAGCGAAAAAAGTCGAGCAAGTCGAGAAGCTGGGAGCCGAACTGAAGAACGTCTCCAGCCTGATTATCTCCACCTACAGCAAGCTGACGGTGGCCCAGGATTACGAACTGCGCAAGACCTTGCGCAGCTCCGGAGCCAAATACCGGGTGGTGAAGAACACCCTGGCCAAGCTGGCGGCCAAGGGAACCGCTGCGGAAGGCGCATTGAGCGAGCTTTCCGGCGTGACTTCGCTGGCCTACACCTCGGGCGATCCTGTGGCGCTGGCCAAGGCGATCTCGAAGTACGCCAAGGACAATCCGGAATTCACCTTCAAGGCTGGCGTGGTTGAAGGCCGCGTGATCTCGATCAAAGAGATTCAGGCGCTGGCCACCATGCCGTCCAAGGAAGAGATTTACTCCAAGCTGCTGTTCCTGATGAACGCACCGGCGCAGCGCCTGGTCACGGTGATGAATGCCGTCGGCAAGGACCTGGCGGTGGTCATCAATCAGGGCGTGGAGAAGAACAAGTTCAAGGAAGCGTAGGCCTGGCGATTCAAAAGGCACGATTTCTGGTGGCGGCTACACGCGCGCGAGGGCGCCCGCGCCACACGAGTCCGGAAGGTATCAAGAGCGGGGGTTGCGTAGTCCTGGCAGTCGTGTTGTCTGGCACGGCGAAACGAGGACTGAACGCACTGGAAACCCGGCTTGCGATTTACGGAAATAGATAGACCAAAAATTTCGAGGAGACTAGACAAATGGCGGATCTGCAGCAGTTGGAAGATCAAATCGTAGGCTTGTCGCTTTTGGACGCGGCAGCCCTGGTAAAGCGGCTCGAAGAGAAGCTTGGCGTGTCGGCAGCGGCAGCGGCCCCGGTGATGGTTGCTGGTGGCGGCGGAGCCGCAGCGGGCGCAGCGCCGGCCGAGGAAAAGACCGAGTTTGCCGTCGTTCTGACCGCGGTTGGAGCCAATAAGATCAATGTTATCAAGGCCGTCCGCGAAGTCACCAGCCTGGGCTTGAAAGAAGCCAAGGACCTGGTCGATGGCGCTCCCAAGACCATTAAAGAGGGCGTCAACAAGGAAGAGGCGGAGACCATCAAGAAGAAGTTCGCCGATGCTGGCGCGACCGTCGAAGTGAAGTAAGACTCAGCCGGGCTGGGTGATCCCGATCCGGCAGGCTTCATTTTCGAGCGGTCTGGCGGTTGCAACAGAAGCCCCGGGACGGGTGCAAGTTCGTCCCGAAACGGCCTCGATGCGACAATTTTTTCTGGTGAACCCTGGGAGGCGATGGTAGCATCTATATATCGTCTGCTTCCCACTTCACGGGTATGGCGACTCTCCACTCCAACGATCCGGGGAAGCGGAGATGAGTCGCACAAGAGTTGGCAAACTGTTTCGCTAACGGCGGAACGGAAACAGGCCTTAGAACTGGCGCGGAAAGAAAAAATTCAACTGACGCAATGCGCCGCAACTGGCGCCCACGGGGAACTATGTCCCCGAGGGCGTATTCGTGTCTGTAGCGCACTCGCTCGGTGACCGTACATTAGCGGGTCACTTAACTAGGGTCGCCTGGTGAAGACCTGCTCGGACGGGACTTGGTCTCGTCGCCACGCAACGTGCCTTTACGCAGCCAGCGCTGCGCTGAAAGTTTGGGAGCCTCTGAATGTCGAAGAACAATACCTACCGTAAGCGATTTGATTTTTCAAAAATTCCAGCCACCATCCAGATCCCGAACCTGATCGAGGTTCAGAAGCGCTCCTACGAACGCTTCCTGCAAATGGACCGGCTGCCCAGCGAGCGCGACGACGCCGGCCTGCAAGCCGTGTTTCAGTCCGTGTTCCCCATCAGCGATTTCCGCAACGTCTCCCAACTGGAGTTCGTCGACTTCGCCATCGGCAACTGGGAGTGCAAGTGCGGACACCTCAAGGGTCTCCATCACCTGCGCACCACTTGCAAAAGCTGCGGCTCGACCGTCATCACCGATCCATTTCATCCCGGCGATGTGCTGTGCTCGAAGTGCGGCACCTACAACGCGAACACTCCTGACTTCTGCAACAAGTGCGGCGACCCGGTCGGCCTGCAACTGAAGTATGACGTGAGTGAGTGCGAGGAGCGCGGTATGACGTACTCCGCGCCGCTCAAAGTCACCATGCGGCTCACCATCTTTGAGAAGGACGCCGAGACCGGCAACCGCTCCATCCGCGACATCAAGGAGCAGGAAGTATTCTTCGGCGACGTTCCCCTGATGACCGACAACGGAACGTTCATCGTGAACGGCACCGAGCGCGTGATCGTCAGCCAGTTGCACCGTTCGCCCGGCGTGTTCTTCGAAACCGCCAACAACCGCACCTACTTCCTGGGCAAGATCATTCCGTACCGCGGATCGTGGGTGGAATTCGAATACGACCAGAAGAACGTTCTGTATGTCCGCATCGACCGCAAGCGCAAATTCCTGGGCACGATTTTCCTGCGCGCCCTCGGCCTGCGTTCCGGCGAAGACATTCTGCGCACGTTCTACACCGTCGATCGCCTGGCGGTTCGCGACAACAAGCTTTACTGGACGCTTGATCCCACCAGCGACAAGCCGACCAACCTGCTGGGCATGAAGCTGGCCCACAGCATCAAGTCGAAATCCGGCGAGGAAATCGCGCACTCCGGACGCAAGATCAATGCCGCCACGCTGAAGGAAATTCAGAAAGCCAAAATCAGCGAAATCGAAATTGACGTTTCGGACCTCGAAGGCGCATGGGTAGCCAGCGATGTTGTCGACACCACCACCGGTGAAGTTCTGCTCGAAGCCAACTCCGAGCTGACTGCCGACAAGGTTTCGAAGATCCTCGAGTCCGGCGTAGTCGAACTCAACTTGTTCTTCCCTGAGCGCGACGACGTAGGCACCGTCATCTGCCAGACCCTGAAGCGCGATGCGGTGAAGACGCCGCAGGAAGCGCTGATCGAAATCTACCGCAAGCTGCGTCCCGGCGATCCGCCGACGCTGGACACCGCCACGGCGCTGTTCCACGGCATGTTCTTCGATCCGCGCAAGTACGATTTCTCGCGGGTAGGACGGCTGAAGTTCAACATCAAGCTGTTCGAGAACCAGGACGCCAGCAAGCTCGACAACCGCACCCTCGAGCCGGAAGATTTCTACGGGACCATCCGCTACCTGCTCAAGCTGCGCAAGAACATCGGCGCCGTCGATGACATCGATCACCTGGGCAACCGCCGGGTTCGCGCAGTCGGCGAACTGCTGGAAAACCAGTTCCGCATCGGACTGGTCCGCATGGAACGGGCGATCAAGGAAAAGATGTCCGTGTACCAGGAAATGTCGACGGCCATGCCGCACGACCTGGTCAATGCCAAGCCGGTGATGGCTGCGATCCGCGAATTTTTCGGATCGTCGCAGCTTTCCCAGTTCATGGACCAGACCAACCCGCTGTCGGAGATCACGCACAAGCGGCGTCTCTCCGCCCTTGGGCCGGGCGGTCTGTCACGGGAACGCGCGGGCTTCGAAGTTCGCGACGTTCACCCGACGCACTACGGACGTATCTGCCCGATTGAAACGCCTGAAGGTCCGAACATCGGTCTGATTTCGTCGTTGAGCTGCTATGCCCGGATCAACGACTACGGCTTCATCGAGTCGCCATACCGCCGGGTCAAGGGCGGACGCGTGCTCGACTACGTCAGCATCGTCAATGCCGGCGACAGCGATCACAAAGTCGGCGACCACATGGAGAAGCACGAAGCCGAAAAGCTGAACGCCGACCTGAAAGACAAGAAGAAGCGGAGTCGCGGAACTCGAGCCGTTCTCCTTCTATCTTTCGGCGTGGGAAGAAGATCGCCACACCATCGCGCAGGCGAACGTGGAACTCGACGACAAGGGCAAGATCGTCGGCGACCTGGTCAATGCCCGCAAGGCCGGCAACTTCGTGCTGGTCAGCCGCGACGAAGTCGATTACATCGACGTCAGTCCGAAGCAGCTGGTTTCGGTGGCTGCATCGCTCGTACCGTTCCTCGAGCACGACGACGCCAACCGCGCACTGATGGGCGCCAACATGCAACGCCAGTCAGTTCCTCTGCTCCGCGCCGAAGCTCCGATCGTCGGCACTGGAATGGAAGGCGTCACCGCTCGCGATTCCGGAGCTGTGATTCTGGCCAAGCGCAACGGCATCATCGATTCCGTCGATTCCGAACGCATCATCGTCCGCGTCGAAGGCGAGCATCATCCTGGACAGCTCTCGCGCGAAGTGGGCAGCGACATTTATCAGCTCACCAAGTTCAAGCGGTCCAACCAGAACACTTGCATCAACCAGAAGCCGATTGTGCGAGAAGAACCAGCGCGTCACCAAAGGACAGGTGATTGCCGACGGTCCTTGCACCGATCATGGCGAGTTGGCCCTGGGACGAAACGTCCTGGTCGCCTTCATGCCGTGGCGCGGCTACAACTTCGAAGACGCGATCCTGGTCTCCGAAAAGCTGGTCAAGGAGGACTACTACACCTCGGTTCACATCGAGGAGTACGAGATCGAAGCTCGCGACACCAAGCTTGGTCCGGAAGAAGTCACGCGCGACATTCCGAACGTCAGCGAATCGATGTTGCGCAATCTGGACGAAGCCGGCGTCATTCGCATCGGCGCTTCCATCAAGCAGGGCGACATTCTGGTCGGCAAAGTCACGCCCAAGGGCGAGACCCAGCTCACGCCGGAAGAGAAACTGCTGCGCGCCATCTTCGGTGAAAAGGCCGGCGACGTGCGCGATGCTTCGCTCTACTGTCCGCCGGGAATCGAAGGCGTGATCGTGGACGTCAAGATCTTCTCCCGCAAGGGTCAGGAAAAGGACGAACGCGCCAAGTTCATCGAAGGCACGCAGATCGCGAAACTCGAGAAGAACCTTTCGGACGAAATCCGAATTCTGACCGACGAGCGCCTGAAGCGTCTGGACAACATTCTGGGCGGCAAGGAAGTTCAGGCCGATCTGCACGACGAGCGCACCAACAAGCGCTTGCTGACCAAGGACACGGTTCTTGATCGCGACACGATCGAGCGCATCTCCACCCGCAACCTGAAGCGCATTAAGTACGCCGATAAAGACCCGCGGGTGAATGAGCAGATCGACGAGATCGAAGAAATGACCTCGCGTCAGATCGACGTGCTCAAGAAGATCGTCAACGAGAAGAAAGACAAGCTGACCAAGGGCGACGAACTGCCACCGGGCGTGATCAAGCTGGTGAAGGTGTACATCGCCATGAAGCGCAAGCTGAGCGTAGGCGACAAGATGGCTGGCCGTCACGGTAACAAAGGCGTGATTGCCCGCATCCTGCCTGACGAGGACATGCCTTACCTCGAAGACGGCACGCCGATGGAGATCGTGCTCAATCCGCTGGGCGTTCCTTCCCGTATGAACGTGGGACAGATTCTCGAAACCCACCTGGGATGGGCTGGTCACGAGCTGGGCAAGAAGATCACCGAGATGCTCGCCGAGAACACCAAAGAGGAAGCGATCCGTCGCGAACTCAAGGCGCTGTTCAAGGACACGACGCTGGCCGACACCATCTCCGAACTCAGCGATGAGGAACTGATGGCGGTCGCTCCCAGCCTGAAAAAGGGCGTGTTCATGGGCTCGCCGGTGTTTGACGGCTCACGCGAAGGCGAGATCAAGGCGCTGCTGACGCAGTCGGGCTTACCGTCATCGGGCAAAACCTACTTGTACGACGGCATGACCGGCGACAAGTTCGAACAGCCCGTCACCGTCGGCTACATCTACATGCTGAAACTCTCGCACCTGGTGGACGACAAGATTCACGCTCGCTCGATCGGGCCGTACTCGCTGATCACCCAGCAGCCGCTGGGCGGAAAAGCGCAGTTCGGCGGTCAGCGCTTCGGAGAAATGGAAGTCTGGGCTCTCGAAGCGTACGGCGCGGCGTTCATCCTGCAAGAGCTGCTCACCGCGAAGTCCGACGACGTATACGGCCGCACCAAGATTTACGAGGCCATCGTCAAGGGCGAAGCGGCCATGGAGCCAGGCGTGCCGGAATCGTTCAACGTGCTGATCCGCGAGTTGCAGTCGCTCTGTCTGGATGTGGAGCTGATCAAGGCCGGAGAGAAGAAGCCGGTTTTGAGCGCGGCAGCGGACTAAAGAACGCTGTCGTTGGTCGGCCTTGGTCGTTGGCCAACGGCGACGTACGGCACGAGTCAGATTTGAGAATTGCGTAGTTTTAGGTAGATGGGTTTTGAGAAATAAAGGCCGGTGGCAGGGGCCGCCGAGTCTTAGAGGTTTTCGCTTGGTTTTGGCCAACGACCAACGGCCAAGGACCAACGACCGATTTTAAGAAACAAAGGCCGGCGGTCTTGCTCTTGGGCCGCCGAGTCTTAGAGGTTTTCGCTGGTTAAGGCCAACGACCAAAGGCCAAGGACCAACGACCGATTTCAAGAGCCGCTAGCGGCGGCGTACGACCGCGGGAAAGCGGAGGACCACCTTGTATCGTTCTAGCCCCTTTGACATGGCAAACCCGATCGCTGACTTTGACGCCATCCGCATCAGCCTGGCCTCGCCGGAAAAAATCCGGAGCTGGTCGCATGGCGAAGTAACCAAGCCCGAAACCATCAACTACCGGACCTTCAAGCCGGAGCGTGATGGCCTGTTTTGCGCGCGCATTTTCGGTCCGGTAACCGACTGGGAATGTCTGTGCGGCAAATACAAGCGCATGAAGCATCGCGGAGTGATCTGCGACAAGTGCGGCGTGGAAGTGACGCTCTCGAAAGTACGGCGTGAGCGCCTGGGCCACATCGAGCTGGCTTCTCCCTGCTCGCACGTGTGGTTCTTCAAGGGACTGCCCAGCCGTATCGGGCACCTGCTCGACATCTCGTTGCGCGATCTGGAATCGGTTCTGTATTTCGAGGCTTACGTGGTGGTCGAGCCTGGAGATGCGCCGGTAAAAGATCACGAAGTCATCAAGGACGAAGCCAAGTACCGCGAACTGGACCAGCAGTACCGTCCCGCGGGCTTCAAGGCCATGATGGGCGCCGAAGCCATCAAGGAACTGCTGAAGCGCGTGGAAATGGAAAGCCTGTCGGTCGAACTGCGCGAGAAGATGAAGCATGAGAGCTCGCTGCAGAAGCGGCTCAAGTATGCCAAGCGCCTGAAAGTTGTCGAAGCGTTCCGCAAGAGCGGCAACAAGCCGAACTGGATGATTCTGGATGTCATTCCGGTCATTCCGCCGGAGCTTGCGTCCCCTGGTTCCACTCGACGGCGGCCGTTTTGCCACCTCCGATCTGAACGATCTGTATCGCCGCGTCATCAACCGCAACAACCGGTTGAAGAAGCTGATGGACCTGCACGCTCCTGAAGTCATCGTGCGCAACGAAAAGCGCATGTTGCAGGAAGCGGTAGACGCCCTGTTCGACAACGGACGCCGTGGCCGCGTGCTGCGTGGCGCCAACAACCGTCCGCTGAAGTCTTTGTCCGACACGCTCAAAGGCAAGCAGGGACGCTTCCGCCAGAACCTGCTCGGCAAGCGCGTTGACTACTCAGGACGTTCCGTCATCGTGGTCGGTCCCGAACTCAAGCTGCACCAGTGCGGTCTTCCCAAGAAGATGGCTCTGGAACTGTTCAAGCCGTTCATCTATCACCGGCTCGAACAGACCGGACACTGCACCACCATCAAGCAGGCGAAAGAGATGGTCGAGCAGCAGGAACCCATCGTTTGGGACATCCTGGAAGAGGTCATCAAAGACCATCCGGTGATGTTGAACCGCGCTCCTACCCTTCACCGCCTCGGCATTCAGGCTTTCGAGCCGGTGCTGGTGGAAGGCAAGGCAATCAAGATCCACCCGCTGGTTTGCACGGCGTTCAACGCCGACTTCGACGGCGACCAGATGGCGGTACACATTCCGCTGTCTCCGGAAGCCCAGGTCGAAGCCAGCGTGCTGATGCTGTCATCGCACAACATTCTGTCTCCCGCATCGGGCCAGCCGATCACGGTCCCGACGCAGGACATGGTGTTGGGACTTTACTACCTGACCAAGGGCAAGCCCGGCGCCAAGGGCGAAGGCCGCGCCTTTGCCAACATCGAAGAAGTGCTGCTGGCGCTCGAAGCCGGCGCGGTGGAAACGCTCACGCCGATCCGTTTGCGCTACACGGGCGAAGTCATCGATCTGATGACTGCCTACGACGATCAGGAAATCATCCACACCGAGCCCGTGAACTCGGACCGTGGATTCCTGACCACGACCGTCGGACGCGCCATCCTGAACGATCACCTTCCTGAAGGCATGCCGTTCATCAACGGCCTGCTCAAGAAGAAGGGTATCGGACAGCTGGTCACCTACTGCTACCTGCGCTTCGGTCTGGAAGTCACCGTCAAGATGCTGGACGAGGTGAAAGACCTCGGATTCCGCTACGCAACCAAATCGGGATTGTCCATCGGCATCGACGACATGGTCATTCCGGACAACAAGAAGACCCTGGTAAAGGACGCCGAGAAACTCGGCAGTCGCCGTGCAGCAGCAATACCTGGACGGAGCCATCACCAACGGCGAACGCTACAACAAGGTCATCGAAATCTGGTCGGCGATTACCGAAAAGGTCGCAGACGAGATGTTCGGACAGATGCAGCAGCGCGACAAAGAAGGCGCGCTGAATCCGATTTACGTCATGGCCGACTCCGGCGCTCGCGGATCGAAACAGCAGATTCGCCAGCTCTCCGGTATGCGCGGACTGATGGCCAAGCCGTCGGGCGAAATTATCGAGACCCCGATCACGGCCAACTTCCGTGAAGGGCTCACCGTGCTCGAGTACTTCATCTCGACTCACGGCGCCCGCAAAGGTCTGGCCGACACGGCGCTGAAGACGGCCGATTCAGGCTACCTGACGCGGCGTCTGGTTGACGTGGCGCAAGACGTAATCATCAGCGAATACGATTGCGGCACCGTCGACGGCATCTACGTCGCCGGTATCGTCGAAGCCGGCGAGATCATCGAGCCTTTGCGCGACCGCATCGTGGGCCGCGTATCGCTCGAGAAGATCAAAGACTACGACGGCGGCGTGATCGTTGACATCAACAACGAGATCACCGAAGACCTGGCCAGCGCGATTCAGGCTGCCGGTATCGAACGGGTGAAAATCCGCTCGGTGCTGACTTGCGAATCGAAACGCGGAGTCTGCGTGATGTGCTACGGACGCAACCTGGCGTCGGGCCGGCTGGTCGAACTGGGCGAAGCCACGGGAGTCATCGCGGCACAGTCCATCGGCGAACCCGGAACCCAGCTCACGATGCGTACCTTCCACATCGGTGGTACGGCGTCGCGAGTCTCCGAGCAATCGCGGCTTGACGCCAAGAGCAACGGCATCGTGCGCTTCATCGGATTGCAGACGGTCAAAGCCAAGTCGGGCGATCTGGTGGTCATGAACCGCCAGGGCTCGATTGCGGTGGTCGACGACAAGGGCCGTGAACGCGAGCGCTATGCGGTCGTGTACGGCGCCAAGTTGAAGGTCAACGAAGGCGATCAGGTCGCACTCGGACAGGTCATGGTCGAGTGGGATCCTTACACCTTCTCGATCCTGACCGAAATCGGTGGAACGATCCAGTTCAAGGACCTGCAGGAAGGGGTCACGCTGCACGAAGAAGTGGACGAAGTGACCGGATTGTCGCGGCACGTCGTGGCGGATTCGCCCGACGAGAAGCGCCAGCCGGCCATCGTGATCAAGGGCAAGACCAGCAAGCGCTACCTCATGCCCTCACGCGCTCACCTCATGGTGCAGGACGGCGACACCGCTCACCCGGGCGATGTGCTGGCCAAGATCCCGCGCGAGACCACCAAGACGAAAGACATCACCGGTGGTCTGCCCCGCGTGGTCGAACTGTTCGAAGCGCGCAAGCCGCATGAAACCGCGGTCATCAGCGAAATCGATGGCACGGTGAAGTTCGGCGAAGTCTCCAAGGGACAGCGCAAGATGTATGTGGTCGCCGACAACGGCACCGAAAAGGAATACTCGGTACCGCGCGGCGTTCACATCAACGTGCAGGAAGGCGAACGGGTCAAGGCGGGCGAACCGCTGATGGACGGTCCGCTGAACCCGCACGACATTCTCGCCGTCCTGGGAGAAAAAGAACTGCAGTCGTACCTGGTGAACGAAATCCAGGAAGTGTACCGGCTGCAGGGCGTGAACATCAGCGACAAGCACATCGAAGTGATCGTTCGCCAGATGATGCGCTGGCGCAAAGTGGAAGACGTGGGCGATACGCAGTTCCTGCTGGAACAGCAGATCGACAAGTTCCGCTTCGCGGAAGAGAACGAGCGCGTGATTGCACAGGGTGGACGTCCGGCAACCGGCCGGCCGCTGCTCCTGGGTATCACCAAGGCTTCGCTCTCGACCGACTCGTTCATCTCGGCGGCGTCGTTCCAGGAGACCACGCGAGTCCTGACCGAAGCATCCATTCAGGGCGCGGTTGACCACCTGCGAGGACTGAAAGAGAACGTCATCGTGGGACGGTTGATCCCTGCCGGAACCGGCATGGAGTACTACCGCAACGTACGGCTCTCGCCAGAGATGGAAGAAGCCGCAGCCAAGGTCCAGGAAGAGGTTTCACAGGCCTACGAGGAAGCCGAGCGCGCGCTCGAGCTGATGCGTACGGAAGGCGAAACCGAGGAACTGACGGCTGAGTAACAATTCCGGAAGCAGGGGGCGGCTGGTCCGCCCCGCCTACCCGGTTTCCGTTGTACAATTCCGCGTCCTTGAGTTCGCGTCATAGAGCCCCCATGCACGCTAACCCAGAACGATTGCTCGATCAGGAACGTAGCAGCACTTCGCAGTTGCATGCAATGCCCCGGCGCACTACTCTTGGGCCATTCATGTTGCGTTTCCTGCGCCTGCTTCGCCTCGCCTTTTGGCGCGCGTTTCAGCATGACGCGTTCGCTACCGCCAAAGCGGCGGCGTACTCCTCCATTCTCACGTTTTTCCCGACGCTGCTTCTCATCGGATCCGTCCTGGCCACCTCTCACCGCACCGAAGCTTACCTGCGCGAAATTTCAGACGCGGTCGGAAAAATTCTTCCGGCTGGAGCTGCCACGGCGCTCGCTTATCTGAGAGGCACGACCCAGAGATCGGTTGGCGTTCTGATCTCTGCTTCGCTGGTCACGCTGTGGACCGGGTCCGGCGTCATGATTTCCTGGATGGAAGGTTTCCGCCGTTGCTACGAACTGCCCAAGAGCTGGGGACTGGTAAAAGAGCGGATGATCGCCTTCTCCCTGGTCATTCTTGCCGGTATCCCGCTGACCTTCTCCACCATCCTTGTAGCCTTCGGCAATCGCATCGAAACCCAAATCCTGTTCCAACTGGGACACGAGTTTGGCCCGTTCATCCTCCTCATGTGGACCTCCATTCGCTGGCTGATCGCCGGTCTCACCAGCATCGCGGTGATGGCGCTGATCTATCACAACGCAGTCCCGCGCACCCAGCCCTGGCACAGCGTGATACCCGGGCGCGACCCTGGCCTCGGCCATGTGGTTCCTGGCCACGACTCTTTTCAGCTGGTACCTGCAGCGCTACGCCGACTACAGCATCCTCTACGGTTCACTGGGCGTAGGCATCGCCCTCCTGGTGTGGATGTACATGATCTCGCTCGTTGTGCTGGTCGGTGCAGAATTTAATGCCATGCTTTTCCCGCGCGCCAGATTGGGAATCGAGCTGATCGAGACCAACTCACACCTCAGAAAGCCGTAGGGATTTCCACCTCAGACCACCTTGCCTCTGGCAATGGCTCCACGCTTCTCGCGCCTGCATTTACAATAGAGCATCTTGAAAACAGGGAAGCCGGATCTCGTCTCAGGTGATCTGTCGGCGGAACTCGCCGTCGCCACGGTTCGTCGCGCCAAAATTATTTGTACCATCGGGCCCTCGTGCAATACCGAGGCCATGCTGCGCGAAATGATGCGCCTCGGCATGGACGTTGCCCGCCTGAATTTTTCTCATGGCACCCATCCCGACCACGCGCGAAACATCGCCCGTCTGCGGCGTGCGGCCAAACAGGAAGACCGCACCATCTGCATTCTTCAAGACTTGCAAGGCCCCAAAATCCGTACCGGGCGTCTGAAAGATCACGAGCCCGTGCTGCTCAAGACCGGGTCGCGTAGTCACCATTACGCCGCGAGATGTTCTCGGAACACCCATCCTGATCTCGACCACGTTTCAGGGGCTGGCACATGAAGTGCGGCCGGGATCGCGCATTCTGCTGTCCGACGGTTTGATCGAACTGCGAGTCAACCAGGTGCGCGGCAGCGACGTGGAATGCGAAGTCATCAACGGCGGCTTGCTAGGGGAGCACAAGGGGATCAACCTGCCGGGAGCGGCGCTCTCTATTCCTGCGCTGACGGCCAAAGACCGTGCCGATCTCGAATTCGGACTGAAGCACGGCGTAGACATCGTGGCTCTGTCGTTCGTGCGGTCTGCAGCAGATGTTCGCAGCGTTAAGCAGATTATCTCCGAGCGAGGACTCGAAGTCCCGGTGATCGCCAAGCTGGAAAAGCCGCAAGCGCTGAAGCGGCTGGAAGAAATCTTCGAAGCTTCGGACGGCGTGATGGTGGCGCGCGGCGATCTCGGCGTGGAAATGCCGGCGGAGAAAGTTCCCGTGATTCAGAAGTATGTCATCCGGCGCGCCGCGGACTGGCGCAAGCCGGTGATCATCGCCACCCAGATGCTGGAGTCGATGATTGAGAATCCGCGTCCCACCCGCGCCGAGGCCAGCGACGTAGCCAACGCCGTCTTCGATGGCACCGATGCGGTCATGCTGTCGGCTGAGACGGCCACCGGTTCGTATCCCCGCGAAACCGTCGCCATGATGGCCAAAATCGTTGTGGAAGCGGAAAGCAACATGGCGGAATTTACCCAGCCGCGCCGCCGCCAGGCTAGGCGCCTCTCGATTGCCGAAGCCATCTGCGAATCCATCGCGCACGCTGCGGAAGATCTCCACATGGGCGCGATCGCGGTTTTCACTGAAAGTGGAAACACCGCGTTGCTGATCTCGAAGTACCGGCCGCTGGCTGAAATCTACGCCTTCTGCCGCACGCAGGTAGTCTGCAATCGTTTGAACCTGCTCTGGGGAGTGCAGCCGGTGGTTCGCGACCAGGCATTGACTGCCGAAGAAATGCTGCTTGCAGCCGAACAGGAATTGCTACGCCGCGGACGAGTCAAGACCGGAGACGTGCTCGGGTGTCGTCGCAGGAACGCAGATGGCGTCTGGCTCGACCAACTTCATGCGCCTGCATCTGGTGACGCCCGAGGAAGAACGCGGACTCTCCCGCCGCAGAGTTCGCCGCAAATCGCGACGTAAAAGATAAGAAAGAAAAAGGGAAGGGCACGAGTTCACTCGTGCCAACGGGTTGTCGAAAGAGCGACGCTTTAGCGTCTGAGGTTCGCTTCACCTGACGTTACAATTTAGAAGTATCTTTTGATTTTATAAGCCCAGTTGTAAGTCTCCCAGTTCTCAGTTCGCGAGCGTTTTCTGCATGACGTCTTCCATCCAACCTTTTAATGACGAGTCGCTTGATCCGCCAGTTCGCGGATTCCTTCATCGCCCCGAACATAACTCGAACGCCGCAATAGTCCTCACGCATGGCGCAGGATCGAACTCTAATTCTCCGCTTCTAATCACGATCGCCGAAGCATTCGCCGGCGCAGGATTCACCGTGCTGCGCTGCGATTTGCCATTTCGGCAGACTCGCTCCTACGGCCCGCCGCGCCCAGGCGGCGCTGCACGAGATCGCGACGGACTCAGAAACGCAGTAGCAGCTCTTAAGAAACTGGGAAGCGAGCGAATGTTTTTAGGCGGACACTCCTACGGCGGACGCCAGGCCACGATGCTCTGCGCCGACGAGCCTGATCTGGTCGGTGGTCTACTCCTGCTTTCTTATCCGCTGCATCCGCCGCGCAAGCCGGAGCAGCTTCGCACCCAACACTTCAGCAAACTCGTTACTCCGGCGCTTTTCGTCCACGGCACGCGAGACCCCTTCGGATCGATTGAGGAAATGCAGTCTGCCTTGAAACTGATTCCGGCGAAGACGGAATTACTCAAAGTAGATGGAGCGGGACACGATCTGGGTTTTAAAGGGAAGTCGCGCCCGGGAGAAGTGATTGAACGAGTGGTGGCCGCGTTCGAAAGTTTATTCGGAAAGACGAATCCGTAGAGATTAAACCGAACTAGCTGGTCATACCCCTTGTTCCAACTGCCTGCGATATTCGGCCTCGTCAAACTGCCCAAGTGAAGAGAGAATCAGGCCATCGTCGCCGAACTCCCAGCTCTCGAAGCCGCTGATCCGAACCCGATGTCCCGTGCCTCCGGGCCCGGTGTTGGTTCCGATCAATGTCCAGTGGTATTCAGGCCGGTCACCCTGCACACGAACGTCGTCCAGCATCACCTGCATATCCGGAAACGCAGTCATGAACGATTGAGCAACCTCTGTGATTGCAGGCCGTCCCGTCGCCGAAGCTCCGTCGTTGACCGAGAGCGATCCATCGACCGAATAGAAGGCAGCGACACTCGCCGCATTCTGGCTGCACCACGCAGCGGTGTAGCGCGTGGCGAAGTCGAGCAATTGGTCCTCTTGCATAGTGGGATTAGTTGACCCAGCCCGACTTCGAACCGCCGTTCTTCTTTTCTTCCTCAGGTGGGATGTAGTTGCCCTGCTCGTCGAACTCAACGGTGCGGTTGTGCTTGCGCATATAGACTTCGAACTTCCGTGCGGCCCGGCGGCGTTTCCAGCGGTAGTACTGGTTACGCAATCCGAAATAGCGTTCTGACAGGCCCATCTTCGGCGTACGGCTGCGGGGCACGAACTTCACGTAGATGTATCCAAAGAACAAGCCGCCCAGGTGGGCGACGTACGCAACGTTCCCGCCACCCTGAATCGCGAATGCCAGGGTCACCACGATAAGAATCGCAACAAAGTATTTGGCCTTGAGCGAAATGGGGAACGGAATCATCAGGATTTCGTTTTCGCCGAAGACGATTCCGAACGCGATCAGGATCGCGAATACCCCGCCCGACGCGCCCACCGTGGGGTTTGCGGGATTGCCCAACACGTGGCTGTAAGAAAGCACCGTGGTGGTCAGTGCGGCGCCGATCACGCCGAAGGAATACAGTTCGATAAAGCGCCGCGTACCCCAGGAGCCTTCGAACGCTGAGCCGAACATCCAGATGCCCAGCATGTTGCCGAACCAGTGCCAGAATTCAAAATGCAGAAAACTGTAGGTTACGAGTTGCCAAAGCGATCCGTGGACAACGTCCTGAGGTACCAGCGCGAGATTGTCCCGCACCCAGCGGGCGACGTCGATCAGGGTCATCCCGAAGAGTTCGAGCAACAGGAATACGGCGGTATTGATCGCGAGCAGCCAGGTAACCGCGCGAGTAAACGGCGGCAGGCTCAGCGTCATTTCTCGGCTTCTTGCCACAATGGCTCCGTCGGAAGTTCTATCTAATACTGTCTCATCTTTCGGGCTGGGGCACCACCGCCAGGCTGCGATGTCCCGAGCCATCGACCGCACGCACTGCGAAGATCACATTATCCTTCGACATCGGCAGAGTGGTGCGGGTTACATTTCCAACTTGTTTGGCGTGCTCCCATTCCGGGCTGGCCGTGTCGCGCCAGAGAACTTCATAAGATGCAGCGCCCGGCGAAGCTTCCCATGTAAGCGTCGAATTATTTTCCAGTTCTTTGGTTTGCAGACGCACCTTGCCCGGCGGGGCCGGCGCTGCCGCGAGGGATGCCAGAGTCGCGGCATTCACCCGCGCGACCTTCGCAACATAATCGAAATTGACGAACTTGAGCAGGTCGCCGAACTGGACACCGTTTTCCTCGCGAATATTCTGGTGCTGGTGGTTGTAGTCTTCGCGATACTCCGTGATGCGGACGGCGGAGTAGCCCTGTTCGTTGAATGAAATGTGGTCTCCGCCCCGCAGATAGCGGTCGAGCCGGAACACGAGTAAAGGCTTGGCCTCAGTCTTGTAGGTGCGTCCGACCTCAGCGACGTAGCGTGCCACCTGGCGGGAAGCGGAGTCGTTCTCGCCGCCCAGGTTTTCGATCCGGCGCACTTCGGCGGGAGTAGCGGCTAGCGGAATACCTTCGGAAAAAACACGTACCACGCCGGGATCCTGCTGCGGGCCGCGATCGCCGCCGACGATGTCGTTGTTCAGTGCAGCTTCAATGTCCCATCCCTGTTCTTTAGCCATCTTGGCGAAATGCGTGCTGCCATTCAATCCCTGCTCTTCGCCGGCGACAGTCAGAAAAATAATCGTGCCGGGAAACTTCATCTGACTAAGCACGCGGGCACACTCCAGGCTGACAGATGTGCCGCTGGCGTCGTCGTTGGCGCCGGGAGCGATGCCGGTCGCGTCAAAGGTATCGCTGTTACGCGAATCGTAATGGCCGGTCACCAGCACAATGCGTTTTGCATTCTCCGGATCGGTTCCCTTCAAGACCGCATAAACATTGGTGATTACGGTGGCCTTCGGAATCCGCTCCATCGGATTTTCGGTGAAGCTGTCGGTCTTGACCTCGAGACATCCGCCGCAGGCGCGCGAGTAGCTTTCGAATTCGCGACTTGATCCACTCCCGCGCCGCGCCGATACCGTGGCCTGCCTTGATAGAATCCGGGTCCTGCGCCGACAGCGTGAGACGAGTCTGAAAACTCACCAGCTTCTCGATGTTGGCCTGAATGCGTTGCGCTGAAATCTTCGTCAAGGCAGCCGCAATCTGAGGATCCGCAGGCGGCTTCGGTTCCGGGGTATCCGTTTGTGCGAGGGTGCGGTAGGGTACGAAGGAGAGAAATATAGCGAGTGTGGCAGCCATCAAAAACTTTCGAGAAGTCAACATGATCTCCACAAGGTAAGCTTGTACCTGTAAATTTTCCTGCAGCCTGCACTTGACTACGGCCCTGGAAAAACTAAATATTAACAGGAGCACTCTTACTACATCCGTCCAGCCCCGGAGGCCGATCGTGATTTATTGTCCAGAATGCGAAACCAATCTCGATATCGACGAAGAAGAAGTCGACGAAGGCGAAATCGTTTCCTGCCCCGAGTGTGGCACGGACTTCGAAATCGTCACTGTCAGCCCCATCGAATTGAAGCCGGTGGAAGAGGCAGTCATCGACGAAGAAGAACTTGAGGAAATGGGGGACGGGGACGATTCCTAGCCTTCCCTGCATCCCCGCAGTTCGCTCGCGGATCAGCCTCAGGTTCTCGACCGCCGTTCTGTGCTTCGCCGCCGTCCTCGTATCCGCGGGCAAGATATCTGCCCACCCCGCGCCCGCCGGTCCGCATGCTAGTCCGCCCTCTGATCAACGACCCGACAAACCGTATGCCCTCATTTTCGGTACCGTCTGGGGACCGGACGATCACCCGCTGTACGGCGTGAAAGTGAAGATCCGACGCGCAGACCAGAAGAAGCCCCACTGGGAGCTGATTTCCGACCACCACGGAGAGTTTGCCCAGCGCGTGCCTCCTGGCCCGGCGGACTACCTCGTCTGGGCCGATCTGAAAGGCTATAAGTCACCGTCTGGCAAGGAGTTACACCAGGATGCCGAGGTCAAGGTGCACATCGATAATGATGAGCGGGAAGACACCGGCTTGCATCTAAAACAGTAGAGCGTTACGGTTGGTGGCACGTTTCACGGGGAATTAACAAGGGAAAACCTATGAAAAGGCACGGTGTAGCGGCGCTGACGGTTATAGCGATGCTTCTGGCGTTAACCAGTCTGTCTGCCCTCGCGAAGGACAAGAGTGGCGATGCCGGGCGTCTGCTGACGGGCCGAGTCGTCGATAAGCAGGACGCGCCGCTTGGCAGCTCCGTCGTATACCTCGCCAATACCCGTACCCGCGCGGTCAAAACCTTCATCGTCGGAGCAGATGGCATGTACCGCTTCCCGGCCCTCTCGCCCAACGTGGACTACGAAGTCTACGCCCAGTTCAAAGATCGCAAGAGCGACACCAAAACCGTAAGCCAGTTCGACACCCGTCCCACGGTCAATATCAACCTGAAGATCGACACAAAGTAAGGTTTGGTGTGGCGCGGGCGCCCCGCCCGCGTAGCCATCACCACGAACCACGTGGGGACAGCCGCCCTCGGCTGTCCAGTCGAGCGACGCTCGACAGGGTTGTAAGGTTCCCCGGCACTGCAGAGCTTCGTTGCGCCGGACCGCCGGAGGCGGATGTCCCCGCGTAACCTGTTGTGTGAGACGTCGGCGGCTCCCATGACCGTGGCACCACATTTACCGTTGCCCGCGCATGGCCTGATTCAGTAGCATTCTGTTGCAAGATCCGTATGAGTCGATCCGATCCGACGGGCGCGTTGTTTCTGGGCACGGCAGCCGGAGTCTGGATTTTCTTCAAAGGCTTTCGCGTCTTCCGCGAATTCAAGATCGTCGCCGACACGCCTTGCATGCCCATCCGCAGCATCCCCATGGGCCTGGTGCAAGTGCGCGGACAGGCCCAGGCCGATCAGCTGATTCCCAGCCCCATCACCCACACGCCCTGCTGTTTCTACCAGGTCAAGATCGAACGCTATCGAAACCGGCGAGCATGGCGGATGGAAACACTACCGCACCGAAATGGACGGCGCGAAATTCTATCTGCAGGACCAGACCGGAAAAGTGCTGGTGGATTCCTACTCAGCTGAATATGACTTGCCAGAAGGGCCTTCCGGGAAGTCAGCAGCGGACACCCCGCCGCTTCGCTCATGGGCACTGGCGCGAGCGATCAGGAATTGTTGCAATTCGTCGAGAAGGCCGGTGTCCGCCAGTTTGCCGGCAAGGTCGAGCACTGGCTGGACAAGAAAGGCCCGCTGGACGATCCCGGACACGAACAAGGCAGGCTGGCTCTCCTGGACATTGCCCGCATGGTTCCGAAAGCAATGGCGGATGGCGGAGCAAGTCTCCCGGGAAAGATTCCCGCTGTGCTGCTCGACAAGATCATGGCTTCGCCGCCGCTGGCGGATCCGAAAAAAGAGGAGCAGCGGCAAAAGTTCTTACAGCAGCTTCGCGAGCACGGCTCTGTTCCCATGCCGCCAATGTCCTGTAAATTTCTCGTCATCTCCAGCCACCGGCCGTTACCGGCTGCGCGAGTCTCTGATTCTGCCCGGACAGGAATATCACCTGACCGGAACCTGCGTGGAGAATCCGAAGCCCGCGTGATGCCCATGACCGCAACATGATTGTGCAGGGCCATAACGAAAAAACGTTCCTCATTTCCTGCAAACCGGAGCAGGAAGTGCAGCAGGGTCTGCGCAAACGGGCGGTGGGCATGGTGTTTGGCGGGGCAGCGCTGACTTTGTTCTGTCTGGCTCTGCTGCTTTGGCATTTGAATATGTTTTAGAAGCGTTCAGTACGACTGCGGGTGGGGAAGAGAGAATATGGGCTTCAGCATCGTAGCTCTTACGTTCATTTTTTTCGTTGTCGCGGGAATGCTGCTGTACGTGATCATCATGTACAACGAACTGGTCCGCCTGCGGAATGACAACGACCGGGCGTGGGCGAACATCGATGTGTTGCTCAAGCAGCGCCGCGACGAAATCCCCAATCTCGTGGAGACGGTGAAAGGCTACATGCAGCACGAGCGTGAGACGTTGGAGTCCGTCACGCAGGCCCGGGCGGCATCCATGAACGCGGCCAGTATCGGACAGAAAGCGCAAGCCGACCTGATGATGACGGGTGCGCTGCGTGGACTGTTTGCGGTGGCGGAAAATTATCCGCAGCTGAAGGCGAACGAAAATTTCCTGAAGTTGCAGAACCGTATTTCCGAGCTGGAAGAAAAAATCGCCGACCGTCGTGAGTTCTTCAACGACGATGTAAATACCTACAACACCCGCATCGGCCAGCTGCCGGAGGTTTTCCTGGCCAACATGATGGCCCTGAAGCCAAGAGAATTTTTCAAAGTGTCAGACGAAGACCGCAAGCTGGTGGAAGTGAAACTCAACTAGTTTTGTCAGTCTTGTCATCCTGAGCTTGCGAAGGATCTCAGGCTGCACGGACCTGTAATGCCATGCCACTCCACGCCAGATCCTTCGCCCGGCTGAAGCCGGGGCTCAGGATGACGCCTGATATAAAAAAGAAAAGCCGCCATTTCTGGCGGCTTAAAGACTAGCGGGCGAGGGCGCCCGCTCTACACGAACTAGTTGTTGTCCCCGCCGGCGCGCTTCCACGACATCAACTCGCCGATGGTAGAACCGCCGGTGCTCGACACCGGCTGCTTGTAGGCTTCCACTTCGGACCGCGAAGCTTCCTCGCCGACTGCCTTGATGCTCAAGCCGACTTTCTTCTCTTCCTGATTCATCTTGATGATCTTGAAGTCGTGCTCGACTCCAGGTTCGAGAGTCAGGGGCTGGCCGTTTGCATCCACCGCTTCGCTGTTATGGCAGAGGCCTTCGATGCCTTCGGCGATTTCGACAAACGCGCCGAAAGTTGCCACCCGCAGGACTTTGCCGTGCAGCACATCGCCGACGTGGTGAGTTTCGAAGAACGTCTCCCAGACATCGGGCTGCAGTTGCTTAACGCCCAGTGAAAGACGGCGCTTGTCCGGTTCGATCGCCAGAACGATAGCTTTGACGCGGTCGCCCTTCTTCAGAATCTCCGAAGGATGCTTCACGCGCTTGGTCCAGCTCAAATTGCTGACGTGGACCAGCCCGTCGATGCCGTCTTCGATCTCGATGAATGCGCCGAAGTCGGTCAGGTTGCGCACCCGGCCTTCCACGGTTGCGCCCACAGGATACTTGTCATGCAGCGCGTCCCACGGATTGGCAGCCAGTTGCCGCATACCCAGTGAAATACGCCGTTCCTGCGGATTGACGCTCAGCACCACGCAATCCACCTGATCGCCAACATTGACCAGCTTCGAGGGATGCTTGATGCGCTTCGACCAAGTCATTTCGCTGACGTGGACCAGGCCTTCGATGCCCTGTTCGAGTTCGACGAATGCGCCGTAGTCGGTGACGCTGATAACGCGTCCGCTGACGTGCGCGCCGACCGGATAGCGATGCGTCGCATCCAGCCAGGGATCAGGCGTGAGCTGCTTGAATCCCAGCGAAACCCGCTGCTTGTCTTTGTCGAACTTCAGGACTTTCACCTGGATCTGGTCGCCGACATTCACCAGGTCGCGGGGATGAGTCAGGCGTCCCCAGGACATATCGGTGATGTGCAGCAGACCGTCGATGCCGCCCAGGTCAACGAACGCGCCGTACTCGGTGAGGTTCTTGACCACTCCGGTGAGGACCGTGCCTTCTTCCAGGTGCTCCAGAGTCTTGGATTTCTTTTCGTTCTGTTCCTCTTCCATCAACTGCTTGCGCGAGACGACGATGTTGCCGCGCTTCTTGTTCAGCTTGATGACGGCGACTTCGATAATCTCGCCCTTGAGGACATCCAGATTACGCAGCGGACGCAGGTCAGCCTGCGAACCCGGCAGAAACGCCTGGGCGCCGAGGATATCGACCGTCAGTCCGCCCTTGATGCGCTCGATCACCGTCGCCTTGATCGGCTTCTTCTCGTTGTGCGCCTTCTCGATCTCGTCCCAGGCCCGCAGCCGCTGCGCCTTCTGGTGGGAGAGATTGATGTACCCTTCCTCGGTCTCGCCCTTGTCGCGCATCACGGCGATCTCGTCGCCGGGCTGGAAGCGCGGCTTGCCGGAGGCGTCCATCACTTCGGCGATGGGGAGCATACCCTCGGACTTGGCGCCGATGTCCACCACGACATGCGTAGCGGTAATCTTCAGCACCGTGCCCTTGATGACGTTGTCCTCGCGGGCAGCTTCCTCGGTCTCGGTAGTGAAGTTCTCGAGTGCGGAGGCGAAGTCCTCGGTGGATGAGGATTGTTTGTCGTCCAGATTCTGCGTCGAATCGCTGATGAGTCGATTCATCGTTCGGAATGCGCAGACTGGGTCGATTGGGGGGAGACGCTGTTTAAGGTCGAGCCCTCCGGGGAATCCACGGGTCGATCAACAACTGAGGTCGAAGTCGTGGAATCCAGGTCGTGGGCGTTGTTATCGTCAGGCAAGTTTGGTGGCCTCTCTCGGGTTTTCCACGCACGGGTGCGGGGACGGGATGCGGGGCGATTAGCGGACGGCTGGCGTTAGTCTAAGGTTGTGTTGAGCCCGCCCTGGCGGACGGACTGGAACAATCCCAGCGGTCGGACGTCTCTAAGCAAACCCGCGTCCAAAGGGAACACTTCGAGTGTAGCAACCGCTTCCGAACAGTGTCAAACAACAAAAGCAGCTTCTGGCTCCTGGCTTCTGGCTAATACGAACCACTAGGGCGAACCCCGTCGATCTGCCCTGAGCTGGGCGCGGCGACGGTAGGCCTTAGCCTACACAGCCGTGCCAGCTAGATGCCAGCAGCTAGGAGCTAGAAGCGCCTTTCTGCTACTCTGCCCACCCATGGACTACCTTTGGACCCCCTGGCGCTACGCCTACGTGGCCGGCATCGACAAAACCTCCGGCTGTGTCTTCTGTAACCTGCCCAAGGCCGGAGACGACGCCAAAGCCCGCATCGTCCATCGCGGCCAGCACTGCTACGTCGTGCTGAACACCTATCCCTACACCGCCGGGCACGTAATGGTCGTCCCCTTTGCCCACCTGGACGAGCTGCAAAAGCTGCCCGTAGAAGCAGCCCACGAGATGATGGACCTGGGCCAGCGCATGGAGCGGGTGCTGCGCCAGCTCTACAAGCCGGACGGGATCAATCTGGGCATGAACATCGGAAAAGCCGCCGGAGCAGGCGTGGCTGGACACATCCATTTGCACGCCCTACCCAGATGGGTCGCCGACGCCAACTTCATGACGGTCGTCGGCGAAACCCGCATCCTGCCGGAAACCCTGGAAACCACGTATACGAGGATTAAAGCAGCAATGCAGGGATAACTTCGTTATTTAGGACCGGGGGATTGTGTGGTCCCACACAGACAAAGGCCCACACACGCAAAAGCCCGCCCTACCCGAGCAACTCCCGTAAAGCCTTTTCCTCAATTACCTTCACGCCCAGCTCTTTAGCCTTATCCAGCTTCGATCCCGCCTCATCCCCCGCCACCACGAAATCCGTCTTCTTGCTGACCGAGCCGGAAACTCTCCCGCCCGCATCCTCGATCATCTTCTTGGCTTCGTCGCGAGTGAGATTGGGCAGCGTTCCGGTGAGCACGAACGTCTTCCCCGCCAAAGCCGTGCCGCGTTCTCTCTTTTTCCCGGTAAATGCGACCCCCGCCTTGCGTAGCTGCTCAATAAGGTCGCGGTTCTTCGGTTCCTGGAAAAACTCAACCATGCTTTCCGCGATACGCGGGCCGACTTCATTTACCTCCTGCAATTCCTCTTCGCTGGCGTTCATCAGCGCGTCCATCGATCCGAAATGTTCGGCCAGAAACTGCGCCGTCCGTTCTCCGACCATTCGAATGCCCAGTCCATAGATCACGCGTTCAAGCGGCAATTTCTTGGAAGCTTCAATCTCATCGAGCACATTCTGCGCGGATTTATCGCCCATGCGTTCGAGAGAAAGCAGATTCTCTTTGGTCAGCTTGTAGATATCCGCGACATTCTTCACCAGCTTGCGGTCGGTAAGCTGAGTGACCAGAGCGTCGCCCATGCCCTCAATGTTCATGATGCCGCGAGAAGCAAAATGCAAAATAGTCTCGCGCAGCTTGGCCGGGCAGTTCGCATTCACGCAGCGATGATCGGCTTCGCCTTCGGTGCGGACGACGTGGCCTCCGCACACCGGGCATCGCTCCGGCATATGAAACGATTTGTGTCCGCGCGGATGATCTTTGTCGTCCACCACGCGCGTGACTTTCGGGATCACGTCGCCACCGCGCTCGACTTCCACCCAGTCGCCGATCTTCACGCCCAGGCGTTCGATCTCGTCCATGTTGTGCAGAGTGGCGCGGCTCACGGTCGTACCGCCGATGGGAACCGGCTTCAAGTGCCGCGACCGGCGTGAGTTTTCCCGTGCGCCCGACTTGCACCAGGATGTCTTCAATCTTGCGTGATGCCGCCGCGCGCCGCATACTTATACGCAATCGCCCAACGCGGCGCTTTGCCGGTGTAACCCAATTCCTGCTGCAGGGCGGTGCGATCTACCTTGATCACGATGCCGTCTATTTCGTAGGGCAGCTTCTCGCGCTTCGGTTCCTCCTCCTGGATGAATGTCCATATCTGGTCGAAGGTCTTCGCCAGCTTGCGGCTCTTGTTCACTTTGAATCCGGAGGCCTCCAGTGCATTCAAGGTTTCCCAGTGACGGCCAAGAAGAGTTCTCCCGTTCTGTAGCAGGGCGTAAGCAAAATAATCGAGGCGGCGTTGCGCCGTGATGCTGGGCTCAAGTTGCCGCACCGTACCTGCTGTGAAATTGCGCGGGTTGGCGAATGTTGCCAGTCCCTTCTGCTCGCGTTCTTCGTTCAGCTTTTTGAAAGCCGCGATGGGCATCAGCATCTCGCCGCGCACTTCGAAATCGGCGGGAATCCCGGCCTTCTTCAGTTTGTCCAGCGGAATGGAAAGCGGAATCGATCGGACCGTGCGCACGTTCAACGTAACATCTTCGCCAATGCTTCCATCGCCGCGCGTAATACCACGCACCAGCTTGCCGTCCTCATAATGCAATGCCAAAGACATGCCATCGAGCTTGAGTTCGCAGACGTAGTCGATGTCGTCGCGTCCGCTGAGTTCGTGCACGCGCCGCTCCCAGTTGCGAAGATCGTCTTCGTTGTAGGTGTTGTCCAGCGACAACATGGGCGAGGAGTGCGGCGCCTTGAGAAATCCTTCCTTCGGCTTGCCGCCGACCCGCTGGGTAGGAGAATCCGGAGTGATCAGCTCGGGATGATCTTTTTCAAGTTTCTGCAGCTCAATCATGAGCTGATCAAATTCGGCGTCGGAAATCTCGGGGTCGTCGAGCACGTAGTAGAGATATTCGTGGTGGCGAATTTTCTCCCGAAGCGCTTCGATCTTCTTTTCAACTCCCTTAGGCGAGGCAGGCATGACTGACAGATTATATTCGGGAAGAAGCAAGGACTGCGTGGGGACAACTGCCCTCGGCTGTCCGGGCGAGCAAAGCTCGCCAGATTCCCAGCCCATCATCGAACATCAAGTTTTCACCACTGCGGAGCTTCGCTCCGCTGGGCGGACGAGGGCGTCCGCCCCTACATGGCTGACAACCTAGACCAGATCCTCCACTTTCAACTTCACCGGGCCGCCCTTCCATGACGCCTGGAACTGCTTCCGCACAAATCCGGCATCGTAATCCCGCTTCTGCGCCTTCAACGCCTCTTCCAGACCAAACAGCGAACGCGGATTGCGCGGATGCCGCTCCAGATCTTCGCGAAATGCTTTCTCTGACCCGGCCGCATCTCCGCTCATCAGCAGCGCTGCGCCCAGCGACTCGCGCACCGGAAAGAACCAGTCTTCAGGCTCGTTGTATTTCAGCGAATCCTGCACGCGAACCGCTTCTTCCAGTTGGGCGATCGCGGAAGCGTTATCTTTCTTGGCCAGGGCGATCTTTGCGCCCAGCACATCGCGAGCGATTTTCAAAACGTCTTTGGTTTTATTGTTGACCGGCATGGCAAAGACAACGTCTTCCGGCGTGTTTTTCTCCGCGCCGGCGACCACTTCGTAATCCGCCTGCGCATCTTCCGGCTTCCCTTTCGCCGCCAGCGCCATACCGTGGGCGAAATGCCAGAAGACAGTCTCAGTTTTCATTTCCGCGCTCGGTTTCGGCATCTTCAGAATCGCATCCCACTTGTGAAAGCGGATATTGACCGCAATCGGGATCGTCACAAACCCCTCGAGCGGCGGCATGTCTTTCACATGCGGCCTGACATGATCAGCCAGCATTTGCGCATTCTTGATGGCTTCCGCGTAGTCGCCATTCATGGCAGAGCACATGGCGATGAAATGCAGATTGTGGCTGTAATACATCATGGGATAGAGGCCTTGCGCCCCGCTGGCCTTGATGTAAGCCCGATCGGCGATGGCCGCCGTCTGGTTGGTCTTGACCGCCGCCGCGTAGTCGCCGGTGCGAATGTAAACGTGGGCCGGCATGTGGACGATGTGTCCCGCCGCTGGCGCCATAGCAGCCAGGCGGGTCGCGCCCGCCAGCGCTCGTTCCGGCGACGCCGAGGCCTCCACGGAGTGAATGTAATAGTGGATCGCGCCCATATGATTGGGATCACGCTTGATTACGGATTCGAGCGTAGCCACGATTTCTTCGGTGCCCGCTTCCGGTGTTCCGTCCTTATGCCACAAGCCCCACGGATGCAGGTTCATGCCAGATTCGGCGAAAAGAGTTGCGGCATCCAGATCGTCGGGAAAATTCTTGACCAACTCGCGCATCGCATCGTGATACGCCTCCGCCGCCTGCCGCCGGTCAGCTTTCGGATCGGCGGGGAAACGCAATGCCATCGCCTGTATGTAGGCTTGCTCAACCGGCGACGCGCCGGATGCGAGCGATCGACCGCTTTCTGGATAGCCTCGTGTGCTGCGGCGAAGCGCTCATCGCTGGCAGGATCGTTATAGTTCGGCCCCACCGCTTCTGCCACTCCCCAGTACGCCATCGCGAGTTTGGGATCGAGATCGGCGGCCCGCTGAAACGAGCGCGCGGCTTCATCGTGGTTGAAAGCGTAGATCAGCCGCAATCCCTGATCGAAGAAGCGCTGTGCCTGCGCGTTGCTGGTGGAAACGGGATGATGCAAATCTCCCAGTCCCGTCATCAGCGTCGCCGGCTTTGGCTTTGCTGGAGCTGAATGTTGGTGTGCAGGAGAAGGAGTCTGAGCGGCGGCCAGCCCGCACAGTAGCAAGGCGAACAGGATCGAAAGCCACGTTCTCATGGCAATGTCCTCCCAAATTCAATTTGAAAGATTCCGCGCGCGAAGGGCCCCGAGCAGAGATAGCTTAGTAAAAATGCCCGGAAGGTGCAAACAGGTTGCCGGAGCGCGTCGGAGCTTAACACCGTTCCAGTACAATCCATCTGATTCCCACGTCGATCCTGATGCGTAAGGCCCTTCTCCTCTATAACCCGCTCTCCGGGTCGCGCCATAAGGGGCGGCTGGCGAAAGTTCAAGCGGCGTTGGCCATATTGCAAAAGGCCGGAGTCGAAGTCACCGCCGAGCCTACGCGCGGACAGGCTGAAGCCGGCGAGCAGGCGCGCCAAGCCATCGCCGAAGGTTGCGACACCATCTTCGCCTGTGGCGGCGACGGCACCGCACACGACGTTCTGCAGGGCATGGTCGGCAGCAACGCAGCCCTGGGCATCATTCCCCTGGGGACGGCCAATGCCCTCGCCCACGACTTGCATCTACCCCTTTCCGCGGCCGGAGCTGCGCGGGCCCTGCTGAAAGCGAAGCCCTGTCGCATCGCCCTGGGTTGCGTGGAATACACCGACCTTGAAGGCAGTCGTGGATCACGGTTCTTTACCGTCGCGGTCGGCATCGGCGTCGATGCGCATCTCTTTTACAAGCTGAACGCGCGCGTGAAGGGACACCTGGGCATGGCGGCGTATTACGCGAAAGCCACGCGGCTTTGGCTTACGCATCCCATGGAGAAATTTGCGGTCGAAGTCGAGGAAAGTAAGCAGGCGGAAGTTTCGCAACTGCTGGCGGTCCGCATCCGCAATTTCGGTGGAGTATTGCGCGAACTGGCGCCCGGAGCTTCGCTCGATCGCGACGACGTGCGGCTGGTGCTGTTTCGCACGCGCAGCCGCTTGTCGTATCTGCACTACATCGTGCGTGGCCTGGTAGGGGCGAGATGGAAGGTGCGTGGAATTGATTTGGCCCACAGCCTGAAGATTGATTGTCGTCCGCTCACCGGCACTGGAGCAGCTTCCCGCGTCTTCGTCGAAGCCGACGGAGAATTGCTGGGAACGCTACCAGCATCGATCAGCGTAGTGCCAGACGCCCTCACCCTATTGGTGCCCGAGAAACGAACGTAGCGCCGGCGTTCCGCCGGGCGAGTAAAAAGTGGAGAAGCGAGTCCGAAGAAAAGCCGCGAAGCGGCGCAAGAATAAAGCCCACGGCGCAAGCCGTGGGAAAAGCGAAGGACCACAAGCGAGCCCCGAAGGGGCGAAAGAAGGGTTTTGACTGGCCCCGGGCCGCCGGCACTACTCGGCCTCTAACTGCATCAGGCGAAGCTTGGCTCCCGCCCACGCGCCAGGCATCGCCGTGATAATCAGCGCCACCGGATACCAGTGCGGCCCCAGAGAAGGCTGGTGATTCCAGGTCGCGACGGCACCGGCAATGCTCAACGCCAAGCCGATGGCTCCGCCAATCAGAGAATGCTGCATGGGCTTGTGCGGTGCCAGCAACGCCGTCACATAGCTCCCCAACACGCCGTAGATCGTGCGATAAAAAGTAGCCAGCCCAAAAAGCCCGGACGACATCACCTGCCCGTTCGTCGGGAAGATTCCAGCCACGCTCAACACCTTGTCGGTCCCAATCGAAAGAATGACGACGACCACAAAGCCCGCCACAACAGCGAGAATGCTTCGACTCATGTGGCCCGAAGGCGGAATCTGGACTTCATTCATGGAGTCTGCCCTTAGTAGATTGTGTGGGGCGGACACTCCTGTCCGCCGCCTTTGACCTTGATGTTGCTGTTGACTTGCCCGAGACTTGACCAGCGCTTGGCGCGGATAATGGCTTATCCTAGCCCTTCGCGTCAAGAGGGTGAGCCCCGCACACCCCGCGCTACAATAACCTTTGGAACCCGTTACCCACTTTCTTACCGGCGCCTGCCTCGCCCGTGCCGGCTTCAACCGGAAGACTGCGCTGGCCACCGCGACGATGACGCTGGCGGCCGAAGCTCCGGACATCGACATCCTGGGCAATTTCAAGGATCCGGTCTTCGGTTTCGCCCACCATCGCGGCTTCACCCACTCGTTTCTCGGCCTGCTGCTGGTCCAGGCCCTGGTGGTGCTGCTGATCTATGCAATCTGGCGCCTCCGCGGACGCAAGCTGAAAGATCCCAATCGTCCTCCTCGCTGGGGTTTGCTGTTCCTGTTCGCCTATATCGCCGGGCTCACCCACATCCTCCTCGACTTCACCAACAATTACGGCGTTCGCCCCTTCTGGCCTTTCTGGGAGAAGTGGTATTCGTGGGACATCGTATTCATCATCGAGCCCCTGCTGCTGATCCTGCTGGTCGGCGGTCTGGTCGTGCCAGGACTGTTCTCGCTGATTAACGACGAGATCGGTGTGCGCCGTCAGGGTCCTCCCGGGCGCGATAGCCGCGACCGTAGCACTGCTGGGCGTGCTCCTGGTGTGGGGCGTGCGCGACTATGAGCACCGGCGCGCAGTCAACGCTTTGAATTCACGCCTCTATGACGGAGACGATCCGGTGCGCGTTTCTGCCTTTCCCTACTGGCTGAATCCGTTTCAGTGGTATGGCGTGGTCGAGACCCCGGCTTTCTTCGCTACTATGCAGGTGAATTCCCTGGTCCCCGATGTCGACCCCGACGGCCGCATGCGGATTCAGCGGAAGCCGGAAGAAACACCGGTGACGCTGGCGGCCAAGAGCAGCGCTCTGGGGCCGCGTCTACCTGGACTGGTCGAAGTATCCCATCGTGGAGACCGAACCGACCGACTCGGGCTACATCGTTCGCTTCCACGATCTGCGCTTTGACTATCCCGGACAAGCCCGCCGGGCCGTCCTCGGCGCCAGCGTGGAGACTGGATAGAGATTTAAAGGTCGTCCGCGAAAACTTCGGATCCCGCGGCCGCTGAAGTCGCGTATGTGGAGCCGGCGCACTCGCTCGTGCAGCGGTCCCTACATGTGATTTCGCATCTGACTTCCTTTGCGTTCTTCGCGGAATCCCTTTGCGAACTTTGCGGTTAAAGTCTTTGATCTTCGCAGCCATTCTGAAAGGACACTCTGCCCCGACACCCTTGACTCACCGCCCCTGCCGGGCCACAATCATTACTCGATATTGCTGAGGTGATCATGCTGGCTTACCTGTTCCTGGCGCTTGCCATCGCGGTTCGGTTCATACCCCATCCCTGGACGTTTACTCCGGTCGCTGCAGCCCTGCTTTTCTTCGGAGCTCGCGGTTCGCGCCGCTTCCTGTGGATACCGCTGGTAGCAATGATGGCCTCGGACGTCATCCTCACCAAACTCGTCTACGCCTACCCATTTGTCTGGGACCACTTCGTGACCTGGGCCTGGTACGCGGCAGTGTTGTGGCTGGGAACCCGATTGCGGACCAACGCCAAGCCGCTACCGGTTATTGGCGCGGCTCTCGCCAGTTCAGTTTCTTTCTTCGTGATCAGCAATTTCGCCGTCTGGGCGGCGTACGACATGTACCCCAAGAACTTCGGCGGACTGATGACGTCCTATACGCTGGCGATACCATTCTTCCGCCACGCACTCGAAGGGGATCTGCTGTTCACCGCCGCATTCTTTGCGACGCCGGTCGTCCTGTCAGCACTATCTGAAGCCTTCGGCCACGGCGACCACCCAGCCGCCGCGTAAACGGCATCACGTAGGGGCAGACGCCCCCGTCCGCCCAGTCGAGCGAAGCTCGACTAGGTTTTTCCCGACATTAAAAAAGCGGAGTTTCTATCTGTCTGACAGCCGAGGACGGCTGTCCCCACGTGGTTTGTGCCGACTCCCGCACGAGCGAGGACGCTCGCGCCTACATTTTTTTCTTTTTGAGCCAGATCGCCAGCCAGATTGCCAATCCCACCCCCACCGCCGCCAGCACCCACGGCCAATGTTGCCGAAAGACCGTCCCTAAGATGTGTACGAACTGCGGCCCAAACATCAGGGTGAGAATCGCCAGCACCAGGAAGCGCACGAATCGCCCTGCAAAAATGGCCACCAGGAAATGCGTAAGCTTCATTTCCGAGACCGCCGCCGCCAAGGCGAACAGCTTGAAAGGAGTGGGCGGAGGCAGCATCGCAGGAAACATCAGGCTCCAGAAAGGATGCCTCTCGAACGCCTGATGAAACTTGTCAAAACGCTCGGGCGAGATGCGCTTGCGCAGCATCTGCTCGCCGCCCAGATATCCGATACCGTAAATCACGATGCTGCCCAGAGCCGATCCCGCCGAAGCCATGAGCACATACAGCAGAAAGCGTGAGCGGTTCTGATACACATAGGTCGCAACGATCGGGTCCATCGGCAAGCCGAGCGCCGCGCCGTCAAGTGCGGCGATAGCGAAAACACCCCAGGCCCCCAACGGCTTCAGCAGTGCCCAAAGAAAGGCCGTGTAACGCAGGAATATGTGCTTGATTGTGTTCAAGGCGTAAGACTAGCAGTGTACGCGAATGAGTTGTGATGTGGGGCGGACACTCCTGTTCGCCGCTTTTGATTTTGATCTTGTTTCAAATGCTCTCCAACCTCGCGTCAAAGGCGGCGGACAAGAATGTCCGCCCCACACAAGCACTATGACTTGGGAAAATTCGGATCAGCTTTTACTTCGTTGATTTGCTTGGTATGTCGTTCGCTGTGGCCGGCGACGAACAGCACCCACTCGTAGCCGTCCAGTTTCTTTCCCATGGGACTGTCGATGGCATGCTCGCGCAGATCATCGTGCGTCTTCAGGAAAGCCTCGGTCTGCGCCCGAGCATCGGTGAAATGCTTGAGCGATGCCTGCGGTGAGCCATAGCGGTTGGTGGGCTTGATTGGGTCAGGCGCCTGTGCTTTCTTGCTACGATCTGGAATTTTCGCCACAACCATGTCGTCGATGGCCTTCACGTCATCTCCCGCAGGACGCGCCGGACCTTTCATGACCTGGTTGGTCACCATTGCCATCAGAAAATCCTCGGCGGCGGCGATGTGTTCCACCACTTCGGCCACGGACCACCGGTCCGGCGCAGGCTTGAAGTTCCATTGCGCCTCGGAAAGGCCAGCGGTTGCGTCCAGCACCGCCTGCCTGGTGCTTTCCAGATACTGCATGGCCCGTTCGCGGTCGGCCGCGGTCAGGGTCTGAGAGAAGGCTGAGGTTGCGACGCAGAGAAAAACAATTGCGACGGTGAGAAATCTTTTCATAACGTTCCTAATCCTCCGATTGCGCACTTCAGAGTGCACAAGCTTCTATTCAACGGACGAGAAATTTCCTTTAACGGCAACCGAAAAAAAGTGTAGGGCGGACACTCCTGTCCGCCGCCTTAGATTTTGAAGTGCTCTTGAAATGAAGAAAATCTACGTCAAAGGCGGCGGACAAAAGTGTCCGCCCCACACATACATTGTCATGTATGTGTCGTGTTTCCTGCCAGCAACTCCAACGCATGCGGCAGCAGATCGACCACCGCTTCCAGCGATTCGGCCGCCCCGCGCGGACTTCCCGGCAGATTCAGCACCAGCGATTTTTCGCGCACCCCACAGACCGCTCTGCTCAGCACTGCCAGAGGCGTCTTTTTAGAACCCTCCGCGCGCATCCGTTCCGCGATGCCTTCAATCAGCCGGCCGCAAACTGCTCGCGTGGCTTCCGGAGTGACGTCGCGTTCGGCAATTCCCGTGCCGCCCGTGGTCGCGACCAGACGGGCATTGCCCGCCAGTCGGACGATCGCTTCCTCAATCGCAGGCTGATCGTCGGGCACGATCTCAGTAGCGATAATCACAAAATGTTTTCGTCGGAGAATTTCCGCAACCGCCGGCCCGGAGACGTCAGCGCGCTCGCCGCGAGAAGATGAATCGCTGACGGTAAGGACCGCCGCCGTCATCACTTCAGGAGTCGAGGAGGACATCTTCCTCTTCTTCCTCGGCGCCGCCCCCGCCCCCATCGTCGCGCTTCGATTCGTCCAGCATGCGGAGGCCTTCCATCAGCAGTCCCTGAGTATTCAGAGTGGTGGTCTGCTTGCTCGTCTTGCCATCGAAATTAATCTGGAAATTTCCGCCGGTCCAACCCAGCACTTTGAAGACAGCCTTATCGCCGCTGAGCGATCCGTAAGTGGCGTGGGTCACCTGGCCTTCGCGAAAATACATCTCGCATTTGTCGCGTTCGTTGGTAAGGGTCAGGGCGCAACTCTTACGTCCCATTTCGAGCGACTGCACCAGGTCGATCACGTTCATCTGCGCCAGGCTGCCGCGCAACACGCCATCAGACGGCGCGGTCTTGGCCATCTTCTCCAGCGCGATCTTGTCGATCACGCGCTTGATGCGTTGAGTCGCTTCTTTAAGGAAGAATGGCTTTTCAACGAAATCATCGACCGGATCCTGGCTGGAGAGTTTTTCGGTAATGTCAGCTTTGCTGGCCAGCAGGATCACCGCGATGCCGGCCGTCTTGGGACGGCTGCGTAGGCGTTCGACCAGTTGATGTCCATCCATGCCGGGCATGCGATAGTCGCTCACCAGCAGATCGGGAGGGTCATCGACGGCTTTGAGCAAAGCGTCGGCACTGTCCCCCGAAGTCGTCACCCGTGGCCAGCGGAGTCAGGGCCCCGCGCAGCAGGTCCAGCACCATGGGATTGTCATCCACCAGCAGGACTTTGACGTTATTCGGCATGGCAGGCTAAGTCTTCTTGCGAACACGGGTATAGTTGCCGCTCTTGCCTCCGGATTTGCGTTCGAGCACGATCTCCCGGATCTCGATTCCCTTGTCGAGTGCTTTACACATATCGTACACGGTCAGCGCGGCGACGCTGGCCGCTACCAGGGCTTCCATCTCGACTCCCGTAACCGCCGTGGTAGTAACTGTTGATGTAATAGCGACGCCATTCTCGCACAGCCGCATGGTCACATCAATGTGTGAAAGCGGTAACGGATGGCACATCGGGATCAGATCGGAAGTGCGCTTGGCCGCCATGATCCCTGCCAGCCGCGCCACTTCCAGAGGATCGCCCTTGGGATTCTTAGGCAAAGCTTTGAGCACGGCTGGTTTCAGCAGTACGAATGCGCTGGCAGAAGCCTCGCGCTTGCTTGCCGTCTTGGCGGAGACATCCACCATGCCCGCCCGGCCGGAAGAATCGTAGTGAGAGAGTTTACGTCCCATGGAAAAAGCTATCTTACACGCGTGATAAGCCGTCACAGGCCCCTACGCGGTCCGTGGCGCTACCTCATCATGACCGCTACCAACTCGCCTCCCGCAATCTTCTCGCGGTCGGGAGGAATCACCACATAACAATCCGCCCGGGCCATCGACGCAATGTCGCCCGATCCTTGCCAGGCCGCCAATTCCACTTCTGCGTTCTCGAACTCTCCCGAAAGCATTGCCGGCAGAAACCGCGTCAACCCGGTCTTCGTTTTTATCTCCGCCTTCAGTCGCGCTTTCAGAAATGTCAGCTTGCGCGGGGACATGCCGGCCAGAGCATCGATCACCGGGCGTGCGAAAAGCTCGAACGTCACCATCGTCGAAACCGGATTACCCGGCAGTCCAAAGAAATAAACCTGGGCGGACGGTACTCTTCCAAATACAACCGGCTTCCCCGGCTGGATTTTTGCTCCCGTGAAAAAAAACTCTGCCTGAAACTCCGCCAGGACCTGTTCGACAAGATCGTACTTGCCCATTGAGACCCCGCCGGCAAGCAGCAGCAAATCGGACTCAAGGCCTTCGGCGATCAGTTCGCGCAGCCGTCCCGGTTCGTCCGGAGCGATGGGCAACAGGATGGGCTCTCCACCGGCGGCCTCTACCTGCGCTGCCAGAGAATAAGAATTCGAATTGCGGATCTGCGTGGCCGAAGGTGGAACATCGATGTCCACGATTTCGTCGCCGGTGGAGAGAATCGCAACTTTGGGCTTGCTGTAAACCAGCAGACGGCTCTTGCCAACCGAAGCAGCCACCGCAATCGCAGCGAAGTCCAACCGTGTTCCCGGAGAAAGCAAGCGCTCGCCCCGCTTTGCCTCCGAGGCAACGGGAGCGATGTTGTCGCCGGCGGCCACCGATTTCGTAATCTGCACTCGCCCCGCATCTCGCGAGGTGTATTCCACCATCACTACCGCATCGGATCCCTTAGGCGCAGGTGCACCCGTCATGATGGCGGCAGCCTGGCCCGGCTTCAGCGTGGGGATGCTCATCGCTTTTCGCTCCTGCTTTGATCTCTCCAATGACTTCAAGGTTCGCGGGAAGCTGGGAGAGATCGCCTGCCTGCACCGCGTAACCATCCCGCATGGCCCTGGCGAAGGGCGGGAAATTACGGTCGGCAACAACGGGTTCGGCCAGAACTTGTCCAGCGCCTTCCAGCAACTCAACCAACTCCTTGCCCCGGGGACGAAGCTTCGCCGCGTGCTCGTCCACCAGATGGCGCGCATCTTCGAAGCTCAGAACGGGTGCAGTTACGTCAGCCATACAGAGAGATGATACGACAGCCGTTACCACGAACCACGCACGGCCACGAACCACGCGCAACCACGAACCCCTACGCGTTTATTACGCTTCTCTCGTATTGTCTCCGCTGGTAACCCGATTCCGGTTGGCATTGAGCATCTGCGCGCCTTCGAGGACAATCAGTTTGCGGATTTCCATCTGGGGAGAGACCTGTGCTTGGCCGACGTGTGCTCGCAATCTGGCTGGTAATCGCGACTTGGACGACTGCCGCCAATGCCAAAGACATGGCTCTGGTTTCCAATAAATCCAATGGCGTGACCGAAGTCAGCATGCCGGACCTGGTGAAAATCTGCAAAGGGCAGACTCACCGCTGGTCCTCGGGGAAATCGGTGATCTTCTTCAGCCTCAATCCTGCATCGACCGAGATGAAGATGGTGCTGGAAAAGGTTTATGGCATGTCGAGCGACGAGGTCAGCACCCTCATCGCCGCGGCCAACCATGGCCGGGCAAATCATCCCGCGATCGTGGTGGTCAGCTCCGACAAGGCTTTGGTTGAGGCAGTCGAATCCACTCCAGGAGCCGTAGGACTGGTCGATGTGTATTCGATCACAGGCGGCATTACGGTGTTGAAGATCGAAAACAAACTTCCCCTCGAAGCGGGATACCCATTGCATGGAAACTAATACGCATACGACGAGTAGCGCCGCCGTCCCGACCGGTCGCCAGGACTACCGACAAACTCTATGGGCCGCCATTTGACTCACACTGAATTTGATTCCCGCACCTCGCGCCGTTTTCCCCGCTACCCACTCGACGTGCACCTCTCGGTGAACGTCTTTCGCTCGGGAGAAAACGTGTCCTTCTGGGGACGCACCAGCGAACTTGGAGAGGACGGCCTCGGCGCGACCCTGACCGGCGAACTCGAATGCGGCGAGGTCGTCTCCATGGAGTTGGCATTGCCCATGACGCTACCCATCAAATTTCGCGCCCTGGTGCGCTACCGAGACGGCCTGCGCCATGGTTTTGAATTTCTGGCTCTCAGCGCAGCCCAGCGCGACGAAATCCGCCGAGTCTGCCAGACCCTGGCCGCAGGAACCTGAATTGGTTTTCAGGTGTGGGCGGACATTCCTGTCCGCCGCCCTTGAAGTTGATTTTGATCTTTTGAAGAAAAATCCAGGTTCAAAAGCGCTGGACAGCAGTCTCCGCCCCACACCACCATCTATTTCAGGCCGATTCGCCGCAGGAATAAGTACCTTCGAATCAGTGGCCTTCGGTTTTGCCACCTGCCAGCCCCGATGCAACTTTTCCCCGCCGAATGCGTCCTATTTAACGGAGAATAGAAGCAAAGAATCCAGTTCTCAGGTTTGTGCGTAAACCTTGCAGGGAGCAGCCCCCATGCTGATAAAGAAAGCCGCCGACATCCCATCTTCTGAAATCACGCCCAGGAGTCTGTATCTGAACCGCCGCAAGTTCCTGGCTGGGACGGCTCTCGCGGGCGCTGCGGTCGTGGCGGCTGGTGTCGGCCTGCGCGAACTCGCTTCGCCATCGCCGGTGGCAGAGGCCAACACCAAGATTGATGGCTTACAGAAAAGCCCTTTCTCCACAACTGAGACAATTACTCCCTACAAAGACGTCACCAATTACAACAACTATTACGAATTCTCCACCGACAAGTACGAGCCCGCTGACTTGGCGAAGAACTTCAAGACGCGTCCCTGGACGGTAACCATTGACGGTCACGTCAAGAAAAAGCAGGTGTTGGACGTAGACACCATCATCAAAATGGCCGCGCCGGAAGAGCGCATCTACCGCCATCGTTGCGTGGAAGGCTGGTCGATCGTGGTGCCCTGGGTTGGATTTTCGCTCAATGAATTAATCAAGCGAGCCGATCCTCTCCCCAAAGCAAAGTTCGTTGAATTCACTACGCTGTTTGATATGCGCCAAATGCCCGGGCAGCGCAGCAGTGTTCTGCAGTGGCCCTATACCGAGGGCTTGCGCATGGACGAAGCCATGCATCCGCTGGCTCTGCTGTGTTTCGGTATGTATGGCGAAGTACTGCCCAATCAGGATGGCGCGCCGTTGCGCATGGTCATTCCGTGGAAGTACGGTTTCAAAAGCATCAAGGGCATCGTGCGTATTCGCTTCGTCGATAGTCAGCCCCTTAATACGTGGAATATATCTGCGCCCAGGGAATATGGTTTCTACTCCAACGTCAATCCGAATGTGGACCATCCGCGATGGAGTCAGGCCACAGAGCGGCGCCTCGGAGAATTTCGCAAACGCCCCACGCTGATGTTCAATGGCTACGATCAGGTAGCGTCTCTGTATTCAGGCATGGATTTGAAAAAGAATTTCTAGACGAAGAAATGTCGGACGCTGGCCTACATAAAACTATCTATGGTGCGATGGTTCAAACCGATCGTGTTCCTTGCCTGCCTCGGCCCGCTGGCGCGGCTGGGATGGAAGGCCTACATGGGACTCCTCGGTGCCAACCCCATCGAGGTCATCACCCATTCCACCGGCGACTGGATCCTCATCTTCCTCCTGGTCACCCTCGCGATTACTCCGTTGCGAAAACTGACGGGACAACTGTGGTTGATCCGTTATCGCCGCATGTTCGGCTTGTTCGCGTTCTTCTACGCCTGTCTGCATTTCACCACATACATCTGGCTCGACAAATTTTTCAACATGCACGAAATCTGGGCCGACGTAATCAAGCGCCGCTTCATCACCGTCGGTTTCACCGGGTTCGTATTGCTGATTCCGCTGGCGCTGACTTCAACCCAGGGCTGGATACGTCGCCTGGGAGGCAAGCGCTGGCAACTGCTGCATCGTTTGATCTATCTGAGTGCTATTGCCGGCGTAATCCATTACTGGTGGCTGGTGAAGGCCGACGTCAGCAAGCCGGCGCAGTACGCATTCGTACTGTCATTGTTACTGGGTTACCGGGTCGTGGCCTGGCTGCTCCGAAGAAATAAAGAACGCAAAGCGGCCTCGGCCATGATTCCAAGAACGCCGGTTGCTGAAGCATGAGCTGCGCCGATCACGTACCTAAGCAGACACGGCGGTGACAACTTTCCCCGCCGGATTGTGTTAAAGACTGGAAGCATTGGTCTTTCTAAAGCCGTTATAAGGAGTCGTGCCGCTCACGCTGCACAATTTTGTCTATGAGAACTTCATATCTGTTCCTGGGCCTGATTGCGCTTCTGTTCTGTGCTGGCTGCGGATCCGGTAGCAGCGGCGGTGGTGTTCCGGGTTTCATCCCCAAGGGAAATTTCTCCAACGCCAGCCTCAACGGACAGTACGTCTATCAGCTCGAAGGCTACGACTTCAGCAGCAACCTCAACGGCGTGCCCTATCGCGAAGCCGGTGTGTTCACTGCCAATGGCAGCGGAGCGATCACTGCCGCGACCGACGATTTTTCCGAAGGCAGCAGTGTAATCAACACCATCAGCACCGGTACGTACAAAATCAGCAATGACGGCACCGGCAGTTTGAGCTTTAACAACGCCCTCGGAACCATCAACCTGGCCGTGACTCTGGTCAGTGCCTCGAAGGTCTATCTGGTGGAAGGCGACACGCCTTTGAACGCCGGCGGCCTCGCCGAGAAACAGGATTTGACCGCCATCGCGAGCCCGCCCGCTGGAACATTTGTTTTCCGTGAGCACGACATCAATGCCACGCAGTCGGTAGGCACCATAGGCGCCTTCACCGTCGCGGGCGGCATTGTCAGCAATGGCAACGAAGACATCAATCGAGGCGGGACATTAAGTTCTCTGACTTTCACCGGCTCTTTCAACTCTCCCGATTCCACTACCGGACGCGGCAGTGGCACCTTCACCGACACCACTCCTGCGACATCGAATTTCTTCTACTACATCGTCGATGCCAATAACGTGCGCTTCCTGTCGGGCGACGTAGGTGTCGTGGGATCAGGTCGCGCTGAGCTTCAGAGCGGCACCCCGGCGCTTTCCGGCAGCTACGCTTTCGGCAGCAAAGGCGATACCGCTTCCCTGAACGGCGTGAATATGGCTGGACGCTTCACCGCCAGCGCCGGAGCAATCACCGCCGGCGCGCGCGATTCCGTGCAGGATGGAAATTCCGTCGTCAACGTCAGCTTCACCGGCACCTATACGCAGGCTCCAAGCGGTCGCGCCGTGTTAAGCCTCAGTACGGTTGCGAACAACAATTTCATCGTCTGGATGGTCAGTCCCACCCGCGGACTCTTTCTGGTCAATGATCCCAGCACTGTGCAGGAGGGAAGTCTCGACCTGCAGCAGGTCGCGTCATTCTCGAATTCCACTATGAACGGTCAGTTCGCCCTGGTCATGGACGGATTCGACTCAGCCGGCGCAAAAGACCGTGTGGGCACTCTGCAATGGGATGGTTCCGGAAAGCTCATCCTGAACGAATTCACCAATGCCGCTGGAGTCATCAACGTGCCGGTGATCCTGTCAGGAAATTACGCCGTGTCGGCCAACGGACGAACCGGCGGGTCGCTGGCTTCCCTCTCCAACAACCTGATCTTTTATCTGATTTCAGGCAGTGACGCCTACGTGATCCAAAACGACGCCGGCGTAGAGATCAACGGCACCATCAGCAAGCAGCAGTAAAATCGGATTTGAGATTGCAGATTCTAGATTTCAGATTGGAGCCGAGACCCCTTGGGTCCCCAAATCTAAAGTCTAAAATCTGCAATCTCAAATGGTTTTCCTAGCCTCTTTCGTAGGCGTGCTTCTGCTCCAACTCGGCCAAAGCCGCCCGCATGTCTGCCTCGAACTTCTCCGCTTGCGCCATCAGCGACGCATTGGCTGAAGCCCACTCGCCCTCGAGCGTCAGCAACTCCTGGTCGCGCATCTTTTGAGCGACCTCGAGCAAATTCGTCGGTGATGTCTCCAGAAACAGCGCCTCGGTAGGATCGCCAATCCAGACCGGACCTCCGGCGACCTTGGTCTGCCAGTAGACTTTGCGCGCCACGAGAAGCGCCGTGTTCTCGTCAGTCGCCTTGCCGAACACCCACTTGTTTCGTTTGAAGTCGTAGTAGCGGCTGGAGAACTGAACCGGCACGCGCTTGCCCGATTTCAGAAACTCGATCTGCCGCCGATCGACTTCCTTGCGCAATGCATTGATCACGGGAGCCTCAATGTCTTTCGGCTCCAGTGACGGCATCACTTCATACACGGTGGCGGAGAGGTTCACCGAAACCGGCGCATGCAGTCCTTCGGAATTCTCGAGCGCGATGTCGGCGTGCAACACGTAAAAATCCGCCCCGGACGTGGACTTGCGAAACGGCCACTCGAGCTTAAAAGACAGTGGCAGCCCACCGAGACTCACGTAGATCTTCTTGTCGTTATCCAGCATTTTTCCAGCTTGTAGGGGACTGTTCATAATGAGATTGATTCGGGATTTGTATTTTAACCGTGGTTACTCCACTTTAGGGTTCAAAACCAGAGATATTCGCGCGGCTGCGATAAATATTTCGACAAGACACGCATGTGCGTTCCACGGTAACGGAGCTGATTCGTAGCGATAGGGAGACGCAGCGAACCTCGCGCTCACGCCGTCGCGATTTGAGACCGCCACGGTCCATGTAGGGACGGGTCTCCGACCCGTCCAGGTCCGAGCGAAGCTCGGCTGAGCGGCTTGTTCGCTACGCAATTCCCACTTTGGCCAGTCTGGATCCCAACAGATAGGTAACTAAACTTGCAACTCGCCAGTGCTTGCAGACACCTGATCCATTCCACAAATTACAAGTCTGGTTCCTTCAAATTTCGCTCGCCTGAGCAGGCAGGCCGGAACGGTCTGGTAGCGCCGGCCTCCGGCCGGCCCGATAGGCGGGCGGGACGCCCGCCAGACAGTCAACGAGCCGCCGGCGCTACAAAAACCCCACTTCAGAGCAAGATTAGATGAGGCGCAAATCGAAACAGGACATCAGAATCGCCAGTCATCCCACCGGTTTACCAATCCGATTCCTACCTACAGAGATGCCGGGTGAGTTGCAAAAAGAAAAGGCGGCCGGAATGGCCGCCTCTTTAAAACTAACCAGCACCCTATCGGCCCGAGGCCGCACCTGCCGCTTGCGGATACATCGACGCAATCTTCTCCAGCAGGGCGTTCATGCTGCGCCCAGTCTCCAGAGTGGCGTCGACCGCTGGATGGCCTTCTCCGTCCGTGTGCGTGACCAGGACGCGAGTCCCCGGCTTCGCCTTCTTGACCATATAAGCCAGGTGATGGCGGTCATTTTTGGTCAAAGTCGCGCCCAGGATCACGAGGTCAAATGTCCCCTGTTTCAGGGTGTCCTGCACCTGATGGCGTCCTTCCGCCTGGGTGACCTGGTGGCCTGCCTGTTCGATCGTAACTGCCTGTTTAGCGAGGACTTCTGAATCGCCTTCAGCGTACAGAATCCTCAGTTTTGAGTTGGACTTCGCAGAGTTTGCCATATTGGATTTTGGGGCCGGCCTTTCTGTTCCCGGCTGACCCTGCCAACGTTAGCAACGCCCCGCCACCCTGAAAACGTCACCTAAGGCCAATGAGAATTCCTCACTGACCATAGTCCGAACGAGACTACCCAAAGGTGGGGTAAGAGAATCGAGGGAAATGAGCGCAACTAATTGATTTAAAACTAAATAGGCGTAAACGTCAGGGATTGGCTGAAGACCGAACGACTGAAGACTGACGACTGCTCTACTGTCTAAGTCCCATCCAGCGCTCCGAGAGCACGATGGAATTTCCAGGATTGTGCGGATCGAAGCGGACCGAGGTGGGAAGCCCGAGCCGGCAGGATTGCAGGTTGATGAGCTGACGCAGATAAGTCACGTCCTGCGAAGCCTCATACGAGACTCCGGCAACGTCGTACTGGTAGATCAGGAAGGTCGAGGACCGATCGTTGCTTCCGGGCATTTCCTGAACGTCGATCACGGTGCCATCGGTGATACGTCCGACCTTGTCGAGCCATTCCCGCCGTTCCCGCTCCAGGTCATCGGCAGTCTTCGGCTTGCGGCGCAGCAGAAAATAAGCGACAACCAGAATCGCTCCAGCGACAAGGATCAGCACATAAAGGTGGATTGGCATCATGAGATAGGCGACCAGACAGACAGGGCCGTGGCATCACCAGCATAAGGCCTGACAAAGAATCCGGAAAGTGATTCTTGTTGTGTAGGGCAGACACTCCTGTCCACCGCCTTTGAATTTGGTTTTGTGGTTGGTTCGGCCTTTTCCGCCCAAAGTCAAAATCAAAGCGGCGGACAAGAGTGTCCGCCCCACACTGCAGCCCTCCTGTGGCACAATTGCCTTATCAACAACTCGCGGGCTTTACATCAATTCGCGCCGCCCAGTACACTACTCGTTCCCTTAAACATCCAGGAGGTGGGATTCATGGCTGAAGAAAAGAAAGAGATTGTGGAGAAAGTGAAGCAGATTATCTCCGAGCAGTTGGGCGTGGACGAAAACGAAGTCACTCCCAGCGCGTCGTTCGTCGACGATCTTGGCGCCGACTCGCTCGACCAGGTCGAACTGGTCATGGCCCTCGAAGAGCACTTCGGAGTCGAAATTCCCGACGAGGACGCCGAGAAGCTTCGCACCGTCCAGGACGCCATCGCTTACATCGACAAGCACGCCAAAGTAAGCAAGTAAGCGAAGCCGCACAGCCAGCATTTTCCGGCCCGTGCTGCAGGCGAAGACTCCCACCGTAGCCACCCGGAGGGACTTCCTGGTCATACGCGTTCCCGTGGTCAGAAAATAATGATGGCAGGCGAGGAGAGCCTATGGCAGCCGTTGACGACAAAGTAAAACAGATCATCGTGGAGCAGTTGGGTGTGGACGAAGGCGAAGTCACATCGAACGCTTCTTTCGTCGACGACCTCGGCGCTGATTCGCTCGACACCGTGGAACTGGTGATGGCCTTCGAAGAGGCTTTCGAGATCGAAATCCCCGACGAAGACGCGGAAAAAATCCGCACCGTGCAGGACGCCGTCGATTACATCGGCAAGCACGCGAAAGGCGGGAAGTAGTTGGGACGTAGGGTTGTAGTCACCGGAATCGGCCTGATCTGTGGCGTGGGCAACACCGCGGAAGAGGTGTGGGGGAAACTCCTCGCCGGCAAAAGCGGCGTGGCCCAGATCACCCAGTTTGACGCGACCCAGTTTGCCTGCCGCATCGCCGCCGAAGTCAAGAATTTCGATCCCCTGCAATTCATCGAAAAAAAGGAACTGAAAAAGATGGGACGCTTCATCCACCTGGCCCTCGCGGCCGCGGATGAAGCCATGAAGGCCTCCGGCCTGCAGGTCACGCCGGAAACTTCCGAACGCGTAGGCGTTCACATCGGCTCCGGCATCGGTGGATTCGACGTGATCGAGCGCGAGCATATCAGCCTGCTGAATGGCGGACCGCGCAAGATCTCTCCATTTTTTATTCCTGCGGCGATCGTCAACCTGGCTGCCGGACACGTGAGCATTCGCTACAACGCCCGCGGCCCCAACGAAGCCACCTGCACCGCCTGCACTTCCAGCGCGCACTCCATCGGCGACGCTTTCAAGATCATTTCTCGCTGCGACGCTGACGTAATGATTGCCGGCGGCACCGAAGCCGCGATCACGCCCATGGGTGTCGGCGGGTTCGCCGCCATGCGCGCGCTCTCCACCCGCAATGACGATCCCGAAAAGGCGAGCCGTCCCTGGGATTCAGGACGCGATGGATTTGTAATCGGCGAAGGCGCCGGCATCCTGATTCTCGAAGAATTGGAATTCGCCCGCCGCCGCGGCGCCCGCATCATGGCGGAAATCATGGGCTACGGCATGAGCGGCGACGCATATCACATCACTCAGCCGGCCGAAAATGGCGACGGCGCCTATCGCGTCATGTTGAACACGCTGCGCGATGCCAAGGTGCAGCCCGAGCAGGTGCAGTACATCAACGCCCACGGCACCTCGACGGATATCGGCGACAAGCTCGAAACCATCGCCATCAAACGTGCCTTCGGCGAGCACGCTAAGAAGCTGGCAGTAAGTTCAACCAAATCGATGACCGGACATCTTTTGGGCGGCGCAGGTGGATTGGAAGCAGGAATCACGCTGCTGGCGCTGCGCGACCAGATTCTGCCTCCCACCATCAATCTGGAAAATCCCGGAGAGGGCTGCGATCTGGACTACATCCCCAATGTGGCCCGCAAAGCCGAAGTCGAATACGCCATGTCGAACTCTTTCGGCTTCGGCGGAACCAACGGTGCCCTGTTGTTCAAACGCTGGAGCGAGTAGACAGGCTCCGTAATCAACAAAATCGCAACCTTGGGCGTCCAACTCTGTCTCGCACCTGATCTCCATGCTCCGTTTCCGGAATAAACAGCCACCTTGTAGAGTGGACATATGGCGCTTAAACGGATGGACAACGTAGGAATCGTCGTCGATGACCTCGCAGCGACGATTGATTTCTTTCACGAACTCGGCCTCGAGCTCGAAGGGCGGGCCACGATCGAAGGAGAATGGGCCGGACGTGTCACCGGACTGCCCGGCCAGCGAGTCGAGATTGCCATGATGCGCACGCCGGACGGCCACAGCCGGCTCGAGCTCTCCCGGTTTCTCACGCCGCCGCCCGTCGCGGATCACCGGAACGCCCCGGTGAACGCGCTAGGGTACCTCCGCGTCATGTTCGCCGTGGACGACATCGACGAGACGCTAGAAAGGCTCCGCAAGCGCGGCGCGCAGCTCGTAGGCGAAGTAGTCCGGTATCAGGACTCGTATCGGCTCTGCTACATCCGCGGGCCCGAAGGGCTTCTCATCGGACTCGCCCAGGAACTCAGCTGAGCGTCGGCACCACAACGCGATGCGCCTGCATTCGCTTCTCGGGTCTTTGTCTCAACCGTGTACGCAAGAAAAAGTGGAGCATCACATCCGCAAAAAGCCGCGAAGCGGCGCCAGAATAAAGCCCACGGCGCAAGCCGTGGGTAAATCCGTTAGACAGCGAGCGAGCCCCGAAGGGGCGAAAGAATGTTTGCGACACGGCCTCGCCGCCCTATTGCGCGCGATGTAAATGAGTCTTGATCCACTGCACCACACCCGTGGGATGCACCTGGTCTGAGTGATCTCCGTACCACAATACAATCCCGCCCACAGCCAGCATCATCAGCATTACGGCATTCAGCACAAAGCGCCGGCGCGTTCCCGGCTGCGCCAGAACTGGAGTCGCAGGCAAATCGCCTGCGGGTTCTGCACCTTCGGTTGCAGCAACGGCCGGTGCTGATTTTCGCGCCCGGAAGCTGGCCAGCACCAGCATCGCATTCGTGATCAGGATGACCGCGAACGCCAGCCCCGGAACGAACGCCATCCCGGCGCCGCGCTGCTGCGCCACCTCGAAGGCCAGGACAACGGTGATCAATCCTCTCGGCATAACCCAGAAAATCAATTCGCGATGATGCGCCGCGATTCCGCGCCATGCCCAGCGGCTGGAATGAATCGCCAGCCAGCGTGCCAGAAACAAAGATCCCAGTGTTCCCGCCATCAGTAGCGGATGCTCGCGAAAAATCCCCAACTGCGCCACCGCGCCGATCAGCACGAAAAAGAAAGTGCGCACCAGGAAAGCCAGCTCAGAATGAAACGTCAGCAGCGCCTGCTGCGACTCAGCCATCTGCGTCACCGGCAGCGACAGTCCCAGGTCAGGATCGACGCCGGGAAAATTCGACAGAGTCAGTCCAAAGGCCAGCACCGCAATCAATCCGTTGGCGCCCAGCGCTTCCATCCCCGCATAGAGAACGAGAACGATGGAAAACGTCAGCACTTGCCAGAAGCGCTGCTCCGAAAGCACGCGCAACAGCCGCGACCACAAAATGCCCGCCGGAATGGTGAACAGCAGCGCAACCCCGACCTGGTTGAACAAACCGTGCGCCAGTCCTTGGGCAACGGCGCCGCCCTGGCTGCGCATTCCAAGCAGCAGTCCTACGGTGAGGACGGCCAGCACATCTCCCCACGAAGCCTCCAGCATCAGCGTGACGCTTACGGATTCCTCCGCCTGTAGTTGCTTCAACACCGGCAGCACCACAGTGCTGCTGGTGCAACCGAGTGCTGCTCCAACCAGCAGTCCGTCAGTCCAGGCCAGGCCGAGGCCTTTCACCACGATGACCGCGACCAGTGCCGTGCTGAAAATGTAGGCCAGAGTGGCCAGAAGAAAACTGCCCGGGAAAGTGCTGTATGGTGTCGCGAAGATCGAGTTCGAGCCCGCCTTCGAACAGCACAAGAATGATAGCCAGGGTTCCCAGCAGGTTTGTGGTCTTTGCCAGTGTGCCCGCCTGCACCAGGCCGAGGCCCGGTCCAAGCAGAACGCCGAGCATCATCAATACCAGCACATCGGGAATGCGAGTCAGTCCAAAGACGCGGTTGGCCAGAAAGGCCACCACCAGCAGACCGCCGACCAATCCTAGAATTACCGCAGATGACATTACTGCTCCATCGTCCTAAAGCAAGGCAGGCTTCAATTGGGTAAGTGTCGTGATTCCAGGTTCCTTCGCGTTCTTTGCGGAATCCCTTTGCGACCTTTGCGGTTTAAGCTTTTGATCTCGCAGCTATCTATTTGTAGCCGAGGTCTGATGCCCGACGTCCGCAGTCCAGACCTGCCCGGACATCTTAACGCGTGCTACTCTCAAAAACTCGAAGGAGAAAAATTACCTTGAGTTCCGCTGAACAACTCGTGCCGGTCGCCTTCAGCCTGGCTGCCGCATTGTGCTGGGGGACGAGTGACTTCAGCGGCGGGTACGCTTCCCGGCGTTCGGATTCCTTTCTGGTGACCGCGCTTTCGCACGCCGGCGGCTTCACTCTGATGCTCAGTCTGGCGCTCGCGACCCGTCCTGATCTTCCTTCGCACGCGAGCCAACTGTGGGCCGCCGCGGCCGGAGCCTCAGGAGGACTCGCTCTTCTTCTTTTCTATCGAGCTCTTTCGCAGGGCATGGGACTGGCCGCCCCTGTGGCCGCCGTTCTGGGCGCTGCCATCCCGGCCGCGGTCACCATCATCACGCACGGACTGCCGGGAAAACTTGGTCTCGCCGGTTTTCTGTTGGCAGGGATCGGCATCTGGCTGATTTCACGCCCCGATGGTTCAGGTAAGACCGGCGGCGTTTTCATTGCAGCCTTGGCTGGAATCGGTTTCGCCGGATTCTTCCTCTGCATCAGTCGCACCGGCGACAGCTCTCCCATATGGTCGTCCGTGTTTTCCCGCGTCGCATCGTTGCTGCTGGTCGGGGCGATCGCATTGTCCCGTCGGAACAAAGGCCCTCTCCTTCGCGGCGACGCGACCATCGCGATCTTCGCCGGATGCCTCGACGTTACCGGCACCGCCCTGTTCATTCGAGCCAATCAGACCGGAAGACTGGATTCAGTGGTGGTTCTGTCGTCCCTCTATCCTGCGTTGACAGTGTTGCTGGCAAGGTTCTTCCTCAAAGAACAATTCACATACTGGAAAACGGCCGGCATCCTGGCAGCGGTAGCAGCCGTTCCGCTGATCGCCCTGCAGTAAGCCACAACGACCCACGTGGAGGCGAACGCCCACGTCCGCCCGGTCGAGCGAAGCTCGACGGCATTCCTGTCTCGAAAATATCGGAACTATGCTCCGCCGCGGACGTGGGCGTCCGCCCCTACGCGAGTCGTGCCGCAAACGGCATCACGTCGCCCGCGCTGCTATAATCAAGAATTGCGCTCATGCCTACCAAGCGTCTGATTCGATCCACTACAGTTCTTAGCGTTCGCCGTAACGGTACCGTCGTCATGGCGGGAGATGGCCAAGTCACGCTTGGCGAAGGCGTTATCAAGCATTCCGCCAAGAAGATTCGCCGCCTCTATCAGGACAAAATCCTGGCCGGCTTCGCCGGATCGACTGCCGACGCCTTCACCCTGTTCAGCCGTTTCGAATCAAAGCTGGAGCAATACCACGGCAACCTGGGACGAGGCGCCGTCGAACTCGCCAAAGACTGGCGTACCGACAAGTTTCTGCGCCATCTCGAAGCCCTGCTTCTGGTTTCCGACAAAGAACAGACTTTCCTTCTCAGCGGACAGGGCGACGTAATCGAGCCCGACGGCGGCATTGCAGCCATCGGCAGCGGAGGCCCCTACGCCCAGGCAGCCGCCCAGGCCCTGGCCGAGCACACTCAGCTGACGGCCCGCCAGATCGCCGAAGAAGCAATGAAGATTGCAGGCAAAATGTGCATCTATACAAATGACAAGGTAACGGTTGAAGAACTGTAGGACAGTCGTCGGTCGTCAGTCATCAGTCGTCAGCAAACGACTGAACCGACGACTGAAGACTGACGACCGACGACTGAATTATGGCTATCTACCTACCCGCCGCCGCTGAAGAAGAACAGATCGCTCTCGACGAACTCACTCCGCGTGAAATCGTTGTCGAACTCGACAAGCATGTCGTAGGCCAGAAGGACGCCAAGCGCGCCGTGGCCATTGCGCTGCGTAATCGCATGCGCCGCCAGAAGCTGACGCCCGACCTGGCGGAAGAAGTCATTCCCAAGAACATCATCATGATCGGCCCGACCGGCGTGGGCAAAACTGAAATCGCACGCCGCCTGGCCAAGCTCGCCAATTCGCCGTTCCTGAAAGTCGAAGCGTCCAAGTTCACCGAAGTCGGCTACGTCGGACGCGATGTCGAGTCCATGATTCGCGATCTGGTCGAGATCGCCATCGAAATGGTGCGCGAAGAAAAGCTCGAAGATGTCGCCGACAAAGCCGAGCTCAACGCCGAAGAGCGGCTGCTCGATATTCTCCTCCCCCCGGTAAGTCCGCGCCCAGCCGAGGGATCAACGGGTGGCCTGGTAATCGAAGGCGCAACAACACCTCCGCCGAGCAACGAATCGCACAGCCGCACCCGCGAAAAACTTCGCCAGCAACTGCGCGAAGGCAAGCTCGACGATCGCACCGTCGAGATCGATGTCCGCGAACGCAATTTTCCGTCCTTCGAAATCATCTCCAATCAGGGTGTCGAGGAGATGGACGTCAATCTCAAGGACATGTTGCCCAACCTCTTCGGCCAGCGCACCAAAAAGCGGAAGATGAAGGTCAACGAAGCCTTCGAATATCTGATTCAGGAAGAAGAGCAGCGCCTGATCGACATGGATCAGGTAACCCGCATCGCCATCGACCGCGTCGAAGATTCCGGCATCATCTTCCTCGACGAAATCGACAAAATTGCCGGACGCGAAAGCGGTCACGGCCCCGACGTTTCCCGCGAGGGCGTGCAGCGCGACATTCTGCCCATCGTCGAAGGCACCACCGTCAACACGCGTTACGGCATGGTGCGCACCGACCACATTCTGTTCATCGCCGCCGGCGCGTTCCACGTTTCGAAGCCCAGCGATCTGATCCCCGAACTGCAGGGCCGCTTCCCGATTCGCGTAGAACTGCAATCGCTGACCATGGAAGACTTCATCCGCATCCTGACCGAACCCAAGTCTTCACTGGTGAAGCAGTACATCGCGTTGCTCGAAACCGAAGGCGTGAAACTGGAATTCACCCGCGAAGCGCAGGAAGAAATCGCGCGCTACGCCTTCCGCGTGAACGAAGGCACGGAAAACATCGGCGCGCGCCGTCTGCACACCATCATGGAACGCGTCCTCGACGAAATCAGCTTCGACGCCCCTGACAAAAAAGGCGAACACATCAAGGTCGACGCCGATTACGTCCGCAAAATGCTGGCCGACATCGTGAAGGACCAGGATCTGTCCCGCTACATCCTGTAAAGCATTTACCACCGAGGACACATAGAACACCGAGCAGCGATTTTCTCTGTGTCCTCAGTGTCCTCTGTGGTTAAGATGTGTCGAAGCCATGAAAGCCATCGATCGCCCCCGCCTAAGGTCCCTCATGCAGCGCGAGCAGACGCGCTACGTGAACGAGCGCCCCAAATCCAAAGCTTTATTCGAACGCGCCGGAAAATCATTGTTGGGCGGCGTGCCTATGAATTGGATGATCAAATGGGCCGGCGCTTTCCCGCCTTTCGTCCGCGAAGCCCAGGGTGCGCACTTCTACGACGTGGACGGCCACCGTTACATCGATTTCTGCCTCGGCGACACCGGAGCCATGACCGGACACTCTCCCTTCGCCACGGTCAAAGCAGTCGAAGATCAGATGAAGCGCGGCATCACGCTGATGCTTCCGACCGAAGATGCGATTTTCGTCGCCGAAGAATTGCAGCAGCGCTTCGGACTGCCCTACTGGCAATTCGCCCTCACTGCCACCGATGCCAACCGTTTCGCCATCCGCCTGGCGCGTGAGATCACGAAGCGCCCCAAGATTCTGGTTTTCAACTGGTGCTATCACGGCACGGTGGATGAAAGTTTCATCACACTGAAAGACGGCGTGGCTCAGGCTCGCCGTGGGAATATCGGTCCGCCAGTCGATCCGTCCGTCACTACGAAGGTGGTTGAGTTCAATGACGTCGCTGCGCTGGAGCAAGCGCTTGAACCCGGTGATGTGGCCTGCGTGCTGGCCGAGCCGGTGATGACCAATGTCGGGATCGTACATCCTGATCCTGGCTATCACCAGGCGCTGCGGCAGTTGACCGAAAAATACGGCACGCTGCTCATCATCGACGAGACCCACACCATTTGTGCCGGACCGGGCGGCTACACGCGCGCCGAAAACCTCGATCCCGATTTCTTCATCTTCGGGAAGGCGATCGCGGGCGGAGTCCCGGGCGCGGCTTACGGATTCACCGAAGAGGTTGCACAAGCCATCGCAAAAAATCAGAACCTCGAAGACTGCGACACTGGCGGCATCGGCGGAACGTTGGCCGGCAATGCGCTGTCCCTCGCCGCCATGCGCGCCACGCTGACCAAAGTCCTTACCAAGGAAGCTTTCGCCCGTATGATTCCTCCGGCTGAACGCTGGGCTGCCGGAGTGCAGAAGGTGATCACCGAGTCCGGCGTTCCCTGGCACGTCACTCGCCTGGGCTGCCGCGCCGAATACCAGTTTTCTCCAGTTGTTCCGAAGAATGGTGCACAAGCCCACGATGCCATGGACTTCGAACTCGAGCGCTTCATGCATCTCTACGCCATGAACCGAGGCATCCTGCTGACGCCTTTCCACAATATGGCTCTCATGTCGCCCCAAACCGATCCGGATGACGTCGAACAGCACACGCGAGTCTTTCGCGAAGCCGTGAAGGAATTAGTCGGATAGCTCTCGAATCTGTAAGAAACCTTCAGTCCGCATCGCGGAGGAATTTCGTCCCCTTCTGATAACCTGTTTGTTCTCGCAATGAAGCGACCTGACTGGAATGTTCTGGCGTGTGTACTGGGCAGTGCCGTGCTTGTTTCATGCGGCGCGCCGGGGGTGCCTATTCCGCCGTCGTTGGAACTAGCCAAGCCGGTCACCGATCTGCGCGCCGCACGTAAGGGCGACAAAGTATTTCTCGCTTGGACCGCGCCCTCCAAAACCGCCGACCGTCAGGCCATTCGGCATCCCGGCGAGACTCTGGTCTGCCGCAGCCTGAAATCGCCCGTGGACGATTGCAAGAATCCGATCACGAAAATTCCGGCGAGCCGATTTCCGTTGTCCAGTTCGGCGTCAACCGCAAAAGGCGTCCCCGCAGCGAAGGTTGAAGCCAGCTACACTGACACGCTGACCGAGGAGTTGCAAAAGCAGGATCCCACCGCCGACGTCACTTATGTCGTATCGGCGGAAAACGAAAGCGGACGCAGTGCCGGTCTCTCCAATCCAGTACAGGTGCCGTCCGCGCCGACACTGCCTCCGCCCGCAGACTTCCGTGCCGAAGTTAAGAGCGATGGTGTGCTGCTCACGTGGGACTGCCCGCATGCCAGCGTGGCCGCCGATGCCATCACATACAAAGTGCGCATTTATCGCCGCGAACAGGGAAAACAGCCGGGGACCAAAGTCAGCGACGCCAATGTTTCGGACTGTCCGTCGAGTCCCTCGTCCACTTTTCTCGATCAGACTTTCGAGTGGGAGAGGAATTACGAATACCGCGCCACCGTCGTGACAGTGGTTGCCGCGCCAGGCAAACCCGAGGCTGAAGTAGAAGGTGATGACTCGCCAACGGTCGCAGTCTTTGCCCACGATATTTTCCCGCCGGCAGTGCCCACCGGACTGCAAGCCGTTTTCTCCGGAGTAGGACAGTCGCCCTTCGTCGATCTGGTCTGGTCGCCTGACACCGAAGCTGATCTTGCCGGCTATAACGTTTTCCGGCACGAAGAAAATCAACCGCCGGTAAAACTAAACTCCGATCCAGTCAAGGCTCCGTCGTTTCGCGACTCGAATGTACAGGGCGGGAAGAAGTACCTGTACTCAGTGTCGGCCTTCGATGAACGAAATAACGAAAGCGCGAAGTCCGAAGAAGCAAGTGAGCAAGTGCCGTAGAAAGCTGTCAGCCCTCAGCTATCAGCTGTCAGCCACGAACACGAAAGTATCGATAAAGCGCTGTAGAGAATATGTGATAGATGCGTTTTGCCTTCACTGATAGCTGATAGCTGATAGCTGATAGCTGAAAGCTGAGAACTGAGAACTGACAACTTCTTTCAAGGAACAAATGAAATACTGCCGCTTCCAATTGGATAGTCAATCTCACTACGGACTCATAGAATCCGTAGCCGGCACGGATCAAATCACCCGCCTTTTTCTCACCCCTCCTCAGGATTCGACCGGTGACCTCGAAGACGTCCCGACACGCCGCATGGACCATCTTGCGATGTCGGAGGCTGCGCTGCTCTCGCCGGTGAGCCCGTCGAAAATCGTTTGCGTCGGCCGCAACTACCGCGAGCATGCTGCCGAGTTGGGCAACGAAGTTCCCGTCGAGCCACTGATTTTCTTCAAGCCTCCGTCTTCGTTGCTCTCTCCGGGCGGGCAAGTCCGCAGGCCCAAGGTTTCCGATCGTGTGGATTTTGAAGGAGAGCTGGGTGTGGTGATCGCCAAGAAATGCCACAAGCTCGCAGCCGACGAAGATGTCCGCCCCTACATCCTCGGCTACACCTGTGTGAACGATGTGACCGCGCGCGATCTGCAAAAGAAGGACGGACAATTCACCCGCGCCAAAGGCTTCGACACTTTTTGCCCGGTCGGCCCGCTGGTCACAAATGAAATAGACCCTTGGGCAGGAATTGGCGTGGAAACGAAAGTGAACGGCTCAGTCCGTCAGCAAGGCAACACGCGAGATTTCATCTTCCCGCTCGATGCCATCATCCGTTACATCTCCCAGGTCATGACTCTGATGCCGGGAGACTTGATTCCAACCGGCACGCCCCAGGGCGTTGGCCCAGTAGTCTCCGGTGACGTCATGGAAGTGACCGTCGAAGGAATCGGAACCCTGATCAACCCCGTGATCGACGAGTAGCTTGCAATCAATGTAGACACGAGCGCTCTCGCTCGTGTCACCACGGAATTAGAATTACTGCCCCGAATACCGGTCCCGCAACTCAGTCTGACGGCTGGTCATCGGGATTTGATTACCATCAATAAAGACTCTCTTCACGTCAGTCTTGACGTCGAGCGGGTCTCCATTCGCGACCACCACGTTAGCCGTCTTGCCCACGTCGAGCGAACCCAATCGATCGGACACACCCCATATTTCCGCGGGAGTCAGTGTAATCGCCCGCAGCGCTTCGTCATGAGGCAGACCGAACGCAGTCGCATATCCCGCCGCATAGGGCAGGTTGCGCACTGCGTGAGCGTCATACGACGCGAAAGCAATCTTCACTCCGCGTTTGTTCAGCTCAGCAGGCAATTTGTAGACTGCATCGTAGCGTTCAAAATCCTTAGGATCCTCGTAGATCGGGCCGACGATGACCGGCACGTTCAGGCTGGCGACGTAATCGAGCACCCGTTGCGAGTGGCTGATGTGATTGAGCACAAACTTCAGATTGAATTCCCGGGCCAGACTGACAGCGGTCTGCAGGTCGCTGGCGTCCTTCGCCGCCAGCACGATCGTCTTCTTGCCCTGCAGATAAGGCACCAGCGCTTCCAGTTTCAGATCGTGCTTCGGAGGCGATGGCGAATCTTTCTTGCCGTCAGCTTTCGTCGTGTCAGATTTCTTGCGTTCGTACTCGGCCCAGCGGTCTGAATAATCGCGGGCATCGATGAATGCCTGCCGCAGTTGCGACGCCAGCCCCATGCGAGTCTGCGGAAACTTTCTCTTCTCCCAGGTCTCGTTGCGCCGTTGCTCACCCGTAAAGTTCAGGGGCAGAGCGATGTCTCGCTCCAGCAACATGTCGTTGGCAGACTTGCCGTCGAGTTGGATGAAAGCGTCCTGGCCGGGCAAAGTGTCCTGGGTCTGCGGCGCCACGATGGCATTGGTGATCCCGTTCAACCGCGCCACCGGAATCAATTCCGACTCAGCATGGAAAGCGTCAAACACGTGCATGTGCGGCATGATCTCATCGCTGGTCTCGATCAAATCGTTGGTACTGTCCTCAGCCGAAATCTCGGTCAACCCGAGATAGCTTTCAGAATCGATCAGCCCGGGATACACCGTCATCCCACTCACATCGATCACTTCCGCATCCTTCGGAATCTTCACCGTACCAGCAGCGCCCAAGGCAGCAATCTTGCCACCAGAAATTACAGAGCACGCCGTTCTCAATCGTGCCGTGCGAAACCGTAAGCAGCTTCCCACCTTTGAGAGCAATCGTTTTCTGCTGCGCAAAAGAAGTGGAGGAAAACAAGCAAAGCGTCAAAGCCAAAAGCAGTTGGCCAACGACCAACGACCAACGGCCAACGACGATTCCCGACGACTGACGACTGAAGACTGACGACTGCTTTCCCATCACTCCCCCTCCCGATAATGCGGCATGCCAAATCCCGGCAGCGAGCGGTCGAAATAAACGTCTCCGTCGATCAGCACTTTGTCGGGCAGTCCGAAACTCGAGAGCGGATACCCGTCCCAGAGCACCAGGTCGGCGTCCTTGCCTACTTCAATCGATCCCACGCGATCGTCGACGCCGATGATCCACGCCGGATTGATAGTGATCATTTTCAGCGCCTCCTCTTCAGTGGCGCCACCGTAGCGCATGGTCTTTGCCGCTTCCTGATTCAGGCGGCGGGCAAAATCTTCCGAGTCGCTCTTGATTGCCACGCGCACTCCTTTGCGCATCGAGATGACTGCGTTCCACGGAATCGCATCCCAGGCTTCCTGCTTGTATCCCCACCAGTCGGAGAAGGTGGCGATGGCCACACCCTGCGCGGCGAGATCGCCGGCGACTTTGTAAGCCTCGAGCGCGTGATGGAACGCCCGCACTTTGTATCCGAACTCTTTTGCCATCGCCATCTCGGTGAGAAGTTCGTCGGCGCGATAGCAATGAATCTGCACCAATAACTTGCCGCGCAAAACATCGGCCAGGGCTTCGAGTTTCAGATCGTGCTTGGGAGGCTTGGCATCGTTATCGCCGCGCTTGACCTTGGCGTTGTACTCGTCCCAATCGCGCATGTAATCCTGCGCTTCGACCAGCGCGGCGCGCTGCACCGCGAAGTTGCCCATGCGCGTCGAAGGCAGCTGGTCCTTACTTCCATAAACGCGTTTGGGATTTTCCCCGCTGGCGAACTTGATGGAGCGCGGAGCTCCGGGAAACAGCATCGCGTCGCGGCTGGCTCCATACTTATGCTTGATCACCACAGCCTGCCCGCCGATCATGTTGGCCGAACCGTGCAGCAGCAACGAAGTGGTGACACCGCCAGCCAGTCCGCGATAGATGGCTTTGTCCTGATAATCGAAAGCATCCATCATCATCATTTGCGGCGTGACCGGGCTGGTGGCCTCGTTCACGTCATCATCCAGCGCAATGTGCGAGTGCGAGTCGATGATCCCCGGCGTGAGATATTTGCCGCCCGCATCAATCACCGTCGCGCTGGACGGAGCATTCACATCTTTGCCGACGGCAGCAATCTTTCCATCCTTGATGTAGACGCTGCCATTCTGAATATTGCCGTGGGTCACGGTCATGACCACGGCGTTCTTGATCACAACATCGTTGTGGATCGCGGGCGCAGCCGGTTGCTGCGCGCAAACGTGAAGAGACACTCCAATGACTGCCAGACCAATGATTGCCAGAAAAAATAATCTGCTAACTCTGCTCATCGAGACAACTCCTGCGTGTCCGGGTTGTAGAAACACGGAACGGGCGATTCTATGAGTCGTCATGCCGACCGTCAATCAAAGATGAAGGCCACGCCCCTACGTGGGTCGTGGCCGACCGGCTCGCGGTATCATGAACGACGCAGCCAACTCCTCCCAGAGGACACAACACGTGAAACTCCTGTTATGTTCTATTTTGTTCGCGGCATTCCTGCTGCCGGCCCAAGCTGCCGACTGTCCCAGTCACCAGGGTAAGGAAGCCGACGATCCTGGTGCAGATCGAACAGTCCTGGGCGGCTGCACTCGAATTGCGCGACGCCGATGCCGTCGGCTGTATCCTGGCCGACGAATTTCAGGATGTCGATCCTAACGGCGCCGTTCACAACCGTGCCGAAACTCTGGCGCAAATTCCCACTCGCCGTCCCGGGAAAAATATTCTGAGCGAACTCACGCCGCACATCTTCGGCGATTTCGGTTACATTCGCGGCCTGGCTACGCTCGTGGATGCACAAGGAGCCACCATCGCCAGAGTCCGGTTCACCGATATCTATGTCTATCGCGATCACCGCTGGCTCGCCGTATCTGGCCAGGAAAGCCTGCTACCGGCGGCGAAATAGTCCATGCGAGCCGTAGTGCAGCGAGTGACCCACGCCCGCGTGACCGTAGGCAACGAGCTTGTCGGTGACATTGGTCACGGCCTGCTCGTCCTGCTCGGGATCGCGAAAGAGGATACAGAAACCGACGCCGACTATCTCGCGGACAAAATTACAGGCTTGCGAATTTTCGAGGACGCCAGCGGAAAAATGAACTTGTCCCTGCGTGAAGCCGAAGGCAGCATGCTGGTGGTCTCGCAGTTCACGCTGTACGGAGATGTGCGCCGCGGCAAGCGTCCGTCTTTCGATCAGGCCGCTCCGCCCGAGAAGGCGCGCCAACTCTATGAATATTTTGTGGAGCGCAGTTCGCGCCGCCGGATTGCGCTGCGAGACTGGAACCTTCCAGGCCATGATGCAGGTCGAACTGGTCAACGACGGCCCGGTTACGATCCTGCTGGATTCATCGAAAGCTTTCTAGAAACCTGCTCCGCTCCAGCCGGTTCCGGTGTATCGCTCCCCAGAATTTCGAGGACGTCGTTCCAATTGTTTGCCCGCAAAGGCGCTGCTTCGTTGGCATTGTGCGGAGCGGTAAACAGAATGCCCCTGCCGCGGAAACCCTTGAAGTGCCGCGAACGATCGTCAATCAGCACGTCAGCGTTCACAATCTCTTTGTCCCCGCAAAACACAATGCGGCTGGGGGGAATGAACGGAAAGTGCATTTCCATCCACTGATATTTGTCCGCGAATGAACTGGGAACTTCCATGGCGGCGCTGGTGATATAAACGTCATGATTTCGCGAAAGCTCCAACAGCGCTTCCTGGCTGCCCTCGATCACCTTCAGGTCCGCGAAGAATCCATCGGCATGGGGCACAGCATGGTAGTCCTGGCGCAGTTCGGCTGGAATCAGTGCGGCTAGCCCTTTCTTGCTGACCATCTCCGGAGTCAGGTTCGCACCCACCCGCTGGTTGTAATGGTTCAGGTGTTTGCCGAAAGCATCGGCGATGACTTCGTCCATATCGACGGCGATCCGCAATCTCTTCGTCCCCGCATCCAGCTTCCTCTTCGGCGGATTCGCTTTCAGCACAATCGAAATCAGCACAAGTATTGCGGCCAGCGCGTTCGCCCAAATCACCGCCACCGCGTGGACCCGAATGCCGTAGGCCAGCCACAGCAGTACGCCCGTCAGATACAGGAACAACATGGAAAAGGAAAGGTCTTCGCCGCCCTGCTTGCGCAGCTTCACGATCTGCGGGATGAACGCCCCCGTGGTGCAAATGGCAGCAATGATTCCTATGATGGCGGTTAGCGACATGCTGGATACCTCTCTTTCATAGTAGTAGATGATCCCGGACGGTCGATTCGTCCAATGAAATGTTTGAAAGCCTGTGATAACTTCTGCTTATGGCTCTTGAAACCGAAGAGTTAGCCTCTTTCGTCGTGCTCGCCGAACAACTTCATTTCGGTCGAGCGTCGGCGCGCCTCCATATTTCCCAGCCCGCATTGAGCAAACGCATTCGTAGCCTCGAGGAAAAAGTCGGAGGTCCGCTCCTGGCCCGCAACCGGCGCGGAGTTGCACTGACTCCTGCCGGCAGCATGTTTTACAAAGAGGCCCGCAGAATCGTTCACGACGTCGATATCGCATTCGAGACGGTGCGCGGCGCCACCAGCGGTAGAACTCGGAAGGCTTCGCCTGGGCGTCGGCATGTCGACCGTGCACAGTTTGGTTCCCCGTGCGCTGCTCAAGTTCCGCGAAAGCTCCCCCGGCGTCGAAATCGAGATCGCCGACATGTCCACGCCCCGTCAGATCGAGGCCCTCATCGCTGGCCGTCTCGATGTCGGCTTCGTGCGTCTGCCCGTGAAGCATCCCCAGGTGGCGGTGCGAAAAGTACTGACCGAGCGGCTTACCATTGCCACTTCGGAAAAGTTTACCGGGCCGCTGACGATGAAAGGCATTCAGGATCAGCCCTTCATTCTCATCGATCGCGGAGCGTCCGCGACCTATCACGATCACTGCATTAGCCTGTGCGACCGCTCCGGATTCACTCCGAGAATTGTCTACGAGCCCAACGATATGTTTACCATCCTCAATCTGGTGAGCGCCGGAATCGGCGTATCGCTGGTGCCGCGGGCGGCCCGTGCCATGCACGTGACCGGCGTAAAGTTCGCGCCTATCCACAGTTCCTATGCGGAATGGGACATCGGAATGGCGTGGAATAAAAAACTGGAATCTGAAATCATCCGAAAGTTCGCGAACGCGCTGTCGGTCTGAGAAGTCCTAGCTGGTTGCCAGGTCCGCGATCCGCACCGCGTCGGCGCACGCGCGCACATCATGAGTGCGGACTATGTGGGCGCCCTTCATGATCGCCACCGTTTCCGCGGCCAAAGTCCCGAACAGTCGGTCGGAGACGGCTGGCTCCGTGCCGTTATGCGCCAGCGCGCGTCCAATAAAAGATTTTCGTGAAACTCCTACCAGCAAGGGGAAGCGTAGCTGGTGAAACTCCTCGAAGCGTTTGAGCAGCGGATAGTTCTCTTCCCGGTTCTTGCCGAATCCGAAGCCGGGATCGAGCACGATGCGTTCACGTTTCATTCCGGCGATCGCCGCGGCGTCGGCTCGCTCCCGCAACTCCCGCTTGACCACCGTGACTACATCCGAAAGCGGCGGTAACGTCTTCCACTCCTGCGGACGTCCTCTCATGTGCATCAGAATCGCGCCACACTTGAGTTCAGCCAGTGTCTTCCGCATTTGCGGGTCCCAGAGGAATCCGCTCACGTCATTGACGATTTCCGCTCCCGCCTTCACCGCCGCCCGAGCCACTCCCGATTTGTATGTATCGACGGAAACGATCGCTTTCGAATTCTTTTGCTTCACCGCCGAAATGACGGGTATGACCCGTTCCAGTTCTTCCTTCTCGGAAACATCTCCAGCCGCGCTCGCCGAAGCCACCTTGGCTCCGGGCCGCGTGGATTCACCACCCACGTCGATGATGTCAGCGCCATCCTGTAAAAGTTTGAGCGCAAACTCGACTGCCCGCTCGCGATCGAAATGAGCGCCGCCATCGGAAAACGAATCCGGCGTGACGTTGACCACGCCCATGATCAGCGTGCGTTTTCCCAGTTGCACAGTCCGCGACCCAATCTGCCATTCAAATACCGGACGCATCCACCGATTCTAACCGTTTGTGTGTGGGCGGACACTCCTGTCCGCCGCCTTTGACTTTGATTTTGACCTTCAGCGTGTCCATACCCTCAAAACCAACGGTCAATAGCGGCTGAGATGTCTATCCGCCCCACACAATCCCCGATGTACAATTCATTCACGATGCGCTGCACGCGCCTCTTGCCGCGATTCGCCTTGTGCCTGTTGCTGTTTTGTACGCAGCTGCATGCCGCCTCGCGCAAGCCGCTCGACAAGCGAATTGGCGCCATCCTTCAGTCCGCCGACCTGGCCCGCGGTTTCTGGGGCATCGAAGTAGTTTCGCTTCCCACCGGCAAAGTGCTCTACGCCCGCGATGCGGACAAGTTGTTCACTCCTGCCTCCAACACCAAGCTCTTCACCACAGCCGCGGCCATGGCCCTCATTGGGCCGGACTACACTTTCCGCACTACGGTCGAAACCAACGGCACGCTGGACACCCACGGCCGTCTCACCGGAGATCTGGTACTGGTGGGGCGTGGCGATCCCAATCTTTCGGGACGCGAGTTACCCTACGCGCTGCACACCGAACGCAATGACCATCCCATTCGGGTGCTAGAGCAATTGGCTGACACGCTGGCGCAAAAAGGTGTGAAGTACGTGGACGGCGACATCATCGCCGACGATTCCTATTTCGCCTTCGAACGTTACGGAGAAGGTTGGAGTCAGGACGACCTGGTCTGGGCCGACGGCGCTCCCGTCTCCGCGCTCACCATCAATGACAACGTCATTTTCGTAAACATCCTGCCTGCGGATCGCGCTGGAGATCGCGCCTTCGTCAGCATTACTCCGTTTGCCGAGTACTACCGCATCGACAATCGCATCATGACCACGCCCGCCGGAACGGGCCGCAAAATATTTATCAATCGCGAACCCGGCGCCACTACGCTGACCCTCTGGGGCAACATGCCGCTCGGCGACGCCGGAGCCAACGAGGCCCTCGCCATCGAAGATCCTGCGGAATTTGCCGCCGATCTTTTCCGCCATCTGTTGGAAGTCCGCGGCATCGCGGTTTATGGAAAGCAGAAGACCCGGCACACCGAATTGTCCAGCCTTTCCACTTTGACGGTCACCGCTTCCGCTGCCGCCCGCGGTGGAGACGAATCGGCTCGCGCGTTTCAGAACCAGCCTCTGGTGCTGGCGAACTATCAGTCCAAGCCTTTAATCGAAGATGTCCGGGTCATCAACAAAGTCAGCCAGAATTTGCACGCCGAAATTTTGCTGCGCCTGCTGGGGCGGGAAAAAGGTACTGCAGGAACGGTCGAGGGCGGACTCGAAGTGCTGCGCGGATTTATGAATCAGGCTGGGGTCACCGGCGACCAGTACGCGTTTTACGACGGCTCCGGCCTCTCGCGGCAGAATCTGGTTACGCCGCACGCCGTCGTCCAGCTATTGCGTTACGCCGATTCCCAACCCTGGGGCGCAAGTTTCCGCGATACGCTTCCCTTGTCCGGCACCGACGGCTCTCTATCCAATCGCTTCAAGAATGTGGATGCGCAAGGCCGTGTCCACGCCAAAACCGGCTCCCTGGGAGGAGTCAAAACCCTGTCTGGATATGCCACGACGAATCATGGCCAGACGGTAGCGTTTTCCATTCTGTCGAACAACTTCAACCTGCCCGACAAACGCATTAACGAAATCATCGACAACATCGTCGCCGAAATCCTGAACGACGACAAACCCAAAAAATAAGTTTGTGTAGGGCGGACACTCCTGTCCGCCGCCTTTGACTTTGATCTTGATTTTAACTTTGACTTGATTTTTGATCTTGATTCGACCTGATCTTACCTGATACGTCTCCACAAAAAGCCGCGAAGCGGCGCAAGAATAAAGCCCATGGCGCAAGCCATGGGTAAATAGCGGTCCGCGAGCAAGCCCCGAAGGGGCGAAAGAAAGGTTGTGACAACCTCGCCGCAAGCTATCGCGGACGGCTCTTCGCCTGTCGCCCACGCATCATGCGCGCCGCGCCGGGGCCTGTCCCGGTCGGCGGCTTGCGCATCCCTCCCAGCAGATCCCTCAAAACTACCGCGTTATTGTGTTCTTCATTTTTCGAGGCGAACAACAACGTGAGGTTTTTCTTCCGGTGCGCCAGCCGGTAAAGTTCCTCAAGAGACTCTGCGGCCTGCGGCAACGCCAACTCCTTGAGATAACGCTTTCGGAACGTCGGCCAGTTTTCCGGACGGGCATGAAACCAGTTCCGCAATTCGTCCGACGGAGCAAGGTCGCGTAACCACGAGTGAAGCGCGGCGCGGTCCTTGCTGATTCCGCGCGGCCACAGCCGGTCCACCAGAACGCGATAGCCATCGCCGCGCGCGGCTGGTTCGTAGACTCGCTTGACCGTGACGCGTTGAATGGCGGCAGCCATGGGTGTGCTCTACTATTGTACTTCTGCGTCAGGTTTTGCATTTTGTCTGAACTGGTTTTTGAGGGGCCAATGAAAGCGTTCTCGCTTTTCCGCGTTCGCGCCGACTGCTTCGGAAATATCGAGCTCTCGTTTTGGCGGGCATTCTCCTGATGCTGGTGACGGGCTGCGATGTCCAGCGCCGCAAGAGCGATGCCGAACTCGGATTGAATCCTCAACAGGCTGCCGGACGCCGGCTCTACGATCAATATTGCGATCGCTGCCACGAGCCCTACTCCTCCCGCGACAAGAAGGGACGCAGCCTGCAGGGCGTATTCAAGAAAAAGTTCTTGTCGGAAAGCGGAATGCCGGCAAACGACGAACGCGTCGGCGAGATGATCGTCACCGGCCGCAACATGATGCCAGCCTTCGGCCAAACCATGTCACAGCCACAGGTCCAGGATCTGCTGGCCTATCTCCATACCCTGTAACCACCACAGCCCATGTAGGGACGGGTCGGAGCCTGCCCTGAGCGCAGCCGAAGGGACCCGTCAAGGGCGAGCGCAGCTCGACAGTGTTTTTGCTTTATGAATCTGAAAGAAAGCAGACGTGCCGGTCCCCTTTCTACCATCCACGTTTGACTTCACTCTCCCGAGCGAGTAAATTTTCCCAACCACATCAGTTCAGTTCTTTCACAATTTCTTTGGTTCGCGCACCCTCGTCACACAACGAGGAGGGAAGCGGGTGAAAATCCCGCGCTGCCGCGCAACTGTAAGCGAGGAAATCGCAGCCGGTCACTGGGGAAACCCGGGAAGGCCGGTTGTATTTATTCGGACAAGAGAAACACGTCCTTACTCGCAAGCCAGGAGACCGGCGTGAACCGTCCACCCCAACCCCTTTCGCGTGACAAAGGAGGAGTGCATGCGGTTCTTCGGAATTTTCGTTTCTACCTTATTCCTGCTCACAGCGGCATCGGCTGCCGATTTCAAAATCAAGATTGTCGATCCTCAATCAGCGGCGGTTCCCGGCGCGCAAGTGGAACTGTTCCGCAGCGACTCGTCTACCCCGATTGCCATTCAGACAACTTCGCCCGATGGACTCGCAACGCTCCATGCCCCGGATGCTGCGTCCTACCGCATCCGCGTGCTGGCTGCGGGTTTTGCCGAGCAGACGATGGACATTTCTTCGTCCACCTCGGACACAATCACAATCGCTCTTCGACTGGCCCCCACTACGGAGACGGTGAACGTCAGCGCCACGCGCACCCTGGTTCCTGCCAACGTGGCTGGCGCTGATGTTGAAAGCCTGAACGCCGGACAGTTGGAAGTCATGCGCCCGGTGGCCGCCGATGATGCGCTGCATTTTCTTCCCGGAGCAGTCGTCAGCACCGCCGGACAGCGTGGCGGACTCTCGTCTCTGTTCGTACGCGGTGGCGAATCGACTTACAACAAGGTGATTGTCGATGATGTTCCCGTCAACGATCCCGGCGGAATCTTTGACTTCGGCGTGCTGCCTCTGACTGGTGCGGACCGTCTGGAGTTCGTCCGCGGTGCGCAGAGCACGCTCTACGGTTCGGACGCCATGACCAGCGTCGTACAAGTCTTTACCCGCACCGGAAGCACGCCTGTTCCCGAATTGCGCTTCGGCGCGGACGGCGGAAACTTCGGCACCGCAAATGGATACGGCTCGCTCGCCGGAGCCAACGGCCGCTTCGACTACAACCTGTTTGGCGACCAGTTCAATACCATGGGCCAGGGTCCGAACGACGACTATTCAAATTCCCA
>CAVSYI010000005.1:0-64864 GCA_963732045.1 Terriglobia bacterium | reverse complement strand
GCTATCACTCTGTCTGACTCACTGACTTCTCCATTCAATTTCATTATCTTCTTCTCCTTACCCTCAAAGCCGATGATCTACAGCTGAAGGGTGATGTGGTGGTGGCATCATCGACATGGTCACTATACTGTTTCACTCACTTTGTCCAATGCCGATCGCCTCTTCCAGATCCGGATACCAGCCACCCCTCCAATCTGATCCCATCTCCATCTACTGGCCACTGCTCGGGTATATCCAATTCCATTGTCGAGCAGGGAGGAGAAAGAAGGCGAGGGTGGTGTCGCTGGAAAACTGAAGACCTTAGGCTTTTATCTCATCTGCAGAAACCGCAACGACTGCGTTTTCACTGGCTCATAAATATCGATGAGATTTCCGTGGTGGTCGAAAATAAAGAGAGACTTCAGTAGTCTGCCGGAAGTGGTCGTCCTTCACGCGCTGAACAATCTCATTCCGGGGGTGTCTAAAAAAATCGGACATCAGCAGTGTGCTTTGCGCGGGATCGGAAGCAGACGGTCGGCGGGCAGCCCGAAGGCGTTACTTCGTGGTTATATGGCTTTATCGCTGTAGCCTACGTCTGCGGATACTTGAGTGCGGTTTGGGGCGTTCAGGAGCTAACGCTGAAACCGTAGATGGATGAAGGCTTTGGCCTGATCGACAGACGCCGAGAAACGGCGCTGAAGCGGCGGTCGCTGATACCAATCCATCGGCTCGAGTCGTTGACCGGGCGATGCGGATGGCGGGCGAGCCATTTAATGGAATGGTGTCGCACTATCGCGTCGCTGGTGCCGTATCCCATGAAAGTGAATGGAGCAACATGCGCTCCAAGACCATCTTCGCGCAATGAAGATTCAGGCTTTAAACCTGCTCAATTATGAACTGAAGCTCGCCACTCTGACGTTGGACTGACGCAGTTATTCGGTTAAGCAGCTTAGTGGAAGACCGAGCAGAGCGCAGGCGCACGACCCGGACGCCAGCGAGTCCCAGAATCTTAGTAGTGACACTGGGAACCGACAACAAAGCGTTCGACCCATGGCAGACTGACCACGATGGAGCTTCGTCATTGATGAAAATGATGTCGATGTACCAATATTGCAGGCAACCACAGTGGGTGTATTCACCATGGCAACCGGTGATCCATTGAGAGGCAGTTGGCTTCTGGTGCCGAAGGGGTCGGGAATCAAGTCTTCTATGAACTGGATTCGGATCGCCGACGCCAAGCATCATACCCTCTACAACTGCAGCCCGCGAAAACACGTTTGCGAACTGCTGGGATACGATGGCGCAGACGATCTTTCCGCTGTGTACCTGCTCCCGCAGAAGTCGCACTTGGTGCAAAATGAAAAGGGAAGTCAAAAGCTGGGAAGATTTAGGAACCAGAAATATCCTCGGCTTCGACACTGTCGGTGTCCGCGAAACCACGATCACGAACGCCGGCGTGTTAGGCAACGATCAGCCTCTGACCAGCTTGACGGAGTATTGGCATTCCCAGCAGCTCCGCCTTAATCTGTTCTCCATGCGCAGTAGTCCATTTTTCGGCAAACAGACTTTCACAATTACAGAGCTGACTGCTGGCGAGCCCGACCCGAATCTGTTTCAAATCCCGGCCGGCTACAAGATCAACGACCAGCGCAAGAACCCGCCGATTTCGGAGTAGTCACCTCGCCCGGCTCGGACCCACATTGTCCAGTATCCAGATGCTCCCGGAAACTTCCGCGATGTTCAACACTAGTTTCTCTTGGGTAAGCGAAAGCTCGACCGGGGGTATGTTCGTCGGCACCATTAGGCTGGGGCTCTCGAACGACGTTACCTGGAAGGGATCTCCGACGGGCTTTCCTTTGACCGCATCGAAGCGGATGCCCCAAACATTGAAGAAGCCGCCGCGACCGGAGACAAAATATATCGTATTCCCATCCGGTGACCACCGAGGCTTATCGTCCCAATGCTTGCCATCCGTGATGCGAATCCACGGCCCGCCAGTCGCAGCCATTACAAACAGTGGCGATTCCACTGCACTGGATCGGTTCCTCCAAGCTTGAAAGATGATCCATCGACCATCGGGAGAGAAGTGGCACTGATAAAGGTCGTAATCCGGGCTGGAAGTGACTTTTTGCGCCGCCGCTTCTGCATTAGGCCTGGAGGCCACCGGCAACAACCAGACCTCCGGGTGACCGGTGGCGCTATTTTCCTGCGATATCAAGAGCCACTTGCCGTCACTCGACCAATCGTACGCATCTCGGCCCGTTCGGCTGGATGTAGTGAGTGGTTCTTCGGTGCGGCTCTGGCTTGACCACATCATGAGCTGACCCTCGCCCGACGGTTCTTGGCGCGTGTAGCCAAGATACGCGCCGTCGGGGGACCACTGCGGAAGGTATCGACTATAAACATCATCGGCCACGATCGGAACCTCCCGCCAATCCGATAGCGATGTTTCCCGCAGTTCCATGTTGCTGCCCCCACGGTTGCCAGAGAAGGCTAGTTTCTTGCCATCCCGGGACAAACTCGGCAGCCAAGCATCCATCCCAGGGGACGTCACAGCATGGCCCGACCCAGAAACCCGACCCTGGGTCGCGTCGAACGGAAACACCCAGGCACGGATGCGTCTGGATTCATCGGTAAAGGCGAGTTTTTTTCCGTCGGGAGAAAGAGAGAGCTCTGTATCAAGCCCCGGGCCAGTCGTTAGGCGCTCAATAGCTCCGGCCCTCAATGTTTGTGGATCTACGCTCATCCGCCAGATATTTCTCGCCGCTCGAGACGTCCGCTCGAAGTAGATCGCCTTTCCCGAAGGGGCCCAGGAAAACTTAAAATCCATCGTCCACCACTTACGGCGTGGGCCTGCCTCTCCTACCTGTCTCATCAACTCAGCGGGGATCTCCGTCCTTACAGCCATGCCCCCAACGATGGGCGCCGTCCAAAATGTAGGAATGGGAGCAGGGGCAGAGTCCCAGGCCCAAGCAGTGATTCTCTTGCCGTCTGGATGCCACGCCGCCGACACTGAGGCAACGGAATCCGGAAATAGGCCCCGCAAGACCTCATGGGGTGGACTTCCACTCAGGTTCGCTACGTAAAACCTGTTCGCCACAGTAAGTTGTGTTGTTTGGAACAAGATCTGCGAGCTGTCGGGGGACCAGCGAGGGTAATATCCGAAAGCTGCGATTCTCCTTTCCAATCCTTCACCGCCGAGCGCAGGAACGACAAACAAGCCGCCGTTGCCGTTTTCGGAACGATACGCAATGAACTTGCCATCAGGCGACCAGTCCGGCTGCCAGTTGTGGCCTGGTCCCTTGGTGATCTGCACCGGATCGCCGCCACTAACCTGCTGCACCCAAATGTCGAACTTGCCCCCACGGTTGGAACTGTAGGCAATGAAGCGTCCGTCTGGTGACCATGTGGCGCCGATCTGCAGGCCATCGTCAAAAGTGAGGCGAGTAAGAGTTCGCTGCGCCAGTGATGCAGGAGATTGCAAACGTCTGAAAATGAAAAATCCCACTGCGGCGAGCAACACGAGGACGACGAACAGGATCGAGAGGTGCCGGATCCAGAGCGTTCGCGACACCTGCCGCACGCCTGCGCTGCCATGCGGAACGATAGGAAGGGCCACATCCACAGCCGCAACGAACCGATAACCACGCCGAGGCAACGTCTCTACAAAACGCGGACTTTCCGCCGAATCGCCCAGCACTTCGCGAATCTTGTTAATGGCCGTATTTAGGTTGTGATCGACATCCACAAAAGTGTCAGGCCACAGCCGCTTCTGTAATTCGTCCCGGGTCACCACTTCGCCAGGGTGTTCCAGCAGAATGGTCAAGACCTGAAAGGGCTGGCCGGTGAGTTTCAGCTTCACCCCAGCTTTGCGTAGTTCTCCCGCTGGAAGGTCGACCTCGAAGGTTCCGAACCGGACTAACCTGGGGGAATGGCCAGGTGCTTCCATTAACTTTTCGCCTCAAGTGTCGCCAGTCTAGCACCTGTAGGCAAGCCTGCCCCGCTCCTGTATAGACCACAGCCTTGGACGTGTGGTCGGTTACTAGAAAACCTCCAAACCGCTCAGCCCCATGACGACTTAACGAATGGGTAACTGTTGAAACATCGCCATTACACTCATTGACTGCCGCAAATCACTTTTTCACTAACTACAGGCCGTGTGGGGGTGCATCCCCAGAAGCCCCGAAAGGTTCGGAAATCGTCTGCCAGAGTGTACCCATCCGACGTAATTCAGTCTCAAACAGGTGAAAGGGTTAGTTCAAAAATATCGGGGTTCAGCAGAAAAGTTCGAAAATCGTCTGCTAGGGCCGACCAACACCTGATTACTTCCAGTTGGCGCGTAATCCATCCGCAATCTACAGAACCTCCCCAATGCTTCCCACATATCCACAAGCGAACCGCGGGCTCGTTTCAGAAGGCTCACCTCTGCTGAGGACCCATTTACTCGAGCGGGACCAGGCCTGCGCGGCTGAAGCATGTGCGAACGACGCGAGACTTGACGATGCAAGTTACCCCTCCTATACTTCGCGCATTAGCGTCGAGGAGCCCGACGATTAAATCTCTTACAATTAATTGAGGAAGGTATTCTTTGCGATGAAGATCGGGTTTGCTCTTCCCAACATCGGGCCCGTTGCCACCGCCGAGGCGGTGGTCAAGGTTGCGCAGCGTGCAGAGGCTCTGGCGTATGACAGCCTTTGGACGATTGAGAGGTTGCTTTGGCCGGTCAAGCCTCAGACGCCCTATCCGGTTACGCCCGATGGATTGCTTCCGGAATTTTACAAATACAGTCTCGATCCCCTGGACACGCTGACGTTTGCAGCCGCCCACACCAAGACCGTCACTCTGGGCACGAGCGTCCTCGATATTCCATACCATAACCCGGTCACGTTGGGGCGTCGCCTGACTACAATCGACTACCTTTCCAATGGCAGACTGCGTGTGGGGCTTGGCCTAGGCTGGTCCAAGGACGAAATGGACGCCACCGGCGCGGACATGAAGCAGCGCGGCGCTATGGCGGACGAGTTTCTGCCGGCGCTGAAAGCCCTTTGGACCACCAACCCGGTCGAATTTCACGGGAAGTTTTACCAGATTCCCAAGTCCTATGTGAATCGCAAGCCGGTGCAGAAGCCCCATCCTCCCATTTATCTGGCGGCCTTTTGCCCCGGCCGCGATGAAGCGTCTGGCGACCATGGCAGATGGATGGAATCCGGTGGCGATTCCAGTGGAGGGCATGGAACAGATGTTCTCTGCCGTGAAGCAAATGGCAAAGGAGGCGGGGCGTGACCCGTCGTCACTCGTCATGGTAGTGCGCGGCAACCTGGAGATTACCGACAAGCCATTGGGCGACAAGCGTGTGATTTTTAGCGGCACCATGGAGCAGATCAAGGAAGACATTGCCGGATGCAAGCGGATTGGAGCGCATGAACTCTTCTTTGACCCGACTTTTCAAGCTCGGTCGCTGGAAGAATGGCTTGCGTTGATGGAACAGTTTCGGAAGTTAGTCTAGGAAATCTGAACTAGCACTCCGACTCGTGGCAAAGAGTTCGCCCGCCGTTAGACCCTACCCCATGAAGTAATCCGCTCCGGACTGATCCGGATGACAGGTGCTTCATCGGGAAGCATCGCCGTCGCATACTGCGGATATTTCGCTCGGAGCTGGCGGATGGCTTGGGCACGTTCCTGATGTGCTGATTTCGGAAGCAACTTCGCCTTCCCACGCACCAGGATGTACCAGAGGTGTTCCCAGTTTTCGCGGTACTCGTCGATAATAAGTGCAATTTGTGGAGTTGCCATGATGTGCCTCAGCCGCGCGAGCCTTTCCGGGGCTACACGCTTCGGTTTCCGATCCACTGCTGAGTAGAAAACCTTGCCATCGTAGACAAAACAGACTGGCACGATATGAGGTCCGTGCTCCGCATCCAGCGTTGCAAGGCGCGCAACCCTTGCCCCTTTAAGTTTCGTCTGGATCGCGTTCGAAATCCTTTGTAATTTCCGAGCCATGGAATCACTCCGAATCGCACCGTATCCGGCCGAGCCCGCTCAGACAATCGCGGCAGTAGGCATCGCCCGGCGGACCTACATTTGATTAGATTCTTCCATAGCCGTCAGATTCCAAAGAAAAGTTCGAAAATCGAACGCCATGTCCGACGAGCTTTTACCTGGGAAGCTGGAAAATCGTTAGCCGGGGTTTCAGCTTTTCGGTCGCACCTTCTTTCGAGGTTTTGTTTCGACTGATAACTAGGTGATATCCTCTGTCGCCTATGCGCCGACGCGATTTCCTTACCCTGTCAGCCGCCAGTATCGGAGGGGCGCTTGTCTATTCGCTTGATCGCAAAGCCTTTCGGCTTTCCGCGCAAGCCGGACCATCGATTCGCATTCCTCTCCGTTTTTTTTCTGAGGCTGAAGCTCTGATCGTCGCTGCCGCTGCCTCGCGAATCTTTCCCAGCGACGAGATGGGACCCGGCGCGCAGGAAGCGGGCGTGGCGATTTACATCGATCGGCAACTGGCTGGTCCCTGGGGACGGGATCGCCATCGCTACACGCAGGAGCCGTTCGAGGACGGAAGTGTGGCCCCTGAATTTGGTTATCAGGGGAGAGCGACGCCGCAACAGATCTATCGCAGTGGGCTGAAAGACTTGAAAGGCTTCGATCTCCTGGCGCCCGCCGAGCAGGACCAGAAGCTGCGGCAGATCGAATCTACTTTTTTCTTTTCACTTCTACGCCGCAACACGATTGAAGGCATGTTCTGCGATCCCATGCATGGCGGGAATGTGGACATGATCGGTTGGCAACTAATCGGGTTCCCCGGACCGCGCATGAGCAACTATGCCGATGTCGATAAGCATTACGGAGAAGCATTTCGGCCTAAGCCAGTCAGTTTGCGGCAGGTGACCGGGGACAATAACGTTCGTCCCAGCGAGGACGAAGCGTGAAGACTTTGCCCCCGGTGGATGTCGTCATCATAGGTGGCGGGTGGACAGGCCTGCTCATGGCCAAGGAACTTGGCACCCGCACATCACTTTCCATCACCGTCCTTGAACGCGGAAAGCCGCGCGACACCGCCGACTACTCCGCCACCATGGACGAACTCGACTACGCGATCCGGCTTCACATGATGCAGGACGCCGCGCAGGAAACCGTCACGTTCCGCCACAATCCCACTCAACGCGCGCTTCCGTTGCGAGACCACGGGTCTTTTCTTCCGGGCACAGGCATCGGTGGTGCGGGCGAACACTGGAATGGTCAATTTCCCCGCTTTCAGCCCGACTGTTTTGAATTGCTATCTAAAACCACGGAGCGATACGGGGCAAAACGACTGCCTGCCGACCACGCGGTTCAAGACTGGGGCGTCACCTACGACGAACTCGAGCCGCACTACACGCGCGCCGAAGTGCTGCTCGGGATTTCAGGGAAGGCAGGGAACATTCGTGGCAAAAAGATTGAGGGCGGCAACATTTTCGAAGGCTGGCGCAGCGCCGAGTACCCGACGCCTCCGATCAAGATGCCGTATTTTTCGGCTATGTATCGCGACGCGGCAAAAACTCTTGGCTACCATCCTTATCCGTATCCCGCCGCGACGCTGAGTGAGCCGTATACCAACCCCGATGGAATTTCACGCACCGCCTGTTTTTATTGCGGCTTTTGCGATCGTTTCGGTTGCATGGTCGGAGCCAAGGCCCAACCTACAAACATTCTTCTGCCGGTGATCCAGACGCGGAAGAGCGTCTCGATTCGCACCGCATCGTGGGTTCGCCGCATCGTGCATGAGAAAGCAGGCAGCGGACGCAAAGCGCGAGGCGTCACCTACGTGGATGCAACCGGGGAAGAAGTCTTTCAGCCCGCGGAATTGGTATTTCTGGCGACGTGGACCCTCAACAACACCCGGCTGCTTCTGCTTTCAGGGATTGGCGAGCCTTACAACCCTGAGACCGGCAAAGGCACGGTGGGACGCAACCTGACCCACCAGGTCTGCTTTCCCGGAGCGATCACTTTTTTCGAGAAGCCATTGAACCGCTTCATGGGCTCCGGAGCCGCCGGCATGTGTGTCAGTGACTTTGATGGAGACTCGTTTGATCACAGCGAACTCCCCTTTTTGCGGGGAGGCAATCTGCTGGCCTACAGTTTCGGCTACAAACCCATGACGAGCTTTGGCGTGGTGCCGCAAACGGTGAAAGCCCGTTGGGGATCGGAGTGGAAGAAGGCCGCGATCGAGGCGTATGACCGGACGGCCAGCGTCGTTTTTATCGGCGAACATCTGGCTTACAAGGGCAACTACATGGATCTGGACCCTACATATAAAGACCATCTAGGCGACCCGCTCCTCCGTATGACCATTGACTGGCGGGACAACGAACGCAAGATGGCCGAATTTGTGACTCCGAAGGCAGTGGAACTCGCGCGTGCCATGGGCGCCAAAGACATTACTCCGTTTGCAGGGTTGGGCAGTTACGATGCAACGCGCTACCAGACGACCCACGTTCAGGGAGGCACCATCATGGGAAGCTCTCCCGAGCGGTCGGTGCTGAATCCGTACTTACAGCACTGGCAGACTCCGAATCTTTTTGTGCTGGGCGCATCGGCGTTTCCGCAGAATGCTTCGGCGAATCCCACGCCGACTCTTCTGGCTCTCGCCTATCGCGCCGTCGATGCCATCGTGGATCGTTACTTGAAGAATCCTGCTGCCTTGGCGTGATGAGTCGAAGTCCTCAGGCGATGGCAGCACTGACAACAGTTCGAAAATCTTTGCCAGAGCCGACCACTCTTCTCTTCTCAAGTAGTTGCGGTTCGTCGTCGATGGACGGCATCGTTGATCCAACTCTCTGCGGGCATCTACTTGACACCCGACTCGTATCGGGCTCTAATCACCGACATTCACCGCGGCCAGCGTGCGCATTCCAGTCAGGCCGGCAATAGAGAAAGACAATCTTGCATTTTGAGGAGATCGCCGTGAAAACGCGCGACAGCCTGGCGCTTTTATTTGTGGGTTCCCTTGTCTTCTTACTGGCCGCCTACAGGACGTCTAGTTCTTCAACGCCGGCCGGCGAGGCTGCCGATTGGACCATGTATGGGAGGACCAACGACGAGCAACGGTTCAGCCCCTTAAACCAGATTAGCGAGCAGAACGTCGGTCAACTCGGCCTGCTGTGGAGTCGAGAACTAGGCACGAACCGCGGTTTGGAAGCTACGCCACTGGTCTCGAACGGTGTGATCTACACCACGGGCGCATGGAGCGTTGCCTATGCGCTGGACGCAAAGAGCGGCGAAATCCTGTGGACGTTTGACCCCGAAGTACCTCGTGCTCGTGCTCGCAGGATTTGCTGCGACGTTGTGAATCGAGGAGTAGCTCTCTACCACGGCAAGGTGTACCTCGGTACGCTGGACGGCCGACTCATCGCGCTGGATGCGGCTACGGGCAAACCGGTTTGGACTGCCGTTACCGTTGACCAGTCCAAGCCGTATGCAATTACCGGCGCTCCACGCATTGCCAAGGGAAACGTTCTCATCGGGAATGCAGGCTCGGAATTCGGCGTCCGGGGCTGCGTTTCCGCGTACGACGCGGAAACCGGAAAGCTGGTCTGGCGAACCTTCACCGTGCCGGGCGATCCTGCGCGCGGATTCGAGTCTAAAGCACTGCGAGAGTGCAGCGAAAACGTGGCACGGAGAATGGTGGGTTGCGGGTGGCGGTGGCACGCCATGGGACTCGATCGTCTATGACCCAGATCTGGACCTGGTCTATGCCGGCACCGGCAACGGAATCGCATGGTACCGCGATCTGCGCAGCCCGGGTGGTGGCGACAATCTCTACCTTGCCTCCATTCTCGCTCTACGGGCGAGTGACGGCGAGGTGGTGTGGCACTTTCAGGTAACACCGGGAGACAACTGGGACTACGACGCCACTCAGCCTTTAATGCTGGCGGACCTGAAGATCAACGGCACGGCGCGCAAGGTCATCATGCAGGCGTCGAAGAACGGTTTTTTCTACGTGCTCGATCGCCAGACCGGCCAGTTCCTTTCCGCGAAGCCGTTTGTTAAGGGCATCACCTGGGCCAGCGAAATCGATCCGAAGAGCGGACGACCCGTGGAGTCTGCTACTGGCTATAACGGCCTGGAGCCAGTGCTCGTTTCCCCGGAACCGGGCGGGGCTCATAACTGGTATCCGATGGCGTTCAATCCCGCTACGGGCCTGGTGTACGTGCCGGCTCGAGAAGGGAGTACCTTCCTCCACGTTCCGGAAAAGAGTTGGAAATCACATCCGACGATGTGGAACCTTGGCGACACGCCGCGTTACGATGGGCCGCTCCTCAAGAAGCTGATCGCTACTCCGCCACCGATCGGTAAGCTCATCGCCTGGAATCCTGTGGAGCAGCGCGAAGTGTGGAATGTAACTTATCCCGTTGTGGAAAGCGGTGGCGTGCTTGCGACAGCAGGCAACCTTGTCTTCCAGGGCCGCTCCGACGGGATGTTCTCCGCATATCGTGCGACGGACGGTCAGAAGGTTTGGGAGTTCAACGCGGGCACAGGAATCATGGCTCCGCCGGTCACCTACCTCGTGGGAGGGGTCCAATATCTGACGTTGATGGTGGGATGGGGCGGCTCGGCTGGGTTAGTGAATCTTCCCGGGGCAGGTCCAATCAAACCGGGCTTTGGCCGGATCCTTACCTTCGCGATCGGTGGCAGCGCGAAACTTGACCCTCTGCCTTTCGGACATCCCGGGCCTCCTTCACCAGCGATCAAAATCGATGCTTCACCGGCCACCGTGCACGAAGGCGGTTTCCTCTATGGGCAATTCTGCGTTTATTGCCACGGAGTGAACGCTATCGCGGGCTCCGGCGTTCCTGATCTCCGATACGCCTCTGCCGAAACACATCATCAATTCGAGGCTATCGTCCTTGGAGGCACTCGCGAGTCGCTTGGAATGCCGTCGTTCAAAGACTCGCTGAAGCCTGACCAGGTGCGAGCGATCCAGGCTTTCGTCTTGTCCCGGGCCGCAGCCTCGGCCAACTCGTCGTCGAACAAAGCACCTTGACCGAATCTTCTTTGCCGGCATGACAGCGGAGAAGATGATCCGTCGCAATCCTAAAACTGTTGAAACCGCCATTTCCAAACCGCTTGTGCCCATGAGGAAAATTCGAAAAAGCGCCCGCCAGGGCCGAATCTTCGCTTCTGGCGCGTTGAAAAGTACAAGAGCGACGGCGCTCGTTTCTCACCGAGGCCGTCGCTCTCGCACGTTGGGTTAAGCAAATTACGGTCGAGCTTCGTAGACGATATTGAACGGCGTTTCCGTCGCTCGGCGGAAACGGTCGAAGCCGGCTTCGGTCACAACTTCCCGAATGCGGGGCTCACCGGCCTGGGCGCCCAGGCAGAGTCCGACTTCCTGCGACCGCGAGCACGGCGTGCACAGCAGGGTTGAAAAGCTGTAGTAGACCCGGCCGACTGGATTCAGGTTGTCCTTCAACTGGTCGTTTGCGAAAGGCTCAACGATCATCCATGTGCCATCCTTGGCCAGCGACTGACGGACGTGCGCAGCAGCTCCGACCGGGTCGCCCATGTCGTGCAGGCAATCGAAAAAGGTGACGAAGTCGTAGTCCTTGCCGGGAAACTCTTTCGCCTTTGCCACATGGAACGTGACTCGATCGGCGACACCATTGCGCCGCGCTGACTCGCGGGCTGCCTCGATCGACTTGTCATGGGCGTCGAATCCGACGAACTGCGAGTTGGGGAAAGCTTGCGCCATCAAAATGGTGGAAGCTCCCTTTCCGCATCCGACGTCGGCCACTCGCGCTCCCGCCTCCAGCTTGCCTTTGACATCGCGTAAAGCGGGAATCCATGTGCTTACGAGATTCGCGGCATAGCCGGGACGGAAGAATTTTTCGCAACCGTGGAAGACGCCGTCAGCATGTTCATGCCAACCCATGCCGTCGCCGGTGCGGAAAGATTCCGTGATGCGCGGAACCGCCGAGAGCGAACCCAACGCCAGCTCGAATGCGCCGGGCAGATACGCAGGGCTGTCCTCGTTCGCCAGCGTGAAGGCTTGCTCTTCAGTCAGACTGAACTTGCTGGTCTTCGCATCGTAGGTGATGTAGCCGCCGGCCGCTTGTGAAGCCAGCCACTCGCGCACATAGCGCTCATCTGTCTTCGTCTTGGCCGCCAGTTGTGCGGGACTCATGGGTCCGTCGGCCAGAGCTTTGTAGAGCCCTAACTTCTCTCCGATGACGACCATGCCGGCATGAACCGCGGCGCCGAGGTCAGTCACGAATTGTCCGATAAAAACATTCAGCTTGTTCATGTCCAGAGTAGGAACCTGTGCAGTGCTCATCGATCGATTTCTCCTTTTGGGGATTGATATATCTATCTTTCTTTAATTTGCAGGTAGCTATTTGCAGGTGGCGGGCCAAAGTCTCGAAGGTCGCAGAACTTTGTCATGGCTGCAGGGAAGTGTTTCATTTTCAGTACGTTGTTACCTGCAGGCGATCTGGAAGCGAGGAGAACACGGATCGGGAATCAATTCGAGCTAACCCGACGGTTAACTCACCTAGCCGTTCGGTTAATGCGTGACTGCAAAATCAACGCGGCGTTTGTGGCTGCCGGTGCCGCGCGAAGGCCGTAGCCGTTGACATCAATCACGGGCAGAGGCGCACAACTGTGAACCAATTATTTGTCATACAGGTCAGATTCGGACAGCACCGAATCGGCACGCGCAGCCTGGTGAGCGCGAGTCGCGGCAGCGAACATCAGTCCCCGGGCTGGGATCACCGGAGCAAATTTTAGAAAACCGACCGGCAGACTCATATCGTCGTAAATTGCTTCCATCCCACCGTTCATCATGTAGGTTTCGTGCCAGAACCCGGTTCCCCCTGAATTCTTCAGAAAGGATTTCCACCATTGTCTGTGCGGATCCGACCTTGACCAGGACAATAATGAGTCCATATCTCTCCAGTATTGCCGCATTCCGACGTGAGGCGGGAACAATGAGTAGAGGATCGGTTCGTGCAGAAGCAGGCCGTCGGGCTGAGCGGCGGCAGATGCGGAAATCTTCGGGCCGAAGCCCAGGAGCGTTTTGATTCCGGTGAGCCGGTTTACTCGCATACCCAGGTAAATGACTACGAGCCCGGGATATTGCGAGAGATCCACCGTGCGTCGATCAACCTTGGTTGCCATACCCAAAGAGATTCATCGGTGGCGCTGCAGGATTCCAATAAGTTTAGCTTTCAGGCACGAGTCGGTGGACCGCCCTCGTCCAGCCATTTCGGGCAGTCCGCATTCTAAGTCTGGGCTGCGATAAAATCGAAGCTCCCATTTTGCCCAGGAGTCACATATGAAATCGGTACTCATCACTGGAACAAGTAAAGGAATCGGTCTCGAGTCGGCGCTGGCGTTTGGCCGTGCAGGCTACAAAGTCTCACGCCACCATGCGCAACCCGTGCGCAGTCTCCGCAGCTGGCTGAAACGGCCGCGCGAGAAAAACTGCCGATCACGGTTTCTACCATGGATGTGGACTCCGACCAGTCGGTGGAGCGCGCCATCGCGGCCATTCTCAAAGACCATGGTCCGATTGACGTGCTGGTCAACAATGCCGGTATCGAGGGATCGGGCTCGGTGGAAGAGCTTCCCATGGCCGCTTTCCGGGCGGTCATGGAGACCAACTATTTCGGAGCGCTCCGTTGCATTCAGGCTCTGGTGCCGCACATGCGGCAACGCCGCAGCGGATGCATCATCAACGTGAGCTCGGTGGCCGGGACGCATTGCCAGTGCGCCGCTCACGTCCTACATGGCTTCGAAGTGGGCGCTGGAAGCGTTGAGCGAAGGACTGGCGGGGGAGATGAAGACATTCAATGTCCGGGTCGCGATTGTCGAACCCGGCATCATCGATACGGCCATGGCGCGGCGCATTGGAGAGCCACCGAACAATTCGCCGTACCGGCAGACTAAGCGCTTCGCTGCTCTTTTTGAGGCTTCCCTGAAAAATCCGGCGCCGCCTTCGCTGGTGGCGCAGAAGATCCTGGAAATCGCAGAGAGCGGAACCTGGCAACTCCGCCATCCGGTCGGACCCGACGCTGCTCCGTTCCTGCAATGGCGCGGCGGAATGACGGATGAGCAATGGGTTGATCTGAACGCCAGTGACGACGAAACCTGGTACCGCCGCATCCAGAGCGACTTCGGTATGGATACGCGACCCAAAGGCTAATCAAGCCACAACCCGTAAACCACGAAGGACACGAAGTATCACGAAGGCCTTAATCTTGGGCTTTCCTTCGTGTACCTTCGTGTCCTTCGTGGTTCATGTTTTTCCTGAATCGCTTACACGGAACCAAATATCTGTCCGGCTCAATCGTTTTCTACCTGTTTTCAAAGGCTTGCCGTACTCCAGCCGCCGACCTGAATCTCTACAATATTTACAGCTCCCATCCGTCTACACGAGTGGATGGATGAGCCGTCGAGCGTCGCTTTGATGACCGAGCAAGACCGGCAAATCTCCGAAGTCATCACGGAAGAGCGGTCCCGGCTGCGCAATTTCATCCGCAAGCGGGTGAGTAACGAAGCCGATGCTGAAGATCTTCTTCAGGAAGTCTTCTACGAACTGGTGGAAGCCAACCGGCTGCTGATGCCGATCGAGCACGTGACCGGCTGGCTTTTTCGCGTCGCGCGCAATCGCATCACGGACCTTTTTCGCAAGAAGAAGGCAGAGACCTTCAGCGATGCGGCAGTCGAAGACGAAGCCGGTGAGCTACTGCAGATTGAAGATCTGTTGCCGTCTCCTGATGCCGGGCCGGAAGCGCTTTATGTGCGTCACGTGCTTCTCGAGGAACTGGAATTTGCGCTCGCGGAACTGCCTGACGAGCAGCGCGAAGTATTCGTCGCTCACGAACTTGAAGGACGCAGCTTCAAAGAGTTGTCGGCGGAGAGCGGACGTAAGCGTCAACACCCTGCTCTCACGCAAACGCTACGCAGTGCTGCATCTGCGCGAACGATTGCAGAGCATTTACGACGAGTTCACGAAGAAATGAGGAACGATACCATGAGAAGGAAATGGATTGATCGTTGCTGGCCCCGCTGCTGATCGCTGCTTTTCGTTGTGATTGGCGGAGAAGCGGTGCTGCATCTGTGGAACTGGCTGCTGCCGGAGTTGTTCGGATGGCGGCAAATTACTTTTTGGCAGGCCGTCGGGTTGCTGGCTCTCTGCCGGATTCTGTTCGGAGGCGTCAGTGGCCGCGGCTTTCATCGCTCCAACTATCGCCGGCGCATGGCCGAGCGCTGGGACCGGATGACGCCCGAGGAACGCGAAAAATTCCGACAGGGAATGCGCTCCCGCTGCGGTGGCTTTGAAGCGCCGACCAGCGGGTTTCGGGTAGTGGTGCAGTTTGAAATCCGTGCGAAATTGTCATTCCGAAGCGCGGCATCTCGCCGTTAAAGCTGGCTTCGAAATGACAAGGGTGGAATTGTTTTTCTACCGACTGCGCTTATCACTAACCTCGGGTCTCGCTTGATGTTTCGAGTTCCCTCTGACTTTAAACAGCGTCCGCGCGCCATTCGGAAGGCGTTCGGCCTGTCCACCGGCGAAACGCGCGGTGAAAGTTGGATGGTTCGGCGTACCCAACCAGATAAGAGATCTCTGCAATCGGAAGATTGCCTTCGCGCAACAGCGTCTCTGCCCGTTCGCGGAGTAAGCCGTCGCGGATCTGATGGAACGAGGTGTGGGTATCCGCAAGATGCCGGTTCAAGGTACGAACCGTAAGATTCAGTTGCCGGGCTATGTCTTCTTGCCTGGCGCGTCCGTTCAAGATTCCTTCCGCCAACGCGTTTCGCACCGAGTCTGCGAAAGAAGTTGCGGGCTGCATCTTCTCGATGATCGCGGCCGCGTACTGCTCAAACTTCGGCACCAGTTCGGGAGCGCTTTCCGGAAGGGCCAGGTCGAACATCTCGCGGTCCAGCAGCAAAGCGTCCTCTTGAGCTCCGAATCGTACCCGCCCGCCGAAGAAGCTCTCAAACGGAGATGCATCGCTCGGCCCACGCCACCGGAACCTGGCTTCCTTTACCGGGATCGCGTGACCGGTGAGTTGCCGCCCCCAGGTGATCCAGTGTCCCAGATGTGCGGAGACAACCTGCTCACGGCGGGGATAGGGCGACGGATCTGGATGCGGACTCACCAGCGCCATTTCTCGCCCGCGGTCTTCCAGAACGAATTCCTGATAACGGTTTACCAGCCGCATGTAACGCTCGGCCCGGTTCAACATGGCGCCGAAGTTGGCGCTGGTGCGGAGCAGGAAACCCCACAGCCCGGTCGGCTCCAGAGGTAAAGCCTGAGCAATGTCAATTCCCAGGGTTTCGCGAGGATCCTGCAGGATAGCGCAGACCACCGCCATGTGCTCCGCATCGGGGACCAGTGCATCCTTCTCAACCCACCGCCTGGTGGGAGCCAGTTTTGCGAGGTCCAAGTCGATTCCGAGCGATCGCGCGGCTGAGGCCAACGCATTGAGGCTTCGCTCATGGACGTATTCGGAGGACATCGCCTCAATTGTCCGAAAAAGCAAATTGAATGTCCATCATGGCCATTGTCCCGAACATGCTAATGGAGTGACGATGAAACTGAATAGATGGACTAAATAGTTCTACACCAATTAAATAGGAGGGCTTATGGAACCCCGTTTTAACTATGCGAAGGCTTCTCCGGGGGCATTTCAAGCCATGCTTGCGTTTTCAAAATATGTTCACGAGTGTGGACTGCCGGAATCAATCCTTAACCTGGTATTCCTGCGCGCGTCGCAAATCAACGGCTGTGCCTGGTGTCTGGACATGCATTGGAAAGACTTGCGGGCCAGCGGTGAGACGGAGCAGCGATTGTATTCACTCGATGCCTGGCGCGAATCTCCCTTCTACAGCGATTGCGAACGCGCGGCTTTGAAGTGGACGGAAGCCGTGACCGTGCTCAGCGACGGGCATGTGACAGACGAGGTCTATCAGGAAGTGCGACCGTTCTTCAACGACAAGGAATTATCGGACCTGACCCTTGCCGTAGTGGTCATCAATGGCTGGAACCGTCTGAATATTTCAGCACGCAACGTCCCCGGCGACTATCAACCGGCCAAACCATTTCGGGTGGAGAAGCGCGCTTAGGCCTGTTCGATCCAGCCAATGCGGTGTGCTCATCCGGAGAAAACTTCCGGCGAAAAACAAGATTGGAGAAGCGACTATATGTCGAATGAGGCAATTGACACAGACGTTTTGATCGTCGGCGCCGGGCCCGTCGGGCTCTTTCTGGCCAACGAATGCGCCCGGCGTGGCTTGCGGTGGCGGCTGGTCGAGACTCGCTCATCGCAGTCGGAGCACTCGAAAGCGCTCGCGATTTTTCCGCGGACGCTTGAGATCTTCGATATGGCCGGAGTCGCCGCTCCGTTTCTGGAAGCAGCGAACCGCGTCACTTCGGCTGCCATAGTGACGCATGGGCGCACCCTCGCCAACATGAGTTTTAAGCCGGAAGAAAGCCCATATCAATTCGTCGCGATGGTTCCACAGGATGTGACAGAAAAGCTTCTGGTGGAAGAATTGCGCCGCAAGGGTGGAGCCGTCGAATACGACACCACATTCGTTTCGGCGGTTGATCAGGGCGACTTTGTGAGCGTGACGCTCGACCGAAAGGGCGAACGGATCGAGCTTAATGCCGCATTCGTCGTCGGATGCGATGGCGCACACAGCGCTGTCCGGCACCTTTTAAATATTCCCTTCGATGGAGCGCAATACAACGATTCGTTCATTCTGGCCGACATCGAGACGAACGAAAGCCTTCCGAGCGACCAGTTGCAGCTTTGCCCTAACGAATTGGGCCCAGTCGCGATTTTTCCCATGAGCGCCACTCGCCGCCGCATCGTAGCGACAATTCAGGACACCGGCGAAGGCATTCCAACGGGGACCGCTCCGTCGCTTGAACTCGTGCGAAAGATACTGGCCGAGCGCGCACCCACTGGGTTCGAAGCACGCTCTCTCCGTTGGAGCAGTTATTTCCGTATCCATCATCGCCACGCGGCAGAGTTGAGCGTTGGGCATATGTTCATTGCAGGGGACGCGGCTCACATACACAGCCCGTTCGGCGGGCAAGGCATGAACACTGGACTGCACGACGCCTGGAACCTGGTTTGGAAACTCGACCTGGTCGTGCGAGGTCACGCCGACCAGCGGTTACTGCAAACTTATACCGAAGAGCGGCTTCCCGTAATCAAACAGGTCATCGAGACCACGCATTTCCTGACGAAGGCCATGGGAACTCCAAACAAACTGGCGCAGGTTCTGCGCAATGCCGTCATTCCAATGGTGTCGCGGTTAGCGCCGTTTCAGCATGCTTTTGTTCAGCGATTGTCTGAACTTGGGGTCGCCTATCGAGGAAGCCCGATTGTCGAAGGAGCGGGGGAGAGGTATTTCGACGACTCTTTGCGTGGCGGATCCGGGATTCGAAGCCGATTTCTTTTAATGCTTGATGAAGACGCAGACTCGTCTTCGAAAGAGGCTGCCCGGCGAATTTCGGAATCGCTGGGAGATATTGTGGAGTTGCGATTCCACAATACCCACGACATTACTCTTGTCCGGCCTGATGGCTACGTTGCGTTCTCTGCGCCCAGTTCCGACGGGACCACAGCACTAGAATCTGCGCGGTCCCTGCTGGAGCGCCAAACAACTCTCAGCCCCCAATCGCTCAGTCCTCGATGAAGACTGAAATGCCTGCCCAGTCAGATCTCTGGTTCCCGTCAGATCTTGGGTTGCGAGATCAGGCGTGTCTGCGCCGGAGCCGGGAGCGGATTCGGCGCGGCTTCGGGCTGCGCCTGCTGGTTGTCCTGATCTAAACGGCGACTATTCGCGCCCGCGCCAGTGTTGTCATCGAAGTTGAAGTGGAGAGCTTCGGAATCCACGCGCGGGGTGATTGCGTAGCTCGCCTGCGAGTCATAGTCGTACGACGCATTGTCATACGACGCGTCCGGATCGTAAGGTGGCGGATTGTTGTACCCGGTGTCCGGGTACGCCTGGTAGTAGTTATAAGACGGCCAGGGGGAATACCAGTAAGGGTTGTACCACCAGGGGTTCCAACCGTAGGCCCAGCCTGAGCCCCAGTAGCTTCCATAATACGGCCAGCCGAAGCCGAAGCCGAAGCCCCAACCCCATCCGCTCCCAAAGAAGAAGCTACTGCCCCAACCGTAGCTGGGCCAATACCCTCTGCCGTAACCATACCCTCTCCCGTATCCAAAGCCTCTGCCCCAGCCGTACCCACGGCCATATCCGCCCCAGCTGTTTCCGCGCCAGCTGCTGCCGAACCCGCGATTCCCATATCCGCGGAAGCCGCCATATGAATTGAAGCGTGAGCCACCGAACGAGTGCGTGTTCGATCCAAAGCGTCCGCCTGAAAAAGATCCGAAGGTGGAGCGACCGAAATGCGATCCGCCGAAAGAGGAATTGCCGAGAGTCGAGCTGCCGAAGTGCGAGCCCCCGCCGGCGCGGATTGTGCCTGAGGATGAACCGCCTCTCGACGGGCCAAAGCTGTGCCAACCGCTGCCCGGTGCGGCTCCGTTGTGCGCGGAGAAGTTCGAGCCACCGAAGTTTCCGGAATTGCGTCCCCCGCTGAAGCGTGCCGAACTGCCGCCGTTGCCAAACGAGTGCCACTGTCCGTCACGAACCGCGGAATGAAAATTCGAAGAACGATTTCCGGACGAGCCGAAACTGCGTCCGGAACTAAACCCGCGGTTGCCTGCGCTCATGCCACGTGATCCGCTGAACCCGCGATTGCCATTGCTCATACCGCGTGATCCGCCGAATCCGCCGTAGGAACCTCGGCTGGCCCCGTAGGATGATCCTCCACGAAAGCCTCCGCCTCGATAGGATCCTCCTCCACTGAATGATCGCGAACTTCCGTAGGAACTTCCTCCTCGATAGCCACCACCGCCACCGCGGCTAGACCCGCCACCACCGCCATGGAACCCGCCCCCGCCACCACCGTGATAGCCCCCGCCCCCACCACCACCGCCGTGAAAGCCGCCACCACCGCCGCTGTGGGAGCCGCCGCCTCCACCACCACCGTGACCGCCGTGTTGAGCGAACGCTGGGTTCGGAGTGAGAGCAAAAGCCGTGAAAGCGGCAAAAGTGATGAGGGATCCTGCAAGACTAAATCTACGCATAACCTGTCCTTCCCTTCGACCGTGGCAGCGTACTTCGATCGCGAAAACCACGGTGCAGCAAGGCGTGGATCCGGTCAGATTCTTCCTCCTGCCCATAAGAACCGCGCAGGCGCGGAACCCGCCACCATCAAGGATGCACACCGATTGCCAATTGGCGGCCGATCACCGCGATTTTATTAACCCACTGTTCTCAATGACTCTGCGGCGCCGGAGAGTAGATAGGCAAATCCTTGCGCGGCTCTATTGGCCGAATTCCACCAAGGGTGGTGGTTTTCGGCCAGCGTGATTTGGGAGAGTCTTTCCCGTTCCTGGCGTGCTGTATTTGTCAGGCAACTTTTGTGCGCTCTCGAGGGTTCAATATAGGTGATAGTAATTGTGGGTCCGGAGGACAAGCTTGAAAACATCGGAGTTTTTTAACGGGCGGCAGCGTTCGATCGAAGCTGTATGCCTTTTTGCAGTTGTCGTGTTGGTTCTTGCTGCCGCTGTTTCGGTGAGCGCGCAGAGCGTGGCCTTTAGCCCTTATCAGGGTGAAAGTGACGGCGTCAGCGCCGGCGGAAAGTGGATGGTGTTCCGGTCCGAAGACAAGATGACTGGAGCCAAAAAGGTGCGGCTGGAGCTTCTGTCGGACAACTACCTGAGCGAAGATCCGGATTACAAACCACGCATCGAGCTCATGTGCACCAACGGCAAATACACCTACACCGATTTCAATCCTGGCATCCGGCTGGGACCGCCCAACCGTCCTGGCTTTTGGGGACAGCCTCAAATGGAAGTGATGGTGCGCGTCGATGACACGCACAGCAATCACGGATGGAACTGGATTCGCGGTCGCTTCCTCTCCGTGGACAAGGGCACGACTCGTGAATTAATCGGGGCCCACGTGTTCAAGATCGAAATCCGCGGCCGCAAGGGACCTGAAATCGCGGAATTTTCACCCGCCGGCCTTGATCTCGCGCGAGTGAAGCAGACATGCGATTTGACATCCGAAAAAGCCCAGCAAGAACTAGCTGATTTCGGCGCGGGCGGGCGGAGCTGCGAAACTAGTCTCGGCCGCGTGTCTTTGACAACAACCGCAGGATTTCGAGATACAGCCAGATCAGCGTGACCATCAAGCCGAAGGCTGCGTACCACTCCATGTACTTGGGCGCTCCGGAACTTGCGCCAGTTTCGATGAAGTCGAAATCGAGCACGAGGTTGAGAGCGGCGACGATTACCACCACAACACTGAAGCCGATTCCGATAGCGCCCGATCCATTGATGGCAGCAAAGTGAACACCGAAAAAGCCCAGCGCAAACTGCGCCAGGTAGAAGATCGCAATGCCTCCCGTCGCCGCAATCACACCTAGTTTGAACTTCTCCGTGACGCGAATCACGCCGGCGCGATAGGCAAGCAGCAACGCGAACAGAGTGCCGAAGGTCAGTCCGACTGCCTGTATCGCAATTCCATGAAAGCGCGCTTCGTACATTGCCGAGACGCTGCCTAACACCACGCCTTCCAGCAGCGCGTACAAAGGAGCTGTCGCCGGCGCCCACTCTTTCTTGAAAATGGTGACCAGCGCAACGACAAATCCGCCGATCGCCCCGACCATCAGGGGCAGCGCAGCTGTTTCGGGAGCGACCGTAAACCGGTTCCAGCTCCAGGCTGCCGTTGCCACCGCGCAAATCAGAAGGATGCCGGTCTTGTTCACGGTGCCGGAAATCGTCATGCTTTCGCCTGTATCCGCATGGGCAAAACGGAACGCATTCGCACTTAACGCTGGATTGGAGGTCTTCATCAATGCCATAGCCTCTAGTTTACCGCTGCCGAGCAATCTGCGTACTTTCAAGCCGACGTCATCCAGCGGAATCTCTCGCAAGCTCCCTTGAGTGTGTAGCGCCGGCCATGCGTTAATGAGGCATGGCAAACCTAACCGAATTCAGCCTGCCCGAAACCGTTGCACTTCTCGCCCGTACTCCAGCAGCTCTCGATGTGCTCTTGCGCGGTCTATCCGACACCTGGGTGCTGGGCAACGAAGGAAAGGACACGTGGAGCCCGTTCGTCATCCTGGGCCACCTGATCGTCGGAGAGCGCACTGATTGGCTGCCGCGGGTGCGAATCATTCTGGAGAATGGCGAAGCACGGGCATTTGATCCCTTTGACCGCTTCGCGCAGAAAGAGGTTAAAGACAAGACGCTGGAACAGCTCCTCGACGAATTCGCCCGCCTGCGGAAAGAGAATCTGGCGGCGCTGCAGGGGCTGAGTTTGAAAACGGAGGATTTGAAGCGGAAAGGAAAACATCCGTCGCTGGGAATGGTGACGCTCTCGCAGCTTCTGGCGACATGGGTGGTTCATGACCTCACGCATCTGCATCAGTTGTCCCGTGTGATGGCCCATCAGTATCGGGATGCCGTAGGTCCGTGGGGCGTTTATCTCGGTGTATTGAAGTGCGATGGGCATAGCGCGCCGTAGCTTGGGTGAGTTCACATTCGAATTTCAAGCTTCTGAGGTCAGTGGTTACCCACCCTCCGCAAAATCGCGGGAGGGTGGGGCACCCGGCTTTGTCAGTCCCCAGATAATAATTTGCTCAAACTGGAATAATTTTCGGTTGCTCTAGTTACATGTGGTGAAAGGAGCAACCGCAATGAACAAGTTATTCTTCTGGCTTTTGAATCCTCCAACCGACGGCCCGAAATCCACACTACTTTTGAGACTGATGGCAGGGGGCGTGTTTTTCTGGGAAGGGCTGCTGAAATTCGTATACGTCAACCAGGGTGTGGGGCGTTTTACCAAACTGGGGATACCGTTTCCACATTTCACCGCGGCCTTCGTCGGATACCTCGAGATTTTCGGCGGGCTGCTTCTGATCACCGGGCTGATGACGAGAGCGATTGCGATCCCGTTTGTCGGCGAGATGATCGTGGCGATACTTTCGACCAAGATCTCGTTGTATCTGGGAACGTCACCGTTGCCTTTGCCGCCGGCGCTTCCGACGATTGGGTTTTGGGCTGTCCTGCACGAAGTACGCTCCGAGTACGCGCAGATTCTTACCGTCATCTTCCTGCTCGTGAACGGGCCGGGAAAGTGGTCGCTGGATGCCGTGCTGCAGCGTAAATGGAGAAAGGGCGGCGTCTCGGAACCCGCTCGTTCAGGCTGGCCGCTTAATCTACCGGCAGCCGCTCGGTACTGAATCGTCATCGGATATCCAGTGACCAGCCTGATCGAGGTACGGGAACGCGACGAAACTAACCGGAGTTACACTATTGGAGCTGTGGCCGATCGAGCTGGCGATTTCGGGTCGTTTGAAGAACTGGCGATGCCGCATTTCGCCAAGCTCTACAACTTTGCCCACTGGCTTACGCAAGACCGCGCCGCGGCGGAGGACCTGGTGCAGGAAACGTACATGAAGGCGCTGCGAGGTTTTTCCTCCTTCCAGCAGGGGACGAACTTCCGCGCCTGGATGTACAAGATTCTGCGCAATACGTTCTTGACGACCAAGGCTGGTTTGAAAGTGTCCGTTTCGCTGGACAGTGACGGTGACGACAAGCCCGCCGAACCGGCAGTTACCGAAACTCCCGAGTCAGTCCTGCTCGCACGAGTCGAACTGGAGACGATCCAGAACGCTCTGGAGAAGTTGCCGGTGAAGTTTCGCGAGATCATTCTGCTGTGCGATCTGGAGGAGATGAGTTACCAGGAGATCGGCCAGACTCTCGGAATTCCGATCGGTACAGTGATGTCGCGGCTTTCTCGCGCGCGAAAAGCCATGCGCGAACTGCTGGCGGCCAAATTACAGGGGGCATCGTAATGACCTGCGATCCGTGGCGGGACAAACTGGACGCATACGTCGATGGCGACGCCTCGCAGGGAGAAATTGCGGGCATGGGCGAGCATTTGCGGACGTGCCCGTCCTGTGCCGCCGATGCGCTCAGCCGCTTGCAGATGAAGCGTATGACGCAAGCAGCTGCGGCGCGATATTCTCCGTCGCCGGAGTTCCGGCTGCGCATGGAAAAAAGCATTCAAAAGAACGTCCGGATCGAGTCCGAAGCCAGTCTGGGCATTCGCCTGGATACCAAGGCTGGTTGCCGTCGCTGCGCTTGTGCTGATTGTTGCTTCGGTGCTTTGTGGACGCGGCATTCGGCTCGCGAGCAGGCTCTGGCAGAGCTGCTCGACCTGCATGTCGCGACCATGGCGAGCGCAAATCCGGTCGATGTCATTTCAACCGATCGGCACACTGTAAAGCCGTGGTTCCAGGGCAAGCTTCCGTTTACCTTCAATCTTCCGGAGCTGCAGAATTCTCCGTTCAAGCTGGTGGGCGGCAGGGTGATGTACTTCAAGCACAGCGCGGGCGCCCAGCTTCTCTTCGATCTTCGCAATCACCAGATGTCGGTTTTTATCCTGCAAGACCAGTCGGGCGTGATCCCGCTGGAAACCGGCGTCACCGCGACTCGTGAAATGGCTTTTAACGTCGAGACCTGGAGCGAAGGCGGATTGCGGTACGTTGTGATCGGCGATGCGAGTCCGTCTGATATTCGCGAACTCAGCGAGCTGTTGAGGGCTGCGGCGCGTTCAGAATGATTTTTGAAGCTGTTGCAACTAGATGCGGGCGCGAATTGAGGAATTGACGGCTGCTGAACCAGAGTATTTCAAGGATGGTCATAGCGGCCCAGGTAGCGTCTTTAACGCGGGTGTTCTCAGGACGCTAGACTTCGAGGCTTGCAACTTTCTCGATCCTCGCCACATGAAGAAGTGCGACCCGGATGCCGAGAGCGTTGCGGAGGTTGCGGCCGGAAGTAGACTTACAAGGTTTGCCGGGACGTGCCGCACAAAATGGGCAGGTGACGCTTCTTGGAGGCGTCGGAATCATGAGCGGATGTTTTGCGCGAGGCATGATGCAGGTAATGGTACTCAGGGGAGATTCCGCCGTTAGCACGCCAGCGCACGGATGGTAATCCCTTATCTTGTACTCAACCTGATGCCAAGGATCTCCAAACTCTGGTAATTTGCCCTCCGGCTGGTTTCGCGATGCAATTGCAGCATGCGGAGGGGATCATGGGGCGCGCCTTTGGATTTTTAGGCACCATCATTGTGATGGCTGTCGGTATGTATATTTATTCGATCCAGTTGAAGGATACGTCTGCGCCCGGCAATGCCGGCACTCCAACCGGGACGGCAAATATTGTCGGTGTAAAGAACGATCTGATCAGCATCGCCAATGCCGAGCGTGGCTACTTTGCCACGGAACAGAAGTATGTGTCTCTCGATGAGTTGGTTTCGGGACACTACATCACGATCGAGAGGCAGCGTCCTCCCTATACTTACGACGTTGAAACGACCTCCACTGGTTTTCGCGTGACCGCTACGCGGGACACTGCAGGTTCACCCGCTCAGCTTTGGATCGACGAAAACATGCAGGTTCAGTCGTCGAACTGAGGTTCGTAGCGCCGGCGTCCCGCCGGCCCATCAGGCCTGGCCAGAGGCCGACGGTACTCCACCCCGCCAACTTCATTGCTCCCCAAAATTTAAGCCGACGTATGATCTAGTGGTTAGAATGACCACGCACATGAAGCGCATTCTGGTTACCGGAGCAGCCGGCAAGGTCGGCAGCCATTTCATTGACCGTATTCTGCAGACCGACCCGGATGTGACAATTCGCGCTCTGTGTCACAACCGGCTTCTGGAGCCGAATGAGCGCATCGAGGTGGTCCGCGGAAGTATTTCGGACCGCGCTGCTGTGCACGCGGCCATGGGACGTGTCACCCACGTTCTGCATTGTGCTACCTGCAAGGAAACTCCCGACGATGTGATGGATGTCACGGTCAAGGGCCTGTTCTGGCTGCTGGAAGAGTGCCGCGCCAGCGCGGATTTCAAGCAGATCATTCTCATTGGCGGAGACGCAGCTCTCGGGCATTTTTTCTATCCTCACGCTTTGCCAGTCACCGAGCAGCAGAAACACAGCGCTTATCCTGGATGCTACGCGCTTTCCAAGGTGCTGGAAGAAGTGATGCTGGAACAATATTTCGTCCAGTATGACCTCTCCGGTTGTTGTTTGAGAGCGCCGTGGATCATGGAGAAAGACGACTTCAAGTATTCGCTGTCGTTTGGCGAAGATGTTTTCGGAGGACCGCGCTGGCGCGACCTGGTGGGTCCGGAGCGGGCTGATCAGTACGTGAAAAGTGGCGCCGTGCCGGTGATGCTTGATCCCACGGGAAAAGCTGTGCAACGCAATTTCGTGCACGTCAGCGATCTTGTGGCCGCGATCTTGCTGGCGCTCGATCATCCCAAAGCTCACCAGCAAACTTTCAATATCTGCATGGACGAACCAGTGGATTATCAGAGAGTGGCGGACCATCTGAAAGAAACACGAGGGCTGCCTTCGGTCGAGATCGAAACTCCATTCTGGTCCACCTGGCTGGACAACGCCAAAGCCAAGTTCCTGCTGGGCTGGAAACCGAAGTTCGACCTGAAGCGTCTGATCGATGAAGCCTGGTCTTATCAGCGCAGCGAAGCCGATCCGCGCCGGGTCTGGTATCCGGGATAGAAAACAAAACCTTCAGCCATGCACATCGACGCTCATCAACACTTCTGGGTCTACGATTCGCGCGAATACGAATGGATCGATGATTCCATGGCGGCATTACGCCGCGATTTCCTTCCGGACGATCTGAAACCCGAACTCGATCAGGCCGGATTTCAAGGGTCGGTAGCAGTGCAGGCCCGGCAGACCATTGAGGAAACGCGGTGGCTTCTCGAACTGGCTGCGTCATCTCCATTCGTTTTGGGAGTCGTCGGCTGGGTCGATCTTCAGTCGCCGGATGTCCGCTCACAGTTGCAGGTGTTTGCGCAAAATCCCAAACTGGTTGGAGTTCGCCACGTGGTACAGGGCGAACCCGACGAACGATTCATGTTGCGGCCGGAGTTTCTACGTGGCATCGCGGCATTGGAAGAGTTTGATCTGGCTTATGACATTCTGATCTACACCAAACATCTCACTGTTGCGGCTGAGTTCGTGCGGCAATTTCCACGGCAGCGTTTCGTACTCGACCACCTCGCGAAACCACCGATTAAAGATGGGAGCCTGCAGCCCTGGGCGCGCGGGATCGAGGAACTGGCAACGTTCCCCAATGTCATGTGCAAGTTGTCCGGAATGGTGACGGAAGCAGACTGGCAACACTGGAAGCCTGAGCACATGGCGCCATATTTGGACGTTGCTTTCAAATGCTTTGGACCGGAGCGTCTGATGATTGGATCGGACTGGCCGGTGTGTTCCGTGGCTGCGTCGTATTCTCGCGCGATGAGTGTGGTGAAGGATTATCTGGCGCGTTGTTCGGCGGCCGACCAGGAGGCCGTGCTGGGCGGCAATGCGCAACGATTCTGGAAGTTGAAGCCGCCGCAGTCGCCGTTGCAAAGTTTATGAGCTGCCTGCTTTACAATGACTTGCTGATCGTGACTTCATAATTTCATCGGAAAGAGGGTTCTACTCTGAGTCAATCCGGAAAGCAATACTCACTTCAGGCTCGACGGCAAGGTTGCGGTGGTTACAGGCGGCGGAAGCGGCATTGGACGGGCGATTGCGTTGAAGTTTGCGGCCCATGGCGCCGCGGTGCGGGTGCTCGATCTTAATCTCGCTGACGCGGAAGACACCTGCAAGGAGATCGCGGCTTCCAAGGGAAATGCCGAGGCCTACGTCTGCGATATCACCAACCAGAATCAGGTGAAGGAAATATTCGCGAAGGCTGGCTGCCCACGGCGCCGCTGTCGATTCTGGTGAACAATGCGGGAATCTCGCACATCGGGACAGTCGAGAGCACGACGGAAGCCGACTTCGACCGGATCTTCCGGGTGAATGTGAAAGGCGTCTACAACTGTACTCAGGCTGCGGTCGGGCACATGAAAGCGAATGGTGGGGGCGTGATCCTGAACATGGCTTCCATTGCCGGCTTGCTTGGGCTGGCTGACCGCTTTGCCTATTCGATGAGCAAGGGCGCCGTGATCTCAATGACCTACTCCGTCGCCAGGGATTGTCTGGCCTACAAGATCCGCTGCAACTGCATTTCGCCGGCCCGGGTGCACACCCCATTTGTCGATAACTACCTGCGCAAGACTTATCCGGGGCACGAGGCGGAGATGTTCGAGAAACTTTCGCAAACCCAGCCGATTGGAAGAATGGCGGAGCCGCGTGAAGTCGCGGCGCTGGCGGTTTATCTGTGTTCCGACGAGGCGTCTTTCATTACCGGCTCGAATTATCCGATCGACGGCGGCTTTTTGAACCTCCACGGCTGACCGGTATCTTGAAATCGTGATCTTGAAATCCTGACGTATCCTGAAATCATGGACCTTCAAATAAAAGACAAAGTGGTCATCGTAACCGGCGGAGCCAAGGGAATCGGCGCAGCCATCGTGCGGGCCTGCTGCCGGCGAAGGCGCGGTGCCGGTGATCGTGGACCGTGATGCGGCGGCCGCGCGACAACTGCAGAACGGAATTGCGGAGCACGGGCGTCGCTTGTGGAATGATTTCGATCGAACTCTCGTCCGCGGAACTGTGTCCCAGGCGATTGATCAGACCGTCGAAAAATTCGGACGGCTTGATGCGCTGGTCAACAATGCCGGACGCAATGACAAAGTGGGACTCGAGCACGGCAAGTCCCAGAGAATACGTAGCGTCGCTGGAACGCAATCTGGTGCATTACTACAGCATGGCCCACTACGCTCTGCCGCATCTGAAGCGCGCGCAAGGAGCGATCGTCAACATCGGATCCAAGACCGCGGTCACCGGACAGGGCGATACTTCCGGATACGCGTCGTCAAAAGGCGCGGTCATGGCGCTCACCCGCGAATGGGCCGCCGAGTTGCTGCCTTACAACATTCGGGTCAACACTATTCTGCCGGCCGAAGTGATGACTCCGCTCTACCGCGAGTGGCTGGACACGTTTCCGAATCCCGAGGAAAAGCTGAGTTCCATACTCTCCAAGATTCCCTTGGGAAAGCGCATGACGACGGTGGACGAGATTGCCGCCATGGCCGTTTTTCTGCTCTCGGGCAAGTCCGGGCACACCACCGGTCAGCACATTTTTGTGGACGGCGGTTATAGCCATCTGGATCGGGCGTTGACCTGAAGCGGGCGTCGGACTTCGGGCGTCGGACCTCGGACGTTCGCGAATGAACAGTCCGCAGATTTGTTGAAGCGTCCGCCTCTTCGCGGGAGCGAGTCTTTGGGAAGTCAAGTCTGTGATGAAGTCACCTGGCGTCAAGCGGCATATTTCCGCCTGCGCATTGCTGGATGTCTTTTCGCTGTTCTGGCCAGCTCCTTGTGCAGTCCGGCCATCACGGCGCAAGCGTCCTTCCCCGCAGTATCCGGCGTTTCCGAGCGAAACGCCCGATACCAGTTCGAGCCCAGGACCGACAGCTTCGACTACGTCAGGCGAGAAGTGATGATTCCGATGCGCGACGGCGTGAAGCTGTTCACTGTCATCCTCATGCCGAAGGGCGCGAAGGACGCGCCGATCCTGCTGACCCGGACTCCTTACAGCGCGAACGAGCTCACCAGCCACGATCCCCGCGGCGGAGAGACAACGAACGCCGCCCCCAGTTCCCACCTCGGGCCCGATCCTGAACGGCTACGACAACGCCACGGAAGTGATCGTCGAAGGCGGCTACATCCGCGTGGTGCAGGACGTGCGCGGAAAATACGGTTCCGAAGGCGACTACGTGATGAACCGTCCCTTGCACGGGCCGCAGAATCCCACGCCGGTCGATCACTCCACCGACACCTACGACACCATCGACTGGCTGGTGAAAAATATTCCGGAGAGCAACGGCAAGGTCGGCATCCTCGGAATTTCGTACGACGGGTTTCTGCCGTTGATGGCGCTGGTCAATCCGCATCCGGCGTTGAAAGTCGCGGTGCCGATGAATCCCATGGTCGACGGCTGGATGGGCGACGACTGGTTTCACAATGGCGCCTTCCGCCAGCAGAACATGTCGTACATCTACGAACAGGAAGCCACGCGCAAGAACGACGCCAAGTGGTGGAGCAGCAACTACGACGACTACGACATGTTCATGCAGGCCGGATCAGCCGGGGAACTGGGCCGCATCCGCGGCCTCGAGCAGGTTGGATTCTGGCGGAAGATTCTTGAGCATCCCAGCTTACGACGCCTTCTGGCGCGACCAGGCGATGGACAAGATTCTGGCGGCCCAACCGCTGAAAGTTCCGGTGATGCTGGTGCACAGCCTGTGGGACCAGGAAGACATCTATGGCGCGATCGCGGTTTACAAGGCGATCAAGCCCAAGGACACAAACAACGACAAAGTTTTTCTGGTGATGGGGCCGTGGCATCACGGACAGGAAATCGACGACGCCAGCACGCTCGGCGCTCTTGAAGTTCAACAGCGATACCGGACTCTACTTCCGCCAGAACATTCTGCGGCCATTCCTCGATCAGTATCTGAAAGATGGCGCGCCCAAAGCCGACGTTCCGCCGGTCACCGCGTTTCGAAACCGGAACCAACACGTGGCGGCGATCTGCCCGCGTGGCCGGCTGGCTGTGCCGAGCGGATGCTCTGTCCACTCGACGCCGCTCTATCTCGACTGCGGGTTTGAAATTGAGCTTCACCGCGCCGAAGTCCGGTGATGCGGAGTTCGACGAGTACATTTCCGATCCGGCCAAGCCTGTGCCGTTCCGCGCGCGCCCGATTCAACCTGTCGGTTACGGCGACCGGCTACACCTGGGCGCACTGGCTGGTGGACGATCAGCGCGAGGCGTCCGGACGTCCGGATGTGCTGGCCTTTGTCTCCGACACATTGCAGGCGCCGGTAAAGATCAGCGGGCAACCCATGGTCAATCTGATGGCCTCGACCAGCGGCACCGATTCCGACTGGGTGGTGAAGCTGATCGACGTGTATCCCGACGAAGTGGCCGGTCAGGCGGCCATGGGTGGATATCAATTGATGGTTTCAGCCGACATTTTTCGTGGCCGCTATCGCGAGAGCTTTGGAGACAGCCCAAAGCCATCGCCGCCGACAAGCCGCTGCCGTACCACTTCGCGCTGCCGACGGCCAATCATGTTTTTCTGCCGGGACACAAGATCATGGTGCAGATCCAGTCGAGCTGGTTCCCGCTCTACGACCGCAACCCGCAGACGTTCGTTCCCAATATCTTCTGGGCGAAACCAGGGGACTATCGGAAGGCTGTACAGCGGGTCTACCACTCGGCCGGTGAAGCTAGCTTTATCGAACTGCCGCTGGTCACGACGCCTTAAGCGGTTACAGCATTCCGCCGGTCTGCACTTCGAGGATCGCCAGCGCTTCCTCAAGCTTGTGAATGGCTTGCCCGATTTCGGGATGTTCAGCGACCTTGCCTTGCAGAGTCTTGAGTAGAGTGTGAGCTCCGGCTACATGTTCGCGCTCGCCGGGTGCGGACCGGAGTCTGGTTTAGGTTCGTTTTGGGTTGGCATTGGTTCCTCGTTCCGATTCTAAACCCTCCGACCGCTCGAAAACCTATAGCCACCGAGGACACGAAGGTACACGAAGGAATTCCGGGGTGAAGAGCCTTCGTCGTTCAACCTTGGTGGTTCCGCCAAGGGACGCAGGCTCGTCGCGGCCCCGATTTTGATATATAGTTTCGCGTCTCGGATCTCACCCTTCGGTAAATAACGCTTCAGGAGAATTTTTTATGTGCCGTAATCCTCTGTCTCGGAATTTTGCAGGTCTGTCATCGGTATCGATCTGCGCTCTGATTCTCGCTGTCATTTCCGTCTCGCCAGCCTCGTGGGCGCAGGCTCCTTCTCCGCAGGTCCAGGGACAGATGGGCCAATATCCGCCGGGACGTCCGGCACCGATCGGCGCTATGTGCCAGAGCGAGCTGGTGAACCGGGTAAGTGCCGACGCAGGTCGGAGGGTAAATCTCAATCTGGATTCGCAAAGCGAATACTCCCCGTCCAATGGGCGGCAAGGGCTGCGCGGCAGGCTGCGCTACGGAATTGGAGGTCCGAGCGGTTGGAGAACCGCGACCTACGACTGTGTAGTCGACGTTCGCCGCAATCGCGTGGAACGCGTGACCTACAGCCCTCGGGCGAGCAGCGGTAACTGGCCTGGCGGTCCCGGTATTCCGCCGCGCCCTGGATACCCCGGCGGCCCCGGATATCCGGGTGGCCCGGCGTTCCAAACTATCCGCGGGTGAAAGTTGACACTTCAGGCACGAGGAACTTTCAACAGCACAAGTGCCGGCAACGTCAAGATCACTCGTGGTTTTGTGGATAGCACGGGGCCGCGTCCGTCGGTTTCTCTGCGCGGCGGAAACTTCCAGATTACTTTCTACGGAGTGGTGGAGCGTTCGGATGGCGGCGGGTTCACCATGCGGATCACCGGCTCCGATCGTGGAGACGCACGCGGGACAGCCCAAGCCCGGCTCAACAGCGATCGCAACGAGGTTGAAACGATCACCGTGAGCGGAAGAATGGGCAGAAACAGCTTTACGGGAAATTTCAGCCGGTAATCAGGGAATACAGTGTTCTCAGCCTGGCGCCTAACGCCGGGCTGAGAGCATGGTGAGAATGTCCTTCAGACCCTGTCGAATATATTTCAGGTCGGTTGTCGGACGCACCGGGAAGGGCAGCGGATCCTGCTTCTTGTCGGTCTTGATCTCCGCGCGCAGATGCTGCCGCGCGCCCGGGATGGTGAACCCTTCCTGGTAGAGCAGTTGCTTGATCCGCAGAACGCTTTCAACGTCCTTGCGGCGATACATACGCTGGCCGGTGCTGCTCTTGATCGGCTTGAGCTGGGGGAATTCTGTCTCCCAGAACCGCAGCACGTAGGCTGGCAGCTGGCACAGGCGGGAAACCTCTCCGATGCGGAAATAGAGCTTTTCGGGAATCAGCACGTCGGTGGTAGCGAGCTTGGCGTTGGTCTTGGTTCGTGGGCTCATCTTAAGTTTTCCGAAGTTTGCGTCAACGTTGTCCGAAGCCGTGTTCAGTCCCTGCGATGCGTCCCCATCCGCGTTTCTAGCATGACTGCGCGTCTGGGACAACCACATTCTAAAGCAATCCTTTAATTATCAGAGTCCGGCGATCCGAGAAATATGAGTACGATCCGGATTCTTCTCTCCCATCGCCGATGACGGTGAGCTGTCGTACACTGCGGGAGAACCGTCGTTGGTCGTTGGCCTTTGATCTTTGGCCAACAACCAAGGGCCAACGACCAATGACCATGCGACCCGATCCCATCGAACTCGAAATCTTCAAGAACATCTACCACTCCATTGCCGAAGAGATGGGAGCGGCCCTGCGGCGTACCGCGTTTTCTCCCAACATCAAAGAGCGGCGCGACTACTCCTGCGCCATCTTCGATGCACACGGCGAGGTGATCGCCATGGGCGACCACATGCCGGTGCATCTGGGTTCGATGCCGATGTCGGTCCGCGCGGCTATTGACAGTTTTCCCCTGGGGCCCGGCGACATGGTGATGCTGAACGATCCCTTTCGCGGGGGGACACATCTGCCGGACATTACGCTGGTGGCGCCGGTGTTTGTAGGGTCAAAACAGGAAGGGCAGCGGAGCCCGCGGCGAAGCCGTCGCTACAAAAAACCAGCGGGTTCAACCCGATTTTTACGTGGCATCGCGCGCCCATCACGCCGATGTGGGCGGAACTTATCCCGGGTCGATGGGTCTGTGCCGGGAAATTTACCAGGAAGGATTGCGCATTCCTCCGGTGCGAATCATGCGCGCGGGGAAGATGGAACGCGACGTTCTGGCCTTGTTGCTGAACAATGTCCGCACGCCGAATGAGCGCGAAGGCGACCTGGGGGCGCAGATCGCGGCCTGTCACACCGGGCGCGGCGCGGCTGCGAGAAGTCTGCGATCGCTACGGATTGGAGCGGGCCCAATCGGCCTCGCGAGCTTTGCTGGACTACTCCGAGCAGATGATGCGGGCGTTCTTGGCGCGCGTGCCGAAGGGCACGTATGCGGCCGAGGATTTCATGGATGGCGACGGAATCAGCGACGGGCCGGTGAAGATTGCGGTGGCGGTGAAGGTGGAAGGCCAGCGCGGGCGAGTCGCCCGCGGCCACACGGTCACAGTGGACTTCACCGGTTCTGATCCTCAAGTTCAGGGCAGTATCAATGCCGTCGAGGCGATCACTTATTCGGCCTGTTTCTACGTATTCCGCTGCTTGCTGGAGGACGACGTGCCGGCGACTGCGGGCTTGATGCGGCCGATCCGGGTGATTGCACCGTCAGGCACAATCGTGAATGCGCGCCCTCCGGCTGCGGTAGCGGGTGGGAATGTAGAAACTTCGCAGCGCATCGTGGATGTTCTGCTGCGAGCGTTGGCGCAGGCGATTCCCGAGCGCATTCCGGCGGCTGCTTCGGGAACCATGAACAATCTCACGATCGGCGGAATCGATCCACGCACCGGCGAGCCCTTTGCCTACTACGAAACCATCGCAGGTGGGATGGGCGCCCGTCCGACCAAGCCCGGTGTTTCGGGCGTGCACACCCACATGACGAATTCGCTGAACACGCCGGCGGAAGCGCTGGAATATTCCTATCCGCTGCGGGTCCGGCAATATTCCTTGCGGCCCGGTAGCGGAGGCGCGGGCGGGCAGCGTGGCGGAGACGGCATCGTACGCGAAATCGAAGTGTTGACTGACGCCGAAGTCACCTTGCTGTCCGACCGGCGCGAGCGTGGCCCGTGGGGGCTGAGTGGCGGCGTGGAGGGTTCGCCGGGTAACGCTTCTGTGATTCGGAAAGACGGTTCGGTCGGAACGATTGCCCGGCAAATTTAATGTCCGGTTGATCAAGGGAGAGCGAATTCGGATTGAGACGCCGGGTGGCGGCGGCTGGGGAACCTAAGATTAAATTCGCTGAAGTACTGGAGGCGTGATGCAACGCATAAAGTCAGTCGGCGTTCTTTCCTGCGCCAAGATGCTGGGGGTCTTGTACGGTTGCATGGGTCTGCTTGTCATTCCCATCGTTCTCGTCGGGGGTGTGGCCAGTATGGCGTCGCAACAAACGAATAGCGCCATCGGCGGGGCGGCATTGCTCGCCTTTGGCCTCCTTGCACCTGTTCTCTACGGCGGAATGGGGTTCGTCTCCGGCGCGATAGGAGCCTGGGTCTACAACCTGATCGCGAAGAAACTCGGGCGGATTGAGATCGAGTTGGACCCTGTTCAAGTTCCCTCTATCTAGAGCAACGTTTCATGCGCCAGCCGATGGTCCCAACTGGTATCCCCCGTGCTTGTACAGCGGCGGTGCAATGCTAGAATCAAAAGTTCGGCTGGTCATTTCGGACTCATAGGTTACCCTTCATGCAGAAAACCATGCTCGCGGTCGTGAAGCCGGAAGCCGCGCCGGGCGCGGAAATCCGCGAGGTCAAGGTTCCAGCCTTTGGCCGGACCGATGTACTGGTCAAAGTCAAAGTTGCGTCCATCTGCGGCACCGATCTGCACATTTACGAGTGGGACCGCTGGGCGCAGAACCGGATTCATCCTCCGCTGATTCCCGGCCATGAATTCTGCGGCGAAGTGGCGGCGTTCGGCGACGAAGTTACCAGCGTCAAGGAAGGCGATTTCGTTTCCGCCGAGATGCACGTCGCCTGCGGCAAGTGTCTGCAGTGCCGCACTGGCGAAGCGCACATCTGCCAGAACGTAAAAATCATCGGCGTGGATGCCGACGGGGCCTTCGCCGAATACGTGGTGATTCCGGAATCGAATATCTGGAAGCTCGATCCGGCGATTCCGCAGGAGTACGCCTCGATCCTGGATCCGCTGGGCAACGCCGTCCATAGCGTGCTGGCGGGAGAAATTGCGGCCAAAACGGTCGCCATCACCGGTTGCGGACCGATCGGACTTGTTCTCGATTGCGGTGGCGCGCGCGGTGGGCGCGACTACGATTTTTGCCATCGAGGTGAACGAGCATCGCCGCAAGCTGGCCCAGGAGATGAAGGCCGACTTCGCGCTCGATCCGTCGAAAGACGACGTGCGCGCCGTCGTGATGCAGCAAACTGGCGGCCTGGGTGCGGACGTCGTGCTCGAAATGGCTGGCCATCCCAGCGCCATACGAACGGCTTTTGATATCGTCCGGCGAGGCGGACGCATCTCGCTTCTGGGGCTGACCTCCAAGCCGATTTCGCTGAATTTTTCCGAAGACATTATTTTCAAGGGGATTACCGTCCAAGGCATCAGCGGGCGTCGGATGTATCAGACCTGGTACCAGATGACCGCCTTGTTGAAAGCGGGGAAGCTCGATCTTCATCCCGTGATTACCGATCGCATTGCCATGAAAGACTTCTCCAAAGCCATGGAGCGGTTGAAGACGGGCGAGGCCAGCAAGATCCTGGTTTATCCCGACGGAGCGAAGTAGATCAAGGACGAATACTCAGTTGTCAGATATCAGTTCCCGGTTCTCAGTCAATTTCTTTTCATCGGATACAATTCTTAAACAATGCTGCGTTACTTCACTGCGGGAGAATCTCATGGCGAGGCGCTGGTCGCCTTTATTTCCGGCCTGCCCGCTGGCCTGAAAGTCGATCAGGCGTTCGTGGACCGCGAACTGTGGCGCCGGCAACAGGGATTCGGCCGCGGCGGACGGATGAAGATCGAAACCGACAAGGCCCACTTTCTGTCGGGCGTGCGGCATGGGGCGACCATCGGATCTCCGATCGCGATCCTGCTCGAAAACAAAGACTGGAAGAACTGGCAGGAATCGCTTCCGGTCGAAGAAGGGGATTCTGCCAAGCACAAACGGGTGGCGTCGCCGCGTCCGGGACACGCCGATCTGGCGGGAGCGCTGAAATACAATTTTTCCGAAGCCCGCTATGTGCTGGAACGAGCATCGGCGCGAGAATCGGCGGCGCGGGTTGCCATTGGCGCGCTGGCCAAATTGTTTCTGCGCGATCTGGGAATCGAAGTGCTCAGCCATGTGGTGGCCGTCGGCGGAGCCGTGCTGAAGAAGGAAGTTTCCTGGGAACAGATTCGCGAGCTTTCGAAACTCAATGAGGTTCTTCTGAATTGCGCCGATCCGGAAGCCGAGCAGCAAATGAAAGAAGAAGTAGACAAGGTCTTGCGGACCGGAGATTCGGTTGGTGGGATTTTTGAAGTGGTGGCCCACAAAGTTCCGCCTGGCTTGGGTACATACGCGCAATGGGACGAGCGGCTTGACGGAATGCTGGCGGGCGCAGTCATGTCGCTGCAAGCGGTGAAGGCAGTCGAGATCGGAGCGGGAGTGACTGCTGCGTCCTCTCCCGGTTCCGCCGTGCACGATGAAATAGGATACGGCGCGGAACGACCGGATTCACTCGCCCCCGAAACAATGCCGGAGGGATCGAGGGCGGAATATCGAATGGCGAGGACATCGTCGTTCGCGGATATCTGAAGCCGATTTCCACGTTGCGTCGTCCGTTGCAGTCGGTGGATTTTGCCAGCCGGGAACCGGTCAAGGCAGCTTACGAGCGTTCGGATGTATGTGTCGTACCCGCTGCTGGCGTGGCAGCAGAAGCCATGGTGGCGCTAACTTTGGCCCGGTGTGCGCTGGAAAAATTCGGCGGCGATTCGATGACGGAGACTACTCGCAACCTGAAGGGATATCTGGAGCAAGTAAAGAATTACTGAGACTGATACTAACCCGCATGATCTATCCCATTGTGAAGTTTGGAAATTCGGTCCTGGAACACCCCGCTGAGCCGGTAACGGTTTTTGACGGCGATTTGAAGAAGCTGGTCGATGACATGTTCGAGTCTATGTACGCTGCGCACGGAGTAGGACTGGCGGCGCCGCAGATTGGAATCTCAAAGCGCCTGGCGGTCATCGACGTGACTTTCAAGGAAGATCCCGACGCCAAGCTGGTGATTGCGAATCCCGAGATCATCCGGACCGAAGGCAAGCACACGCAAAACGAAGGCTGCCTGAGCATCCCCGAATTTCGTGAACCCGTGTCCCGCGCCCGCAAGGTGACCATCCGGGCGCAGGACATCCATGGAAAATGGTTCGAGAAAACTGGCGAAGATTTATTGGCCCGCGCCTTTCTGCACGAAACCGATCACTTGAACGGCAAGCTCTACATCAGCCACATCAGCGCCATCAAGCGGGATTTCATGAAGCGCAAGATCCGCAAGCTGATGAAGGCGGGCGAGTGGTAGGAAGCGGGCGTCGGGCGTCAGACCTCGGGCGTCGGCACGAACCTTTCGAGCGTAGATTTAGGCCGAGGTCTGACGCCTGAAGTCCGATGTCCTGTTCTCTCAAACTCGTTTTCTGCGGCACGCCTGCGTTTGCCGTACCCACTCTCGAAAAACTCGTGGAAGCTGGTTTTGCCGTGCCCCTGGTTGTGACCCAACCGGACCGCCCGAAAGGCCGGGGCATGGAGCTGGCGCTTTCGCCGGTGAAGCAGGCGGCGCAGCGACTGGGGTTACAGGTCAGCCAGCCGGACAAGATCAAAAACAACGAGGAATTCCGGGGACAACTTGCTGCCCTCGCTCCCGACGCAATCATCGTTGTGGGCTACGGTCGCATCATTCCGCAGTGGATGATCGATTTGCCGCCGATGGGCGAACCTGAATCTGCACGGCTCATTGCTGCCCAAGTATCGCGGCGCTGCTCCGATTCAGTGGGCGATTGCCCGTGGCGAAACGATGACCGGTGTCACCACCATGCGCATCGATGCCGGCCTCGATACCGGGGACATTTTGCTGCAGAAAGAAATTCCCATCGCTTCCGAAGATACGGCTGTAACTCTGGCTCCGCGAATGGCGGTAATCGGCGCAGAGCTCATGGTAGAGACCCTGCACGGACTGCGGTCTGGCACGGTTCATCCGCGCCCTCAGGATCATTCTCGAGCAACTTTGGCGCCCATCCTGAAAAAAGAAGATGGCAAGATTGACTTCCAACTGAACGCGCAGGAAATCCTGAACCGCTTGCGCGGATTCCAGCCTTGGCCTGGTGCGTACACGAGTTTTCGCGGGAAGAACCTCCACATCTGGGCTGCGCAACCATCTGAGCGGGCTGTGGCCGCCGGCGAGATTTTCGCGGAAAATGGCCAACTGATAGCAGGTTGCGGTGCGGGAAGCGCGTTGCAATTCCTCGAAGTGCAATTAGAGGGGAAGAAGCGAATGCCCGCGGCCGACTTCGTTCACGGCCATCAACCACGCACCGGCGAAAAACTCGGTCACTGAGAACCGGGAACTGATCTCTAACAACTGAGTTTCGAAAAATCCATGTCCACGTCTCCCGCCCGCGGCGCTGCATTCGACGTTCTGTTCCGAGTTGAGCGGAATGATTCCTACGCGTCGGAGTTGCTGCACTCGGCCCAATTGTCGAAGTTATCTTCCACGGATCACGCTCTGACCACCGAGTTGGTCATGGGAGTACTGCGGTGGCGATCGCTGCTGGATGCCGAGATCAGCCGATTCTCCAGCAAAAGTATCGACAAACTCGACCTCGAAGTGTTGACGGCGTTACGGCTGGCGGCATATCAACTGCTGTTTCTCGACCGGATTCCCGGACGTGCCGCGGTGCACGAGAGTGTGGAACTGGTGAAGCGGGCACGCAAAGGCTCGGCGGCACCATTTGCGAATGCGGTGCTGCGCAAGTTGGCAAGTGCATCGGCGGCGAAAGATCTCCAACAAGAAGATGCTTCGAGTGCCGCGGCGCTCTCGCAGAAACTGGCGCATCCGCTGTGGCTGGTGGAGCGATGGGAGCGGCAGTTTGGGCTTAATCGGGCGCGCCAGATTTGCAATTACGACCAGCATGCTCCGGCGACAGCACTTCGTATGACTGATGCCAGCACAGAGGAGAACTTAAAATCCGACGGGATTGATCTTGCTCCCGGCGAGTTGATTTCGTCAGCCCGTCGTGTCCGTGCTGGAAATGTTTCTGTAACTCGGGCCTTCGCTGAGGGAAGAGTCGCGATTCAGGATGAGGCATCACAACTGGTTGCGCTGCTGGTGGGTAAGGGATCGAAAATACTGGATTGCTGCGCCGCGCCTGGTGGCAAGACCAGGGTACTGGCTGAGAGAAATCCCAAGTCTGGCATCGTTGCGCTGGAGTTGCACGAGCACCGTGCACGAGTACTGCGGAAGCTGGTCTCCGCGAAGAACGTAGAAGTGATCAACTCGGACGTGCTGACGTTCAACGCAAGTGCCGGGTTTGATCGCGTATTAGCCGATGTGCCTTGTTCCGGCACGGGTACCCTCGCGCACAATCCTGAGATCAAGTGGCGGTTGAAGTCCGAAGATCTTGCTGACTTGCACGCGCGCCAACTTGCCATTCTGCGTGCGGCAATGCGTCAGGTCTCATCCGGAGGCCGATTGATCTATTCCACCTGTTCGCTGGAGCCGGAAGAAAATGAAGAGGTCGTGGAGAAGGCGCTTTCCAAAGAGCCTCTATTCCGCGTTGTCGATTGCCGCGTCGAACTGGAACACTTGCGGGCGGAAGGCGAACTGGTTTGGAGCGACCTGGACTCATTGCTCAGCGGACGTTTTGTGAGGACGATCCCCGGAGTTCATCCCTGCGACGGCTTTTTTGTGGCGATCTTACAAAGGGACTAGACTCGAGAATCCTCGAAACAGCGCTCCCCAGGAACACACTACCTTACCTCGAAGTTTACTGAGGCTCCAGCCATCGCTTTCTCCCCTGCCGCCGGATTTTGCGTCACGATCATGCTGGCCGGGGATGGCTGCGGCGGTGGCGTCGCAGAACCTTCCGAGAGGCGGAGCCGTGGTCACAGTTCCCACGTGCAAACCAGCGTCCAGCACGGTCTGACTCACGGTGCCCAGCGGTTGTCCGACAAAATTCGGCATGACGAGGGCTTGCGGTTGCAGAGGCGCCGCAACCAGAAAACTGATTTTAGGATCGGAGACGCTGCTGGCGTTCGGAGGCGGAGCTTGCGCCACGACCTGGCCATCCTGGGCATCCGGCAATTGCATTTGCGCGATCGCCCCAACCTCCAGCCCGCGGCGACGGATATTAATGTTGGCGGCACGCTCGCTTTGTCCGATGACATTGGGGATGGCGACACGCTGCGGTCCCAGGCTTTCGGCGACGCGGACTTGCCAGCCCCGCCGCACCTGGCTTCCGGCAGGCGGAATCTGCGACAGAATTTTCCCTTCTGGCACCGTGGCGCTGTAATACTGCCGCTCGACATTCAGTTCCAGTCCGCTCTGTTCGGCGATTATGCGAGCCACAGCTGGACTCTTTCCCACCAAATCAGGCACTGCGACCTCGTGGCCATGAATGGCCAGGCGCATCGCAGTGAGCGCCGAGATCAATGCCACGACGAGCAAGACCAGCGCCAGCAGGAACAGTCTGAAAAAGGACTTCACTAAGCGAGATTATAGTTGCCGGTCGCCTGATGCAGAAGACCAACTCTTCGACGCAACCTACTCGGCAAAGCCACATGCGTGACGTTGGGTCTCTTGCGCTCCCTACCATCTATACTGTTCCAATGTCTGCAGCAATCGTGTCGCCCGGCGATCCGTTGTTGGGAACGCTTCGTCGTCACTGGGGATACGACTCGTTCCGGCCCTTGCAGGAACGCATCGTCCGCAGCCTGCTCGAGGGCCAGGACAGTTGTGTGGTCATGCCCACCGGTGGCGGAAAATCGCTGTGCTACCAGTTGCCGGCTGTGATGTTGGGACGAACCGCAATCGTGGTCTCACCCTTGATCGCGTTGATGCAGGACCAGGCGGCGCAACTGGAGCAGATGGGAATTCCTGCCGCGGTTCTCAACAGTTCTTTGCCCAACGAAAAACAGGCGCAGGTGATTCGAAAGGCGTCTGAAGGCGAGTATCGCCTGCTGTATCTTTCTCCCGAGCGGCTGGCGCGAGCCGATACGATTAGCTGGCTGCAACGCGTTCCCATCGCTTTCTTCGCCATCGATGAGGCGCATTGCATCTCCGAATGGGGACACGAGTTCCGCCCCGAATACCGGCAGCTAAGTCGCCTGCGGGCGCATTTTCCCGATCGTCCCATTGCCGCTTTTACTGCCAGTGCCACGCGGCGGGTGCGTCACGACATTCTGCACCAGCTGCAGCTGCGCGATCCGCACAAGTACATTGCCAGCTTTCACCGGTCGAATCTGCGCTATCTGGTAAAGGAATGTGCCGGCGGCGAGCAGCCAAGTCTTTTGCTGCGCGCTTTGCGCAATTACCAGGACAGCAGCCTGATTGTCTATGCTCCGACCATCGCCAAGGTCGAAGCAACCGTGGACTATCTCCGCGAACAACAGATTTCCGCGATCGGCTACCACGGCAAGATGGAGACGACAGAGCGAAGAGAAAACCAGGAGCGCTGGATGTCAGACGAAGTGCGGGTGCTCGTTGGCACAATCGCTTTCGGACTCGGAATCAATAAAGCCTCCGTGCGAGCCGTCGTCCATCTCGCATTGCCGAAATCGATTGAGCAGTATTACCAGGAAGCCGGACGCGCCGGACGCGATGGCCAGCCCGCGGACTGCATTCTGCTGTGGCAAAAACGGGACGCGGCACTGCTGGCATATTTCGCCGATCAGATCGTCGATCCGGCGGAGAAAGAGCGGGCCTGGCAGCGCTACCACACCATTCGCCGCTTCGCCGAATCGAAGGACTGCCGGCATCGGGAAATCTGTGTGCACTTCGGGGAAACTCCAAAGTGGACGACCTGCGGTGCCTGCGACGCCTGCGGCTGCGAATCTGATTGGCTGGTGAAGGTCGACCAAGGCGGAAAATGTAAAGGTGAGTGCGGCGGCCGTTCGGGCGACACTGCCGAAGACGGTGTCTGCAGTAGCCGGAATCAAAGAAAGAAATCGACCCCGCGTTGCGGGAGTATTTGCGAGAGTGGAGGCGGGCGGCCGCGAAAGAGCAGGGTGTTCCCGCATTCGTCGTGATGCATGACTCATCGCTCGACGAGGTTTGCCGAAAACAGCCAGGCTCGATTCCCGAGTTGTTAGCGATCTCCGGGTTCGGCGAACATAAGGCTGCACTATATGGTCCGCGGATTTTTGAAGCATTGAAGCAATTTCGCAACGGCGGTCACTCTGCCGAGACGCCCGCGGATGAAGGCCCGTTGCGCCCAATCAGCCGCGCGAGTGGTTTATGATGGTGCGTCGCAAACTAGGTTGAAATACGAATTCCGGCAAGGCGTCCGCCTGAGGTCCCAATATGAGCACGACGATTGTTCCGCCTGAGAAATCGCAATTGACCCGCGAAGAGATCAATCGCAAACAGAAGGAATATATCTTTCCTTCGGTCTCGACCTACTACTCTGACCCGTTGCCCATGGACCACGCTTCCATGCAGCATGTCTGGGACGTCGAGGGCAAGAAGTACCTCGACTTTCTTCGGCGGCATTGTGACCATCAGTGTCGGCCACTGCAATCCGCGTGTGACCTCGCGCACCAAGGAGCAGATCGATCGCATGCAGCACGTGTCGACTTGCTTCCCCAATGTGCCGATGGTTGACCTGGCGGAGAAGCTGGCGCAGATCACTCCGGGCGCGCTGAAGAAATCCTACTTCACCAACAGCGGCACCGAAGCCAATGAGACCGCGATCCAGGTGGCGCGTATGCACACCGGGAATTTCGAAGTGGTGGCGCTGCGGCATGGCTACAGCGGACGTTCGTCACTGACTCGCGGCTTGACCGGCATGCACACCTGGCGCAAGGGCACGATTGAAGTCGGCATCGTGCACGCCATGAATCCATATTGTTATCGCTGTCCCCTGGGACTGAAATATCCCTCGTGCGAAGTAGCTTGCGTGAAAGATATCGAAAACGTGATTCAGTTTTCGACCACCGGACGCATCGCGGCATTTCTGGCGGAGCCGATTCAGGGTGTCGGTGGTTTCATCACGCCGCCGAAAGAATATTTCAAGATGGCTTTCAACATCGTCAAACAATACGGCGGCGACTTCATCTCCGACGAGGTCCAGACCGCCTGGGGACGTACCGGGGGCAAATGGTTTGGCATCGAGCATTGGGAAGTTGAGCCCGACATGATTACTGCCGCCAAGGGATTGGGCAACGGCACGCCGATCGGATTGACCGTGGCCAAGCCTGAGATCGCGGATTCATTCCAGGGCATGACGATTTCGACTTTCGGCGGCAATCCCGTGACCAGCGTGACCGCGCGCGCCGTGATCGACATCATCGAAGAAGACGATCTGCGGACGAACGCGGCGGTGGTAGGCGATTACTTCCGCAAGAAGCTGGAAGAGTTGCAGGCGAAGCATACGTCTGATCGGCGACGTTCGCGGCATGGGGCTGATGCAGGCGCTGGAACTGGTGGAAGATCGCGAGAGCAAGAAGCCGGCGTCTGCCAGTACGAACGCGTTGATGGAAGAAGCCCGCAAGCGCGGATTGCTGGTCGGCAAGGGCGGATTCTACGGCAACGTGATTCGCATGTCGCCGCCGTTAAACATTTCGAAAGCTGACGTGGACGAAGCGGCGCGTATTCTGGACGAAAGTTTCGCCGCGCTGAAAAAATAAGGTCAGGGCTGCTCAGAGTCCCCACACAGCCGGGAACTACCTACTAATGCGTTTCGTCCCCTGCAGGTGCCGCGTCCGGTGTATCCACCGTATGCGGCCCTGAAGTCGGAGCTGATTCAGGCGGCGGCTGAAACTCTCCCGGATCTTTTCCGGCCAGCGCGACTTTCATGAAGTCCATCCAGATCGGCAATGCAGCGCGAGCACCTGTTTCCTTCGCTCCCAGAAACTTTTTCTCGTCGTAACCGATCCAGACTCCGCAAGTGATCGATGGCGAGAAGCCGACGAACCAGGCGTCGGTGAAATTGTTTGTCGTGCCAGTTTTCCCTGCCAACGGATATTTCAGAGTGGAAGCTGCGATTCCTGTGCCATGCAGCACGACCTCGCGCAGCATGGAGGTCATGGTCCGCGCGGTGCGGGCGCTGATCACGTCTTTCACGTCTGGGAAATTTTCTTCCAGCGTGCGGCCTTCGTAGTCCGTCACCTTGGTGATGTAACGAGGTGTAATGTGTACGCCGTCGCTGGGGAAAACGCTGAATGCGGAGGTCTGCTCCATTGGCGTGATTTCGACCGCGCCGAGTGCCACTGGCAAGTACGGCGGAATATTGGAAGTGATGCCGAAACGATGGGCGTAGTCGATGACCGTCTTGATTCCGAGATTGTCGGCCAACTTTAGCGCTGGGATATTACGAGACTGGGCCAGCGCGCGGCGAAGCGTAATCGTGCCTTCGAACTTTTCGTCGTAATTATGCGGCTCGTACGGTCCGGAAGGCGTGGGGAACGTCGATCGGCGCATCGACGATGGTATCGTCGGGCGTCGCGCCGCGATCGATGGCGGCGGTGTAGACGTATGGTTTGAAGGACGATCCCACCTGTCGCAAAGCCTGTGTGGCGCGGTTGAATTTCGAGAGATTGAAGTCACGTCCACCAACCATGGCTTTGATCTCGCCCGTGGCATTGTCGATCGCGACCAGTGCGCCTTGCGCGCCAGAGTCTTCTTCCAGGCTGACTCGGGCCTTTCCGTCTGGACTGATTGAAAGAACTTTGACGTACACGATGTCGCCCGGCTTCAGAATCTCCGGAAGCTTGCGCCGGGTCCAGGCGCTATCGGCGGCTGCGAGCGATGCGGAGTGGCGTCCAAGCTTTACGGTCGCGGAAGTTGAGCTTACGGATAAGACCAGCCCGTGAATGTACCCGTTGACTTCAGGATCGCTTTCCCAATCCTCGTGCTGGTAGTCGGCGAACGGCAACTCCGCGGTTAGAACATTCTGCAGATGTCCTCTCCAGCCGTGACGGCGCTCGTAGGCGGCCAGCCCGTCGAACACGGCGCTGTTGGCGGCACGCTGCAAGTCCATGTCGAGCGAGGTGTAAACCCGCAGCCCGCCCTCGTGGACCTGATCGCTGCCGTATTTGCCTTCCAGGTAGCGGCGGATTTCCTCGACAAAATAAGGCGCCAGCGAATCGGGATCGTGGGCGACTTCTAACTGGATGGGCTGGTCGCGAGCTTGCAGCCGCCTGTTGCGCCGTGATCTCGCCATCTTCGAGCATCGAGTTGATCACCAGATTGCGGCGCTTCAGAGCGTGGTCCGGATGCGTGATCGGCGAATAGTAAGTACGGCGATTTCGGCAAACCGGCGAGTAGCGCGGCCTGATCAAGCGTCAATTGTTTCGCCGGCTTGCTGAAATAAAACTGAGAGGCGGCTTCGAATCCGTAAACGCCGTGTCCGAGATAAATCTGGTTGGCATACAACGTGAAGATTTGCGGTTTCGTGAATCGGCGCTCGATCTGCACCGCCAGCAGCGCTTCCTGAATTTTTCGGTGAAAAGAACGGTCGGGCGAGAGAAAAAGATTGCGCGCCAGTTGCATGGTCAGGGTCGACGCGCCTTGCACCCGTCCGCCCGAGCGAATATCGCGATAGGCGGCGCCGGCGATTCGCCAGACGTTGACGCCCCAGTGCCGGTAAAAATCCTTGTCTTCGATCGAAATCAACGCCTGGCGCAGCACTTGCGGATAATCGTCGTAGCTCGCGACCACGCGGCGCTGCAGGGCGAAGGAACCGATGGTGCGTCCCTGGTCGTCGTAAAGTTCGGTGATCGAACTGGGGCGGTAGTGTTCGAGTTGATCGACCTGCGGCAGATCGGTGGAGTAGACGAGCAGGAGTCCGGCAGTTGCTCCGACCAGGGCGGAAACCAGCACCAGCAGGCCGATAACAAGCCGGCCCACCATTTTGTGCTCGACGCTTGCGGGCGCCGGCGAGTCTCGTAACTCAAATTTCACGGAAGGTTGGTTTCAGAATAGCAGGAGGCTGATAAGTGTTGGGACGACAATCAAGATCATGTGGGTGATCGAACATTGGTACACCAGAGGACAAGTGTCAGGAGACGCTGACGAAATTCCTTGCACGAGACGCCTTCGATCCCACCCTTCGCAAAAAACGCGGATGGGCCAGCCGGCTGCACAAACAAAAATCGCGCGTCCGAAGACGCGCGATCAAATAACTATCGACTGCCGACCAAAGACCGACGACTAGCTAGTCTTACTCTTCAGCACCTGAATCGCTTTGTGCAGCTGTTCGTCCTGCTGCGGAGGCTGCTTCTTTTCTTCGTCCGCCGGAGTGGCGTTTTCGTCATCATCGGGAAGCGCGGCATCGTCGTCGCTGTCCGCGATCACGATGTTGGGAGTGACTGCGCTGTCCTGAATGGCCTTGCCGCTGGGCGAGTAGTACTTGGCCACGGACAGAATCAGCGCCGAGCCATCGGGCAGGGTGATGGTCTTCTGCACCGAGCCGTCGCCAAACGTCTTGTCGCCGATCACATCGCCGCGGGCATTTTCCATGATCGCCGCAGCCACAACTTCGGCGGGTCCGGCCGTGCCCTTGTTGACCAGTACTGCCAGCGGCAGATTGGTGATCGCCTTGGAAGCGTCTGCATTGAACGCTTCGCGAGGATACTTCTGACCCTGCAGATAAGTGATCGTCCCGTGATTGAGGAACAGGTTGGCGACTGCAATGCCTTCCGATTCGTCGCCCTCGGCGCAGTTGCGCAGATCGAGGATCAGTTTCTTGGCGCCCGACTTCTGCAGAGCGCGGATTTTTGCAGCAACTTCCTGAGTCTTGCCCTTATTGAAAGCATCCACCTGGATGTAGCCGACGCCGTCGTCCACCATCTTGTCGGTCACCGGCGGGACGATCACGGTATCGCGGGTGATCACCATCTTCGTCGGCTCGGCTTTGCGGGCCCGAACCACGGAGACGTTCAGGTTCGAACCGGGCTGTCCCTGCAGAAGATTGTGAATTTCGGCAAGCGACATCTCGCGAGTGCTCTTGCCTTCGATGGCTTCGAAAATATCGCTGGCCTGGATTCCGGCCTTGTCGGCGGGTCCGCCAGGAATCACCGAAATGACCGCGGCATAGCCGAAGCGTTTCGATACTGCCGCTCCGATCTCGCCTTTGGCCTCGGTCAGATTGGCTTTGTATTCCTTGTACTCGGAGGCCGTCAGATAGCTGGAGTTTGAGTCCAGCGACTCGAGCAGTCCGTGCAAAGCGCCGTCAGTCACGAGAGGAATGTTGGGTTCTTCCACGTACTCGCTGCGCACCCGCGACAGCACTTCGCTGTAAACCTGCAGCTGCCGGTAGGAGCCATCGTTGTTAGAGGAGGCGCGAACGCCATCCAGTCCGCCCACATACATAAAGAGCAGAACTGCGGCGGAGGACATTACAATTGCAGCCTTAGTCTTCATGGACATCAGATAGTCTTCTTTGGAAGAGAAATTATCCCAGCGCGGTACCCGGATTATTATATCTAGTTTGATGCCGGTTTCCGCTTCTTTGCTGCGAGTAAAAATGACCTTCGGTAACTGGCCGGGCTCCTGTTCCCTGACCCCTGCGATTCTCCGTCCGCACTCAGACAAAAGGACTTACGACCACACTTTTGGCACAGCTGTTTGGTGTTATATTTCTTCCGCCTCGAAAGGTAGTCCTTCATGCGATTTCATCTGGCAGTGATTCTTGCGGTGACGGCCGTACTTGCGACTGGCGTTGTCACTCCCGCACAGGCGCAGTCGGGCGAATGGAAGCAGTTGTTTGACGGGAAAGACCTGGTCGGGTGGAAGCACGTCGGCCCCGGCAGCATGACCGTCGAAGATGGTCTCATCCGCACTCACGGCGGCATGGGCTTGCTCTACTGGACCGGTGGAACTCTGGGCGACTGCGTGATCCGCGTGGTGTTCAAGATGCGCGATCACAACGACAACTCCGGAGTCTTCATTCGCATTCCCATCGAGCCTCGCGAGGCCTGGATGCCGGTGAATTACGGGTATGAGGTACAGATCGACAACGAGCCGGAAAAATCGAACGAAGATGACTATCACATCACCGGCACGCTCTATTCGCTGACCAAGCCGCTGGCCCACGCCGGCAAACCCGGGCCCGAGTGGAACACCATGGAAATCACCCTGGACGGGGTCCACACTACCGTCGTGGTGAACGGCGTTAAAGTTACCGAATTCACCGAAGGCGATCCGGTGCCGGACAAGAAATTCAGTTTCGAACCGGAGCGCGGTCCGCGTCCGCAAGAGGGCTACTTTGGCCTGCAGAATCACAGCGACAACGACATCGTGTTCTTCAAGGAAGTCGCAGTGAAGATGATGAAGAAATAAGGCTAGTCTTCAGCCGTTAGCTTTTAGCTAAGAGCTAATGGCTAAGAGCTAGGGCTCAGGAATCGAAGTGGCTCGGTCCAGCAGTCAATTCTGGCAATCGTTGGAGGCTTGATGATCAGGAACCGTTTCTCCCGTCGTGAATTCATTGGACTCAGTGCGGCCGCGGCCGGCGCGTCGCTGGGCTTGAAGACCATCCTGCTGGATCCGGATCCGCTCTGGGCCTTGCCTCAGGCGGTGGCGGCCAGCGACCGGGTACGCTTCGGCATTATCGGCGTCGGAATGGAAGGCTCTGGCCTGCTGTCCAATGCAGTCGAGCTTCCGGGCGTCGAATGTGTCGCCGCCTGCGATCTTTACGACGGCCGTCACACGCTGGCGAAGGAAATTGTCCGTCCGAATCTGCCGACCACGCGGCGCTATCAGGAACTGCTGGAGAACAAGGAAATCGATTGCATCCTCGCCGCCGTTCCCGACCACTGGCACAAACAGATTGTGGTGGACGCTGTGAGCGCGGGCAAAGACATCTACATCGAGAAGCCGATGTCGCATACCGCGCAGGAAGGCGTCGAGATGGTCGCGGCCGCGACGAAAACCGGACGCATCGTCCAGGTGGGCTCGCAGCGCGTCAGTTCAGTGATCTGCGCCAAGGCGAAGGAACTAGTGGCGCAAGGAGCACTCGGCGACCTGATGCTGGTGGAAGGAACGCTCGGCCGCAACGATCCCACCGGCGCGTGGGAGTATCCTCCTCCGCCCGATCTTTCTCCGCAGACTCTCGATTGGGACACCTGGCAGGGAACCGTTCCCAAACGCGCCTTCGATCCTCTGATTTTTGCCCGCTGGCGTTGCTGGAAGGAATACGGAACAGGCGTGGCCGGCGATCTGCTGGTCCACCTGGTGAGCGGCATGCAATACGTTCTCGGCATCAACGAGGCGCCCAAGCGAGCCATGGCGATGGGCGGCATCCTGCGCTGGAAGGACGGCCGCAACATGCCGGACGTCCACTGCACCCTCTTTCAATACGGTGACGTGCCGGTCTACATGCGGCTCAGTCTGGGAACGGATATGCCTGAAACTTATCGCTTCCAGGGATCGAAAGGCATCCTGGAACTGACCGAGTTCAGCCTCACTTACACTCCGCAGACTGGCCAGGATACCGGGCCGAGTTATTACACCGGAAGCTATCCGCGCGCCATGCGCGAAGAATACACAAAGAAGTGGCACCAGGAGCACGATGCCGTGCCGGGCAAGGAACCGGCGCTCGAAGGCACCACCTATCGCAGCGCGTCATGGGACGACTTGAAGCCGCATCTTTGGAATTTCTTCCAGGCGGTGAAGACGCGCAAGCCTGTCGTGGAAGATGCCGTCTTCGGCCATCACGCCGCGCTGGCCTGCCACATGGCGAACCAGTCGTATTTCCGCAAGACTGGCGTGACCTGGGACGAGGGATCGAAGACGATTAAAAGCTAGTAGTCGTCGGTCGTCAGTCTTCAGTCGTCAGCCAGGGCCCTCGGTTCAATCTTGGGATTGGCTGACGCCTGAAGACTGACGACCGACGACTGCTCCCAGTCTTCGGAGAGCCGCGACCACCTCGTCCATCTTGTTTTCCTGAAACAGCCGGATGGCTGCGATTCCGGCTGCGCCTGCTTGAATGCAGGCTTGGGCGTTTTCTAATGTCACGCCTCCCAAAGCGATGACCGGAATCTTTTCCTGACACGCTTCGTGCAGAGCTTCGAGGCCAGCGGGGCTGGCGTGCACTTTTTCTCCGCTGATCTTCCCGAAGACTGGTCCGAAGACGGCGAAATTCGCGTCTTCGTTCTGCCGCTCGGGCGACTTCAGCCCGACTATGACAGGACACGCCGATTGTCACGTCGGTGCCCATGCCACTTTTAGTCCAAATTCTTTCTTACCTCAGATGGGGAAATGTCATTCGAGCGTAGATGTACGCCCTGGGCTTCGCACGCTATGGCGATGTCGGTGCGGGAGTTTATGAGAAAACCAGTTTTTAGTTCCTGGTTCTCAGTTCTCAGTTGGATCGATTCGCGGGCCAGGGTTTCCAGTTGATGAGGGGATAAATCTTTCTCGCGTAGTTGGATATAGTCCACCCCGCAGCGAATTGCCTGCGTAATGGTTTCAAGCAATCGAATCCGGCGCGAGTTCTCGTCTCCGGGAAACTGCGAACGATCGGTAATGTAGTAGAGCAGCAAGGGCAGTCGTCGGTCGTCAGTCGTCAGCCGATCGGCTCAGTGGTTTAGCTGACGACTGAAGACCGACGACTGACGACTGGTTTAAGGATTTGTTTTGGCAATCTCCGGCACGGCTTCAGGTGCTTTCGGTCGCTGAGGTCCCAGGTGATAGTTGACCAGGCCGTCGCGCAGAAACTCGAAGCCTTCTTCCGGCGAATCTACCATGCGGATCAGATCGAGATCTGATGCAGAGATGGTTCCGGCATCGATCATCGCGTCGAAGTTGATGAGACTTTTCCAGTACTCGCTGCCGTAAATCACCACCAGAATTTTTTTAGCCAGCTTCTGGGTCTGAGCCAAAGTCAGGATTTCGAACAGTTCGTCCAGCGTGCCAAAGCCGCCGGGGAATATCACCAGCGCCTTGGCCAGGTATGCGAACCAGAACTTCCGCATGAAGAAATAGTGAAACTCGAAATTAAGCGCCGGCGTGATATATGGATTCGGATTTTGCTCGAATGGCAAATTGATGTTGAGGCCAATCGTCTTCCCACCTGCTTCCTGCGCTCCCAGATTTGCGGCTTCCATGATGCCGGGGCCGCCTCCGGTGGTTACGACGAAGCGCCGCCTGCGGGCCGGAATCTGGATTGACCATTGTGTAAGCAGGTAGGCGAGCCGGCGTGCATCCTCGTAGTAGCGCGCTGTATCCACCGAAGCCAGGATTTTTTTCCTGTCTGCCGAAGCATCCGATTTCTGTTCCAGTTCAGCCAGATTGCGGTTTGCCGCTTCACGGCTGTGAAAACGTGCTGAACCGAAGAACACTACCGTGTCCTGAATCTGTTCGCGGCGAAAACGCGCGAGCGGTTCCGTGTACTCGGCGAGGATACGCAACACGCGCCCGTCCGGACTCGCAAGAAAAGTGTGATTCTCGTACGCCAGGGGCGCTGATTTGAGTTTGCCGTCATCCATGATGAGGGGATCTTCTTTCAAGGCCGCTTTTCGTCGTGGAAGTGAATTGCTTCCCAGAATCCGATCCAGATATCGAGCACTCCCAGGCCGCTGCACAGGCCACGCACAAATCCGTTGGACACGAAGGCCCGTAATCCGGGAGAAGCCAGCAGGAAGTGGTTGTCCGTCCATTCGGGACGCCACGGCAGGATTACGAGAAGAACCCCCACGGTAGCGCAGAAAAAAACGAACAGCAGGATCAATACCCGGTGCAGCCAGTGTTGAAATCCGGAGCGCGGCAGATTGCCTGATTCGTTGAGGCCGGTTCCTTCCGGGGCCTCCTGTCGCAACTTTGCGGTGAGGGACTCGGATTGGATCTTGTCGATGGAAGAATCTGGAGTTGCGGTCACATCGCGCTCCCATGGGTCGTGCATGCGACCGGTCGCTGCTCTTCCGCGCGCGCTCCCAAGCTTAGAAGGAAACCCATTGTCCCATTCTACGACTTCAGAGCTTTGATGCGCTCGGCTACATCGCGGTAGTCAATGTTGCTGCCGTAAACCTCCATGAAATGATTCTGGGCCGCGGTCTTGTTGCCGGCGGCTTCGTAGGAGGAGGCCAACTCGTAATTCAGTGCAGTACGGGTCTCTTCGTCAATCTTGGGCAGCTTCAACGCCTTTTCATACCAGCGGATCGCCGCTTCAGGCACGCCTTTGTCTAGGAAGCACTGCGCCAGCCAGGTGTACGTCTGCATCAGTTGCGGGAAATCAGACCCCGCGATCGACCGACTGGCACACCTTCTGCAGTTCGCCGATGGCTTCATCCAGCAATCCCATTTCACGGAAGGCCACACCGAGGTTGTAATGAGTCTCGGGATCTTCTTGCGGGTTGGCTGCGTCTTCTTCGAGTTCGTGCTTCAACTCGCCAAACATGTCGGCCAGATCGACGCTGGCGGCTTCCACTTTGGCGTCTGCGGGCGCGACTTCGGGAGCGAGTGTCCGCTTCTTGGTCGGCTGATAGGTAAAAGTCGGTGCCGGAGCTTCCATGGCCGGCGCTGGAGCTTGCGCTGGCGCTGGAACTGAAGGCGGCGCGGGACTGAACGCCGGGGCTGCGGCTGCAGCAGCGGCATGTCCCGAGGTGGCTGTGATCGATTCCCGGCCCGCTCGAGGCTGAACTTCCGGTGTCGGCGTTGCCGGCGGCAGGAAGCTGTCACCCAAGGAGGCTTCCAGATCTGAAACAAATTCATTCAATACGCCGGCTGGAGCAGCTTCCGGAGTGGCGCTCGCGTATTCCGCCACAACGGGTTCGGGTGCAGATGCAACCGGAGCCAGGGGTATGGCGATTTCTTCCGTTGAGAGCGAACTGAAATCCGGAACAAGTTCCCGGGAAGGAGCCTTTTGTGGACTTGCAGCGTGAACGGACGGGCCCTCTTCCTCCGCCGGAATGTCATAGACCTCATCAACCGCAACTTCTTCCACGACTGCCGGTTTCGCGCTGCCCTGATTTTCGGCGGCTTCAATTTCCTGCCACACCGCCGCCAGCTGGGCGGCGCCAGGCTTCAGCTTCTCCAGCTTGGAGAAGACCGCACGAGCCTGTTCAGACATCGAGTGAGCCAGGTAGAAACGAAGTTCTTCGATGGTTTCAGTAATACTCTCGCTCTTGGCGTGTTCGGTTTCCGCATCAGGAGCTTCGGTCTCGGCAACCAACGCAGCTGCCTGGGGTTCCTCTGCAACCTCACTCTCCCACTCGTCGGAGATGTCGACGTCGATTTCATTTTCCGCGGTAACCGGTTCAGGACGGACCTCAAAGTCGCTGGCCGAAGGCGGCAGCGCAGACGCCGCACTGTGGAAGAACAAACCTGAAGTTGATGGTTCAGCGGCTGGAGAGATAGCCGGCTCAGACGCATCCTCGGAAGCGGAGGGGTTGAACGCCAGCGGTGCGATGGTTGCAGCCTTCAACGGCGTCGCCTGTGCCACTGTACTCGCGGTGACGGACTTGGCAGATGTGCGCTCCTCGTACTTGTTAGCCAAATCGCTGTAGCGGCTGGCTTCGTCGGGATGCCCGGCATCGTGATAAAGCTGTTCCAGATTGCGGCAGCAAACCGCGGCTTCGCCGAAGCGGCCGGCGCGAGTGTGCAATGCGGCCAGCCTCTGATTGATGCGCAGGTCACGAGGCGCCTTGGGCAACGCGGACATTAACGGGCCCAGCGCCTTTGCCGGCATATTGTAGGAAACGAAAAGCTCCGCGTCGGTGAGCGCAGCCCGTACTGCCAGGGCAACTTCGTCCGGATAGCGCTGGTCGATGAACGGCGCTGTGGCTTCGAGTTCTTCCACCAGGACCGCACCTTCTTCAGGCGTAATGAGTCGAGAACCGGATGCCGCTCCGCCCAGTTTTGCGACAACCTGCTCGTAATTCCGAGTATGCAACTGGTTGTGCGGCTCCAACTGGGTAAGTTTCAGATAGTAGTCGCGGGCTTTTTCGAGATTTCCGCCCTGCACCGAAGCATGCGCGAGCAGTTCGTAGATTTCGCTGATATGAGTGGTGTCGCCGGCTTTCTGCGACAGATCGAGCAGGATTTCCAACGAAGGTACGTTGTCGCGTACCTGTCCGATCAGCGCATGCAGGCTTTCCAGAATCTTGCCCGAGTCCGTGGCCACGAGCCGGTCGCAATACTGCTGGTAGACCCCGAGAACCTCGGTGTAGTGTCCCGCCGACATAAGGGCTTCGGCGTAGCTTGTGATGGCGCTGGTGTCGTTGTGGACAGTGCACAGCTTCGCCGCCAGATTTCCCGCTTCCGGCAGGCGTCCACTCTGCAGGTAGGCCTGCATAAGGGCGCGCAATCCGTCGGGATGGCTGTCGAGGTCCGCTACTTTTTCCAGGTTCTTGACTGCTCCGGCCATGTCGCCGGAATCGAAAGCGTTACGGCCCCGCAGCAGCAGTGCATGACTGTTGCTGGGATCGAGCGTCAGCATGCGGTTCAGAATTTCTTCCGCAGGACCAAGTTGACCACGTCCTCGCAGGCTGTCGGCGGCGGCGGCGAAAAGCTGCCACGCCTCCGTTTTCTTATTCAGCCGTACATACACCTCTGCGAGCCGGGTGCGCATGGCAACGTTTTCGGGATCCATCTCCAGGGTCTTCTGGAAAATCCTTACCGCTTGTTCCAGTTCTCCGGAGCGCAGAAATTCTTCCGCTACCTGCAGATATTGTGCCCGTGCATCATTAAAGAGTCCCTGTTGGGTGTAGAGCTCGGCCAACCGCAGTACGCTCTCCAAGGTGGGCTTCAGCTTGGTGAGCTTCTTGTACATGGCAATGGCTTTGACGGTGAAGCCCTGGGCAGCGTAGGCGTCGCCAACGCTCTTGAAGGATTCCACGGCCTTGTCACTCTGGCCGAGACGGGCGTAGAGGTCACCAATCGTATTGGAGACGGTCAGTTCCTTGGGGTCAGCCTTGAGTACTTTTTCGTACTCGCCGATGGCATTCTGCAGCTTACCCTGCTGGACGAACTTCTCCGCAGCGCTGAGAGCTTTTTGTTTGTTGAAGCCAAATCCAAATGCCATAAGCTTGCTGACTCCAGCTCCGGTTTTTTTCCTCCGCCAGAAAACATCTCCGTGAGAAGGGTCACCGGCGGGTTGGCCATCCGATCGGTCATGTCTGCCGATCACACGACGGATGGTCTTTCGGACAAGGGTCATTGTAAGACGGGTTACCAATATTCGTATGGTTACTAAGGGTTACCGAAAGGGAGTGTACGACCGAGTTACGTCCGGAACTGCCCATCCGTCGGCACAAAACCATGGAGGATGGGGCGTCCGCACTCGTCATTGCAGCGTTTCACGGCCTTGACGGTCAAGGACACCCGTCCTTTATCACTCACCAGAGCGTGGTTCTCTAAGCTGTCACTACTGTTGCCAAATTTGTTGGGGTAGAATCGCTGCCTGTTAGATTCAGCGTCCCGGGGGGGCACGCTGAGTTGGGGAAACCTCGCTTCCGAACATTCGCCGCATTCCTGCCAAGGAAGTAAAGAAATTGATTTGGGCCCAGGCATTCTTTACCCCCTGCGGCAACGAGGGAGAATTATGGCTAGGTGGCTTACTTGGGTCTCGCATCAACGTTTGACAGGATGGGCGTGTTCACAGTGCGGCTGGACGTTTCCCGTCCCGTCGATGCTGACCGATCAGGATGCGAAGAGCGCATACGACCGGCTGGCTTCCAGCAAATTTCAGGAACACGATTGTGCGCTGCACGGGGAACCGGCCGCGCTTTCTGATTCCGAGAGTTTCGCCGCCCGCGCACGAAAGCTGGTGACACGCGGCTTCAAGCCAAAAGACGCCGCCCAGATTACTTTGCAGGAAATCACATTCGAGAACCGGAATGATCCCGGCGCCGCCAAAAGGGCGCAAACCGATGCAGAGGATTTTCTGCGCCGGGTGAAAGATGGCCTCATCTGATGATGGCAGTTCGACCGGTACGTTCCCTGCGAGAAGAACCTCGACCGCCCGCCCGATAGCAGATTTCGATTATTGGCACCTCTGGCTTTCTCGTTATAGCCTCTCATTCTTATGACTTGGATCAAGACCATTCCGGTCGCTCAGGGCGACGAAAAACTTCGGCAGGCTATGGAGGGCCAGAAGTCCCTCTATCCCAAGGAGTACGCCACGCCGGTCCATCCAGTGGAAGGCGGCGGGTCGTCGATCACCGAGTCCCACAGCCTCATCCCTGACGCTCTCTACCATGCGTTCGCCACCTTCGGCGTGCTGATGTCTCCCGACTTGCCGCTTTCCCGACGGCAGCACGAGATGATCACGACCGTGGTGTCAGTCACCAACCGGTGCGTTTATTGAATCGACTCCCACGCAGAGTTTCTGCGTCGCGTCACGTTGGATAAAGAACTGGTCGATGCGCTGGAAAAGGACTACACCACAGCTCCGGTTACTCCTCAGGAGCGAGTCATGCTCGATTACGTAGTGAAAATTACCAAGGACGCGACCAAAGTCTGGAAAGACGATCACGAGCGTTTGCGCTCCGCCGGTTTCGACGACAGAGCAATTCTCCAGATCACGTTGATCGCAGCGTGGTTCAACTACATTAACCGCGTGGCGGACGCGCTCGGAGTGGGACGAGAGTAGCGGCGCCTTAACCGCTACTCTTCTCCTTGGTAGCCCGTACCTACTGCTGTTTTCCCGGCGTAGCCAACTGGGGCAACCGGCTGATTGCTCCCAGCGGCAGATCAGTACCGCTTTCACGTTCTGCAATCCATTCCCACACTCGACGTCCACTGGCATCCAGCGAGCACCGGGCTTCGGTGTAATCTGCGAGGCGGTTTAACACTGTGGTGACCGAGGCGATAGGATCTTTGTGGCGCTCCAACACCTCCGGAAATCTTTGCTGCAGAGCCACACATACCAGCCGGGCGCCAAGTGGCTTTCGTGCCTCCATCAGCACCACCCGGCAGGCGCGGGTGAAACCCGGCTGCCGGCTGGACGATTTCCGATCGAGAAAGGTGAGCAACTGGTCGCTGAGCACCCGGTCCCCGAAAATATTGGCTAGCCCTGCGAGGGTCTGCTTGATGGTGCCAATCCGCTTCATGAGTTCTGCCCGCCGCTCGAGCAATTCATGAAGCTCCCGTTCCGCCGAGCGGATGACCTCCTGAACATGCAGGTCAGCCGCGTGCGATTGTCCATTGCTTCCGTTCACTCCGGTGTTCATTTTGAGCCCCCACTTTTGTGATCGCGATTGTTGAGTGTCTAGCGCGGATTACTCACCTGTGCAGTTTGGACGTGGCGAGCAGCCTTCTGGACAGCACGAGTAGCCGACTTTGACGGCGTGAGTTGCTGCCCGATGGATTCGTTTTCTTGCCAGACCTGGGTCAGAGCGTGTCCGCCACCGTCGTTGTCGAACAACAACCTGGGCTGTGCCGGTGCAGTCTGACTCTGGACCGATTGGGTTAAGACGTTGGCCAGTACCCGGCCGTCGGGATCTCGCAGCTCAAGCAGAAAAGGCTGGACGCGCACCAGGGAATAGCGTCCTGCCGGAAAACTGCGGTTGCCGACCGAGAATTCAAACGGAATGTTGGCCTTAATGGTCCGCTCGGGGCTCTGCGCCTGGGCGAAAGAGCCCAGAGTCAGGACACTGAGAAGAATCGAAGCCATGCTGTGTGCAATCAGTTTCTTCATAACAACCTCCCCTTGTTTGTCTAGCGTGTTCGTTCGACTGCGGCTTATTCGGATCTGCCGGAACCAGGCTGAAGTCTGTAGCGATGGTTCCCTGATCGCTATCCGCTTCTTGCCGTCAAACCAAACTCGCTTGCAGTACAGTGTTGGACTGCTCCTTTCATCTATTAGATTTATTGTTTGTTTTCATCAATTCGATGAACTACACTCATAATGATATGAGTCCGAAACTCGAAGTACGGCATTTGAAATTGCTGGTGACCGTGGCGGAAGAAGGCAGCGTGACCGAAGCCGGAAAACGCCTGCACCTGACTCAATCCGCGCTCAGTCACCAGTTGCGCGATGCGGAGGAAAAGCTGGGTACGGCGCTGTTCCTGCGGCTGGGGCGGAAGATGGTCCTTACCCCGGCAGGCGAGCGGCTGATTGCATGCGCGCGACGCGTGCTCGAGGAGTTGAGCGATACCGAAGTGCAGATCGAGGGACTCAACGGCGGATCACGCGGCGAGATTCGGTTGAGCACGGAGTGTTACACCTGCTACCACTGGCTGCCTCCGGTGCTGCAGAAGTTTCATAACAAGTTTGCGAAGGTAGAAGTAAATATCGTCGCCAGTGCGACCTCAGACCCGGCGGCCGCACTTCTCGAAGGCAAACTGGATGTCGCGATCATCAGCTCTCAGCCGCATAACAAGAGCCTGCGAGTGACTCCGATGTTCGAAGACGAGCTTGTACTGGTCATGTCCCCGAAGCACCGCCTTGCGAGTGCTAACCAGGTGCGACCGAAGGATCTCGAAACGGAGACGGTTCTGATTTATCCTCCACGGGAAGAGAGCACTTTGATCAACAAATTACTGAAGCCAGCGGGAGTCGAGGCGCAACGCGTGATCGAAGTACCACTCACCGAGGCGATCGTCGAGTTAGCTGCAGCAGGTACCGGGATCGGTTTTCTGGCGCGCTGGGCTGTCGCTCCAGCGGTTGAAGCCGGAAAAGTTGCCACCCGCCCACTGGGCAGCCGCGCATTTCGGCGGCAATGGTATGCGGTCACACTGCGCAATCAGCCGGCCCCGCGGTTCGTGGCGGAATTTGTAGATCTATTGTCAAACTTCTGTCCGAAGAACGCACGCCGCATGTCGGCATAGTCTCCGTAGTTATTCAACGGATGTAGTCCCTTCCATGGTTCCCGAAGCGATACCATTCAGGAATGGAGCGCCGCTCCGTTGTCGAATACCTCGATAGCTTTCTGCGACGAGGACGCGACTGCGCCTACGTTCAGCATCGCGGATACCGCACCGTGCGCTGGAGTTACCGTCAGGTAGCGGAGACAGCCTTTCGTTTTGCCCGCGAACTCGAAGCCCGCGGAATCGTCAAAGGCGATCGCGTCCTCCTCTGGGGACCGAACTCCGCGGAGTGGGTGGCGGCGTTCTTCGGTTGTGCGCTACGCGGAGCGATTGTCGTTCCTATCGATGAGGCCGGCGCTGCCGACTTTGCCCAGCGCGTGTATCAGCAGGTCGATGGGAAGCTACTGATTTGTTCCCGCGAACACGCGTTGCCTTCGATCCCGGCGCTGGCACTGGACGACCTGCAGGACAGGTACTGGCGGCCCATTCGTCTGCGCCGTACGTCGCGACCGAAATCGGCCCGTCGGACATCCTCGAAATCGTCTTCACTTCCGGCACCACCGCCGAACCGAAAGGCGTGGTGATCACGCACGGCAATGTTCTGGGCAATATCGCTCCGCTCGAAACAGAAATCCAAAAATATTTGAAGTACGAACGCCTCGTCCATCCCGTTCGTTTTCTGAACCTCCTTCCTTTAAGCCATGTCTTCGGGCAATTCCTCGGAATGTTTCTACCGCAGTTGATGGGCGGCACCGTGATCTTTCAGGACGCCCTCAAGCCCGGCGAAGTCATACGCACCATCCGCCGCGAACGAGTCTCAGTGCTGGTCGCGGTGCCGCGCATGCTGCAATCGCTGAAAGAGAAGGTCGAGCGCGACCTGGAAGAGAAGGGCGTGCTGGAAGATTTCCAAGAAAAGTTTCGAGAGGCCGAAGGCAAGCATTTCCTGCATCGCTGGTGGATCTTCCGGCGGGTGCACCGCCAGTTCGGATGGAAATTCTGGGCATTCATCTCCGGAGGAGCAGCGCTCGATCGCGTGACCGAAGAATTCTGGGGACGCCTCGGATACGCCGCCATCCAGGGTTACGGCCTGACCGAGACGACCTCGATCGTGAGCGTGAATCATCCTTTCCGTTTGGGAAAAGGGTCAATCGGCAAAGTCTTGGCGGGGCGCGAGGTGAAGCTAGCGCCGGACGGTGAAATTCTCGTCCGGGGAGGTGGGGTTGCCGCCGGATATTGGACTGGGCAGAAACTGCAGCCGATGACAGCCGAAGAAGGCTGGTACGGAACCGGCGACATCGGTGCGCTGGATGCCCAAGGCAACCTGTATTTCAAAGGGCGCAAGAAAGACGTGATCGTGACGCCCGCCGGAATGAACATTTACCCCGAGGATCTGGAGAGCGCGCTCCGCCGCCAGCCCGAGATCAAGGATTGTGTCGTGATCGCACTGCCGCGAGATGGAAACGCGGAACCTTGCGCGGTGCTCGATTCTGAGGAGATGCAAAAGCAGATCCGGAGGCGGTGGTGCAACACGCGAACGAAACTCTGGCCGAATACCAGCGGATGCGGACCTGGTTTGTCTGGCCCGAGGAAGATTTTCCGCGCACCTCCACGCAGAAACCTCGAACCAGCGCGATCCAGCAAGTCGTACAAGCGCGATTGACAACAAAAGCATGAGGGGAAGGCAGCGTCGAGTTCGGTGGCCGAGTTGATTGCCCGTGTGAAAGGAAAATCTAATACTGATTTGGGTCGGGATTCCAATCTCGAAACCGATTTGAATTTGAGTTCGCTCGATCGCGTGGAATTGCTGGGCGCGCTCGAAGACCGCTATCAGATGGATTTGAGCGAGACCCGATTCGCCGCGCTGAAGACGGTTGGCGATCTGGAGCGCATGCTGCAAGGGCAGCTTCCGGCGCGGGTGCCGTATCACTATCCAGGCTGGGTGCAACGCTGGCCCACCACCTGGGTGCGGCTGGTCATTCACTATTTGCTTTTGCGGCCGGCAGTATTTCTTTTGGGCGTGGCCGCGCATTTCAGGAAGAGAGAATCTCCGCGGAGTTCGCGGGCCGGTGCTGGTGGTGTGCAATCACATTAACGACGTCGATGTTGGCTTCGTGCAAGCCGCTCTACCTGCACGTTTCCGTCATCGCCTGGCAACGGCCACAGGAGGGGAAGCCCTGGAGGCGCTACGCACCCCGCCTGCGAGCCGAAACTTGCTGGGCAGAATGTATGACCGAGTGAAATGGATGTTGGGAGTGTCGCTACTCAACTTGTTTCCCTTGCCTCGAGAAGCAGGCTTTCGGGAGAGCTTTGCCTTCGCCGGAGAGTCTGTCGACCGCGGCTACAGCATTCTGGTTTTTCCTGAAGGGCACCACACAACCGACGGCAAGATGCGTTCTTTTCGCGCAGGCGTGGGATTACTGGCAAATAACCTCGCCGTCCCGGTAGTGCCAATGAGAATCGATGGCCTTTTTGAATTGAAGAAAGCAAAGAAGAAGCGCGCGCTTCCGGGAACCATAAAAGTGAAAATCGGCTCCCCGGTCCGGTTCCCGCGAAACAGTTCTCCTGAGGGGATTGCCTCTGAACTTCAGAGAGCTGTGGAAAGTTTGTAAGCCCAAGACGAACCGATCGTTGTTTATTGATCTTGTTACCTTGATGACAAACCTCTGTTGCAGCCTCCGCATCGAAGTTGGCGCGTGTACTATTTTTAAGTGCAGCCGAGTATTGCTCGGCGGGCGGGTTGAAGACCCGTCTCCACACAAACTCTGCAGGAGGCAGGCAAGAAATGCATTTTGATATGAAGCAGGTATCCCGAGTCGCTGCGGTGTTCGTTTTGGCCGCGGTTTTTGCCGTTCCGCAAAATCTTTTGGCGGAAGGTGCAACCCACCTGGTAAGTCCATCCGAATTGCAGAACGCGGCGGTGAGTGCCTCCACAGTGCGACGGCAGAATGTGGAACAGGTCAAGGAATTCTTCTCTTCTGAAAAGGCCGAGAAAGCGTTGCGCTCCGCGCATGTGAATCCTGAGCAGGTGAAAAGTGCCGTTTCCACACTGGATGACGCCGAATTGGCCCGCCTGGCTTCGCGAGTGAACAAGGCGCAGACGGATTTCGCCGCCGGCACCCTCAGTGATCGCGACTTGATCATTATTCTTGTGGCCGTGGCCGTCCTCATTCTGGTGATCGTCGCAGTCCGATAGATTTTCAGAAATGTTTAAACGCTTCGCAAGGATTGCCATCGTGTGCCTGGGGGTCTGCGGCGTGCTGCCCGCCGCAGATCTCCCCGGCGTGTGGCTGGATGTGCCCTTCGTGAAGCAGGAGAAAGACGGCTGCGGCGCGGCCAGCATCGCCATGGTGATCCAATATTGGCAGGCGCAGCAGGGACAGGAGGCGAATCAAACCTCGGACGCGATCCAGATTCAGCGTGCACTTTATTCGCCCAAAGCCCACGGCATCTACGCATCTGATATGGAGCGCTACTTTCAGGAGAACGGGTTCCGCACATTTACAATTCGCGGAGAGTGGGAAGACCTCAAACAGCATCTGGACAAGGGACGTCCGCTGATCGTCGCCTTAAAGCCGGCGGCCGGCGCATTGCATTATGTGGTGGTCACGGGTTTCGCAGCCGACACGGTGACAGTCAACGATCCAGCCCAACGCAAATTACTTCAGCAGGAACGTCCAATTTTCGAGCGGGAATGGAGCGCGGCCGAAAGATGGACACTGCTCGCGCTTCCTCAAACCCGATCTCACTGATTCCCACTGCTATTCTTTTATTCTTCTTCGGCATCGCAACCCTGGCCGGCGCCCAAACGTCAGGTACTTCGAGCGTCGATCAAGCCAAAAAGCTATCCGGCGAGCAACGCTGGCAGGAAGTCGTACGTCTCCTTCAATCTGCGCCGAACCCTTCGGCTGATCTCGATTTTTATTATGGTACGGCCCTGGCCCAGTTAGGACGTTGGGACGACGCCAGTCGAGCATTCGAATCCGGCGCGCAGCTCCAGCCTGGCGACAAACGCTTTCCTCTGGAACTGGCGGGTGTCGCGTTCAAACAGCAACGGTACAGCGTGGCGGCTCGCCAATTGCGCCGTGCGCTTCATCTCGATCCCAGCGATTCCTACGGCAATGATTTTCTCGGCACCGTCTATTTTCTCCAGGGAAACATCGAAGCGGCTCTGAAGTACTGGAACCGTGCGGGCAAGCCGCAGATCGTGGAGGTAAGAACCCAGCCTGCGCCGCGAGTGAACCCGGCATTGCTCGATCGCGCCATGGCCTTCGCCCCCGCCAGTGTCCTCCGTCTGCCTGATTTGCTGACGACCCGGGATGCGAGTCAGCGCATTGGAAATCTTCCCGCGCTACCAATTTGATTTGCAGGCCCGCGACGACGGCAAATTCGACATTCTCTTCCGCAATCGCGAGCGGGATGGTTGGGGTGACAGCAGACCCGAAAAACTATTCTTGCTGTTGAGAGGCCTGCCGTTTCAGAGCGTCACGCCCGAGGTCTACAACCTGCGCCACCAGGCCATCAACTTCGTCTCCATGTATCGCTGGGATGCCGACAAGCGCCGTGTCCTTGGCCAACTTTCAGGTCCATTCAAGGCGAATCCGAAATTTCGCTACGGATTGCTGGCAGATCTACGCAGCGAGAATTGGGACATCAGGAACTCGTTTCAAGGTCCGGCTCCTGTGCTGGGCAGTTTTAATATGCGGCGAGAAGCAGTGAGTGCCAACTTCGCCGCCCTGGAAAGCGGACGCTGGCATTGGTCTGCCGGCGCAGAGATTTCCCATCGCGACTTCCGCAGCGTGATTGCCGGAACTTTGCTCAGTCCCACGCAGTTGGCCAAGGGCTACCAACTCAAGCAGACGACGCAGCTGGACGCCACGCTCTGGCAACTGCCTGAGCGGCGATTGACCCTCGATGTCGGTGCGTCCTCGCAAGCGGGACGGCTCTGGTCGGAACCTTCTCATTCTTTCGAGAAGCTGCAAGGTTCCTTGCGCTTGCACTGGCTCCCGCAATCCCAGGGCGGCGATTACGAAATACAGCAGCGCTTCAGGACGGGCAAGACATTTGGCGATGTGCCGTTCGACGAACTCTTTATTCTGGGATTGGAACGCGACAACGATCTGGAGATGCGCGGCACATCGGAACCCGGGACGGAAGGAAGGGAAGCGCTCCCTTGGGACGAAATTATTTTCTATCCAACTGGGAGGCAGACAAAAATGTCTACAGCAACGGAATCTTTACCGTGAAGC